>JAEPKX010000054.1 GCA_021375695.1 Candidatus Igneacidithiobacillus taupoensis | reverse complement strand
GACAATCCCCTGCATGTTAACGAAGCCGGCGCTGATGAAAAACAACGCGGCGACATAAAAGATCGCATTTTTATCCAAGTGCATAACGTAAGAGGCATATTCACCGCCTACGATGGCAATTGCCGGCATGGCGAGAATGAATGTGATCAACACCAATATCTGCATGGCGTGTTTGGCGTGACGACCAAATGCGATCCCAAAATAACCCGACAACCCGTCCGCGCTTGGATGCGAAGCTCCGATCCTTGCAAAAATCATCAAGAGCGGGATGATCACCACTCCGTTCAATATCCATGCAGATAAAGCAGCCTTTCCGGCTGTGTGGTAGACGATGCCAGGGATAACTAGATATCCAGCTCCAACCACCATCCCAACGACTAAGGCTACTGCATGTGGGATGGTCAGATGTTTATTTAGATTGGCGGCACTTATTGAAATCCCTGGTGTGCTTTCCATATGAATCCTACATCAAAGTAAGTATCCTACTATAGGGTTGGATTTTGATTCTGGGTAGATCCAGGGCCTAACTTGAATAACTGGCTCATCCCTACCCATCGCACAGGTTGCGCGTCATGACCTGAGGTAGCAGCCGTATGCGGTAATTCCGCTCATACGGATCTGTGCGGGGGGGCGGTGGGTAACTACTGTCTCTACCGCGACCGCCCAATTTGAGTTTTGCGACCTATGCTAGCAAGTCTCGTCGTGATTTAGGGGTGAAGTTTGCGGGCGATCTCTGCCACATGGCGGCCTTGGTAGCGGGCGATGATCAGCTCGTTGGCCGAGGGCTGACGGCTGCCGTCACTGTTGGCCAGGGTACTGGCCCCATAGGGGGTGCCGCCGGTGATTTCGCTCATGTTGCCCAATTCCGGACAGCTGTAGGGCACCCCCACCACCACCATGCCTTGATGAAAGAGAAAGGGTAGAAAGCTCAGGATCGTGCTTTCCTGGCCACCATGCTGGGTGGCAGTACTGACAAAGACGCTCCCTACCTTGCCGACGAGCGCCCCTTTTTGCCAAAGCCCCCCGGTGCGATCAAGAAAGTTACGCATTTGTCCACTCATGTTGCCAAAACGCGTAGGTGTACCAAAGAGAATGGCGTCATAGTCGCCCAGTTCATCGGGTTCGGCTACGGGAGCCGACTGGGCTTTGATATGGATTTCGGCCTGCTTTTGGGCGTCCAGGGTCTCCGGCACCCGTTTGAGGGTCACCTCAACTCCAGCTACCGAGCGGGCCCCTTCGGCCTCGGCTTGGGCCAGGGTTTCAACATGGCCCCAGAAGCTATGATACAGCACGAGAACTTTGGTCATGGTCTATACTCCTTGTTGGTCTGAAGGATTCAGGCGAGCAGTCCGGCACCATAGGCTGCCAGGGTCTCCTCGATTTCTTGCTGGCTGTTCATCACAAACGGTCCATGCTGCACGATGGGTTCGCCAAGGGGCCGCCCGGCCACCAATAGTACCCGCGTCGGCGAAGAGCTCTGCAGCTCCAGGATCTCTCCCGATCCTAGAATCCCCAGCTGATGGGTGGGGATACGCTGGCCCTGCACTTCCACCGAGCCGGCAAAGGGCACCACAAAGGCGTGATACGCCGCAGGGATGGACTGACGAAAGGGGATATGGGGCGGCAGCTTGAGATCCAGAATCAAGGGTTCTGTTTGGGGACGTTGTACCGCACCCTCTACGCCATGGCTTTCGCCAGCAAGGACGATGCCCTCCACCCCATGGTCCAGGCGAAAGCGGGGTAGTTCTTCGGCGCGAAAATCCCGATACCAGGGTTCGCAGAGTTTCTGGGCAGCGGGAAGATTCAGCCAGAGTTGAAAACCAGCCATCCGTCCTTCCTGTTGCTCCGGCAACTCCGAATGGATCACCCCGCGACCAGCAATCATCCACTGGAGGCCGCCGCTTTCCAGCAGTCCTTGATGTCCCGCACTGTCTTGGTGGCGCATGCGTCCGGCGAGCATGTAGGTAATGGTTTCGAAACCGCGATGGGGATGATCGGGAAAACCGGCGATATAGTCGTCGGGGTGATCGCTGCCAAAGAGGTCCAGCATCAGGAATGGGTCCAGTCGCTGTTGGAGTGGTCTCTCGAGCAGGCGGGTCAGGCTGACACCGGCACCATCCCGGGTCAGACGACCGGATACCACTTGTTCCAAAGCACGAAGGGCCGGTTGCGGCATGGCAATCTCCTTGGGCTGGTGAATACTCCGCTTTGGTTATACTATGCATAATGGTGATTTCATAAAAGTAGGTACTATTTAGTAACTATGAGAAAAACGCGGGAAGAACACCCTTGCCCCATGAATGCCCTCTTGCAACTGCTCATGGGGCCGTGGACCACCCAGATCCTGTGGGTCTTACGTACCCAAGGGACTATGCGTTTTGGGGTCTTGCAGAGAAGTATTGGGCAGATATCAGCCCGGGTCCTCACCCAGCGGCTACGGCTGTTGGAGGAAGGAGGAATCGTGTATCGGGACTATCGTCCCACGGTTCCCCCAGAAGTGAGCTATGGACTGACCCCACGCGGTCATGAGTTGGGGGCGGTCCTGGATGGGCTTGATACCCTGGCCCGCCGCTGGGCCAAAGAGGATACCCTTAGAAAGCATAGCTCAGGCTGATATCCACCGAACGACCCGGACCGGGCAGGGGTATACCCCAGGCATAGGGTTTTTGTCCCAGATAGAGACCACCCAGCGGCTGATAATAGAACTGGTTCAGCAGGTTATGGAGGGTCAGGGAGGCTTGCCAGGATCCCTGCGTGAAACGAGTACCCAGATCCAGGAGGGCATACCCTGGGGTTGCTACCTGATTGCGGATGGGATCGACCCGGTTCTGCGCGGCGACCAGGGTGGTGCGAATCCAGTTTTGCAGAGGCCCCCAGTCCTGATCCAGGGTGATGCTCCCCGATAACGGCATGATCTGGTACAGGGGGGCATGGGTACTGAGATTTTGTCCCTGCACAAAGGCCAGTTGCAGGCGGGTAGCGAAGGTGCCTAGCTGCCTGCTTTGCAGGAGCCGAGCCTGGGCCGTGGCGTTAACCCCCCAAATCTCGGCGTTCTGGTTGTTGAATTGTAGATACACAAAGCCTTGTGAGGCGGTCAGATTGGCGGCCGTGCAGGCACCGCCGAGCGCAGTGGGACAACGTTGTACCCCGATATAATTTTGCACATAAGAAAAGTACGGCGTGATCTGTACTTGCCATGCCTTGGGGTCTTCGCCCTGAAACTGGGCGTTGATGCTTACGGTATTGTTGACCTGGGGATGCAGCTGGAGATTGCCAAGGTAACCGTTTCCATCTCCAAACCAGCCATTCATCAGCATGGCCATGCTATTGCTGGACCAGGCGTAGAGTTCATAGAGGTTGGGAGCCTGGGCCGTGCGGGCAAGGCCCAATTCCCATTGCATTTGTGGGTTGGGTGCGTAGTGGAGAATGGCACTGAGATCCCAATTGGTAAAACTGCGCCCACGATCAGCGGCGTTGAAACGCCCCGGTAGGGAAGTGGCCAGGGCAGGATTACCGTACATCATGTTGTTATAGCCTTGAACGGGACCGGTGTTGGTCTGTACTTGGTCCAGGCGGAGACCTACGCGGCTTAGCCAGTGGGAATTCCAGTGATGCTCCCAATCTCCCAGGACGTCATAATGATCCTCGCGACCATTGCGAATATTCCAGAAGACATTGGGGCCCATCATGGTACTGCCCGCCACCGGGGTCCACCAGTCGTTGAGGTGATACCAGCGCAGATCGATTCCGGCGTGCACCCGATCTTGTTGGCCCAACGGGATGGTGGCAATACTGCGCAGCCCTTGCTGCGTGGCCTGGGTGTACATGGGCATCTGGCTCATACTGCCCATCTGCTTGTCGGCCAAGAAGTTCATCTCGTGCTGGATCAGCTCATTGTAGAAATGAGTGTCTAACTTGCCCCAGGAGTATTGCCCGAGGTAGTGGAGATGGAAGGTGGTTTCCGAGTTGTTGGTCAGATCCATACGGACATTGGGAAAGCCCTCGTAGGGGAGGTGCTGATGACTAATGGTCAGCTCCAGGAGTTGGTCCTGCCATCTACCTGCCAGAGTAATGCTTTGATTTTCAGAACGAAAAGCGGTAGAAGCAATGGTCTTGGCGGGAATGGTGGCGGTTGCAGGTTTGAACGGGGCGGCAGCCTGTAGATTGTCTCCCTGGGCAAGACTGCCCTCGTAACGGATGGAAAAGTGCTCGCTGGCCCCATAGAGGCTCAGGTTTTCCCCATGCACGTCGCCATTGCTATGATAGAAGGCACCAAGGCTTCCTCCAGCCTGATAGCCCTGCTTTGCATTGGCAAAGATCGGTGGCGGACTGGAGATGGCAATGGCCCCACCCAAGGCCCCCGTGAGCTCTGTCACCGGTGCAACCGTGGGGTAGACGGTGATGGAACCTACTTGGCTTGGGGGGAGGTAGGACATGGGTGGCATCATTTCATTGGGACAACTGTTGGCAATACTGATCCCATTGACCAACACATTGAGATTGCTGCCCCGCAGACCATTGAGAAAGGGCTGCTCCGCCAGACTACCGGAAGCGATACGCTGGGCACCAGTAATACTCTGGAGCAAATGGCTGCTATCTATCCCCGGTTGCAAAGGACGAAATGACAAGTTTTTTCCGTAGAGAAGGGAAGGTCCCAAGGGTTGCGGAAGGTCGATCTGTACTTGCAAGGGCTGGTTCGCATCCGCCCAAACGGGAGAGCTGCCGGTCATACAGCACAAAAACAGGGTATATAGCGCTCTTTGTTTCATTGTATCCTCCATTTCCATTCAACATTCTGCCGTCCTGGTTTTCGCAAGAGCCAATGAAATTTTTGTACCATAGAATTACGAAAAATTATCTTTACAGTATGCAAATCACTTTTAGTTAATTACAAAAATATACAAGCCAATTTGCTATGGTAATTATTCTATAA
>JAEPKX010000053.1 GCA_021375695.1 Candidatus Igneacidithiobacillus taupoensis | reverse complement strand
GCGGCCATAGCGCAGTGGAACCACCCCTTCCCATCCCGAACAGGACCGTGAAACGCTGCAGCGCCTATGATAGTGGGGGGCCTCCCCCCGCGAAAGTCGGTCACCGCCAGACTCTTCTGTGTAACCCCGAATCCACTGGACTCGGGGTTTTTTCTTGGCAGCGCCCCGTTTCGACCCCATAATCAAGTCATGAATCTCATCCAGCAGGAAATCGGGCAGGCATTGGCCGAGTGTGCCATCGATCGCAAGCTAGGGCAGGTTGCGGGGCTGCCCGAGAGCCTGGAACCCACGGGCTGGCTGCCCCAATGTACTCCCCTTGTGCCGGGTCGGCCCCGGAACTTGCGCTTGGTGCCACCGCGCCAACTCCCCCGCAGACGCAATCTGGGCAGCCCTGCAGGACGTTTTGCCCTTCTCCATGCGTTAGCCCATATTGAATTCAATGCCATCAATCTCGCCCTTGATGCGGCTTGGTCCTTTGCCGGAATGCCCCAGGCCTACTACGAGGATTGGCTACGGATTGCCAAGGAAGAGGCGGAACACTTCCGTGCCCTGCGCGGCTTGCTGCAGGACATGGGGGGAGACTACGGCGACCTGCCAGCCCATGATGGGCTGTGGGAAATGGCTTGCGCTACGGCCGGCGATCTCCCCGCTCGCCTGGCCCTGGTCCCGCGCATGCTGGAGGCCCGCGGTCTGGATGTCACCCCGGGGATTCGGGAGCGGCTCCTGGCGGTGGGTGATGGGGCGGCGGCTGCGGTCCTGGCGCGCATCGAGCAAGAAGAGGTAGGGCACGTGGCCGTTGGCAGCCATTGGTTTCGCTACCTTTGTCAGCAAGCGCAGGTAGATCCAGAGGATCGCTTCTTTCAGCTCGTGCAGGAACGGTATCGGGGCCGCCCGGCCGGACCGTTGGCGCGGGAGGCCCGCCTGGCCGCTGGTTTCAGCGTGGGAGAGCTTGCCTGGCTCGAGTCCTGGATGCGGGAGCGGGAGAGTCTGCATGGCTGAATTGATCCTGGGCATAGAGAGTTCCTGTGACGAGACGGGTCTGGCCTGGTATGAGCGGGGAGTGGGCCTGCGTGGCGAAGTGCTCTTCAGTCAGACGGCCATTCATGCCCCCTATGGGGGGGTGGTCCCGGAGCTCGCCGCCCGTGATCATGTGCGCCGTTTGCCCTTGCTCTTTCGGGAGCTCCAACACCAGACTGGCATCCAGCGCGGTGATGCCGTTGCCGTCACCACAGGCCCCGGTCTCATTGCTGCTCTCCTGGTGGGGGTACAGTTTGCCAAAAGCCTGGCGCTGGCCTGGGGGGTTCCCTGGGTCCCCGTTCATCACCTGGAAGGTCACCTGCTGGCCCCGCTGCTTTCCGGAGAACTCCCCTTGCCCAGCGTGGCCCTGCTGGTCTCCGGGGGCCATAGTCAATTATTGGCTATGGAAGCCATCGGCCACTATCGCATCATCGGGGATACCCTCGACGATGCCGCTGGCGAGGCCTTTGACAAGGTCGCCAAGATTATGGGCCTATCCTACCCCGGGGGACCGGCTTTGGCGGCGTTGGCCGAGCAGGGGGATCCCCAGCGTTTTACCCTGCCGCGCCCCATGCTGGATCGCCCCGGTCTGGATTTCAGTTTCAGTGGGCTGAAAACGGCCTGTCGCTTGCAGTGGGAGCGGATACAAGATGGGGGGAGTCCCCAGGACCAGGCCGATCTCGCCGCCGCCTTTGAGTGGGCCCTGGTGGAAACCTTGGTGGAAAAGGCCCGGCGCGCGCTTAAAGAGACGGGATACCAGAACCTGGTGGTAGCCGGTGGGGTCAGTGCCAACCGGCGTCTGCGAACCCACCTTGGCCAAGTGTTGGGGCAGACGGCAGCCATTCATTACCCCAAGCTCGCCCACTGTACCGACAACGCCGCCATGATCGCCCTGGCGGCCAGTTTTCATCTGGATGCCGGCCAAAGCCCCCTGGCACCCTTCGCTGCCCGGGCCCGTTGGTCACTGGAGGAGTACGCACCATGAAGACACATTCCGAAGCCCCTTTTTCCCTGGACGACGCCATTACCCAAATGGCCGAGCAGGACCCGGATTTTGCCGAGGGCATCGACTGGCAGCAAACAGGTCACTTCGCCGAGGCCGTCCACGCCTTTCGCAGGGCCCTGGATCGGCACGAAGATTCCCCTTTGCTGTGGACCTTTTATGCCTGGGCCCTGGCCGAAACGGGGGATGTGCACGCCGCCATTGCCGCCTGCCGCAAAGCCATTGCCCTGGACCCCGAATGGGGCATCGCCTGGAATGATCTGGGTGAATATCTCATGGAGTCGGGGCGGGTAGAGGAGTCCCTCTTTCCCATCCGCAAGGCCCTGCGTTGCCGACACTTTGACCGGCAGCATCTGGCCTACATGAATCTGGCCCGATACCACTTGCACCGTGGGGAACTCAAGCGTGCCCGCCAGGCGGCCGAAGAAGCCGCCCGCCTGGCCCCCGGCTTTCGCCCGGCCAGAGAACTGGCCGCCTGGATCCAGGAACGGCAGGAAAGTTGGGGAATCGACGACTGATGGGCTAGAGCCCCAATCTCTGCTTTGACTATACTGTTGTCAATCACCACCCAAGGAAGATCCATGAGCACCGAACTTTGGTACACCGAACGCTATGATGAACATGGCGCTGCCCTGAGCCTGCGCGTGACCGGGGTCCTGCATCGGGAAAACAGCCCCTACCAACGCATCGAGATTTTGGAAACCGAGCATTTCGGTACCCTCATGACCCTGGATGGCCTGGTCATGCTCACCGATCGCGACAACTTTCTCTACCATGAAATGATGACCCATCCCGCCCTCTTTGCCCATCCTGCTCCCAGGCGGGTCTTGATCATCGGTGGTGGTGACTGCGGCACCCTGCGCGAGGTGCTGCGCCATCCGGAGGTGGAAAGCGCCGTCCAGGTGGAGCTGGATGAACGGGTGACCCGGGTGGCGGAACGATTCTTTCCGGAGCTCTGTTCCCGCAACGATGACCCCCGCGCCCATTTCCACTTTACCGACGGCATTGCCTGGGTCCAGGAGGCGTCCGCAGGGAGCTACGACCTGATCATTGTCGACTCCACCGATCCGGTGGGGCCGGCGGCGGGCCTTTTTTCCGAAGACTTCTACCGGGCCTGCTGGCGGGCCCTGGGAAGCCAGGGAATCCTCATCGCCCAGAGTGAATCCCCCCTCTTTCATGCCGAGCTCATTGGCCAATGCCAGGCGCGCATGAAAGCGGCTGCCTTCGATTCCGTCGATACCCTCTTCTTTCCCCAGTTTGCCTACCCTTCTGGCTGGTGGAGCGCCACCCTGGCGCGCAAGGGCATTGCCCGGGATCATTTCCGCGCGCAGGATGCCGAACACCTGGAGGACCTCCAATACTACCATGCCGGGATGCAACAGGCCGCCATGGTCCCCCCCGCCTTTTTGCGCAAGTCTTTGTCATCATTGTGACAAATCAACGTAACCTTTTGAATAAATTATAAAAAATTTTTAAACCAAGATTCATAATCCTGTAACATTCCTCTGCTATGCTCCCCGACCTAAACAAAACGACTGGATATCAGTCGTGGTGAGGGAGCGTAGTAATGACTTCGATCGTTGAGCTATTTCAACGCGGTACGTCGATTGCCAAAAAACCGCTTCGGCCTTCCCTGGCGGAGGTAGAGAACCTGGTTGCGCCCAGGGGTTGGCAATATTTTCCCCAGCCGGTGGTACTGGATCGTAACTCCCCGCTGCAAAAAATCCTGGTCTACCGCCTGCTGCCGCAGCCCGATGCGAGCTTTTGTCTCCATCCCTGGTGGCGCTTTCCCAAGGCCCGCTGGCCCGATGCTGCCCAGCGCAAAAGCCTGAGCCGGCAATTCCTGGAATTCCCCGCCAATGTCCCGGTTTCCCTGGGGGAGCAGCGCTATGGACTGCGTTGGGAGCAGCCTGGGGAACCCGTCCTCTTTTTGGACTGCACCGGCAAGACCCCGCTTCCGGCCGCCCAGGTCCTGCAGCAAGCCCGGGAGATCGTCCCCCTTCTCCATGATCATGTGCCCTTCTTTCCGCCCTTGCGGGAGGAGGAACGCGCCCTGCTCCTGCCCCTCCTGCGGGCCCAGAGTACCGCCCAGATTGCCCGGAGCTTAGAGCTTTCTCCGGGGCAGGTGGCGGCCCGTATCCAAAAACTCTACCGCCAGTATGGGGTGCGCAACCGCAAGGCCCTTGCCATTGCCCTGTGGAAGGCTTATCGCCACAAGAAATCCTGGTTTCTGGAGGTTCATACCATGAAGAAAGCACTGATCCTGCTCTTTGTCGCCAGCATTGGCTGGAACGCCTTTCCGCCCCTTGCCATGGCGGAAGAAAAGGGCCAGGACCTGCCCTTTCTCCACCGCTACCCAGGCAGCCGTCTGATCGAATATCTCCACGCCCAGTTTGACGAGTTGCGTATGCCCCTGGGCCCCTTTGACAAAAATGGCCCCAGCAAATACCAGGACCTCCAGGGCGAAGGGGTCTACCTAAGATATTTCAACCCCAAAGACCGGTCTTCCCTGGAAATCCTGGGCAATTATCAGCAAACCCTGCACCAGCAAGGCTTCAAAACCCTGTGGCAATGCGCCAACAAGACCTGCAATGTCAACGATGAAGCGCAATTTTATAATGGGCCCAGTCCTTTGTGGCATGCGGTGCCCGGATTCAAGACACATGACTATGACCGCCCGCGCATGGTCACTGAACGCCTGGATTCGCCCAACAGCTCCCAGACCTGGGTCTTTCTCAGTGTTTCCGGCACAACCCCACAGGGCGGTGGTGAAACCTATATCTATGCTGTGCAAACCAAGCCCATGCAGACCGGTCTGGTCCAGGGCGACCGGGAGCTGACCACTGCCGCCGAGATGGGGCAGGCCTTGGGTCAGCAGGGCCGTTTTGCCATGCACATCCCCTTTGATTACAACCAGGCCACCATCCGCCCCGACGCCCAGGCCCAGCTTCAGCAACTGGCCGCGACCCTTCGGCAGCACCCTGAGTGGATGATTGGCCTGGATGGCCATACCGATGCCGTTGGCGGGGCCGAATTCAATCAAAAGCTCT
>JAEPKX010000023.1 GCA_021375695.1 Candidatus Igneacidithiobacillus taupoensis | reverse complement strand
GTTTTCTCTTTCCTCCCCACTGAGGATTTGTATGGACTATCTCGTTCAATCCGGAGGCCGTCTGCGAGGTAGGCTTCGGGTACCCGGTGATAAATCGATCTCCCATCGCTCCGTGATTCTGGGCGCCTTGGCCCAGGGGGTGACAGAAATCGTGGACCTGCTGGAGGGTGCTGATGTCCTGGCCACCATCGCGGCCTTTCGTGCCATGGGGGTGACCATCACCGGGCCCGAAGCAGGCCATCTGCAGATTCAGGGTGTGGGACTCCATGGTCTGCAGGCACCCCGGGTACCCATCGATTGTGGCAATTCCGGCACGGCGATGCGCCTTTTGCTGGGGTTGTTGGCGGGACAGCCCTTTGCAAGTGAGCTGACGGGCGATGCGAGCTTGCAACGCCGGCCCATGGGTCGGGTGGTAGGGCCATTGGAGGCCATGGGGGCAAGTATTCAGACCCAGGATGGTAAGGCTCCTTTGCGGATTGAAGGTCGGCCCCTGCAAGGGATCTCTTACGCCATGCCCATCGCCAGTGCCCAGGTAAAATCGGCGTTGCTACTTGCTGGACTGTACGCAACTGGGGAAACCTGTGTGCAGGAACCGGCGCCCACGCGGGATCACAGCGAACGAATGTTGGCTGGCTTTGGCTATCCCTTGCGTCGGATTGGGAATCAGGTCTGTATTCGCCCCGGGGGGAGCTTGCAGGGACAACGGATCCAGGTGCCAGGAGACATTTCCTCGGCAGCCTTTTTTTTGTTGGGGGCTACCATTGCTCCCAATTCTGACCTGACCTTGGAAAATGTGGGGATCAATCCGACCCGGACGGGGGTTATCGAGATTTTGACCCGCATGGGGGCCCGTATTGATCTGATGCATTTGCGGGTGGTTGGGGGGGAACCGGTGGCTGATCTGCGGGTACGTTCGGCACCCCTGCGGGGGATCGAGATTCCAGCCCGTTTGGTACCCCTGGCAATTGACGAATTTCCGGTAATTTTTTTGGCTGCTGCCTGCGCCGAGGGGCAAACCCGGGTGCAGGGAGCCGAGGAATTGCGGGTCAAGGAGAGTGACCGCATCGCAGTCATGGCCGAGGGCCTCGGAAATCTGGGAATCAACGTGAAAGAAACCACTGATGGGGCCATCATCCAGGGCGGGGTGCTGCAAGGGGGCAGAGTGGATAGTCATGGCGATCACCGTATCGCCATGACGTTTGCCATGGCCGCTTTGCGGGCCCAAGGCCCGATCCGAATCAATGATTGCGCCAATGTCGTGACCTCATTTCCTGGTTTCCCGCCATTGGCTAAGCAAGCAGGGCTTGCTCTGGAAGTGCTGGACCAATGATTCCCGTGATCTGTATCGATGGTCCAAGTGGGGTGGGAAAAGGGACCCTGAGCCGACACTTGGCGCAAAAGCTTGGTTGGCATTTGCTGGACAGCGGCGCGATCTATCGGGCCTTGGGGTTGGCCGCACTGGAACAGGGTATTTTACCTGATCCGAATCCCGATGTTGCTGCCTTGGAGGAACTGGCAAGAGCCCTACCCTTGCAATTTCGAGAAGAAGGAGGGCAGACCCGGGTTTTTTTGCAGGATCGGGACATATCTGTCGCATTGCGCTCCCCTCTGGCTGGACAACTGGCCTCGCAAGTTGCTGCCTTGTCCCCTGTGCGTAATGCGTTGCTGGAGCGGCAACGGCACTTTCGTCAGGCGCCTGGATTGGTGGCCGATGGCCGAGATATGGGGACCGTAGTTTTTCCTGACGCTCCCCTCAAGGTTTTTTTGACGGCAAGTGTCGAGGAACGGGCCCAAAGACGCTTGAAACAATTGCAGGAACAGGGAGATAGTGCTAGTCTGCGGGCGGTTGAAGCCGAGATTGCCGAACGAGATCGTCGGGATCGGGAGCGCAGCGTGGCGCCTTTGCTGCCTGCTGCCGACGCTCGCATCCTCGATAGTAGCGGGCAAAGCGTTGCTGAGACTTTTCGGGTCCTTGAAGGTTGGGTACATGACACCTTCGGGGAGTTAATTTTCTAATTTTTGCAGGTAGGTAGGGCGTTTTCCTCGCTCTCCGATGAGGTTTACTTACATTTATGACCACCCCACACAATGAAGTCCTTTCCGAGCCGAGTTTTGCCGAATTGTTTGCCGAAAGTGAAAGTAGCCAGGGATTGAAGCCGGGCGATCTGCTGGTCGGTACCGTCACCCGCGTCGACAATGATTTCGTCACTGTGGATGTGGGCCTGAAGTCCGAAGGTCCCATTCCTGCCGAGCAGTTCCGGAATGCGGAAGGGGCTCTGGAAGTCCAGGTAGGTGATCAGGTAGAGGTTTGTCTTGAGTCCGTTGAAGACGGTATGGGTGAAACCCGTTTGTCACGAGAAAAGGCACGGCGCGCCAAGACCTGGGAAGATCTGGAAGCCGCATTTGCCGAAGGCAGGGTGGTTCGTGGTTTTCTTACCGGCAAGGTCAAGGGTGGTTTTACCGTCAATGTGGATGGAGTGCGTGCATTCCTGCCGGGCTCCCTGGTGGATGTCCGTCCGGTTCGGGATGTGGCCTATCTCGAGGGAAAAGAGCTGGAAATGAAGATCATCAAGCTCGATCGGAAACGCAATAACGTGGTGGTTTCCCGTCGGGCCGTGGTCGAGCAGGAACAGAGCGCCGAACGGGGAGTATTGCTGGAAAGTATTCAAGAAGGCGCCATCCTCCAGGGAGTGGTCAAGAATCTTACGGACTATGGTGCTTTTATTGATCTGGGTGGCATCGACGGTCTCTTGCATATCACGGATATGGGCTGGCGCCGCGTCAAGCACCCTTCGGAAGTGGTTAATGCTGGCGATGAGGTCCGGGTCGTGGTCCTCAAATTTGATCGTGAACGGGGACGCATCTCCCTGGGCATGAAACAGCTGGGCGAAGATCCTTGGCAGGATATCGCCCGACGCTATCCCGAGCATACCCGGGTTTTTGGCAAAGTCACCAACATTACCGATTATGGTGCCTTTGTGGAGATTGAAGACGGCGTGGAAGGTTTGGTCCATGTGTCCGAAATTGATTGGACCAATAAAAACATCAATCCTGCCAAGGCATTGCATCTGGGGCAGGAAGTGGAGGTCATGGTGCTGGATATCGATGAGGAGCGGCGGCGTATCTCCCTGGGTATCAAGCAGTGTCTGCCCAATCCCTGGGAGGAGTTCGCGGAAAACTTCCAGAAGGGTGATCGTGTCTCTGGCCAAATCAAGAGCATCACCGATTTTGGGGTATTCATTGGCCTAGAAGGCGGGATTGATGGATTGATTCACCTGTCTGATCTGTCCTGGGATCGTCCGGGCGAAGAAGCCGTTCGCGACTTTAAGAAGGGAGATACGGTGGAAGCCGTGGTCTTGAGTATTGATCCTGAACGAGAACGCATCAGTCTTGGCATCAAACAATTGGAGAATGATCCCTTCTTGCAATTTGTTGCCGCCAATGACAAAGGGAATATGGTGGAAGGCCAAGTCATTTCGGTAGATAACAAAGGGGCCATCATCCAGCTGGCAGAGGGTGTGGAAGGATTTTTGCCCGCCCGGGATTTCGCCAAAGGTAGTGCGCCTGCAGTCGGTGCTACCATGCGCGTGGCCATTGCCGTAGTTGACCGCAAGAATCGCACATTGACTTTGGCAAGTAAGTCCCGCGAGCCTCAGCACGCAAGTGAAGATACTGCTACTGCTATGGGCCAGCAGTACTCGCGCAGTGCGGCTACCGGCACCACTAGTCTTGGGGATCTGATCAAGGAGCAACTCAAGCGGAAGCAGGAAGAAGAGGCCTAAGTTTGCTGGTCAGTCATACCTGATCCCCAGGGCTTGGGTATGACTCTTTAACCGCTGATTGGCTGGAGACTTTTGGTGACAAGATCTGAATTAATCAAATATATTTGTAGCCGATATCCATTGTTGCCCCCCCGAGATGTGGAAATGGCGACGAGGTTGATTCTGGAATTTCTCAGCGATTCTTTACAACAAAACGAACGCATTGAAATCCGCGGCTTTGGCAGTTTTTCATTACATGTTCGTCCCGAAAAAATTGGACGAAATCCGCGGACAGGTGAGTCGGTTCTGGTACCTGAGAAACGGGTGCCCCATTTCAAGGCAGGAAAAGAATTGCGCGAGCAAGTAGATTACGTTCGCGAAGCCGTACATTAAGCGGTTTTCCCGAAAATGGCGGGCACACTCACCATTGCTTTTCTGCTGGGCGTGGTGGGCTTTGCCTCGGGTTGGGGGATTGCCTCTTATCGTGCTCGTCAGTTTTCCCATCGACCCATACCCAATTTGTATGTTCAGGGTATCAGTCATCTCCTGGGAGAGCGCAATGATGAGGCCATTCAAACATTTATTGAAGTATTGCGCCAACACCCCGAGAGCTTTGAGTTGCTACTGGCCTTGGGGCGCCTGTTTCGGCGGCGTGGAGAGTTGGATCGGGCACTGAGTATCCACCAACACTTGCTGGAGCAACCCAACGCCGATCTGATCACGCGAGAGGAAATTCTCTTGGAGATTGGCAGGGATTATCTGAAGGCGGGCATTCTCAATCGCGCCGAAAGTATCTTGTTGGATCTGTTGGCGCGCAATCCCCATTCCATTGCGGGATTGGAAAGCTTGGCGGAAGTCTATGAATTGGGTGCAGACTGGCCCCAGGCCATTCGATGTCGGCGCGAGCTCATGGAACGAGGGGTACCCAATCAGGATGCAATCATTGCATTGCTCTATGGTGAATTGGCAGAAAGCGCTTTGGCACAAGGAAATTTGAAGACTGCCGAAACGTATGCCGAGGAGGCCATGGCAAGTTATCCATCGTCTCCACGGGTGGCAGTAATCCGGGGCAAGATCGCTTATCAGCAAGGAGATTGGGAGCGTGCTGCCCGAAGCTGGTCCACCCTCTCCGTTCCGGCTGCCGGTGGCGTGATTAGCCTGATCCTGAAGGATTACCTGCAGAGTCTGTCCCACTGCCAGCACCTCCCAGAATGTCGGCGATGGCGAGAACAATTTTTGGCGCAAGTGGGTCAGGGTAGCCTACTGCCCCGCTTGGTGGATGCTCTGCGGGAAACCGATGGGGATGAAATGGCGCGCTCCTATTTGCTGGAACGACTCCGTTGGGAGCGAGGATTACCGCTTTTACAGATGTACTTTCGCGTTGGCGGAGAGCCGGGCGCAGTGCTGGAAGCTATTCCGGACTCTCTCCTTGCCTTGCCAACCCCCCTGCCCACCCTGCGTTGTGCCCATTGTGGATATCAAACTACAGAATTTTATTGGCGCTGCCCGAGTTGTCGGCGATGGGGTAGCTTTGTGGAAGGGGATCTTGCCAGATGACGCCATTGATCGTTGCCTTGGATTATGCAGATCGAGAATCTGCCCTCGCCATGGCTGCCCGTCTCGATCCTGGACAGTGTCGGCTGAAGGTCGGGAAGGAGTTGTTTACCCGCTGTGGCCCCCGCATTGTTCAAGAACTCCAGGGTCAAGGGTTTCAAGTCTTTTTGGATCTGAAGTTTCACGATATCCCTGCGACGGTGGCTGGTGCTTGCCGTGCTGCAGCCGATCTGGGTGTGTGGATGATGAATATCCATGCTGCCGGGGGTCGGGAAATGATGCTACGCGCCCGGGATGCCTTGGGTAATTATCAGAACCCTCCCCTGCTCATTGCCGTAACGGTACTCACGAGTCTGCAGGAAACGGATCTGCGGGAGACAGGGGTCGACGACGAACCGGTCGGCCAGGTACTCCGGCTGGCCAGGCTGGCAGCCGATTGTGCCATGGACGGTGTCGTCGCTTCGGCGCAGGAAGCAATGTTGCTCCGTCGGGAAGTACCCACTTTATTGCGGGTTACACCCGGAATTCGACCGCTTGGTACCGCCCAGGGAGATCAGCAGCGGATAGTAAGCCCAAGCCTTGCCCTGGCCCAGGGTGCCGATTATTTGGTGGTGGGACGTCCCATTACTGCCGCCCAGGACCCAGCCCAGGCGTTGGCCGCGATCACCGCGGAAATTACCCAAGCCATGGCAAAGCAATTGCCCACCCAATAGCCAAGGAGTCCCTGTCGATGGAGAAAGAAACACTGACTTCCCAGGATGTATTGCAACTCTATGAGCAGGAAGGGGCGTTGCAACATGGTCACTTTCTACTGTCCTCCGGATTGCACAGTGACACCTATTTGCAATCAGCAAAGGTTCTGCAATTTCCCCAACACGCAGCTCGCTTGGCCGCGGCCATGGTGGCGGGTATCCCCCAGGAGTTGCGAAAGCAGATCGCCGCCGTGGTCGGGCCGGCCCTGGGTGCCGTCATTGTTGCCCAGGAGTGTGGCCGCGCCTTGCAGGTACGTGCTTTCTTTACGGAGCGTGAAAATGGACTAATGACCCTGCGGCGAGGGTTTTCTGTCACCCCAGGTGAAAAGATCCTGGTGGTAGAGGACATCACGACCACTGGGGGTTCCACTCGCGAATGCATTGCCGCTTTGCAGGCCGCCGGTGCAGTGGTGGTGGTGACCGCAGCGATCATCGACCGCAGTAGTGCGGGCATTTCCGATTTTGACGGTATACCGTATTATCCATTGGTACGCTTGCCTGTTCAGACCTGGGAGACTGCCCAATGCCCCCTTTGTGCTGCAGGTTCCACCCCAGTGAAGCCAGGAAGCCGCGGTTTGCGCTAGACTCTGGCCCTTGAGAACAGAATCACAGGATGGCTTGATGGTAAGCCAATACACAGAAAGGAAACCGTTATGGAGTTGAGTATTCCCACCGACGCCCCACTTACTCGGCAGATCCGTTTCCAGGTGCCGGCTGCGGAAGTGGCCGAACATTACCGCGAAGCACTGCGCAGCAAAGCAAAAAATGCGCGCATACCGGGTTTTCGCCCAGGGAAAGTACCGATGCCGGTGGTTGAGCGTCAATTTGGTCGGCAGGCCCTTCTGGATGCCATCGATACCCTGATCAATGAACACTATGCCAAGGCCCTACGCAGTCACGAACTGCGTCCGGTGGCTCGACCGGAGATACAGATCGAACAAGGCAATATCGATCAGGATCTGATCTTTACCGCGAGTCTGGAGGTGTATCCTGAGTTTGAGCCAACCATTCCCAGGATAACCTTAAAGCGTCAGGTTGCCACCATTTCCGATGCGGATGTCGACCGCACCGTTACGATCATGCGCCAGCAACGGCAAAGCTATCAAAGTGTAGCCCGAGCTGCGAAGCCCCAAGATCGGGTTATTCTGGATTTCCAGGGCAAAATCCAGGGCGAACCCTTTGCTGGAGGCACCATGGTCGACTATCCGGTGTTAATCGGTGCTGGCAGATTATTGCCAGAAATGGAGAATGCCCTGCTGGGTATGGTTGCTGGTGAGGAAAAAGATGTTGCCGTCCCCTTTCCTCCAGACTACCCCGTAGCAGATCTTGCGGGAAAGACGGCGGACTTCCATATCCTTGTCAAGGAAATTGCTGAGCCGATATTGCCAGCCCTGGATGCTGATTTTGCCAAGGCGCTCGGAATTGACCAAGGAGGCGTCGATCAGCTCTTGCAAGAGGTGCGGGAAAATCTTGAACGGGAGGCCAGGCGCATCAGTCGCCAGCGTCTGAAAGCACAGCTCCTCGACGCAATGTTGGAAGCCAATGCTGTGCCGGTTCCCAAAGCCTTGCTGGAGCAAGAGGAACAGCGGCAACGGCAGGGTCAGAATATGGGAGATTTGACCAAGGAACAGCAAGAACTCATTGCCAAACGAGTGCGACTCGGCTTGATCCTGACGGAGATCGCTCGCCAGCAGCAGTTGCAACCCAGTCCCAGGCGTATGGAAGAAACCCTTCTGGAGATGTCCGAACAATATGAGAATCCCCGTGAATTCATGGCCTGGTATCGAAAGGATCGAGAGCGTATGGAAACCCTGGCTTCCATGGTTCTGGAAGAGCAGGTAGTGGATTGGTTGCTGGAGCGTGTTACAGTGGAAGACGAGAATGTGGAATTCCAGGAGTTGATCGGGCGACGGCTGGATGAAGCGAGGGAAGTGTGATGGTGTCAGCACCAAAAGGATCAGGCAAATGATGAACAGAATGGCGGCAGGGCAGGTACCGGAGGTACAGAACCTGGGCTATGTTCCCATGGTCATTGAACAGACCGGTCGAGGAGAGCGGGCCTTTGATATCTATTCCCGGCTCCTGAAGGAACGGGTGATCTTCCTGGTAGGGCCTGTGGAAGACATGATGGCCAATCTGGTCGTCGCCCAGCTCCTTTTTTTGGAGGCAGAAAATCCTGAGAAGGATATCGCCCTCTACATCAATAGCCCCGGTGGTTCGGTGACAGCTGGCCTGGCCATTTACGATACCATGCAATTTATCCGCCCCGCTGTCAGTACCGTATGCATCGGCCAGGCAGCCAGTATGGGCGCGGTTTTGTTGGCCGCCGGTGCTGCCGGAAAGCGGTATGCCCTCCCCAATGCCCGGATTATGCTCCACCAACCTTCGGGGGGCTTTCAGGGTGTTGCCCATGATATCGATATTCATGCCAAGGAGATTTTGCGGATTCGGGAACGTCTAAATACGATTCTGGTCCAGCATACCGGGCAATCCCAAGAGCGAATTGAACGCGATCTGGACCGGGATTTCTTCATGTCCGCCGAAGAGGCCAAGACCTATCAACTGGTGGATGCGGTCATTACCCATCGCGGTGATGGTGAACATGCCTGAAAGCAGGCAGGAGTGTAGCAATGTCTGGAAAAAATGATGGCAGTGGTGAAAAGAACCTTTGTTGTTCCTTTTGTGGCAAAACCCAGCATGAGGTGCGCAAACTCATTGCCGGCCCCAACGTCTTCATCTGTGATGAATGTATTGAGCTTTGCAATGATATTGTTAAGGATGAAGGAGTCGAGGAAAACAAAGCGGGGCAAGGACAGAAATTGCCCACGCCCATGGAGATCCGGAAGACGCTGGACGACTATGTGATTGGTCAGGATCTTGCCAAGAAAGTCCTTTCGGTTGCTGTCTACAATCATTACAAACGCTTGGAGCACGGTGGCTCTGGTGCAGATGTAGAACTGGACAAGAGCAACATTCTCCTCATTGGTCCTACGGGATCGGGCAAGACCCTGCTGGCCCAGACCCTGGCGCGGCTGTTGAACGTACCCTTTGCCATGGCCGATGCTACCACCCTTACCGAGGCAGGCTACGTGGGTGAGGATGTGGAGAATATCATTCAAAAGCTCTTGCAGAAATGCGACTACGACGTGGAAAAGGCGCAAACGGGCATTGTCTACATTGATGAGATCGACAAGATCTCCCGCAAGTCCGAAAACCCTTCCATTACCCGGGATGTCTCCGGCGAGGGTGTGCAGCAGGCCTTGCTCAAGCTCATCGAAGGAACCGTGGCTTCGGTTCCGCCGCAAGGTGGGCGCAAGCATCCACAACAAGAATTTTTGCAGGTGGATACCCGTAATATCCTCTTCATCTGTGGTGGTGCCTTTGCGGGATTGGAGAAATCCGTAGCGAGTCGGGTGGAAAAAGGTGGGATCGGCTTTGGTGCCCAGATCAAAAAGGCGAAAGAAGATCCGATGGCGACCATGATGGAAAATCTCGAACCCGAAGACTTGGTACGGTATGGTTTGATTCCAGAGTTTGTGGGCCGATTGCCCATTGTGGCGCTCTTGGAAGAGCTGGATGAAGATGCTTTGGTTGCCATTTTGACCGAGCCCAAAAATGCCTTGGTCAAGCAATATCAAAAGCTCTTCGCCTTGGAGGGCGTGCAGCTCGAAATACGTCCCGAGGCACTACGGGCCATCGCCAAGAAGGCGCTGGCGCGAAAGACCGGTGCCCGTGGGCTGCGCTCTATTCTGGAGCAGATCCTCTTGGATACCATGTATGAATTGCCCTCCATGACCGGAATCCAGAAGGTGGTGATTGATTCCAGTGTGGTGGAAAACAAGGGCAAACCCCTGCTGGTTTATGATGAAGCTACGAAGGCAGATGTCTCCCATCCCGCCTGAAGCTGGATAATCCGGTACCATTGAAAAACGCGGTATCGATCCCCATTTCCATATTTTGGGAAGATTTCCCGTCTTATCCCGCGGAGTGAAACGTGGCTGAATTGGATAAAGATTCTATGGTAAGTGATGATGCTCTTATTGTACCTGTCCTGCCCTTGCGGGATGTGGTCGTTTTTCCGTTTATGGTGATCCCTCTCTTTGTAGGGCGGCGCAAGTCCATCCTTGCCCTAGAAGATGCCATGGCCGGAAACAAGCAAATTCTCTTGGTAGCCCAGCGTAATGCTGCCGACGATGATCCAGAGCCCAGTCGGATCTACCGGATGGGTACCTTGGCTACTATCTTGCAACTTCTCAAGCTGCCCGATGGCACGGTAAAGGTATTGGTAGAAGGTACCGATCGAGCCAAAATTCAGGCGTTTTTGCCAGGGAATGAGGCCCTCCATGCCCAGATCAATATCGTTCGGTCAGGGGTGGGTAGCGATCGGGAGCTGGAGGCACTCGTACGCTCCGTCAGCGCGCAATTTGAGGCATACGTCAAACTCAACAAAAAAATTCCGCCAGAGATTTTGGCGACCATCGCAAGTATTGATGATCCTGCCCGCCTGGCCGATACCGTTGCTGCCCACCTCAATCTGAAGTTGGAGGAAAAGCAGGAGATTCTGGAAAAGGCCGACACCCGTGCCCGCTTGGAACATCTGCTTGGGTTGATGGAGTCGGAAATTGATCTGCTCCAGGTGGAGAAGCGGATTCGTGGTCGGGTCAAGCGGCAAATGGAGAAAAGCCAGCGCGAGTACTATCTGAATGAGCAGATGAAAGCCATTCAAAAGGAGCTGGGAGATCTTGCGGAAGAGGGTGGCAATGAGGCCGACGAGCTGGCCCGCAAGATCCAGAAGGCAGGGATGCCCAAGGATGTTCGCGCCAAGGCCGAAGCGGAACTGAAGAAATTGCGGATGATGAGTCCCATGTCGGCAGAAGCAACGGTGGTGCGTAATTACATCGACTGGCTGGTATCTGTCCCATGGAAAAAACGAAGCAAGATTACCCAGGATCTGACCCGTGCCAAGGAAATACTCGATGCCGATCATTATGGCCTGGAAGATGTCAAGGAACGGATTCTCGAATACCTGGCCGTGCAGCAGCGGGTGGGGAATAGTCATGGCCCGATTCTCTGTCTGGTAGGGCCCCCCGGGGTGGGTAAAACGAGTCTCGGACGCTCCATTGCCCAGGCCACCGGGCGTAAGTTTGTCCGCATGTCTCTCGGTGGGGTACGCGACGAGGCCGAAATCAGGGGCCACCGGCGGACGTACATAGGTGCTCTGCCAGGTAAGATTGTGCAAAGCCTGTCCAAGGTGGGAACTCGAAATCCACTGATGTTGCTGGACGAAGTGGACAAGATGGCCATGGATTTTCGTGGGGATCCTGCCTCAGCACTGCTGGAGGTTTTGGATCCTGAGCAAAACAGTACGTTCAATGACCATTACCTGGAAGTGGATTTCAATCTCTCCGAGGTGATGTTCGTAACCACGGCCAATACCCTCAATATCCCGGCACCGCTGATGGATCGTATGGAGGTTATTCGTATTTCCGGGTACACCGAAGACGAAAAGATCCATATTGCTACCCAGTATCTTTTGCCCAAGCAAATGGAAAAAGCGGGCTTGCATAAGGAAGAATTGTCCATTTCCCAGACCGTGATTCGCGACATTATCCGCTACTACACCCGGGAGGCCGGGGTGCGCAATCTGGAGCGGGAATTGGCCAGACTGTGTCGAAAGACGGTGAAGGAGCTGTTGCTGGACAAGAATCGTAAAAGGGTACAGATCTCTGATCGAAATCTCGAGAAGTACCTGGGTGTCCGACGTTTTGACTTTGGTAAGGCGGAAAAAGAAAACCGTGTTGGTGAAGTTACGGGCCTGGCCTGGACGGAGGTGGGTGGAGAACTCCTCAGTATCGAGGCAGTGGTGGTGCCTGGTCGGGGCAAGCTGTTGATCACCGGTAAATTGGGCGATGTAATGCAGGAATCCATCCAGGCAGCCATGAGTGTGGTTCGCGCCCGGGCCAGTGTTCTTGGTATACCAGCTGACTTTTATCAGACCAAGGATGTGCATATCCACGTTCCCGAGGGAGCAACTCCCAAGGATGGACCGAGCGCTGGTATCGGTATGGTCACTGCGCTGGTTTCCGCCCTGACCGGGATCCCGGTGCACGCAAGTGTGGCCATGACGGGGGAGATTACCCTGCGCGGCGAGGTATTGCCCATTGGTGGACTCAAGGAAAAACTGCTTGCCGCCCACCGTGGAGGAATCAGTACGGTGCTAATCCCCGCCGAGAATGAGAAAGACCTCCAGGATATCCCTAAGAACGTACGGGATGCCCTGACCATCAAGCCGGTACGGTGGATCGAACAAGTCTTTGATATAGCCTTGGAATCGTTACCTAAGCCGGTCCCGGTTGGAGAAGGTGCCAGCGCTCCGGCAACTCCTGTTGCAGAAGGGGTTGATCAGCGCGGCGCTGCACACTAAAAATCAACAAGACCCCGAAATTTCAATTGGGGTCTTTTTTTGCAAAAAAAGTGCCTTGACAGTACTTTTTTCCCCCTGTTATAAAACCCATGCAAATCTGTCAGTGTGTGCGCTCGGTAGTCTTCATAACTTAGGAGAAAAGGAACCATGAATAAATCAGAATTGATCGAAAAGATTGCAGAAGAAGCAGAAGTCTCACGGGCTGCTGCTGCTCGCACCTTGGATGCTACCATCAAAGTAGTTACCGAGGCTTTGAAAGCTGGCGATCAGGTCACATTGGTTGGCTTTGGTTCCTTTGTTGTTGCTGAACGTGAGGCCCGCAAGGGTCGGAACCCTGCTACGGGTAAAGAAATCATGATTGCTGCCAGTCGCACTCCTAAATTCAAGGCTGGAAAAGCCCTTCGGGATGCAGTAAAATAAAAAGATTGTTGGGCGGTTAGCTCAGTTGGTAGAGCGTCGGCTTTACACGCCGAATGTCGGGGGTTCGAGCCCCTCATCGCCCACCATAGCCCACTTGGGGTGGTAGTTCAGTTGGTCAGAATGCCGGCCTGTCACGCCGGAGGTCGCGGGTTCGAGCCCCGTCCACCCCGCCATACACCAAGGCGTACCCAAGGCAGGGACGCCTTTTTCATTGGTAATCCTGGCAAAGCCAGGATGATCCCAGGTAACAGATAGCTTCTCGAGGAGATAGATGCTCGACGCCTTTCGATCACTCGGACAATCCTGGTTGGCCAAAATTGTGTTGATGCTGATTGCCTTGTCCTTTGTCCTTTGGGGGGTAAGTGATTATTTGTTCAGCTCGGGAAGTTCGGTGCAATACGTTGCTAGGGTTGATGGCAGCAAAATCTCAGCCGATGTTTTTTTTGAGCGACTTCGCCAAGCCCAGGCCCAATATGCACAGATCTTTGGTGCAGCTGCAGCGGCTAAGATCAATCAGGATATAGGGTTTCGAAAGCAGGTGCTTGAGGGGATGATAGACGACTTGCTCATTAGCCATGAGGCGAAGCGCTTGGGATTACAGGTTCCAGACAGTGCTTTGCGGGATAAGATTTTGTCCATGTCGGTTTTTGCCAGCAATGGAAAATTCTCGCGCCAACGCTACCAGGACTTGCTGGCACAAAATCACCTGACGCCGGCCCAGTTTGAGAGTCAGTTGCGTCAAGAAATGTTGATGGAACAACTGGAGTCCATCCCTCAGCTGATGGCGTCGGTAGGCAGGCAGGAAGCCACAACCGTTTGGCAGTGGACGAAAGAGTATCGCAACGTCAGTATCCTGCAACTGGATAGCAAGCAGTACCTCAGTCAAGTGCATCCTACGGAGCAGGAAATCCAGCATTACTTCCATACCCATCGCCAGGAGTTTCGCCAGGGAGCACAGGTGCAGGTGCAATATGTCGTCTTTGGCCCCGAATCTTTTTCCACATCGGATGGTATCCATGCTAGTGCGCAAGCGAGCGCGCAGCAGCAGTATGAAGAACAAAAGGAAAATTTTAAAAACCTCTTGTTTAGCAGTAATAATCTGGAGTCCGTTGCCAGACACTATCACCTGAAAGTCCAGAATAGCCCAATCTTGCAGCAAGGAAAGGTTGGGGAGGGAGTTTTTGCCGATCCCAAGGCCGTCGCTTTGGCCTTTAGTCCAGGGGTACTGGCTGGCAAGAACAGTGCAGCTCTTCCTTTGGCCAATGGGAATCTCTTAGCAGTGCACCTACTGCACTATCAAGCGCCCGTTTCTCAAAGTTTGGCAGAGGTGCGCAGCCAGGTAATCGAGAAACTTACGGCCCAGAAAGCCCTTGTACTGATGCGCAAGAGAGCGCAGCAACTACTGCAGGCCGCCCAAAAGGAGCATAGCCTGGCGCCTTGGCAGGCAGCTGGAGTTGGGTCCTTGCAAAGCTACCCAGAGTTGACCCGTGCTTCCCACACGGATCTTCCCCCCCCTTTGCTCAACGCAATCTTTTTGGCGATACCACCAGCCGTGGGAAAAGTCACCGTCGGTGTGGTCGACGATGGATCCAGCAGCTATCTGTATGGAATCAAAAAGGTGACACTGCCGAATCCGGCACTACTGAACCCTGCCGTCGCCAAGGAAATCCAGGCTTCACTGCAAGAGCAACGGGTTCGCCTGCTGCGTTCAGCATATCTGAGCGCACTGCGTGAGAAGGCGCGTGTCCGTATCCAAAGCCAGGTTCTCCAGGATGTTTCTGCCAGTTCCTGATCAGCATTCCTAAGCAAGAAGATTGCTTGCAAGGGCCTGCACTTTAGCCTTGGCAATGAGATGACCATGGGAAGCGGCTTCCCCTAACCAGCGGAGGGCAAGAGGTTCATTGACGGCTACGCCAATTCCCTCGGCATAGCAGATGGAAAGCCAGTCCATGGCATCCAGATGTCCTTTCCGCGCCGCTTGCTCGAACCAGCGGAAGGCCAGTTCCGGTAACTGCGCCTGGAGAAAGAGTAGACCGATCTCCAACATGGCCGAGGCCCTACCCTCTTCTGCCAGGCGAACCTGATGGCGTAACTCGTCGTCAATGGGAATCTCGATTTGTGTTCCAAGGCTTTCCAGATCAATTTGGAGCCTGCCCCCTTCTTGTTTTGTCTGAATCGTCCCATCATCGGCCCAACGATAAATCGTTTTGGTTACCTTTCCCGTCAGTAGACTGGCAGTTTGGGTGCTGATCCAGAGTAATTTGCTGGATGAGACCAATTCTTTGCAATCCTCTAAGAGGGTTGGAAGCTTTCGGATGCGTAATCCGTGGTCAGGAATGAGAGCATATGGTATGAGAATTCATTCATGGGTTTTGCGGATTAGATCATTGCCAGGGTCCGTTACTTTACGCTATTCGCGATAAGAGCAACAGGGCAATTCCATCAAAAAGTAAATTGACCCCCACCACAATTCCCACCAGGATCAATGAGCCATGGGGCCAGGTCATCAGGAAAAGCAAAGCAATGATGATATCGACAATGCCGCTAAAGAAAAACCAGGGGCGGCCGATTCCTCCTGAAAGCTGTGGTGCCGTAAAATTCCGATAGGCATCAAGCAGAAAATACAGTGCAAAGAGCAATCCCAGACTGGCAATGCCAGCTGCGGGGTTCATGACAATGATGATTCCAGTGCCCAGCAGGAGGAGAGGCCGAAGCCAGTCAGCAAAATGCCGATCATTGCTTCCGAGAATATGCACCAGCCAGAAGACCCCTCCCAGGATCAGGAGGGCAGCAATCAGGCCGATGGTCAGCGTCGAGAGAAATACCGGACTGATGAGGCCAATAAAACCAATAATCATCAGAAGAATGGCTACGGGACGGAGAAATTTGCCCAGTTTTCTTTGTTCCGTTTGCAGGATGGTTGCGATATCTGGTGGTTCAAGCTTCATGCATTCTCTCAAGAATAAGGGAGTGTATATATTTATGATAGCAAGACTTTCTGGTTCGTGCCGGAAGTTGTTTCCAGCAATACGCTCTCCAGAGCCATCCAATATTCTTCTTCTGGTCGCAGCCGTTGAATTTGCTCTCGCAGGATCGCGGCTCCCACCGGATAAGGCCGATCCTGATCTCGGCGAATGAGTTCCACTAGGGGTTGTACAGAAAAATACTGGATAACCATTTCCCGGATGCCGAGGTCCCTGGCGAAGGCGGCTTCTTGCGCCAACTGTTGGGGGTCTAAATGGGTGTCGGCGATGATGAGTGCATCGCCATCGAGATTCTCCTGGAAGGCTTTTTGCCATTGTTCTTGAATGGCGGGCTCCCACTTGGCATTCCAGAGCGCCCAGGAAAAAACTTGCCCGCTTTCTTTTTGCAGCATACCCTGACGAAGCTGGTCACGTTCCAAAATCCCGATCCTAAGCTTCGGATATTGCGCACGCATGCGCTGGGCCCAGCTGGATTTACCAGAGGCACTGGTACCCACGGTAAAAATCAACAGTATCTCTGGATTCATGATGTACGGTGCTGCTCGTCTGCTACTATGAAGTTCAAGTCTAGGCCATTGGACAAATGTTTCAGCCTAAGAGATAGTACGCCGCATGAAGCAAGGGGCGAAACCGATGGAAGCCAAACGTATGTCTCAGAAGATGGTACCGAGGACTGGATTCGAACCAGCACAAGCTTTCGCTCACTAGGACCTGAACCTAGCGCGTCTACCAATTCCGCCACCTCGGCAATAGCGCGCATAATCCAAGGAAAAGGAGTTTTTGTCAATGCCGGAGTTAGAGTCGCCTCAGCCTTCCCTCTGGGAAAAGGACCCCATGTATGACCGGGAAAAAGAAAAATACGAGCGGCCCATTGTGAGTAGAGAATACATCATGAAGTATCTGGAGGAGCTGGGGCAGCCGGCCAGGCTCGAAGATCTCCTCGAGGACTTGCAGATTGCAGAAGAAGACCAGGAGGCATTTCGTCGACGCTTGCGGGCGATGGAGCGCGATGGCCAATTACTGCGCAACCGCAAAGGCGCATATGGTCTGGCTGATGCCATGGAACTGATTCGTGGTTCGGTCATTGCGCACCCCGATGGTTATGGTTTTCTTTCCCGGGACGATGGTGGGAAAGATCTTTTTCTTTCTCCCCGGGAAATGCGAAAGGTTTTTCATGGTGATTTGATCCTTGGAAGGGTCATTGGAGAAGATCGTCGCGGACGTTTGGAAGGAGCGGTGGTGCGTGTCCTGGAGCACGCCATCCGGCAAGTGGTTGGTCGCTATCACGCCGAGGGAGAAACCCATTATGTGATCCCCGAAGACCGGCGCCTGAGTCAGGAGTTTGCGGTGACGGGATCCGGCGAATTGGCCCCGGTACATGGGCAAATCGTAGTCCTGGAAATTGAGCAATATCCCGATGGACGTAATCTTCCCGAGGGACGCATCGTGGAGATCCTGGGTGAGCATATGGCTCCTGGGATGGAAGTGGAGATTGCTGTGCGCAGTTATGGGTTACCCTTTCAGTGGCCCGATGCTGTGCTCGCAGAGGCAGCCAGTTTTGACCCGGAAGTTCCCGCATCCTGGAAGGAAGGTCGTTGGGATCTGCGCGAATTGCCGTTGGTAACCATCGATGGTGCCGATGCCAAGGATTTTGACGATGCGGTTTTTGCCCAACGACGGGAAGAGGGGGGGTTTAGACTTTTTGTTGCCATTGCCGATGTGGCTACCTATGTTCGCCCTGCTTCGGCACTGGATCTGGAAGCCCGAAAACGGGGAAATTCCGTGTATTTCCCCCGCCGCGTCATTCCCATGCTGCCAGAAATCCTTTCCAATGGTCTTTGCTCCCTGAATCCACAGGTGGATCGACTCTGCATGGTCTGCGAGATGGAGATTGCAGCGACGGGGGAGATGGAGCGCTTTCGTTTTGGGCGAGGGGTGATGCGTTCTCACCGCCGCTTCACCTATGACGAAGTAGCCGCCATCGTGGCTGGTGACCCCGAACTCCGCAGCCAGGAAGCGGAGCTGGTTCCCCATCTGGAAACCCTTCATGAGCTTTATCAGGCCCTGGCCCGAGCCCGTGAGCTGCGCGGAACCATTGAGTTCGATACCCAGGAAAGCCGGATAATCTATAACGAACAAGGACGTATTGAGAGCATAGTTGCCCTGCAACGCAATGTTGCGCATCGCATGATCGAGGAATGCATGCTGGCAGCAAATGTGGCTGCGGCGCAGTTTTTCCGGATCCACAATTTTCCCATGCTCTACCGGGTGCATCCTGAGCCCAATCTGGACAAGATCGACGATTTGCGTCGCTTTCTTGCTGAGCTGGGGGTTCCGGTTCGCTTGCCAGCTCGCCCCCACAGTGCTGATTTGGCGGCAATCATTGAGAGTACCCGTGGTCGATCGGATGCCAATTTGATTCAGACCATCATTCTGCGCAGCCTTTCCCAGGCGTTTTACACGGTGGAAACGGGATTACATTTCGGTTTGGCTTTTCCTGCCTATACACATTTTACTTCACCCATCCGTCGCTATCCGGATCTCCTGGTGCATCGGGGCATCCAGGAGTTGCTCGATGCCGCTGAAGAAAATCGCCCAGCTGTTTTGCCTTCGCTGACCGAACTACGAGAATTGGGCCAGCATTGCTCCATGACCGAGCGGCGCGCCGATGAGGCAAGCCGGGATGCAGTCCAATGGCTCAAGTGCGAGTTCATGCTGGATAAGGTTGGTACGGAATACACCGCGATGATTACTGGGGTCACCGGCTTTGGACTCTTTGTTGCACTGCGGGAAGTGTTTGTGGAGGGACTGGTGCATATCAGTACCTTGGGTGCAGATTATTATCACTTCGATGCCCAACATTACCGGATCATTGGCGAACGGAGTCGAGAAATCTTCCAGCTTGGCAGCGAGATTCGCGTTCGTCTGGTCCAGGTCAATCTGGACGAGCGCAAGATCGAGTTCGAGCGCGTCGTGGCAGAGTCGGCATCCAGACCCAGGCGTGCCAGAAAGTCGTGAGCAGGTGGTCTTGGGCTACCAATGCGGATGAATGGCAATTTTTCTGCAATTTGTCCTCATCGCTCCTTGGGGGTGCTCAAAAAGACCCGCTGCCGGCCCGCACGCTTGGCTGCATACAGGGCACGGTCGGCCAGGGTCAAGGTGTTCTCCAGGGTATTTCCTGGTTCGTAAGCCGCAACACCTGCACTAAAGCTTGTTGGAATCTGATGCTTTCCAATCTGTAGCGGTGCTTCCAGCAGTTGCCGTAGTACCCGTTGCAGGACTTCTACGGCCTTTTGTGCCGTTGTTGCGGGCATCAATATTACAAATTCTTCCCCACCATAGCGTGCGATGATGTCCGTGTTCCGCAAGCCTTGTTGCAGAAAAAGACTTACTTGCTGCAAGACTTGGTCGCCTGCTTCATGTCCATAGCGATCGTTGACTTTTTTGAAGTGATCCAGATCGAGTAGGGCGATTGCCAGCGCTTGGCTTTGACGGTTTGCCCGAGCAGACTCTCGTTCGAAGGCTAGCAGAAGCCCCCGACGGTTCAGGGTCTTGGTCAGTGGATCTTCGTGGACCAGCAGATGGAGCTGGCAGATTTCCTGTTCGAGGGATTGCAGGCGCCGTTGGGCATTTTCTAGATGGAGCCTGGCCTTGCGGAGAGCATCATGGGACTGATGGAGCTTGTCTTGCAGCGCCTGACTGCGCTCCAAAAGCTCTCGCGCCAGGGATTGTACCTGCTGCATATCCTCGGCTTGCTGGATCTGCTCGCTCAGTCGGAACAATTCCTGATAGTCCTGGCCACAGTTGCCTTCATCCAGACTTGCCAAGTACTCAAAAACCAAGCGCAATAATTCCTGCAACGCTTGGTCAGCTTCTTGCACAGCGCCTAGCCGTTGTTCCTGACGACAAAGAAGGTCTTTTAGATTTTCATAGCCCATCTGGGCCTGCGCTGGATTTGCTTCGTCAAAAAATTGACGAAGCGCTTCCAATTCCTGGCCGAGCCACGGTTCTTTTTCGAAGAGCTCTCTGGCGCTCGAAGTCAGCAGGAGCAGGGTTTTTTGATAATAGTCCTGGATTTCATGAACCTTTTCATCACGATGGTCCATTTGCACCCAAAGTTTGCGTAACTCCTGAATCAGTAATTCTGTATTGGGCTCCTTTGCCTGCAACAGTTCCTCGATGCGCTGCATTCCTTCTTGGGCAAGTTTGTCTCCTGCTAAACCCACTTGAAAACCAGCAGCCAGTCCTCGATGCCAGATGCTAGAAAGAGTTGTGCTTGCTATTGCTGGTTCTTGGGATGAATTCTCCATAGGGCGGTCGGGCAGCGCGGCCCAGCGCATTGCCAGTCCTTGTAGGGCATGCAGAATTTGGGTTGGGTTTCCTGCCTGCAGGGCTTGCTGACGTTGTTGCAGTTTTTGCAGATGACTCAGCCCTAGTTGGCAGCGCTCCCACTGGGCAATGAACTGGGGAAGGACCTCCGACCACTTTGCCGAAGAAGAATTGGATTCCTTCTTTCCTGCAACCAGCTCCTCGTAGAGCATACGGTAATTGTCAGGATCAGGAGCAAGCCCTCGCTCGGCAAGTTGTTGCAGGATGACAGAAGCGAGATCTTGCGAAGTCATGGTATTTAGGATGTTACGAAGCCGCGGCCCGCAGCGGAAGTGTCCTGGTAAAAGACTGCCTGATTTCGTCCCGCAGTTTTGGCTTGGTACAAAGCACGATCAGCCAGGACTAATGCTGTATCTTTGGATGTATTGGCGGATAAGGGCGTAATACCCATCGACATAGTCAGAGCATAGGGTGTGCCATTGGCAAGATGGAATTGGGTGCTTGCCAGTTGAGCGCAAAGCCGACTTCCACATCGCGAAGCAGAAGCCCCCGTCATGCCGGGTAGAAGAAGCACGAATTCCTCACCGCCATAGCGATATACTCCATCATAGGGGCGAAGAGATTGCTGGAGAAAGGCGGCAAAGGCGGCAAGGGCTTCGTCTCCAGCGAAGTGACCATGGTGATCATTGAATGCTTTGAAATGGTCCAGATCAATCATGGCAACGCAGGCTCCAGCACCCCGTTGGATACGGGCCAGTTCGCGCTCCAGATCTTGGCTGAGACGACGTCGATTGGGGAGTCCGGTTACTGGATCCAGGTCGCCAAGGTTTTGCTGCTGTTTCAGCAGGAGCTCTCTGATTTGGCGTTGGTAGGATATAGCTGTTTCGACAGCCTGGTGGAAAAGATCCGAGCGTCGGTTATTTGACAGTTTGGTCGTTTCCAGTAGGTGTAGAAGATCATGGCCTTGTTGTTCGAGTGTAAGCCAATCGTTTTGAAATTCAATGGGAATCCGGGATTCCGGGTCATGAAGGGCGCGTAGGAATCGAGCCTGGGCAACGGTTGTGTCCCGCAAAGCAAGCCACGTTGCCCAGTAATCTTCCCAACTCGTGATCAGCTCTTGAAGATCTGCGGAATACGAGTCTTGATCTGCGAATTTGCTGGCAGCTGCCTCTTGAATCGACTGTCTTTGGGTTGTCATGGGGGTTCCTCACGGCTGAACTACCGTTTACAAGCATGAATCGTGCCCATGGCAGATCGTCTTTGCCATTCAAGAAACGCCAGGGATGTGCCGTTACGGGTGAATGATAGCAAAACCTTGCAGGTGTGCCATGAGTCTTTTTACATCATCTTCTGGTCCGTTGCCGCAGAGCAAGGTAGCACCACCGCTGCCCTTTGGTGTGTTGGTCATTCGTTTACTTCTAAGAAAGATTCGAACTTCTCCTGCAAATGGTCTAGAGGAGCCCTGGCCGGGATTGGCCCATGCCGAACGAGTGATTTCCCATCAACTTTGTCAATTACCTGGAGAGTGGTCAAAAGAGCGGCAAGAACTTGCCGATCGACTATATAGATTGTTATTGCTGCGCTTGGCCCAGGCACGGATCTTTGCTGATCCTACCAGTCTGTCGAGTTGTCCCGCCATACTTGCGGCGATCGAGCGGCTTTCTGGGCCATCGCTGGCTGCGGGGAGTGAGCCTCTGGATATTTTGGCATTGGCACGCTGATGGCAATCAGCCTGAATGACGAAGGAAAAGAGTAATCGACTATGTCTGAAGCGAAAAAGGCGGGAAAAAGTAAATGGATCCTTTGGGTGATCATTGGAATCTTGCTTTTGGTTATTGCGGCTGGGGCTGCCTGGTGGTTTCTTTTGGGGTCCCAAAGCGCTCCCAGCAAGGCTGCTTTGGCGCAACAGCAGGCAGAGGATCGGGTAAAGAATACGAAGTTTATCAATCTGGGGTCTTTGGTGACCAACCTACAGAGCACCGATGGTGGCACACACTATATTCAGGTGGACGTGGAATTGAAGACCTACGATCCAAAAGTTGGTGAAAAGATCAAGGATTTTATGCCGGAAATTCGGAATCAAATCCTCCAGCTACTTGCCGCGCAGCAAGCAGATAAAGTGAGCGATCCAGCGGCCAGGGATCGGCTTTTACAGGCTATCCAACAGGATGTAAACAAAATCTTACTGACCGATGGAGGAACCCTCACCGGGGCTGCGCCGCAAGCAAACCCACCTATCGTTGCCGCCTATTTCAGTAGTTTTGTGGTGCAGTAAGAGGCTTTCCCCATGTTTCTGCTGATTGGTTATGTCATTGCCTTGGGAGCTATCTTTGGCGGTTTTGTCCTGGAAGGTGGCAAAATCACCGCCCTTATTCAGCCGTTTGAGTTTTTGATGATTGCTGGTGGTGCCTTTGGTGCCTTTTTTGCGTCGACCTTTCCCCGTAGTTTTAAGGCAGTACTGAAATCATTACCCATGGCATTGAAAGGATCCAAATATTCGCGTGTAGTGTATATGGAGCTCTTGAGTCTGCTCAATGAAGTCTTTGGGAAGATCCGTCAGGGCGGGCTTATGTCCATTGAAGCAGATGTGGATGAGCCACAAAATAGTGAGTTATTCAAGAAATATCCTACTATTCTTGCTGATCATCACGTTATGGAATTCTTGACGGATTATCTTCGTTTGATGATTGGCGGAACATTGGGTGCTTTTGAAATGGAAAATCTCATGGATGTGGAAATTGACACCCATCATCGCGAACTGGAGGTCCCAATCCACGCTCTGACTCGCGCTGCCGATGGGATGCCTGCTTTTGGTATTGTGGCTGCGGTGATGGGTGTGGTGAATGTGATGAGCTCCGTAGACAAGCCGCCAGCGGTACTGGGCGAGCTCATTGCGGCCGCATTGGTGGGTACTTTTTTGGGCATCCTGCTGGGATATGCCGTGGTTTCTCCCATCGCCGCCCGCATGGAAGATCGGGCTGCCGAGAGTAGCAAAATGTTGGAATGCGTCAAAGTAGCCTTGCTTGCTACTATGAATGCCTATCCACCCCAAGTGGCCGTAGAATTCGGGCGCAAAGTGCTCTATTCTACGGAACGGCCCAGTTTTCAAGAGCTGGACAATCACCTTCGCGAACTGAAGGGCAAATAAACCATGTCCGAAGCGCACAATGACAAACCCATTGTTATTAAACGCATCAAACGGGGAGGGGGAGGTCATGGTGGGGCATGGAAGATTGCCTATGCCGATTTTATTACTGCCCTTATGGCATTTTTTTTGCTGATGTGGCTTTTGGGTTCTACTACCAAAGCGACTTTGCAGGGAATTGCCAATTGGTTCAAAAATCCAGAGATGGTTTCTCTAATGGGCGGGCCTGGCACAGGATCTTCCAATTCCATTCTGAAAGGTGGGGGCAGTAATCTCAACAAGACTGTCGGGGAGGTCCAGCGTGGGCAAAAGCAACAGGTGTTACCAAGTGCAGAGGCCCAAAGCGTGCATGCCCAAGAAATCGATCTGCAGCACTTGCAGGCCCTCAAAGTAAAGCTTGCAGAACAGATAGCCAGTAATCCGACACTATCGCTATTTCGTAAACAGTTGCTCATCAATATTACCCCAGAGGGCTTGCGAATCCAGGTGGTAGACAGTGCAAAAAGACCGATGTTTCCCAATGGCAGCACAAAGTTGGAGCCATACGCCCAACAGATTTTTGCGGCCATTGCCCCAACCCTCAATACCCTTCCAAACCGGGTGAGTATTACGGGTCACACCGATGCCTTGCGTTATCTCAATGATGGAAAGGGATACAGCAATTTCAATCTTTCGGCAGGTCGAGCCAACGCTGTCCGGCAAATCCTGGTGCAGCATGGTCTGCAAGAGGATAAGGTTCTGCGGGTTGTGGGTATGGGTTCAGCGGTCCTGTATGATCGGCAGAACCCTGACTCGCCGCTCAACCGTCGGGTGACTATCGTGGTCTTGAGCCAGGCTGCCGCCACCCGGATTATTCAAAATCAACAAGCTGTCCAGGATGTCAGTACGATTGCGGCGGCACAGGATACGGTCCAGGGTGCCAAGGTTGCGCAGCACCCGTAGAACACGAAAGATTCGGCCAATTCCTGATTTTCCTGCGGCCCACCTTGTGTTATTTTCACAAAGGGTAAGGCCTTAGCCTTTGTTGCGCCAACCCCCTTGTTTTTCTGGAGTCTAGGATCATGTCGGCCATGGTGGAGAAGGAAATGGATGGGCGGCTGGCTGCGTCTGGCTCGCTGCGTGGACGGGCAGTAACCGAATTCCTGTTGCAATTGCAGGCTTCCGGCCAAGGTTTGGCAGTGTCTGATGTAGCTGGGGGTAAAAGTTCCACTGCCAGAATCGAACGCTTGGGCGTCGATCGAATGCAACTTGCCTTTACCGAAGAGGGGCAAAACCGGTCAAACATTCTGGTATCACTGTATCAATCAGAACGTTCTGCCCATTTTTTGCTTCATGATGGAAAACCCGAAGGGAATCTGGTCTGGACATATGGATATCCAGAGCAGATACAAGTGCAGAAGAACCGTCAGAATCTCCGTTATACCCTGCTAGAGCCAGTGCAGGCTATTTGGCAACCATCGTCCAATGTACAAACAATTTCTGGAGATGTAATAGATATTAGTTTGGGTGGCTTTTTGGCAAGTATTTTTGTTTCCACTGGCATTGCACAAGGGCCTGCTTTTGCTTGTGAGGAGGGGTCGGAAGGACGGGTTCTACTACATCGAGGGAATGGTACAAGTTGGCAGGGAGAAGCTGTTTTGCGCAGAAAGACCATCTTCAGGAATTTGTCTGAAAACCACACGCTCAATGGGACTGAACCCTCCGGTTTTATCCTTCTGGGTTTTGCTTTTCAGTTTCATAAAAATCAGGACGTTCAAAGCATGGCTGCGTTTTTTCAAGGGATTCTTGGTCCAGTAGCCTGATTTACGAGCCATTGACCTCTTTGACAGATCATTTTATGAACCTTCGTACCTGGACTCGTCTCCTGTTGGGCGCAGCAATCTTATCGCTCACCTCCTGCGCCCAGAATATACCCGTTTCCATCCCTCCATCACCCCCAGTCAGCAGCACTGTACCCACACCCGTTCCCAGCAAGCCTAAGTCAGAGCGTTATCTGGATCGGATGGCAATTGTCGATGCCCGCAAGAATTTTTTGCAGAGTCCTGATCCGGGATATGTGTTGGATGCAAATTCTGTGATCCTTTTTCCCAAATTAGGTCCCACGGGCTTGATTATCATTGGCGATAGTATCGTGACCGGCTGGTCTGGCTATTTTGCCCATGTTTTTCCCAATGCATTGATTGATGGTCGGGTGGGTAGACAGTTTTCCGCGATCATTCCCATATGGCGAACTCTCCAACAAACCGCCATGACCCATCGAGTTGGCTATGTGATCGTTGAACTGGGAACCAACGGAGCAGTATCTCCGCAAGATATGCAGACCTTTTTGCATTTGGTGGGAGATCGTCAAGTGTTCCTGGTAATGCCGGAAATGCCACGCCCATGGGAACCGGAAGTGCAAAAACTCTACTTACAGGTTGCTGCCACCCATGCCAATGTTCACCTTGTCCGCTGGGATTTGTTAAGCAAGAATCATCCCAATTATTTCTGGGCGGATCGGGTCCATCCCAACTGGCTGGGTATTCAGGTGATGGTCCAAGCCATTGCTGAAGATCTTGAGAAAGTGATTACTGCCAAGTCATCCTAAATAATTGTAGGCAATCTACTATGCTTTATCTTGATTATGTGAAGTTTCTGGCTATTCTGGCGGTCATCGCTTTCCATGTGCATGATACCATCACGTTTGATTTCCCATGGTTTTCTGGTGGCTATCTAGGTGTCGATATCTTCCTGCTGCTTTCGGGCTTCTTGATCGAAAAATCCTTGGGAAGGGCTCAAGAATGGCCTTTTTCCCGTCGTTTGCAAGATTTCTTCAGCAGACGGTTTTCGCGTATTTGGGTACCCATGGTGGTAGTGACAGCCATTGTTGCCGGGATTTTTTGGGCAACCCATCTTCTTGTTGGCTGGGAATCTGTTTGGTACTCGGTGAGTTTGGGCTATAACTTTTACCTAGCCTTCCATCATGTTTCCTATTTCCAGATTTATGGTTATCCGCACCCTTTTCTGGGGATGTGGTTTATTTCCCTTTTGGGACAATTATATCTGCTGCACTTTTTGTTGCGCAACCTGCTGCCGTGGCGGTGGGTTTACCGGATCTTGCTGTTTTTGTTGTTTCTTGCCAGCGTTGGCGGCGCTATCTGGCTCATGAATCACGGGCAGCTCAATGCTGCCTATGTACTCCCAACCCATGCGTTTCCTTATATTGCCGGGTTGCTACTGGCAGATATAGGCTGGGCTACGCCCAAGCCTGATGGCAAAGTTGTTTATGACGGTCTCGCGTTGTTGTCGATTTGCTTGTTGTTGTCACTGTTCATTCTTGCTCCCTACGAGAATTATGTTTATTACTCGCTGGCTGCCATGAGTCTGGGTATCCTTTTTCTGCTCTTTGCAGCACGGTCGCAATGGCTGGGGGTAGTGCGTTTGCCAGTACTGGGTAAGCTTGGCGAAATGTCCTACTCTTTTTATTTGTGGAATGTCCCCGTTATTGCCCTCATCCACTATTATTATTCTCAAAGCTCGGTTGTTAATCAGATTTTTCTTTCCCTATCGGTACTGTTTTTTCTGTCCATCTTATCCTATTGGTCCTTGGAGCTACCTTTGCAGGCAGCTTTCCGCAAGCAGGCTCGCCATGGAGTAAGCAAAGGTTTTTTTCTATTGGCACTGGTGTTGTTGGCAGTCGCTGGCGGCGGTTGGTGGCAGGCGAACCGGTTGGGACAAGAAAATGTTCGCAAGCAAGCGCAGATGCAACATGATGCACTGTACCGGCAATATCTGGAAAATCGGGTCAAGAGTCTGGAACAAGACCTGCGGGTTTTGGCAGGTACAAAAACGATTGCGGCAGCTGAAGAAAAAGCGCGTGCCACCCATCACGCTGATCAAGCCCTGAAGAAGAATGGGGATCTGTTGCAATGGCAACCCAAACCAGCAATGGGGTTCCTTTATAATGGCGAGGAATTTCGGAGTAATTCCGCCTATCCCCAAAAACAGGTTCTGTTTATTACCGATTCGATTCTGTTGGGTTGGTCGGGCTATGTTATTCACATGGTTCCCAATGGGATTCTGGATGGGAAGGTTGGCCGATCCTTTTTCCGTGCCTTGCCGGCGTTACAGCTTTTGTTGCAGGACCCTGCCTGTGCCCATGTCCGGTATGTGGTGGTTGAACTGGGCAGTAATGGTTATGTCCAGTGGTCCGATCTGGAAAATTTTGTCCAGGCAGTTGGGAATCGCAAAATTTTGTTGATCGTTCCTGCCGTTCCCCGCCCCTGGGAAAATGAGGTCCGTTCCTTGTATGACCGGGCAGCGGCGAAGTACCCCAATATTACCCTGTTGCACTGGGATCGGATGAGCGCCAACCATCCATCCTATTTTGTGGCCGATCAGGTCCACTTGACCTGGGACGGAGCCCAGGCCTTGATGCAGGGGGTGCTGCGCGAGTTGTACCGGATGGGTTATCGAAACCCACCACCGCCAGGTGTCGGCCCCGGCGTGATCAAGACCGTTCCATCTACAGCTGCTCAAGCCAGCCCGGTAAGCAGCACGGCTGCTGGAAACAGCGGGATGCAGGCGTCGAGCACCTTGACGCAAGCGCTGGGGAGCGCGGCTACGGGGAAGGCCAAAAGCTTCTTTGGCAAAACACCAACCAAAGAGGCCAACCCAGAGGAGCAGCAAGGCCGAGAGAGCAGCTACCAGAGCAGCAGCAGCAGGACTACGCAAGACCTGCGCCAGATAGGAAACCAAGCCCTGCAGCAGCAGGCTAGAGAGCAAAAAGACCAACCAGATCTGGACATTGCGAAGAACCGCCAGAAAACCGGCCAGCAGCGCCAGGAACCCTTGTTGGACCAAACCCAGGACCACAGCGCCAACGGACAACATCAAAAAGACATTTCCAAGTAAAGTTTGGGCATTACCCAGGCTGTTACTGAGCAGATGCTTGAGCCATAAGGGCATTCTTTGCCAGTAACTGGTATGCAGTTGCTTCAGGGTGGCTGCCGAAGAGATATGGTCCTGCTGCAGAATGCCCTGTAAATAATGACGCAAGGTCCAAAGAAAGATCAGGATGATCAATACCAAAGCGGCGATGCTGAGTACCAGTCGGAGGAGGGGAAGCCAGGGAAGTTGGCGAAAGCCATGCAAAACATCGCGAATTTCCCATCCCCCCAGTTCCACCGTCATGGCGGTTGCATAAATCAGCGCCACCTCCAGACAAGCAAAGGGGATGGTCAGAATGAGGGGTTGCCGGCTCATATTGAGGAGAATCAGTAAGCCCGAAAGAAACACGAAAGCAACGGGAGCCTCTTTTTGTAAGGCCCAGGAGGTACACCACCAGCGCCGCAGCCATCCTGGTGGAACGCGGTGGGGCTGGAGGGTTGAAGCCACCTAGTTTCGTTCCTCCACCCGACTGACGATATTGCCTCGATGTAGCTGGATGCGTAGCAGATCACCCGTGTGTACGTCACTGGCATCCTGAAGGACGTTCCCTTGGGGATCGTATACCAAGGCATAGCCTCGTTCCAGAATGGCGAAGGGACTCAGTGCGTGGAGCTGGATTTGACTTTGTTCCAGACGTTGTTGATGGCTACGCAACTGATGCTGAATAGCCTGTTCCAATCGCCCGCGAAGTACGGCAAGGCCATTACGCAAAACCAAGAGATTCTCTCTGGGATCGTGCTGGAGTAAGCGGTGTCGGAGATCCTGATAATGAAGCTCTGCGCTGGCAATGCGCCGCTCCATCAGCCACTGGAGTCGCTGGCGCAAAGGAGATAGACGCTGCTCTTGCCCCTGGATGACGGCTTGGGGAGTGCGGACCCGCAGGCGGAGGAAATCGAGCTGTTGTTGCGCCTCCCGCAGCAGCCGCTCCATAGCTCGGTGGAGCCGATGACGGAGCAACTGTAGCCGTGCCAGCCACTCCCCTTGATCGGGACTGATGGCCTCGGCGGCGGCAGTAGGGGTTGCGGCTCGAAAGTCCGCAGCAAAATCGGCAATGCTGAAATCAATTTCATGACCGATTCCGGTGATCACCGGTAGCTGGCTGGCGAAGATGGCCCGAGCAATGGCTTCGTCGTTGAAACACCAAAGATCCTCGGCACTTCCCCCCCCACGGGCCAGAAGAATGAGATCTTCGCTGGCGCGCTCGTTGGCGGTGACAATGGCTTGAACGATTTGTTTTGCTGCGCCAACTCCCTGTACTGGTACGGGATATAAAACGATTTCTAGTAAAGGCCAACGCTTGGCCAGGGTGACCCGGATATCGTGCCAGGCAGCGCCAGTGGCAGAAGTGATCACGGCCACCCGATGGGGCCATGGGGGCAGGGGACGTTTGTGCTTGCCATCAAAAATTCCTTCGGCAGCGAGTTTTTCCTTCAATGCCAGGAATTGCGCATGGAGATCTCCGCTCCCTGCCGCCATGATCTGCTCAACGAGGAGCTGAAAGTCTCCCCGCCCTTCATATAAAGTGGGCTGGGCCTGGACTTGTACCCGCAGGCCGTCACTTGGCCGCAGTGCCAGGTTATGGTTGCGATTGCGGAACATGGCGCAGCGGACTTGGGCGCGGGCGTCTTTGAGAGAGAAATACCAATGTCCGGAGCTGGGCTGGGCAAAATTGGAGATTTCTCCCTCGATCCACAGCAAGGGAAAATTACCCTCCAAGATCTCCCGAACCGCTGCATTCAACTCGCTTACCTGAAGGATCTTGGAGAACGTGTCGGTCGAGACGGTCATGCATTCCTCGTTGGATAAGAGCTTGACCTTACGAGGGTCAGGACTTATGGTCAAGACTCTTTGATGATTATGGAGGACCTATGGCCGTTGTCGAGCTGACCCAAGAAAATTTTGAGCAAGTGGTCATGGGCAATGAAATGGTGCTCGTGGATTTTTGGGCACCCTGGTGTGCTCCCTGCCGCGCTTTTGCACCCATTTTTGAAAGTGCTTCAGAAAAGCATCCCGAGATTGTCTTTGCCAAGGTAAATACCGATGTAGAGCAAGAATTGGCTGGGGCATTTCAGATTCGATCGATTCCTACGCTGACGATCTTTCGGCAACAAATTGGTATCTTTTCCCAGGCAGGTTCCTTACCTGCAAGTGCATTGGATCAGGTAATCGAGCAGGCCCTGGCCTTGGATATGGATCAGGTCCGTGCCGAGATTGCCATGCAACAGGATGGTGCCGGCAAGAACAACTAAGAATCTCCGGGCGGTGCGGAGCGGGTAGCAGAATTCTGCAAATTACCAATTCCGGCCGGTTGTAAACTGGTAAAGCCAATAATGACCAATGCGATCATGGCTGCCGCCCAGAGTAATAAAAAGAAAAACATCAGGATCGTTTTGGTCTTGGGTTTTTTCATACCTACCTCCTCAGCGCCAGGCGTTTACCTGCCGAATCCCAAGAAAATGCATGTTCAGCGGGATTTCAATTTTTTGCGTCTGTTGTTTCAATTGACTGGAAAAGGGTGAATAGGGTAAGGATAAACGGATGATCCGCTCTGCTGCCGCATCGAGTTTGGCATTGCCAGAGGGTTGCACCATGATGATGCGTTGTAGGCTACCGTCGGGGTTGAGTACCACTTTCACTTTCAACTCACCAGTGAGGGTTCCTGGGTAATTCAGGTCCCCAATCCGTTCGAGCTTCTGGATCCATCCGGCAATATAAAAATCTGCCTCTGGGCTCTCGGGGTTATGAAATTTGGGGAGTGCCGGACTGGATGTAATCGCCCGCGCCGCCTGGTCCATCTGTTCATTGAGCTGGCCCATGTCAATGTGGGGTAACGTCTTGGCCGAATGCGAACCCATCTGCACGCTGGGTGCCGCAGGCAGAGTCGCAGGGGCTTGCGGTAGTTGTTCTTGCTTTTTTTGGGGAGCAGGTGCAGCTTGCCTGGGAAGGATGGGCTGTGGCCTGGGTCGCGAAGCTGGTTTGGGAAGACTCTCCTTGGGTAAGGGATGGGTTCTTTGCTGTACCCTGGGTCGAGCTTGGGGTTGTTGCAGGCTCGGGGTTTGAGGATACACGGGCTCTGGCATGATCTCAAAAGTCTTTTGCTGTTGTTTGGGACCCTGTAAGGCCAGGGGTTTGGGCTTTTCAGTATAGAAAAGCAGAAAAAGGGCCAAAGCCACCAGGAAGGCAGCGGGTAATAGCCACACCCCCAAGCCGTCCCCCCAACGTCTCCTCCCTTCTGGAACCAGAAAATAGAATGGTTTCCCCAAGCTTGAATTTGCCATGACCTATGCTCGTACCGTTACGGCTACACTTGGGAAGTAGATTGCAGCATTGCCAGTGACCAGGCAAGTTGCTTCCTCCCTGGTAATCCTCAGAAGCTACCTGTTCTCAGCGGCAAACGAGCTGATCCTGGGAAGGCGAAAAATCCAAGAGCAAGGCCCAGTTACTGAAATTTGGAGGGATCCATCAAATGTCTTTTAAGAATACGAAAAAAATGCCGATACTTGCATAGTTCGCGATCCAGGAGGAGTACTTGATCTATGATCTGATCGGGATGGGCATGATCAATGCTGTTGACAAGTTGATGAAGCTTTTCCTGAACGAATTCCTGCTTTTCTTCCAAAGCCTCCAAAGCGTCCAAGAGATCATTGCCTGATGTGGATCGTGTTGCTTTTGCGGAATATTGATACTGCTGCCTGATATTCATAGGTGCCTCATAGCAAAAAATTGGCCCCTGGCGGGGCCAAGGGGAAGATCAATGGCCTGCGTACATGGCCTTTTTGGTATAGCGTCCCCGGAAGACCCAGATCTGATACCAGTTATACAGGATCATGATGGGTACGAAGCCGGTCA
>JAEPKX010000022.1:23188-32464 GCA_021375695.1 Candidatus Igneacidithiobacillus taupoensis | reverse complement strand
CAAGCTCCCGGATCAGATGAGTATTCGGATCAGGTTGATGCACTACTGCATCCGCACTGAAGAGGTCTATACGGACTGGGTGCGCCGCTATGAGGTGCTCTGCACATAGTGGACAGCTTCGTCTCAGGCGTCTACCCGTGTGAAGGTCTGTGTGAACCTCGCGTGTCATGGGGGAAGCACAAATGATAACGCCAAACTGTTCTCAATTGGGCGCTGAAGGGTGGTGGACCGGAGGAGGATCGAACTCCCGACCTTCGCATTGCGAACGCGACGCTCTCCCAGCTGAGCTACCGGCCCATGATCACAAGATTATGTCAGATCCCCTGGCAGGCGCAAGGCGTCAAAGTTTCCCTTCGGCAAGGGCGGTCCGGATTTCTTGCGCTTGCTGGGCGATGGACAGCCGCTCGTTCTCTTGCAAGCGTTCCAGATTTTTCCATTGCAGAGCTACCCGGGGGTGATGGGCAAAGTGCTCGGCATGCCGCGCCAGAAAGTCCCAGTACAAAACGGTAAAGGGGCAGGCCGTGGGGCCGGATCGCAGGCCGGGCTGAAAGGGACAATCCTGGCAATAGGTGCTCATCCTTTCCAGGTATCGCCCCGAGGCAACGTAAGGTTTGGAGGCGAGTTTGCCGCCATCGGCATATTGGGACATGCCCAGGGTATTGGGTGCCTCCACCCATTCCACGGCATCCACAAAGAACCCCAGATACCAGTGGTGGACTTCCTGGGGACGAACCCCGTAGAGCAGGGCAAAGAGTCCCGTCACCATGAGCCGTTGGATGTGGTGGGCATAGCCGAAGCGTAATACTTGCCCGACGGTCTCCTGCAGGCAACGCATTTGGGTTTGTCCGGTCCAGTAGAGGGGGGGTAGGGGCTTAAGGGCCTGCAAGGCATTGCTGTCCACCAGACCTGGCATTTCCTGCCAATAGATGCCGCGCACATACTCCCGCCAGCCTAAGATCTGGCGGATGAATCCCTCCACCGCGCCCAAGGGGGCCTGACCGAGCTGGTACGCCTGCACGGCTTGCTGGATGACCTCTTGCGGGTGGAGCAGCTTGACGTTGAGGGCAGCGGAGATCCGGGCATGGAAGAGCCAAGGTTCGCCAGGGAGCATGGCATCCTGGTATCGGCCAAAAAGAGGGAGACGATTGGCTATAAAGTCCGCAAGGGCAGCTTGGGCTTCGGCGGGAGTGACGGGCCAGTCAAAGTGGTCAGTGTTGCCTGGAAGTTGCGGCAACTCTTGGGCCAGGTCCGCCAGCACCTCCTGGGTGAGTTGGTCTGGCGAGAAAGACAGCGGTGGGCGAAGCGCAGCCAGTAGTTGGGCATCGGGTCCGCGACGGTTATCGGTATCGAAGTTCCAGCGGCCGCCAACGGGCTGATTGGGCCCTTCCAGCAGAATCCGATGGCGATTTCGCATCCAGCGGTAAAAACTTTCCATCAGATATTTCTTCTTACCCCGTGCCCATTGGGAAAATTCCCTTTTGCTACATAGGAAGTAGGAATCTTCTCGCCATTCCAGAGGAATTCCTGCCCGCTGGCAGACGGAGCCAAGATCCTGTTCCAAGCGCCATTCCCCTGCTTCCAGGGCAATCACCCGTTGGGGTCGCAGCGTGGCCAGCTCAGCCTCCAGGGCCGCTGCCAGGGAGGGATAGGGATGGGTACCAAGGCGCAGATAGCGTACTTTTCGTCCTTGCGCATGCTGCTCCTTGGCAAAGTGACGCATGCTGCTCAGAAAAAAAGCGCTGCGGACCCGGTGGGAGAGGGGATGGAGGGATTCGGCAGGGACTTCCGCCATCCACACGAGATCTTGTCTTGGGTCCATATGCGCCAGAGCGGTCGAGTCAGGAGCCAGCTGATCGCCAAGAACTACAATCAAATTGCGCAGCAACGGTTCTGGCATGGCAAGGCCTTTCCAAGTCAAAGCTGGATATTGCCATAGGGAAGCATTCTCGGACTACAATGGTATCGTGAGTAGCGAACCAACACTGCGTCCTTCCCCCCCATCCTATGCCGCGTTGCGGAGCTGGCTCGCCGCCCATCGCCTGCCACCCTTGGCCTGCATTGACCTGGAGAGTACCGGACCGCACCTGCACCAGGACCGGATCCTGGAGATCGGCATCGTCTTTGTGGCAGCCGAGCAGGAGCCCGAGACCTATCAGCAGTTTGTCCAACCAGGGTGCCGGATACCAGCGGCCATTACCCAACTGACCGGCATCCATGACGCGCTGGTCCAAGCCGCCCCGGATTTTTCGCAGATTGCATTGGATTTGCGGGCGCGCCTGGAGGGCCATATTCTGGTTGCTCACAATGTTCGTTTCGATCTGGGATTCTTGCGCCAGGCCTTCCTGCGGGAAGAGCTGCGCTATACCCCCCAATCCCTGTGCAGCGTGAAACTGTCCCGTAGCCTATATCCTGAACAAAAGCGCCATGGTATCGACGCCCTGTTGGAGCGCCTGGAGATCTCCTGTGCCCACCGACATCGTGCCCTGGGAGATGCGCAGGTGGTGGCAGAATTTCTCGACCGGATGGCAAGCCAACGCCCCCAGGAACTCTTGTATGCCTGCCAGCAACAGTGGCAGCAACCCGGTTTGCCCCCTTACCTCGAAACTCCAGCGAGCCTCGAGGAAATCCCCAACAAGCCTGGGGTTTATTTCTTTTTTGGGGAGAATGATCTGCCCTTGTACATCGGCAAGAGCATTCACCTGCGACGACGTATCCAGGATCATTTTCGTAACGATCAAAGCGATGAGCGGGAAATGCGGATGAGCCAACAGCTGCGGCGCATCCAATGGGTAGAAACTGCTGGGGAGCTGGGGGCTTTGCTGCTCGAAGCGCAGCTCATCAAGGAGCGGTCGCCACTCTATAACCGCCAACTACGGCGACGACAGGAGTTGTGGACCTTGCGCCTGGATACCAATCGGGATCCGGTGGTGCGGACGGTGGGGAGAGAGGAGCTGGTCCCTGGAATTTGTTATGGCACCTTTCCCAGTCGTTTTGCTGCCAAAAAGGCCCTGCGGCGTCTGGCGGAAGAAGAGAGGCTTTGTGATCTACGCCTGGGTCTGCAACGAGGGCGCGGCCCTTGTTTTGGATACCAGATCCATCGCTGCCTGGGGGTTTGTGCTGGCCAGGAAAGCCCTGAAGAACACGATCAGCGTCTCGCTTTGGCCCTGGAGCGTTTGCGGATTCAGCATTGGCCCTATGCCGGTCCCATTGCCATCCGGCAAGATGTTGGGGGCGAAGAAAAATTCCATGTCTTCGACCAGTGGCGTTACCTGGGAATCCTGGGGGAAGCAGCGGGACTCGCCCCTGAGGCAGGCTTTGATGTGGATACCTACCGAATCCTTTTGCGCTTTTTTCGCAAGGCCCGGGATGGCGAGATCCAGATCCTGGACGAGGCGGGGACCCCATCGGGTAGCGATGGGGTCTGAGTTTTCAGCGCAGGGTCTGCATGTCAATGACGAAACGGTATTTCACATCGCTCTTGAGCATGCGCTCATAGGCGGTGTTGATGTAGTCCATGGGAATGATCTCGACGTCGGAACCTATCTGGTGCTGCGCGCAGAAATCCAGCATTTCCTGGGTTTCGGCAATGCCACCGATGAGAGAACCGGCCAGACTGCGGCGACCAAAGATCAGGGTCCCCACTGCCGGCGAGGGGTGGGGATGCTCGGGGACGCCTACCAAGGTCATGGTGCCATCCTTGCGGAGTAGGCCCAAAAAGGTATTGATATCGTGGGGAGCGGCAACGGTATTGAGGATGAAGTGTAATTGACCCTGATAGCGGCCCATTTGTGCGGCATCGGTTGATATGCAGACTTCATCGGCACCCAGACGCTTGGCATCGGCGGCCTTACCCGGACTAGTGGTGAAGAGGACGACATGAGCGCCCATGGCATGGGCAAGTTTCACCCCCATGTGTCCAAGACCACCCAGGCCCACTACCCCTACTTTCATTCCCGGACCCACGCGCCAGTGGCGCAGCGGCGAATAGGTAGTAATGCCCGCGCATAACAAAGGGGCTACCTGCGCCAGATTGTTCTCCTCGTGCTGGATCCGCAGTACGAAGGATTCTTTGACTACGATTCGTTGGCTATAACCACCATAGGTGTTTTCCCCTCCAAAGACGGGGCCATTGTAGGTGCCAGTGAAACCATTTTCGCAGTATTGTTCCTCGCCCTCCTGACAGGAACTGCAGTGACCACAACTATCCACCATACAACCTACGCCGGCCAGTTCCCCAACCCGAAAGCGGGTAACGGCCGAACCTATGGCGCTGACGCGTCCGACGATTTCGTGACCGGGGACGCAGGGGTATAAGGTGTTGTGCCACTCATTACGAGCTGTATGCAAATCCGAGTGGCAGACCCCGCAATAGAGAATTTCTATTTGCACATCATCGGGATGGAGGGCTCGACGTTCGATGGAAAAGGGGGCCAGGGGAGAAGTAGCCGATTGTGCTGCGTAGGCTTTGATAGCAGTCATGAATAGCTCCTTTTGATACCAACCAGTCGGTCTATGATAAGCAATCCTCCAGTCTCAGGTCAAAACAGCAAGGATGGAGCTTATGAATCTACGGCTTCCAGGCCCAAGAGTTTTGCCTGTAATTGATGGATCTCATCCCGGAGGCGGGCTGCGTCTTCAAATTCCAGATTGCGGGCATGGCGGTACATTTTTTCCTCCAGCTCCCTGATCCTTTTGGAAAGTTGTTTTGGGTCCTGGATGATCTCGTAATCTGTGGCAGCTTCGGCGGTGGCTCGATCCCGAGCCCGACCTTTGCCCCGCTGATATACCCCCTCGATGATATCGGCTACCGGTTTACTGATCCCCTTGGGAGTGATGCCGTGTTGCTCATTGTAGGCGAGCTGCTTCTTGCGCCGTCGTTCGGTCTCCTCCAGGGCACGGGCCATGGAGTCGGTCATCACATCGGCGTACAGAATGGCGCGCCCCTGGAGATTTCGGGCAGCGCGCCCAATGGTCTGGATCAGGGAGCGCTCGGAGCGCAGAAACCCTTCTTTGTCCGCATCGAGAATGGCCACCAATGCCACTTCGGGCATATCCAGACCCTCTCGCAGCAGGTTGATGCCAATGAGCACATCAAAGACCCCGGCGCGGAGATCCCGGATGATTTCCACTCGCTCCACGGTTTCGATATCTGAGTGGAGATAGCGACATTTGATGCCCAGTTCATGGAGATAGTCCGTCAGATCTTCGGCCATGCGTTTGGTCAGAGTAGTCACCAGGACGCGCCAGTTCATAGCCAGGACCCGATGAATTTCGGTTACCAGGTCATCGACCTGTCCTTTGGCTGGTCGCACTTCCACGGCGGGATCCACAAGGCCCGTAGGGCGCACCACCTGCTCGACGATCCGACTGGAATGGCTCAGCTCATAGGGGCCGGGGGTAGCAGAAATGAAGATGGTCTGGGGCATGAGCTGTTCGAATTCCGCAAACATCAACGGCCGGTTATCCAACGCCGAGGGTAATCGAAAGCCATATTCCACCAAGGTTTCCTTGCGGGAGCGATCACCGCGATACATCCCACCAAATTGCGGAACCGTGACATGGGATTCGTCAATGAAAAGCAGGGAGTTGGCTGGTAGGTAATCCATGAGGGTGGGAGGCGGTTCCCCCGGGGCGCGTCCCGATAAATAGCGGGAGTAATTCTCGATACCAGAGCAGTAGCCGAGCTCTGCCATCATCTCCAGATCAAAACGAGTACGTTGCTCCAGGCGCTGGGCCTCTACCAATTTATTGGCTTGACGCAGCGTTTCCAGGCGTTCCCGTAACTCTTCCTTGATTCCCTCCAAAGCTCCCAGGATCGTTTCCCTGGGGGTGACATAGTGGGTCTTGGGATAGATGGTGTATCTGGGTAAACGGGTAATGGTCTTGCCGGTCAGGGGATCAAAAAGCGATATGCGTTCGATCTCGTCGCCAAAGAGCTCAACGCGTACCGCTTCGTCTTCGCTTTCGGCAGGCCAGACGTCAATTACATCCCCGTGAACCCGGAAGGTGCCGCGTTTGAGTTCCAGGGGATCGCGGCTGTATTGCATGTCGGCGAGGCGACGCAATATGGCCCGCTGTTCCACCGCGTCCCCCTCTCGCAAGTGCAAAATCATGTTGTGGTAGGAAGCGGGATCTCCCAGGCCATAGATGGCCGAAACGGTGGCCACGATGATGACATCGGGGCGTTCTAGCAATGCCTTGGTGGCCGAAAGACGCATCTGTTCGATGTGATCGTTGATGGAGGCATCCTTTTCAATGAAGGTATCGGAGGAGGGAACGTAGGCCTCGGGTTGGTAATAGTCGTAATAGCTGACGAAGTACTCCACTGCGTTGTGGGGAAAGAACCCCCGTAATTCGGCATAGAGCTGGGCTGCCAGGGTCTTGTTGGGGGCCATGACCACCGCCGGCCGCTGGGTACGGGCAATGACATTGGCCATGGTAAAGGTCTTGCCCGAGCCCGTTACTCCCAACAGGGTCTGAAACATCTCCCCTGCCTCCAGTCCCTCGACCAGCGCGGCAATGGCAGCAGGCTGATCTCCCTGCGGCCGATAGGTACTCTCCAGCTGAAATACTTTTTTGGCTTCCAACCAAATCTCCTCACGTGAAAGTTGCAGCATAACTTTTGGTCCGCGCCACTGCAAAGCCGCTGGGCAGTGGTTATTCCAGGTGCGCGAAGACTTTGCGCGGAAACTACTACATTCTGTATGTTTATTACCCTTACCCAAAGAGAAAAAAATATATATTTTTTTTCTTGACAATTTATAACAATTTGATTTAAGGTAAATTAGGTTCATTTACTGGAGCTGCAAATGAATTCAAAAAAACTGAAATTTGGCTTGCGCCGGGAGGGGTCCTTACAAGGGCTGATATTGGCATGTGTTGGTGCATCCATTGGCTCGGGATGGCTTTTTGGTCCACTGTATACGGCGCAACTGGCAGGACCCTATGCCATTGGTTCCTGGGTTTTGGGAGCGCTGGCCATTTTGCTGCTAGCAGTGGTTTATGCAGAGCTGGGGCCCTTGATACCCAAAGCGGGTGCCGTCGTCCATTTGGCCAATGTCGGCAATGGTCCCATCGTGGGTAATATGTGGTCGTGGATCCTGTTTCTATCCTACGCCACCATTGCTCCCATTGAGGTTACGGCATTATTTACCTATGCCAATAATTATTTTCCCCACTTCCTGCAACCCCACAGTTCCTTGCTGAGTGCGGAAGGATATGTGTATGCCCTGATCGCCCTGGCGATATTTATTGGTCTAAACTTCCTTTCCGTCCAGTGGGTGCTCCGGCTCAATAACGGTGCCACCTGGTGGAAAATTGCCGTTCCCCTGTTGACAGCGATTCTCTTTCTGTCGTTGGGTTGGCACTCCAGTAATTTCCGGGTCTTGAGTGGTCATACCGGTAGCAATGTCCAGGGGATGTTCGTGGCCATTGCCACCGGTGGGGTCATTTTCAGTCTCCTGGGATTTCGCCATGCCATTGATCTGGCTGGGGAAAGCAAAAATCCCAAGCGCGATCTGCCCATTGCCACCATTGGCTCCGTGCTCATTGCCGGTGGCATCTATGTACTGATTCAGATTGCCTTCATTGCCGCGGTCCGGCCTGAAGACCTTGCCCACGGTGGTTGGGAGCACTTGCATTTCACTGGTATCAATGGCCCTTTTGCAGCCCTGGCCGGTGCTTTGGGGATCACCTGGCTGGCGGTATTGCTATACACCGATGCCTTTGTTTCTCCCGCAGGTACCGCTTTGATTTACACGGCCACTGCTGCGCGGGTGACCCTGGCTACGGCTGAAAGTGGGGCCTTTCCCAAGGTACTTGGGCGCATCAACCGACAGGGAGTTCCCTGGACGAGCCTGCTGCTGCTCTTTGGGGTGGGCGCAATCTTCTTTCTGCCTTTTCCCTCCTGGCAGAAAATGGTGGGGTATATTGCTTCCATGACGGTGCTGTCCTACGTCATTGGCCCAGTAGCCCTCCTGCAGCTGCGCAAGGCCATGCCCAATCTGGAACGGCCTTTCACCCTCCCCGCGGCCCAGATCATTGCCCCCGTTGCCTTTGTGGTGGGTACCTGGATTGTCTATTGGTCGGGCTTGCACACCCTCAATTTCATCTTTGGGACCCTGTTTGTGCTCCTGGCTTTGTATGCCCTGTGGGGACTTCTGCGCAAGGAACCCATCGCCGAGATGGGTTGGCAATATATGTGGTGGATCATTCCCTATTTCCTGGGCATCTGGGCGGTGGCCTGGGTGAGTCCCAAATCCCTAGGAGGAGAGGGATACATCGGTTTTTACACCGGTATGGCCTGCATCGCCGCAATCAGTCTGGGGATTTTTTATTGGGCAGTGCATAGTGCGGTCTCGGACAAGGAGATCCGGCTCTATATGCGCAATCTGGGTGGACGGGGAGTGGGGGCACCGTGATCCCGGTAGATTCTTCCCCATCGACGACGCAGTCGCGCAAATGGGTGATCAAAATTGGTAGCAGCCTGTTGCTCGATTCCCAGGGTAAACTCGCAGAATCGCGGGTGCGGGACTGGTTGCGCCAAATCTCCATACTCCACGACGCCGGGGTCGAGATCGTTTTGGTATCCTCTGGGGCGGTGGCTACCGGTGCGCGCCGCCTGGGATGGCAGGACCGTCCCCAGGAACTTTCCAGGCGGCAGGCGGCGGCGAGTGTTGGTCAAAGCCTGCTCTTGCATGGATACGAAAAGATTTTGCAGGGACTGCAGCAGCACAGCCAACATCCCTTGCACTGTGGTCAGGTCTTGCTGACCCATGAGGAACTGCGCAATCGGGCGCGCTATCTCAATGCCCGCGAAACCCTTCGCACGTTATTGGCCCACAATGTTCTCCCCATCGTCAATGAAAACGATGCCATTTCCTACCAACCCATCCAGCTGGGGGATAACGATACCCTCGCGGCGCTGGTGGCCAATCTCTGGGATGCAGATCTGCTGATTTTGCTGACCGATCAACCAGGTCTCTATGATGCCGATCCGCGCCAGAATCCCTATGCGCGGCTGATCCATCGTGGTCGCGCCGGAGATCCCCGGTGGGAGAGGTTGGCTGGGGCCAAGGGTTCTGGCGTCGGCACCGGCGGGATGTTGGCCAAGGTCAAGGCAGCAGCTCGCGCCGCCCGCTCTGGAACCTCAACGCATATTGTCGGGGGACTGGTACCGGAGGTCTTGCTGCGCATAGCCCAAGGCGAGATTGTCGGAACGCTGCTGGAAGCCAGGGTGCCCGTGCTGGCGGCGCGGAAACGCTGGCTTTCGGACCA
>JAEPKX010000022.1:0-23088 GCA_021375695.1 Candidatus Igneacidithiobacillus taupoensis | reverse complement strand
AGTAGATGCTGGATTATTGCGGCACGCCTTGGACCAAGCCAGGCAGGGAGTGGACATTCCCGAGGATTGTCGTGTCCTGATCCATCGCGACGATCTGGTACTGGCCGAGAATACCATCAAGGCGCGTTCCTAGGAGGCCGTTCTCTTTCCATGCTCCGTTCGGGAAAGTAAAGATCCTGTTGTTGATGTGCAAGGCCAATATGGTTGCGGTACAGTGCCTCCACAGCCTTGGCACGTAATTCGGTTTGAATCAGAAAACTGTTGTTGCAATCCTCAATATAAACCCGCAAATAGAAAACCAGAGCATTTTCGGTGACATCCAGCAACAGGGCGGTGGGGGGCAGCCCCCGCGGATCGTCTTGCAACACTTCGGGATGACTTCTGCCAACTGCCTCCAGAATACTGCGGACAGTATCAATATCGGCATCGTGCCGGACCCGCAGGGGGATCATCAGGCGCAGGACATGGTTACTATAGGTCCAGTTGGTGACCTGGCCGGAAATCAGCTCCGAATTGGGCACAAAAACCTCGGTCCGATCAAAGGTCAGGATCAGGGTAGAGCGAATGCTCAGGCGCTGTACATAGCCCTCGGTATTGCCCACCTTGACCCAGTCACCCACCCGAATGGGGCGTTCCAGGAGGAGAATCAATCCGGAAACAAAGTTGTTGACGATGTTTTGCAGGCCAAAGCCAATACCCAACGAAAGTGCGCCGGCGATGATGGCCAGATTGTGCAGTGCAACCCCTGCGGTGGAAAGCGCCAGCAAGGTGGCAATGACAAATCCCGCATAGCGCAAAATGGCCAGGATGGAGTGTCGCGAACCAATATCCAGATGCCGGAAGGGACCACGGACGGAGGCAAGACGATTTTGTAGCCATTGATTCAACTGGATAAGAGCAAACAAGAGAGCCAGAGCGATCACCCAGCGAAAGGGTTGGACGTGGAAGTCACCCACCGTGAAACCCCGCACAAAATATTGCCAGATCAACGTAAAACCACTGCGACTTAAGCCCCAGGCCATGAGGACCACGATCAAGGTCAGGCCCCAGAGCAGGGCAAAACTGAAAAAACGAATCCAGGCAAGCCAAAGGCTGCCTTCCTGGGCGCTCAGGCCAAAGTATCGGCGCAGCTTTCGGGGGAGTAGAGCGTTTTCTTCGTCGTCTTCCAATCCCCAAACGTCTTCCAGAAACCAGGAAACCAGTCGCGCCAGGACGATGGCCACCATACTGATCACCAACCCCCGGATCAAATAGTTGGCAAGCTGTAAATACCCCAGAAAATCAATCAGGATCAAAGCCGCGGCACTGCCAAAGAGTAAGCCCTGCAGCCAACGCCACTGTCCCAAAAAGGTAAAGCGACGAGCCCGCCAGACCCCCCAGATGAAAGCCGCCATAACAAGGGTATGGATGGCCGTCAACAGGATGGCATGACGATAAAATACGGCGCTGCCCTGGGGATCCAGATGGGCATAAGTCAGTAAAAATGTACCAACGGTAATGATGAAGCGCAGTGGTCGCCATAGGACCCGAAGCAATAGGGCTTCCCGCTGGGCCCGGTTGGGGAAGTTGGCGAGATGGCGAAGGAGGGACTTGCCAAGCCAGGTACTGATCACATAGGCGCTAGCACTGACCAGGACCAAGATAGTTAATGGCACCAGTGCGTCGAGAGTTTTTGCCAATACCGCCCAAAGCAACAAAGCCGGAAGCAGAAACAATTCGCGCAAGTGGTGCTGCGAGTTCCGGCGCAGGACCAAGCCGATCCACACCAGGGCAATACCCAATCCCCAGGATCCTTGCACTGCAGGCTCGGAAAAAAGTAAGCGACCTTGTCGGTGCAACCAAAAACTATCTTCTTGCGTCCAAAGTGTGCGGGGAAGGAACCCAAGCTCCTGAATCTGCGCAAGGAGGTTCGGACCGCGAACCAGAAGTTGTTGCGTCTTGAGCGAATTTTCCTGGGCCCGGATCTTGGTCAACAGCATGTTGCCACCTACCTGGAGCACTTTGCAGGTGGCGAGTTTGCCGTTAATGGCCGTGCGGTGGGTTTCCAGGGAGTGGCGAAGCTGCAGCAATTCGCTAGCCTCTCCACTTACGGTGGGACCGATGATTTGCAAGGATTTGTCAATATTTTCCAGGATGGCAGTATTGTTTTTGTTGCAGGCTGCTGCCCGCTCCGTGATGGCGGTAACTTCCCTATCCCATGCCTGCAACTGACTGGCACTGACCTTCCCTGCTAGGTTTCGATGGATTTGGCGAAGGAGAGCTGCATCGTCATTATAAGCACTGACGTCGGCCCTGGCGGGAAGCAGGACCAAAAACAGCAGGCCCACGACCGTGAGTAATCGGGTCAGCAGCCGGGTCATGGGAGTTCTTGCTGAGAGGTCACAGTCTGCTCAGCCGTGGACAGCGAGGTGGGCACTACGCAACAGCAGCGGGAAGAGAAGGCGTTGGAGGAGGGGGGGGAGGGCGATGGGTTTGACCAACATCTTGATGGCCATTTCGAATGGATAATGGCGCTGGATCAGAACAGCTAGCCGTTTGCGAAAGGCCTGGAAATCTTCCTGACGAAAGGATTTGCCAGGATTTCTCTCTTCAAAGGCACAGCGGATAGCGAGCAAGGTATCTTCCTGATCTGCTTCCTGGACGCGTCCCCACAAGATCCGCAGGATTCGCCATCGGGATAACCCTTCCCGGGCCTGATAATCCCGGAAGAATCGATAAAAGTATTTGTAATGATTGACTTCATCGGTGCGGATTTTATCGGCCAGGAGCCGCAATACGGGTTCCGGGCTGGCATCCCGGATCATGGTATAAAAGCTTGCCGTGCCTGTTTCTACCACGCAGCGGGAGGCCATTTCCAGGGCTTGGGTAGGTCCTAATTGTTCCGTTTGACAGAGGGGGGCGTAGGCCTCCACAAAACGTCCATAGGCCCGATCCCAGTCAAAATCCGGCCATACTGCCAGGACATAGGCACGCAACGCCTTGCCGTGCTGGATCTCTTCTACTTCCCATTCCTGTCCCAACCATTTTCGTGCCTCGGGATTTTCTGCATAGTATTCCAGCAGGTTCCGGGTATAGAGGTCCGAAAGGGTCTCTACAAAAGATGCCCCGGCCAACAGATAAAACCAGTCTGAATCCGCAACTATTGCTGATCGTTCAACCCGGTCGAAGGGAATATCTTCTAGAGACCAACGTGGGTGCCTTGACATTTGGGCCATAGGTAGGAGTTCTCCTGGAATCTGTCCACTATCGGGTATAGTTTACATCGTAATCATGCAAAGCGGCGGCCGCAAAGGCTGCACGGCGTTTTTCACACTGGGGACATTGTCCGCAATGCTGTTCTCTTCCCAGCAGGCAACTGTACGTCAATTTCCAATTCATACCCAAGCTCTGCCCGAACCGGATGATCTCCAGTTTGGAGAGGTCCTGAAACGGAGTTTGAACCTGCAAGCCCAGATGGCCGAGGGCCGTTCCCAGATCTGCCAAAAAATTCTGACGGGAACAGGCGTCGCTTATGGCATCATCGGCGGAGATTCCCAGAATGATCCGCTGGACAGCAAGGGCCGCAGCGGCACTGGCGGCAATGCTGATGGCCAGGAGGTTGCGGTGCAGCATGGGCACATGGAAGCGATGGGGCCGCAGGCGACCCAGTTCCTCTCCCAGGTCGGCGAGCCCAAAACACAGGGGCTCCAGGGCCAGATTCTGACATTGGCTTTGGACATGCTGCCATTCTTGGTCGGCTGCCCGATGCCCATAGTCCAGAAAGACCGGGCGAACAGGTCCTTGGTGCAGGGCGAGCAGGAGGGTGCTGCTTTCGACCCCGCCACTGCAAAGTAACAAGGATGCTGGCGAATTCCTGGAATAATGCTCTATGATCGCCATGCTTTGCTCCTAGAGGAATCCTTGTGGCAGTTACCCTGCAGGTCCATCCGCAAAATCCCCAACCCCGGCTGCTGGCCCAAGCCGTCGCGCAGCTGCGTAACAATGGCCTGTTGGTCTATCCCACCGATACCTGTTATGCCCTGGGTTGCCGGATCGAGGCCAAGTCTGCCCAGGATCGTTTACGCAGAATCCGGCAGTTGGACGTCTATCACGATCTATCCTTGCTCTTTGCTAGTATTTCGCAATTGAGCGACTACGCCAAGCTGGATGACCGAAATTTCGCCTTGCTCCGGCGGTCCTTGCCCGGTCCCTTTACTTTCATCCTCCCGGCTACCCATGATTTACCGCGTCGCCTCGCAGAACCGCGCAAGCGAAGTGTTGGGGTGCGCGTACCCCAAAGTCCGGTGGTACAGGCGTTGTTGGCCGAGTTGGGAGAACCCTTGATGAGTTCCACCTTGCAATTACCTGGCGATCCCAAGCCTCTCCAGGATCCCGAAGAGATTATCGAAGCCGTGGGGAAGCAGGTGGACCTCCTGTTGCTCGCCGGTCCTGGCCAGGATCGCTGTTCCACAGTCATTGATCTCACTGCATGGCCGCCCAGGATGCAGCGTTTGGGTCTGGGTGACCCCGCTTTACTGGGATTGGATTGGCAGCAGGACGACAGCGAAGCGCGAGTCGGGGTATAGTCGCTCCCATGAGCGATTTTTCTACCATTCTTCGTCAACTGAGTATCTGGGCCATTCCGGTGCTCTTTGCCATTACCGTCCACGAAGTGGCCCATGGGTGGGTGGCGAGCCGTTTGGGTGATCCCACGGCCAAAAGGGCGGGACGCCTGACCCTGAACCCCCTGCATCATGTGGACCCCTTTGGTACCATCCTCTTGCCGGGAATCTTGCTCCTGCTCCATTCGCCCTTTCTCTTTGGCTATGCCAAGCCAGTTCCTGTAGACTTTGGGGCCTTGCGTCAACCCCGGCGGGATATGGTGCTGGTGGCAGCAGCTGGCCCTGCTGCCAATCTGTTGATGGCTATTTTCTGGACCGGTATTTTGTGGTTCGGAGTGCAGCTGAACGCGATCAGTCCCTATTTTGCCCAACCCCTGCAGCTCATGGGGCAGGCCGGCATCCTCATCAATGGGGTATTGTTCCTTTTCAATTTGATCCCCATCCCCCCCCTGGATGGCGGGCGGGTGGCCGTGGGCCTCCTCCCGCCGCAAGCAGCCCTGACCTTGGCGCGGGTGGAGCCCTATGGCTTTCTCATTCTCATCGTACTCTTGTTTACCGGGATCCTTTGGCAGATTCTTGGCCCCATTTTCCAGATTTTTCAGCAGATCTTTTTTCATTTAGGAGGGCTTTGATGACGGCCATTGTTGTATCCGGGATGCGGCCCACGGGTCGTTTGCATCTGGGACACTATCATGGGGTCCTGAAAAACTGGTTGGCCTTGCAGGAAAATCGGGAATGTTATTTTTTTGTGGCTGATCTCCATGCGCTGACCACCCATTACGAACATCCGGAAGGTATTAGGAATTCTACCTGGGATCTGCTGGTGGAATGGTTGGCGGTGGGCCTGGATCCAGAAAAGGCCGTGCTCTTCATTCAGAGTTGGGTCCCCCAGCACGCCGAGTTGGCCCTGCTCTTGGGGATGATGACCCCGTTGTCCTGGCTGGAGCGGGTACCTACCTTCAAGGACCAGCAGGAGCAGCTGCGGGACAAAGACCTGGCGACCTATGGGTTCCTGGGTTATCCCGCCCTCATGAGTGCCGATATTCTTTTGTACGATGCGACGGAAGTCCCCGTAGGTGCCGATCAGGTGGCCCATCTGGAAATCGCGCGGGAATTGGCCCGACGCTTCAATAGCCTCTATGGCCGCACGGCGAGCGACCAGGCAGCCATCGAGGCGGGTTTGCAGGCCCTGGGCAAAAAGGCGCGACGAAACCTGGAAAAGTTGCGGGAAGACTATCAGCGCGAGGGATCGCCACAGCTCCTCGCACAGGCTCAGGCGATAGTGACTGATGCTGCCAGCATCAGTGAGGTCACCCGCTCGCTGCTGATGAATTATCTGGAAGGTAAGGGACGAAGTATCCTGCGGGAACCCCAGGTCCTGCTCACCGCTGCCAGCAAAATGCCGGGCCTCGATGGCCGCAAAATGAGTAAATCCTACGGTAACACCCTGGGTCTGCGGGAAGAGCCCGAACAGGTTCGCAAAAAACTGCTGACCATGCCCACTGATCCGGCCCGCGTCGGTCGCCATGATCCGGGTGAACCCGAACGTTGTCCCGTCTGGCCCTTTCATCAGGCCTACTCCAGTGTAGAGACCCAAGCTTGGGTTCAGGAAGGTTGCCGCAGTGCCGGTATTGGTTGTGTGGATTGTAAACAGGCCTTGGTGGAAAAGGTAATAGCAGAGCAGGCACCCATTCGCGAGCGGGCCGATTACTGGGCTGCTCGTCCCGATGATCTTCGGCAAATCGCTGCAGCCGGGGCCCAAAAGGCCCGGGAAAAGGCGGCCCAAACCCTCGCCCGTGTGCAGGAGGTCATGGGTCTCGATGTCCATTGAGGCGATTTCAGCGCAGGCGGCGTCGGAACTGCCCGAGGGGCTCTATATCCCCCCCGATGCCCTGGAGATCATTGTTGATCGTTTTTCCGGACCCCTGGATTTGCTGCTGTGGTTGATCCGGCGCAATCGCATGGATATCCGAGATATTCCGGTGGCCGAAGTAACCCTACAGTACCTCCATTATCTGGAGGAGGCCCGTCGGCGGCACCTGGAAATCGCTGCCGATTACTTGCTCATGGCAGCCTGGCTTGCGGAGATCAAGGCGCGGATGCTGCTGCCCGTCCCCCTGCTCGCCGACGAGGAATCGCTCGATCCCCGGGAAGAATTGGCAAGGCGCCTGCACCTCCTGGCAAAAGTGCAGGCGCGTGCCGATGCCCTTGCCCAACTGCCGCGTCTGGGTGCAGACTTTCTCCTGCCTGCTCCTATTGCCCATGATCCTTTGCCGGTCAAACCTCCCTTCCATGCCCTGGAAAGACTGCAGGAACTGTATGTTGCCTTGCAGCAGCGTCGGCGCGCGCAAGCGCAAGCCCGTCCCCGTCTCGTGCACTCCTGGAATCTTCGCGCGCGACTCCTGCAAGTCCTGGCGTGTTGTCAAAACGCCGCTCGTCCATTGTCCTTTCGGGAGACACTGCGTAGCCGAGATCCACAGGAAATCGGATTGACCCTGCTGGCTATTTTAGAACTGCTGCGCCAGCGGGCTTTGCGCTTACTACGGCTGGAAGAGGACTGGCAGGTTGTAGCCCCTGCCGATGACTGAAACAGAATCTATCCTGGACACCCTGCTTGCGGCACTGCTCTTGAGTGAGGAGGGACTGGATCGCCAGGCGCTTGTGGAAATGGTCACTAGCCTTCATCCCCAAAGTGATTGCACAGAAGCCCTCGATGAACTGCTGCGCGCAGGTTGGGGACCTCTGGAATGCCGGGAGCAAGGCGGAAAAATCCAGCTGCGGCTGCGGCAGCGCTATCTTGCCCTCTTGCCCTTGCTTGGCCGAGACGTTGTTCGCCCACTCCGCAAGGCGCTTTTGGAAACCTTGGCCATCATTGCCTACGAGCAGCCCATTACCCGCCCAGAAATCGAGCATTGGCGGGGCGTATCGGTGGCCACCGGCCTCCTGCAACAGTTGCAAGAACTCGGATGGATCGAGATCAAAGGCTATCGGGAAGGTCCCGGTCGACCCGCTCTATGGGGTACAACCCGGGAATTTCTGCGCCATTTTGATCTCCCCTCTCTCGAGGCCTTACCGCTGCCCGATGAGCGCAATTCCTCATAAGCAAATATGATAATTTACTCGTGTTACTTTGATTTGACGGGAGCAAAGTACTATCCCATATTTCTGTATACCAGCAGGAAAAGTGAAATAATCTTTTTGTCTGCAGATCAAGGTTGGCTAAACGGTTGCTGAGGAGCAAGACTATGGCACATGTAGTGATTCTGGGAGCAGGAACAGGCGGCATGCCAGCTGCCTATGAAATGAAGCACGCGCTGGGTGCGGGGCATGAAGTCACCCTGATCAGCAGCAATGATTATTTCCAATTCGTTCCTTCCAATCCCTGGCTTGGCGTGGGCTGGTCCAGGCGGGATGACATTACCTTCCCCATTCGCCCTTATGTGGAACGGCGGGGCATTCACTTCATCGACCAAATGGCAGAAAAGATCGATGCCGAGAACAACACCATTACCCTGGCCAATGGTCAGTCGGTTCACTACGATTACCTCATGATCGCCACGGGTCCCCGCTTGGCTTTCGATCTGATTCCCGGTTCCGATCCCCACGAAGGTCCTGTGCAATCGGTCTGCACTGCCGATCACGCCGAAATGGCCTATGGCAAGTATCAGGAACTTCTGGAAAATCCTGGTCCCATTGTCATTGGGGCCATGCCTGGAGCCAGTTGTTTCGGTCCAGCCTATGAGTACGCCATGATCGTTGCTTCGGATCTCAAGAAGCGGGGGATGCGGGACAAGATCCCTTCCTTCTCTTTTGTAACCAGTGAGCCCTACATCGGCCATTTGGGTATTGCCGGAGTTGGCGATTCCAGAGGGATTCTTAGCAAGGGTCTGGAAGAAGAAGGCATTACTGCCTATACCAATTGCAAGGTGACCAAGGTTGAAAATGGGGAAATGTTCATCACCCAGGTCAATGACAAGGGAGAAACTGTCAAGGAATTCACTCTGCCGGTCAAATTTGGCATGATGATTCCTGCTTTCCGCGGGGTGCCGGCGGTGGCCAATGTGGAAGGGCTTTGCAATCCTCTGGGTTTTGTCCTGGTAGACGAGCATCAGCGCAGCAAGAAGTATCCCAACATTTATGCGGTCGGCATCGCCATTGCCATTCCCCCGGTGGAACAGACCCCCGTTCCCACAGGTGCACCCAAGACTGGCTATATGATCGAATCCATGGTCTCTGCCGCGGTGCACAACATCAAGGCCGATATCGAAGGTCGCGTGGCTGACAAGACCATGGGCACCTGGAATGCGGTCTGTTTTGCCGATATGGGTGATCGTGGTGCAGCTTTTGTCGCCCTGCCCCAGATCAAGCCTCGCAAGGTGGATGTCTTTGCCTATGGTCGCTGGGTGCATCTCGCCAAGATCGCCTTTGAGAAATACTTCATCCGCAAGATGAAGATGGGTGTTTCCGAGCCCTTCTATGAACGCGTACTGTTCAAGATGATGGGAATCACCCGCCTCAAGGAAGAAGAGGAAATCCGTAAGGCCTCGTAACGTAACCCAAAAGCACTTGCTTGCGGCCCCGTCCTTGCCAGGATGGGGCCTTCTGCTTTTCCCCCACTGCCGGGAGGCGCTGGATGGACGAAAAACTACAAAAGGTATTGGCCAGACATGGCTTGGGTTCTCGTCGTGCCTTGGAGCAATGGATCCAGGCGGGACGCATTGAGGTCAATGGTCGGGTGGCCCAATTGGGAGATCGTGTCGGCCCGCGGGATGAAATCGCCATTGATGGACGGCCGCTACGGGTACCTGCCTGGGCACAGGGTCGCCTGCGGATCCTGCGCTATCACAAACCGGTTGGTGAGATTTGCAGTCGTCAGGATCCCCAGGGACGTCCCACGGTCTTTGACCGGCTGCCCAGACTGCGGGCGAGTCGCTGGATTTCCGTGGGACGATTGGACATCAATTCCGAAGGATTGTTGCTCCTGAGCAATGATGGCGATCTGGCCAACCGTTTGATGCACCCCCGCTATGGCCTGGAGCGCGAGTATGCGGTCCGTACCTTGGGTACCCTCAGTGAAGAACAGCGACAGCAGTTGTTGTCGGGGGTTACACTCGAAGATGGTCCAGCACAATTGCTATCGGTGGAGGATGCTGGTGGTGAGGGCAGAAACCACTGGTATCATGTTACCCTCAACGAAGGCCGAAATCGGGAAGTGCGACGGATCTTTGCGGAATTGGGAATGACCGTCAGTCGCCTGATCCGGATTCGGTATGGCTCGGTGACCATGCCTCGCCATCTCAAAAGTGGCTATTTTGAAGAGTTGCCCGAGGAAGAGCGGAAAGCCCTGCTGGAATCATGCCAATGGGTGGAGAAAGTTCCAGCGTCGGCTCCTGCCGATCGTCGTCGAGCCCCTGGACGATGACTGCAAAGGACTCCTCTTGGCTTGATTTATACCAGACCTTGTTGGATGCCTGGGGACCCCAACACTGGTGGCCGGCCGACAGCCCCTTTGAGGTCATGGTGGGGGCAATCCTCACCCAAAACACTGCCTGGAGCAATGTCGAAAAGGCCATAGGCCGATTGCGCCAGGCCCAAGCCCTGACGGTGTCTGCCGTCCTGAAGGCCAGGGATGCAGAACTCGAGGAATGGCTTCGACCAGCGGGGTACTTTCGGGTCAAGGCCAAACGGCTGCGGGCCTTCTGCCAATTTCTGGAGGAGCAGGGGGTTGCAGAACAGCCTCAACTGCTGGGCCTGGATCTGGAAACCCTGAGCCTACGTGCACTACTCCTGGGAGTTCATGGGGTGGGAGAGGAAACAGCCGATTCCATTCTTCTCTATGCTCTGGGGCGATCCATCATGGTGGTAGATGCGTATACCCGTCGTATTGGCAGCCGTTTGGGTTGGGTTGGCGCTTCCATCGGCTATAAAGACCTGCAAGGGGTCATAGAGGCAAGCCTTCCAACAAAGAGCGGCGTGCCCCTACGCAAGGAATTCCACGCGTTGCTGGTGTCCTTGGGCAAGGAGCACTGTCGACCACGAAATCCACGTTGTCACCGTTGCCCAGTCCAGGCATTTTGCCGCTATGGGCAAGGGGTTAGTGACCAGGGGAGGGTGAGAGCTGACTGAGAAAATACCGACTTCGCCCGCAAAGAGATTCCCGCTCCAGGAGAGTGTTCCAAATCCTACCGCCCGACTGGTGCCAGAGGACGGTAGCACGAACTCCGGCCAGCAAAAAGGTGCGGATCCGAGTAGCATCTTCCTCTCGACTCAAAAAGCGACTCTCACCGGTAACAATGATCCGTGGTCGAAGGCTGCCGATCCCTTCTGCATAGGTTTCTGCGAGCCCCGCCAACACACTGGGATGCAACAGATCGTTGAAGTGGTCCAGTTGTCTTCGGGCCTGGCGAATACCTTGCTCAACCCGGGCAAAGGCTTGGGGATGACGAAGCAATCGTCGCCCCAATTTGGCCAGGGAGAGGGTATAGCGCAAAATCTCCGCCTCCTGGGGTTCTGCCGGGCCGCGATAAAGAAAAGGGCATAAGAGCTCCAGACCGGGACGCAGTCCATCGAGCCCCGCCAGGGCAGCAATACTATCGGGTGCCTCCTGGGCAAGGATACTCTGTACCGCCAGACGGAGTTGATGGTCATCAGCGTATCCTTGCCGAGCCTGCTTCTGCACCGCAAGGGAAGCCCGCAACATTCCTGCCAGACTCAGGCAGCGATCATCTCGCCGCTTTGCATCGGGTAGTAGATTCACGTCGTTTTGCCCCCTGAAGATGTTTTGTTTTCCTGCAAACAGGCCAAGAGCAGGCGGCGAAAGTGTTGGAGCTGCCGCCGACTCAATTTTTCGCCGTGGCTGTTGCGCAGAAAAAAAGTATCTTCTACCCGTTCGCCAAAGGTAGATACCTTGGCGCCCACCAGGCTGAAGCCTTGTTCCCGGATGACAGTTGCAACCTGATACAAAAGACCCATGCGATCTGCAGCCGAAATCTGCAGTAGGGTGTCCAGGTGCAATGCCGAATTATCCAGGGTGACATGGGTAGGGATGGTCGAGAAAAAACGATGGCGGCTATCGTGATGACGGGGTCCGAAACGGGGATGGGCAGCGATGTTCCCATTGAGAACTTCCAGAAGTTCTTTGGCCAATTGGGCATAGGCTTTGCTGGAGTGGACAAAATCCCTGCTGTGATCGAGCACCAGAAAAGTGTCCAGTGCATAGCCATCGGTACTGGTATCAATGCGGGCGTCCAGAATGTTGAGGGAATGACGATCCAGGACTCCGGCAATGTCCTGAAAGAGTCCGGGGCGATCGGCACCAAAGATAAAAATCTGCTCTCCCTCCAGGGGATGGGCACGAATGGCAACATGGTAGACATTCCCATAGTGAAGTATTTCCTGGGCATGCCAAAGGAGTTCCTCGTTTTGATAGCGCAAAAAATAGGAAGCAGAGAGTCCTTGCCAGATGCGCTGCAGACGTTCCTGATCCGCCGGAGAAAACGCGGTCAGAACTTGAGTTTTTTTGGTTTTGGCCAACTCCTGGGGGATATCCCTGGGACTGCCCGCCGCCAGATAGGCATCGGTCCTGGTATAGAGTTTGTATAGCAGACTGGCCTTCCAGCCATTCCATAAATCGGGATTGGTAGCACGCATGTCAGCGATGGTCAGCAGGAACAGATGGGCCAGCCGGACCCGGTCTCCTACCTGACGGGCAAAATGGGCGATGACCAGGGGGTCATCCAGATCCCGTCGTTGGGAGGTAGAGGACATTTGCAAATGTTCCTCCACCAGCCATCTTACCATACTCCGATCGTCAGCAGCGACCTGGAGGCTGCGGGCAAAAAGCTGCCACTCGCGGGCACCAATGCGAGAATGGTCCCCGCCCCGGCCTTTGCCGATGTCGTGGAAGATGCCAGCCAGGAGCAGCAACGCTGGTCGATGGATCTGCATCCAGGCCTTCTGGACGGTAACATCGGTAGACGCTGTCGCGTGGAGCCTGGCGAGTTCCTGCAGCAGGAAAAGGGTATGTTGATCGACGGTGTAGGCATGAAACAGATCGTGCTGGATCAGCCCGCTGATCCGTTCAAAGGCGGGCAGGAGGCGACCTAGCAAAGAAGCCTGGTGCAGCCACTGCAGCAACAAACTACCCGTTTGGGGATCGGCCAGAATCCTGAGCAACCCATGTCGAAAGGCGGGTTCAGCCAGCAACTTGCCAGACCAGAGGGCGCGATGGTCATGGGCATGTCGCAGCAGCAGCGCAGAAGGCTCCTGTCCCGCGCTGGCAAGCCTTCCCAATTCCTGCAGGAGCGCCAGGGGTGCACTGGGAAAGACCGGTCTGCTGGCAACCCTGCCGCCCATGGCCAGATACTGACCCATGGTGGTTTCGACGATGGCGACGATTCGTTGTACCTGGGCAAAGGCACGATACAACTGCTGCATGAGCCGCTCGGCTCCACTGCGGGTCTTGGTTGGGACGATTCCCAGGGAGTTGGCGATGTCCTCCTGATAGTCCAGGCGAAGGCGATCTTCGGCCCGCTGGGTATACAGATGCAGGGCAACGCGTACCTCCGCCAAAAAACGTTCGGCCCGCTGCAATTGATGCAGCTCCTGGCGCTGCATGAGTCCAGTCCTGGCCAATGCTCCCAGACTGGCCCGGCCCAAAAAACGACCGGCATACCAAAGCAGTTGATGGATGTCGCGCAAACCACCAGGACTTTCTTTGATTTGTGGTTCCAGGTGATAGGCCGTATCGGCAAAGCGCTGGTGACGGACACTCTGTTCAGCGACCTTGGCAGCAAAGAAGGCCGTTGCCTCCCAGGGTTGGGCGGCTTGCAAGCGCTTCTGCAATTCTTTCCAAGTGGCGCGGCTGCCTTGCACCAGACGACATTCCAGGAGGGTAGTGGCAATGCTCAGGTCAGCATGGGCTGCCTGCCAGCTTTCCTCTACACTGCGCAAGGCCGCACCCACCCGGAAACCTTGATCCCAGAGGGTGGTCAGGAAACGGCGGCTGAATTCCTCTGCGGCTGCAGAGGAGCTGTCACCAAGCAGCAGGATGTCCAGATCCGAATTGGGGTAGAGGTAAGCTCGCCCGTAGCCGCCCACCGCCAGCAGCGCCAGTCCTGGGGGGGGAGATAATTCTCGCCAAAGAGTGCCAAGGTACTGGTCCATGGCGTGGGCATGGTGGCGCAGGCGTGACCGCACCGGCCCCTGCATGGGAAAAGAGGGAGCAGTCAAAGCCGGGAGTGCGGCAGGGTTTCCATGGGTGGAGGGTCTGGAGGGTTGCGATACCAGTATGATCAGATGGGGTCTCCTGGTAACTGGGTCAGCACCTCATAACCTGTATCGGTAACCAGAATCGTATGCTCCCACTGGGCAGAGGGGCTATGGTCTTTGGTCACAATGGTCCAGCCGTCGGGCAGGGCTTTGATGTGGCGTTTGCCAGCATTGATCATGGGTTCGATGGTAAAGGTCATCCCCGGAACCAATTGCATCCCCTGGCCCGGCTCCCCATAGTGGAGAATCTGGGGTTCATCGTGAAACTTGCGCCCAATGCCATGGCCGCAAAACTCGCGCACCACGGAACAATGCTGGGATTCGGCATAGCTTTGAATAGCGTGACCAATATCCCCCAGAGTCGCGCCGGGTCGAACCGTCTGGATACCCCGGACCATGCATTCGTGGGCAACCTCCACCACCCGCCGCGCCCGTAGGGGTACCTCTCCCACCAGGAACATTTTGCTGCTGTCGCCATGGAAACCATCCTTGATGACCGTGACGTCGATATTCAGGATATCACCATCCTTGATGACCCGATCACCGGGGATGCCATGACAGATCACATGGTTCAAGGAGATGCACACGGACTTGGGGAAAGGCGGATACTCGGGGCTCGGTTGGTAATGGAGGGGGGCGGGGATGGCCTGCAATTCGTCAACTATATACTCATGGCAGATGCGATCCAGTTCTCCGGTCGTGATTCCGGCCTGAACGTAGGGAGCGATCATCTTGAGCACCTGGGCCGTCAGTTTCCCAGCCACACGCATCTTCTCGATTTCTTCGGCCGTATGGCAGATTGCTGGGGAAGGGGTTTGGGATCGACGTAACATACATGCTCCTTGTACGCTGGCGGGTCAAAAACACAGGGTTTCCGCCGTGGCTACCATTATCTTATCAGGGCCAAGGCAGCACCGGTAGGCAAGGACCTCTACGCCCCGCTCCCGCGCCTGTCGTAAGGCGGCACCATACACCGGATCGATGGCGTCGGCTGGGGCAAAGCCATGGCCATCTTCCCGCCCAATCAAAAAGAACAGGATAGCCCGGTGGCCCTGGGCACGCACCTGTTCCAGGGCGCGCAGATGACGGGTGGCCCGTTCGCTCACCGCATCGGGAAAGCGCACGACCCCATCCGCATCGAGCAGGGTGCAGGATTTTACTTCCACATAGGCAAGCCCCAGCTGGTCATCTTCCAGCAAAATATCCACCCGTTCCCGTTCCCCATAGGGTACTTCCCGCCGGAAGCGGGAGTAACCCAGAAGTTCAGGTATCCGGCCGTTGGTAATGGCCGCTGCCACGATCTGATTGGGTCTTTGGGTATTGATCAGGACCCAGCTGCTCCCGCTCCAGTAGAGCTCCCAGGACCAGGGCAGCTTGCGTTTGGGATCATCGTGCCAGGAGAGCAATACCGGTTGGCCTGGCTCCGCACAGCTGCGCATGCTGCCGGAATTGGGGCAGTGGACTGTAACCACGCTACCATCGGCCAGGGCGCAGTCGGCCAAAAAGCGTTGGTAACGGCGAAGCAGGCGGGCTGGGGTGAGGGGTGGCAGGCATAGATCAACCATGACAGGGATCTCCCAAGAGCAATGCATGGCGGACAACTATACAAACCCTCTGGCAGTTTTTCTTCCTGTTGGGTTGTTGAGTATGTCCGTCAAGATTTGCAGCAAGGCCAGGGTGGCACGATTGCTGTGGCTTCGATAGAGGACCGAAAGCCGGTGCGGTACTTTCGGTTCCAGGGGGAGCAGCAGCAGATCGGTGCCAGGATTGCGGTGATAGCAGGACCCAAAGGCCAAACCCAAGCCCTGGCGAACGGCTTCCCGTATTGCCGAAAGTCCACTGAATTCATAATGGATGGCCAGGGAGAGTCCCAGACCATTGCATGCCTGGACCACCGCCTCGCGAATACCCGATCCCGATTCGCGCCAAATCAGATTGACTTCCTCGAGGCGCGCCAGGGGGATACGCTCCTCCCCACACCAGGGATGCCCTTTGGGCATCAGGATCCCGATTTCTGTTTCAACCAGGACTTTTTGCTGCCAGCTGGCATGATTGGATGCGGGCTGATCATCCTCCACAAAGATCAGGTCATATTCCTCCTGCAATTGCCGGGCCTGGCGACTGTTGACAGCCCGCACCTGCAAATCAATGGCAGGGTACCGCTCCTGAAAGCGTGCCAACAACGCAGGCAGTAACAGTTCGGCATTACTCTGGCTGGCAGCTATATGGACCGTCCCAGTCAGTAGTCCCTGACTGTCCTTGCATAGGTCGCTGGCCTCGGCAAGGGCTGCCTCGATCTGCTCACCAATGCGCTGCAGGGCGATTCCCAATGGGGTAGGGCTGATGCCCCGGTGGGTCCGCCGGTATAGGGGTTCACCTACCCGCTCCTGCAATTGCCGCAGCCGATGGGAGACGGCGGGTTGGGTCAAAAACAGCCGTTCGGCAGCCTGATGGAGGTTGCCGACCCGAGCGGCCTGAGCCCAGATGAGCAAAAGACTAGGATCAATGGGATGGCGTTCCATGGTGCTCCATGAAATTAGAAAAAATAATCAGCATGAAAAAATTCATGCATTGGATTTGATATTCTAGCCCATATAAAATATACGGGTCCACGGTTTCTAGGAGTTGTCATGGGCTTTTTGAGTGAAGTGCCAAAGGGGGATGTTCGCGAAGTGGTTCGCCATTTCACGCCTAATTGGTTTGCGGCCAATATGGGCACCGGAATTCTGGCCCTTATGCTCTCACTTTTTCCCTATGGCCATTGGGGACAACTGGCCATCGCCCGCGGGCTTTGGCTGATCAATACCTTTTTCTTTACTCTGTTTGCGCTGCTTTTTGTCGGGCGCGGGGTCTTTTATCCCCAGAGCTTCCGGCGAATTTTTGATCATCCTATCCAGTCCCTGTTCCTGGGGGCCATTCCCATGGGTTTTGCCACCATCATCAACGGGTTTTTTTTGATTTGGCCCTTGAGTCCTACCACGCTGCAGATCGCTACCCTGTTCTGGTGGATCGATGTCCTGCTCTCTCTGGCCTCGGTCCTGATCGTTCCTTTTTTCATGTTTACCAGCCAGGGCCATAGTATGGAGCGCATGACCGCCGCCTGGCTCTTGCCGGTGGTACCCCCAGAGGTGGCGGCGGCCAGCGGTGGATTACTCGCTCCCCATCTCGGTGGGATTGCCGCCCAGAATGTCATCTTTACCAGTTATGCCCTCTGGGCCATTTCCGTGCCGCTGGCCCTGAGCATTTTGACCATTCTCATGCTGCGCCTTACCCTGCACAAGTTACCCCATCAGGATATGGCGGTATCGGCCTGGCTACCCTTGGGTCCCCTGGGTACGGGGGCCATGGCCATGCTCACCCTGGGCCACGCCGGTTCCCTGGTGTTTACGGGAAAGCTCGCGGATATGGCCCCTTTTGCCCTGCAGGGCGGCCTTTTCATTGCCATGCTGCTGTGGGGCTATGGCTTGTGGTGGCTGTTCATGGCCATTTTCTTTACCCTGCGCTACCTGCGGGAGGGGCTTCCCTTCAATATGGGCTGGTGGGGCTTTACCTTCCCCCTGGGGGTTTTCAACAGCGCCACCTACCTGCTGGCCGATCATACGGGTTATTGGCTCTTTGCGCCCCTGGGTGCCGTCTTTACCCTGTTGCTGGCCTTTTTTTGGGTGGTGGTCACCCAAAAGAGCTTTGTGGGCATGTGGACGGGCAGGCTCTTCCGTGCCCCTTGCCTGGCCGAGGAAACCTGCCTGTCCCAGGAAACCGGGCTACCGCAGACGGGTTTGCGGTCAATATCCCCGCCGTCGGAGGATCTGATGAAAACCCTCCGGCAGTAAGCAAGGGGTAATTTTGCCAGGACAGACAATTACTGTTATAATACAATAACTTACTAAAGATTGGAGGGTGCGTGTGATGGTCCTTAAATCAATCTGGCTGGCGGTATTTGCTTGCGTGGCACTCACAGCCGAGGCGGCCGATCTTCCATCCGATGCCTATGAACATGGCATCTTGAAAATGAATGGCAATGGGGATTATTTGTCGATAAGCCCATTGGATGATGGCGGCGGAATGGAAGAGCTCCATCTGAAAACTAAGAAAATTATATACATGAATTACCCCACCCTATGCGACGACCCCATTTGGTCATTGTCACCAACAATCAAGAGCGATGCCGAAAAAAGGTATAAGGAAGACGTTTTGCATTACCAAAAGGAAGGCTACAAAGTCATCTCCTATCACCAGTGCCATCTTCCGGCTTCGGTGCTGAAGCTGGCGAAAGATTGGAAAACCGAGAAGTAAATCGCAAGGGATCAGGGAACTGCGACACATGCCAGCTATCGTTAAGCTCTCAGGCAGGGACAGTAAGCACGGAGGCCGCCAGAAAATGAAAGTGACAGGTCTGGTTCTTCTCAGTTGTATCGCCTCCTCCACTCCGTGCATGGGCCTAAGCCATACCGAAAAAACCTTCCTGCTCAAGAGTTTGGATGATGATAATGTCGTTGTGCCTAAAGGGAAAATATGGGAAATCCGTGGGCTAAGGCCCTATGAGTCCGAGAAGGGCATCGGGACTGCTGACATTTACATTGATGGGGCAATTTTTATTGGTCATAACCGGGCTTATACGATCGACGGCAAATTCGATATATGCATTAACGAGAAACAGACATCCTCAATCTGGTTACTCGAAGGAACAAAAATCAGAATTGGCGATTCCCGTGGTAAGTTGGTGGTTATCGAACATTCTGACTAATTCCTGTCAGCCCGATCCAATGAAGCTTGACAAAATGAGTAGTGAAAACCAGGAGGAATCAGATGGAAGTCATGAGATCAATATGGTTGGTGGTGTTGATTTGCGTTGCCCTGCCGGCCAGAGCTGCTAATTTTCTTTCGCATATTCCAGATAGCCCCGACCGATCTTCCATCAAGATGAATGGTAAAGGCGATATGTTGGCAATAAATTCACAAGAAGATGGCGGATTGGAAATGCTCTTTTTGGCTACCACCAGGACCTTGCACCTGAATTATCCCATGCTTTGCACTAATAATAAATGGGTGGCGTCACTTGGTAGCAAAAGTGCTGCAGAAGAATCTTTTCAATACTTAGTTAGGGTCTACCAACAGGGTGGCTATAAGGTTGTCACCAATCATCAGTGCCATCTTCCAGCTTCAATGCTGGCCATGACAAAAGATTGGAAAACCGTTGAGGAAATGGTGAATGATTCTCGAATTAAGAAGGAGCTGAAAACCAGCAGTCGGCCCGAAGATCGCCCACTGTGCAAACGGCTGAAAAATGATCTTGTGCGCCATGGTCCTTATATATCTTCGGGGGATTCCCACCTGGAGTTCTCCGGTGTCAATGACCTTACACAGGATAGCAGCATGGCCGGGATTCGCGAATCCGTCGTTTGTCCGCACCTGGTAGGTATCCGCGGCTCTTCTTTTATCACCTGGAACCCTGCAAGAAACGTGACGACCTACCGGCAACCCCCACAACTCCCTTATTTCTGCAAAAAACACCCTGGCTTGTGCAATCACCCCAGTGATGCAGAACTCAGGAAGTTTTTTGGACCGGGCTGGGACCAGTGAGCCATGCTTCGCTCTCTGCAAACCACCGTGGTCCCTGTTTCCCGAACCCTATTGTGCTCCTGAAACAAGGTTCCCATTGAATATCCCATTAGGGACGCCAGGTCCTCTCCTGTTGGACCTGGACATCGGGGCGAAAGCGTACTAATTGTCCATGCCGATATGTCCCGGAGATCAGGCATGGTAAGGGCCTCAAAAATTCAGCAATTACCAGCGGCGGCCCAGCCAGGGAAGAGTCATGATCGAGCCCCACGGCTTGGGGAGGATTTGGCTATGGCCGGCAAGAATGCTTTGAGGCGGTGGCATGGAGGGTTTACCCTGGTAGAGCTGCTGGTCATCATTGCCATCTTGGCCATCATTACTGCCGTAGCCATTCCGCAGTTCAATATTTGGATGGTGCGGGCCAAGATTCAGGGTGCATCGGGACGATTACAGCAAGACATCACCTGGGCGGAGGGCTACGCCATTCGCAGCGGCTACCCGGTGCAAATCACGGTGCAAAGTGGGGGCACCACGGGCTGCTCCTGGACCATCACCCCCGCCGCCCCCAATGTCTCCCAGGCCGTACCGAAGATGCCTGCCAGCGTCTTTGCCAGCCGCTATCCCAATACCACCTGCAATATCCTGGCTGCTTCGACGGTTAGCATCACCCCCACTGGTATGGTGTACGGCGCTGGAAATACCGTCAGCAGTGCGGCATTCACCTTTGGGGTCAATGGCGCCGACGCAGCCAACTATGGCTATTGGCTGACCTTGCTCAGTGGTGCCGGCAATGTGCGTAGCTGTGCCACCAGCGCCCCCACCAGCAGCGTGTGTACTCTCCAATGAACTCCATCAAAATACGATTTTTAACAAAACCATACCCACGAGCAGGGCAGCGCGGGTTGCGACAATCCGGTCTGACCCTCATTGAGGCTATGGTGGCACTGGCAGTTTTTGCCATTGGTGCCCTGGGGATCCTGTCGTTATTCCTGGGTAGCTTTTCCCTGTCTGCACAAAGTCAAAACCTCACCTCGGGGTATGAGATTGCCCAGAGTGCCGTCGCGGTGCTCCGCGCCAATGGCAGTAACGCGCTGAGCTTGGACGGTACCATCGTGACGGCGAGCCAGGCAGGTAACTCCCTGCTGACCCCTGTTTCGCAAATGATGAGTGCCTACGGTATGCCCAGCAATACCCAGGTGGCGCTGGGAGTGTCTTCTTTGAATGGCAATGGTCTTTGTCCCTGTTCTGCTACCGTTTCCGTTTCGTGGAATGGCGGGGCACAGAGTTATACCACCCAAACCATCGTGGGGTACTGAAATGGACAAGTACCAATGGAGCCGGAGTCAGGGTCTGAGTTTGGTGGAGCTGTTGGTGGCCCTGGCCGTTGTGGGCCTGTTTGCCACGGCGGTTTTTACCTTTTTTCTGCAGACCTCCCAAAGTGTGGGTCAGCAATCCGCCAGCGGCGAAATGTGGCAGCGGGGCCGCAGTGCCATGGCCCTCCTGCGGCAAGCCATTGAGTCGGCAGGATATGGTCTGCCCAGTTACAGTCAGTGTCCCAATGGGGTGGTGGGTATCAATGATCTGACCGGCACAGCGAATGCCTTGACGGCGATCACGGCTTCTCCCATTACCGTATCTGGGGTGAATACCTGGCAAATCAATACCGTCATTGGCGGTGGCAGTTATGGTGGTGATCCAGCGACTACGGTCCTTAGTCAACAAGGGACAAATATTAGTGTTGCAAACGCAGCACCACTTAATCCCGGCGATATCGCCATGATTGCTTTACCAGGCATCGGCGTCTGCGTCCAGGGACAAATCACCAATGTTGCCGGGAAAGGTACACTCAATAATAGTTGTACAGTAACCGGAAATGCCAATGCCCAAGGGAACGGTACTGTCGTTTTTAATTCCGGCAAGGGAAATTCGACCTGTTTTCAAGCCAACCCCAATCAACTTTTCAGTCTGGTCAACACTACCAGTGCAGGAAATGTTAGTAGCAGTGCCTTTGCTGGTGCGAATCTGTATGACCTGGGCGCCCAGGATTTTCTCTTTCAGACTTTTCAGATTCAGGAAAATCCCGCCGGCAGTACGCCGACATTATACCTGACCCAATATACTGGCCTGCAGTCCACAGCGCCCGCCCCCCAGGCACTGGCTACGGGGGTGGTCGATCTGCAACTGCTCTACGGCCTGGGGAGCAATGGTTCGGTTCAGAAGTGGGTCTCGCCCAGTAACTACACGCCATCCGCAGCCCAGCAGATCATTGCGGTACAGCTTGCCCTGTTGATCCGGGGTACCCAGTATCTTCCCAACAGCCGCAGTCCAGCTAGCTTCAATCTGCTGGGGCAAACCTATACCGTACCCACCAGCAACGGACCGGGTTGCCTGCAAGGGAACTGCCGTCATTATGAATACCATTTATTCCAAACCATCATCCCCGTTCGCAACGGCATCTGGCAGGGGAATTGACATGGCAACCCCAAAAAACGGCAAGCAGTTGGTCAACAAGAAAGAGCAGGGCGCCATTCTGGTAATTGTGCTGGTATTGATTTTTGCCGTGACCCTGGCACTGCTCGCCTATCTCTATTTGAACCGGAACAATACCCTGATTGCTTCCAACCTGGCCGTACAAAATTCGGCTCAGGAAGCATCGGATCTAGGACTGCAGGATGCCAGCAACTGGCTCAATGCTTTGGGTAATTGGCCAGAGGTGCTGGCAGCCGCAAGTGCATCTTCCACGGCTCCCCGGTTTTTTCCAAATCTTTCAGGGATCTCTGGCTACCTGGCCAGTGGCCCAGCGACAAGCACCACTCCGATCCAGGCACCCAGCAATCCAGCCTTCTGGACCAGCTGTGCGGCCAACAACTTTTGCTATGCCTTACCCAATACGGTCAGCTATGGTCCATTCAGCTATCGGGTGGAATATGTCATGTTTCCTGCCGGCGGCATGGCTACACAACAAAGCGGTAGTGAACAATCCCAAACAGGAAATAATCCCGGCACCCTCCAGGCTCGTTATTACACGGTGTATGTCCATGTGATGAAAGTAAATGGTGGAGGCTTGGGTGTTACTGTCCAGGCAGTGATCAAAAAGGTGATGGCGTCATGATGCATCAAAAACTACACCGAAGCATGCGAAAAGGTCTGGCGATCTGCTTGTCCCTGGCCATCAATCTCCTGCCCTTGCAAGGGCTCATTCCCGCCGCCCAGGCTATGGGTGGCTTGAATATTCCTTCCTCCGAGCAACCCCAGGTTTTGATTATTTTGGATAACTCCCAAGGGATGGCTGGGGTTTTACAGGCTACTCAGGGCTATGCAAGCAGCAAAGGTGGAACGCCGGTCTGGTCCACCAACCTCTCCGGTGCCATCATGACCGGCTCAGGCACTGTAAGCGAAAATGCCAATTCCAGTTCGCCACCGTATTACTACAGCGCCAACTTTACGCCACCTGCCTTGGGGACCCCCAATGGTATCAATCTCTTTACGGTTCCTTGCTCTACATCAGGTTTGACGGCTGCTGCCAAGTCGGCTTGTGCAAGTATAGGTAATCAAGGCTACGTGGATAATTCACCGTCCATGCTGAATGCTGTGGAAGGTTCCCTGGCCAATGTTCTCTCTACCCCACTATACCAAAATAACATCCAGTTTGGTTTGG
>JAEPKX010000021.1 GCA_021375695.1 Candidatus Igneacidithiobacillus taupoensis | reverse complement strand
ATGGCCCAGGCTGGTGGTACTGGCAGTTATTACTCGGCGTTAACCCAGACCGATGTGCAGTCGGCCTTGAACAGTATTGTTGCCAATATCCTGGGAAAGAGTGTCGTCTCCAGTTATGCCGCTCCACCCACTGTATCCGTGGGGACTTTGGAGTTCTTGCTGAAGAATGTGAACCCGGTCACGGGGCAGGGAGATCTCTATGCCTATCCGGTAACCAGTACCGGTGCCGCAAGCTCCACGGCAAGCTGGGATGCCAATGGTATCATGTCGGTAAGCAATCGCGCCGCCGCCTTGTATACCACGCCCGTCAATACGGGTGCCGCCAACAATGGCGGTACGCCCTCATTGCTAACTGCCGTAGCATCTACCAATTCCGCGGCCTTTGCCATAAACAATACCAGCCTGTCGGCCTCTACCATTGCCCAGTACACCATCAATCCCTCCTATGGTAACGGTCAATATCTGGGTGGGCGGCAACCAGGTTGGTTGCTGGGGCTTCCCAGTTCGGCTCCAGCTCTGGTGCTGACTCCGCCCAATAGTGCCAACCTGATCAGCGCTGGTGGTTCGTATTTGAACTTTGCTGCAAGTCATGCAAACAGACAGAATGCCGTGATCTTTTCGGATAATGATGGTTTTCTCTATGCCATCGGCTACAACAATACGGGGACACCGACACTGTTGTGGGGTTGGATGCCCGGAGCCTTGCTGCCGTCCCTGCAGAACTACAACACCTTCTGGCAGGGCAATAATATGGGCAACTTTGCCAGCATTGATGCAAGCCCGGACAATGGTACTACCTGGCATACCTATGTGGTGGGTACCGCCAGTAATGGGGGTATTGTCTATGATCTGCAGCTAGCTGGCACCTCCGCGCCCAATCTAAAGTCTACCGTGGCGCAGTATACCTTGAGTGGCTATGCCCAGCCCCAGCCCAGTGCCCCGGTCTTTTATCAGGTACAGAATAGCTCCGCCACTAATTACGGTGCTACCTGGGCCTTTTTTGCCTTGAAAAATTCCCGTGGTAGCTATTTGGGGATCCTCAATGTGACTACCGGTGCCTGGCTTTTGGATGCTCTACCCTTTGCCAATACGGCAACACCCTATATTGATGCTTCCGGGAATCTCTACCTGGGCGATAGCAGCGGTAATGTCTACGAAATGTCCAACTCCAATCTCTTGGCCTTGCTGAACGCCACCAATTCTTCCCCGATTGCCAGCGGTCAGTTTACCAAAATTGGTAATTACGCCCCCTGGGCATCCAGTAGCCTGTCTGCCAATGTGCAGTTCATTGGTGGTACTTTTTATCAGGGAGCCAACTATCTTCGGGTCCAAGGCCCCAATGGCATCACCCTCTTTAAACAGATTAATGGCAACTGGTCCCCGGTTTGGACATCGTACAGCGGTGGAGCCGGTACCTGGTCTGGTAATAGCTTCACGCCACAAGGGGCATCCACGGCCAATAATGCCGTTTCGGCCATTCCCTCTGGAGCCACGATCACCGATCAGGCAATCTTCAATAATGGCAATGTGATCGTGCCGATTACTGTGCCGCCAGCATCTACGGAAACCTGTGGGAAAAGCCTGGCCGAATACTACATCTTTGGGCTCAGCAATGGTGTCTTTCCCTCGGGTGCGTATTATTCCGCAGGTTCGGCAATTACTACCCAGGGCTTTATCATCGGGCAGGGTACGGCCTATACACCCAGTGTGAGCGTTTTCAATGGCAGATCCCTGTTGCAAGGGGCCGCCAGTCAAAATAGCACTGGTGGCACTTCTGGCTTTAGTGCGGCAGTAGGGGGTGGGAATGTCATTGGCGGACCCGTTGCCTGGCGGCTGGTGCTCACCCAGTAATTGACCTTGCTTCTGGCTGCAATCGCAAAGCCTCGGGTGGTATCCTCTGTAACTGGGGTAACTATCGTCATGTCTGCATAAGGAGCTTGGTCCTTCGAAGCGGGGCTTGACAGGGTTCTGCCATGCCCTGGGCTGTAATTATCCCCAAAGGACACCCTTGGGTGTATCCCTGATTCGCTTTGCAAGGAATGCGATAGCTAAGGTTTCCATATGAATACGAAAGACTGGTTACAACGATGGCAGGAAAATCGCATTGGCTTTCACCGCAACGAAGTGCATCCGCAGCTTGTACGCTACTGGAGCCATTGTGCCCTTGCCAAAGGTTGCCATGTTTTTGTCCCTCTGTGTGGGAAAAGTCTTGATCTCTTATGGCTTGGTCAGCAAGGATATCGGGTCACGGGGGTGGAAATCAGTCCCATCGCGGTCCAGGCTTTTTTTCAGGAAAATCAACTAGCCTGTGAAGTGGAAAGTTTTGGGGAATTCCAGCGCTATCGCGCCGGTACCATCGAAATTCTTTGCGGTGATTTTTTTGCTCTGCAGGCAGATATGCTTCCCAAGGTGCAGGGAATCTATGACCGGGCGGCATTGATTGCCCTGGATCGGGACCTTCGCCAGCGTTATGTGGAAAAACTCAAAACCCTGTTCCCAACCCCTCCAGCCATATTGCTGATCACCCTGGATTATCCCCAACAGGCCAAAAGTGGTCCTCCTTTTGCGGTCCCCACAGCCGAAGTGGAAACACTCTACCAGCCAGAGTGGAGGCTGGAGCAACTTTCCAGGAGAGATCTGCGGGAGTTGGAAAAAAAAGATCAACTACCCTTCTTTGAAGAACTGGTTTTTTGTCTCCAGGGTGCTGGAGCGAAGCAAACCCAATAAAAAGGCACACCGCCTGGGCGGTGTGCCATGGGAATGGTTGACTCCTTACCTAGCTTCTAGCTTCGGTTGGAACTACCAAAGATTTCCAATAGCGCCATGAAAAGGTTGATGATGTCCAGATACAGGCCCACCACCAATAGCACGGGCTCCTGGATTCCCCCCTGTACCATCCGCTGGGTATCAAAAAGGATTAAGCCGCTGAACACGATGACCAGAACGCCGGCAATGGCCAGCTGCAAGGCCGGCATGTGCAGCAGGAACATGTTGAGCAGCGAGACGAGAATGGCCAGGATCAGCCCCGTCATCAGGAAGCCCGCCATGTTGCTGAAGTTACGTCGCGTGGTCAGGGCGTAGGCGGAAAGTCCCACAAACATGACTGCGGTGGCTCCCAGGGCCGTGGCAATGATTTGGGGTCCATCGGGCATGCGCAGATACACAGCGATCCCAGGCCCCATCATCATGCCCATGCCCGCCGCAAAGGCAAAAACCAGAGGCACGGCCAGGGGACTCCGATGGGCACCCGTAAATTGAACCGCAAAAAGCAGGATAAAGGAGCCGATCATCAGGAGAATGGGGTGCTGGTAGGCAAAGGGGGAACTCATGCCATAGATCGAGGCGATGGCCGAGACACCCAGGGTAGCAGCCAGCAGGCCGTAGGTTTTGGCCATGAGGCTGCCACGGCTAATGGCCGAGGCATCAGTCCCATAGGGAGTCATGCCTTCGGGAAATTGATAAGGGTTTTGGTCGTAATTCATCGATTTGCTCCAGAAAGTTATAACGCTCACTCCAGGTAAACCAGTGGTTGTCGAGTTCCCACACAAGCTGTCCTTTAGATTATATGCAACAGATAAAGGTTCCGCATCACTGCAAGCATCGGACACGCTGAATGATATACTAACGTAACGATCTTTGCCTGCTTTCGAGGATGATGATGAGCCTTGGTCTGGAAGCTGCCCGGGAACGCGTAGCCTGGTTGCGAAAGCAATTGGAAGCTGCGAATCAAGCCTATTACCAACTTGATAAACCAATGCTCAGCGATAGCGAATACGACCGACTCTTGCAGGAGCTCGCCCATTGGGAAGAGCGTTTTCCAGGCTTGCGCAGTCCTGATTCCCCAACCCAGCGGGTAGGGGCGGCGCCTCTGGATGCTTTTGCCAGTACCGAATACAGGATTCCCATGACGTCCCTGGACAATGTTTTTGCCAGAGAGGGATTCCTGGACTGGTGGCAACGATTGGAAAGGGCCCTGGAACAACCCATTCCCGCCTTGAGTGGAGAGCCCAAATTTGATGGTCTCTCGGTGAATCTGCGCTACGAAAAGGGCGTCCTGGTACAAGGGGGTACCCGAGGCGATGGGGTCCATGGGGAGGATGTGACCCAAAATGTGCGCACCATTCGCACTATTCCCCTGGTGCTGGCCGGAGCAGGCTGGCCGGAGCTCCTGGAAGTCCGTGGCGAGGTGGTCATTCCCGTAGCAGCCTTTGCGCGGCTCAATCAGGAACGAGAAAAAAATGGCGATCCCCCTTTTGCCAATCCGCGCAATGCCGCTGCCGGCAGCCTGCGGCAATTGGACCCTGCCGTTACGGCCCGTCGTCCCCTGGCGTTTTTTCCCTGGGGGTGGGGGGAGAGCAGCGCACCCCTGGGCAATAGCCAATTGGAGATTCTGGAGAGATTCGCGCAATGGGGCTTTCGCCTGTCGGGTTGGCAGCGTCGCATCGAGAATCAGGCCGCCGCCGAGGCCTATTATGCCGAACTTCTGGCAAAGCGTGAGGACTTGCCCTTTGAAATCGATGGGCTGGTTTTCAAGCTGGATGATGTGGCACTGCGCGAACGGGCCGGGTTTACAGCGCGCGCACCGCGCTGGGCCATTGCCTACAAATTTCCGGCCCATGAAGAAAGTACGCGCGTGCTGGACATTGTGCCCTCGGTGGGTAGAACGGGGGTGATTACTCCGGTAGCCATTCTGGAACCGGTAGTCGTTGCCGGAGTCACGGTGAGTCGTGCTTCCCTGCACAATTACGAGGAAGTCCAGCGCAAGGATGTGCGCATTGGGGATACGGTCCTCGTACGGCGGGCGGGGGATGTGATTCCCGAGATCATCCAGGTGCTCCTGGACCATCGGCCACCCACTGCCCAAGCCTGGCAAATGCCTGCTCGCTGCCCGGTCTGCGCTTCGGAAGTCCTGCGTTTGGGCGAGGAAGTGGCCTATCGTTGCACGGGTGGACTGTTCTGTCCGGCCCAACGGATTGGTGCCCTACTGCATTTTGTATCCCGGCGCGCCATGGATATCCGGGGCCTTGGGGAGAAGCTGGCGCAACAATTGGTTGACAGTGGCCTGGTCAAGACCGTGGCTGATCTATATAAACTGACCCCCGAAGCTCTCCTGCACCTGGAGCGGATGGGCAATCGCTCGGCCCAGAAACTCGTTGCCGAGATCCATGCCTCGACGAATACTACCTTGCCAAGATTCCTCTATGCCCTGGGGATACCCCAGGTAGGCGAAACAACGGCCAGGACCCTGGCCCATTTCTATCCTGATCTGGACCGCCTCCTGGCGGCAAAAGAAGAAGAACTCCAGCAGATTCCCGACGTGGGGCCCACCATCGCTGCCGCCATTGTCCATTTCTTTGCCCAGCCCCATAACCTCGAAGTCATTGCCGCTTTGCGTGCCGCCGGAATCCATTGGCCGGCAGCAGCAACAGCAGTCAAGCAAGGGATCTGGTCTGGGAAGACCTTTGTGTTGACCGGAACATTGGCGGATTTCACGCGGGAACAGGCAAAGTCCCTTATCGAGGAACGGGGCGGCAAGGTCGTCAATAGTGTTTCCAAGCACACCGACTATCTGTTGCTGGGCAAAGATCCCGGCAGCAAGTGGGAAAAGGCCCTTGCCCTGGGGATCCCAATCATGGGCGAAGAGGATTTTCGCGCCTTGCTGGCCCATCAGCCAAAGCAGTAAGACCATAGGCGCTCTACCGCCTGCAGTAGGGGACGTTCTGCCCCCTGGAGGCGGTGATCGATGCCGGGCAAGACTTCCAGGGCCCGGTTTCTGCCCCTGGCAATCCCCATAAAGGCATAACTTTGTAGCAATGGTACTGCCTCGTCTTCAGAGCCATGCAGAATATGGATGGGCATGGGAAGCATTGGCGGGTTCTGGAATGGATCATACTGCATGGCATCTCTAACGGCGGTAAACTGCAACGGAAAGCTTGGACCACCGGGACCCAGTGACCAGTGATGAATCCCCCGGTCCCGCCAAGTCTGCCGGGATGCAGAATCCAGGCGTTCAAAATATTGCTGAATGAAATTGAAAGCGGGGGCAATGAGCACTGCTCCCTGGATTTGTTCTGGGTGACGATGGGCCGCCAGGGTGGCTACCCAGCCCCCCATGCTGGAGCCAACCAGCAGGGTCGGGCGCTGGGCAAAGTGAGCAAGGATCGCCTCCAGATCCGCAAGATATCGGGAGATGCTGAGTTCCGCGAAGCTGCCGTCGGAGAGGCCCATGCCGCGATAATCAAAGCGCAGCCAGCCCCACCGGGACCGGGCTGCATGTTGGGCCAGGAGGGTGGATTTGCTGCCACCAAGGTCCGAGGCAAAGCCGGGAAGGAAGATGCCCAGGGGGCCATGCTCTGGCCCTTGTTGGTATCCCCGCAGGTGTTCATCCGAGGATACCAGCAAGGAGAAGGGAGATTCCGAAGAGAGTTGCATCGTGAACCAAAAAAACGGGGCTGCGAAAGCCCCGAAAACCACAAAGGAGGAAAGAAACATGCGCTCGCAACCAGAACTCTGACTGCGAGTAGGTATATTAGCGTATGCTCAGAAAGATGACAAGAACATTCCGACCGGTCGGAAAAAAAAGAGGGCGAACCCGAAGATTCGCCCAAAACCACCAAAGGAGGAAGAAACATGCGCTCGCAACTTCACAGCTGCTTGCAAAAGGTTAGAAAAGGGAAAAGCCCAAAAGTTCCCAAAACAAATATGTTACAAATTGTGATCTCCCGTGCGGACGGAGATCCTCTGGAAAGCGGCGAGGGCTCGTTCCCGGGCAACGGCATGATCAATGATGGGTAGGGGATAATCCCTTCCCAGCTGGATCCCCAACGACTCCAGGGTTTCCGGATAGGCCCAGGGGCTCGGCAACGCGCTGTTGGGAAGTGCCGCCAATTCGGGTACCCAGCGCCGCTGGTAGTGGCCTTCGGGATCGAACTTGGCAGCTTGCAGGCTGGGATTGAAGATCCGGAAATAGGGCGCGGCGTCGGTACCGCAGCCGGCCACCCACTGCCAGGAGGCATTGTTGTTGGCGGGGTCAGCGTCCAAAAGTGTGTCCCAGAACCAGGCCGCACCCCATTGCCAGGGGAGGAGCAAATCCTTGACCAGAAAGCTGGCTGCGATCATCCGCACCCGATTGTGGAGATAGCCAGTCTGCCAGAGCTCCCGCATGCCGGCATCCACCATGGGGTAGCCGGTTCGCCCCCGCGCCCAGGCCTGCAAGCTGGTGCGATCTTCCTGCCAGGGAAAGTGGCGGAATTCGGCGCGCAGGGGTTCGGTGGGCAATTGTGGGAAGTGATAGAGGAGATGCCAGGAAAACTCCCGCCAACCCAGCTCCTGCAAAAACTTGTCGACGGCCGGACGGAGTCCTGGTTCGGCAGCGGCTCGTTCCCTGGCCATTTGCCAAAGCCGGCGGGGACTGATTTCGCCGTGGGCCAGATGGGGGGAAAGGCGCGAGACCTTTTCCAGGGCCGGAAAATCCCGGCCCTTGGCGTAATCTCGCAAACGATGGTCCAGAAACTCTCGCCAGCGTTGATGCGCTCCCGGCTCTCCCGGTTGCCAATATGCGAGCAAAGGTGACGCCCAGTCGGGATTCCTGGGTTCCCAGTGCCAATCATCGGGGTTTTCGCTGGCAGGGAGACGCGGGGCTGCTAGCCAGTGCTGGGGGAGTGAGCACGGTTGGGCAGGCTCGATACTTTGCAGGAATTTTTTCCAAAAAGGGGTAAAGACCTTGAAGGGCTGATTCTCGCGCAGGAGTGTCCAGGGTTCCGTCAAGAGATCCCCGGGAAAAGATTCGGCAACCATGCCCTGTTGCCGCAGGCGGGATTTGAGTTGCTGATCACGTTCCCGCTCGGCTTGGGCATAGCGACGGTTCCAATAGACCTGGGTCGCACCACTCTCCTGGATCAGTTGCGGCAGGATCTCTTCACTGTGACCCCGGCGGCAAATCAGCGGTAGTCCCAGGTCGGCAAGGCCCTGGGTTAGACTACGCAGACTTTGTCGCAGCCACCATTGGTAGGCAGCGCCCCGGTCCTCCCGCGGATCGCTGAGAAAAACCGGCAGCACCGGTCCCTGCTTTGCCCCATGGGCAAGGGCGGGATGGTCGTCGATGCGCAGATCGTGGCGAAAGAGAACGAGGCTTGTCATGGGTGGGTAAATCCGTAAGATAACGTTCGGAAAAGCCTGCCTCAGCGGCGGGATCATGACAAGACAGAAGAGGGAGCAAGATGCGTAAAGTTTGGATCGTTTCCGTCCTGGCGCTGACGGTGATGGCTTCGGGCCTGCTGTGGGCCGAGAGTAATACCGATCTGGTCCAGGGGGCAGTGGCCGGTGCCCAGGAACAACTGCAAGAGGCTACAGCGGCCCTTCCCCAATCCCCAACGACCGTTCCCGCCGAGGGCAGCATCGAGGTCGCCTTTTCTCCCCCTCCGGGGGCCACCGCTGCCCTGGTTTCGGCCATGGGTGAAGCCCAGCATCGTTTATGGATCCAGGCGTACAGCTTTACCAGCGCACCCATTGCCAAGGCCGCCATGGACGCCAAAAAAAGCAGCGTGGAGCTCAAGGTCCTATTGGATAAAAGTCAGCGCACCCAGAAGTATTCGGTGGCTGATTTCTTTGCCAATCAGGGGGTAGACGTCCGCATCGATGACCAGCACGCCATTGCCCATAATAAGGTCATGGTCATTGACGATGGCACCGTGGTTACGGGGAGCTTCAATTTCAGCAAGGCAGCGGAGCTGGCCAACGCGGAAAATCTCCTGATTCTGCGCGGTAACCCTGCCCTCAATCGACTCTATGCTCAGAACTTCCTCCACCACTGGTCTCATTCGACCCCCTATTCGGCGCGGCATGGTCTGGATTGATTACACCAGGCCCTCCAGCAGTTGCACATCCACCAGACTCCCGACGGGAATGTCCGTCGCCGCTGCCGGCAGGATCACAAAACAATCGGCCAGGGCCATGCCGGTCAGGATGTGCGAAGACTGGGCCTTGACCGGTGCCACGGCGAGTCCCGATTCGCCTGCCACCAGCCGGCCCCGTTGAAAATCGGTGCGCCCGGCTTTTTTCCGGAAGGGTTCTGCGGCCGGCAGGCGGATGCTGGGTACCGTCCACGGGGCATGGACGCCCATGCGCTTGAGCAATGCCGGTCGAACGAATTGATAAAAAGTGACAATGGTAGAGACAGGGTTGCCGGGCAGCCCAAAAAAATCAGCATCCCCAATGCGCCCATAGGCCAGTGGACGGCCGGGCTTCATATTCATTTTCCAGAATTGCACCGAACCCAGATCCCGCAGTAACCGGGCGATGTAGTCGGCGTCCCCAACGGACACCCCGCCGCTGGTGATCACCAGATCCGCCATGCGGGCTGCCCGTTGCAAGGTCTCGGCAATCCGCTCCTGATCATCGGGAATGCGTCCCAAATCATAAACCTCCAGCGGGAGACGGCGCAGGAGGGCCAGGAGGCTATGGCGATTACTATCGTAGATGTTGCCAAAGCGAAGGGACTCGCCTAGGCCCTGCAATTCATCGCCGGTGGAAAAGAAAGCCACCCGCAAAGGTCGAAAAACCTCGATTTCGGCTACCCCCAGGCTGGCTGCAAGGGCAATGCGGCTCGGTCGTAACCAGGTACCGGCCGCCAATGCCAGATCCCCGCAAGCCAGATCCTCGCCAATACCGCGAATGTTTTCCTGCTGTTTCGGGTAATGGGTAAGCTGCAGGGTCTGGTCGTCGGCTGTGCACTGCTCCTGGGCAACTACCGCATCGGCCCCTTCGGGCAGGGGGGCGCCAGTCATGATCCGTACCGCTGTTCCTGCCAGGACTGTACCGACATAGGGCCGACCAGCATAGGCCGAGCCCACAATCTTGCGGGGCGAGATCCCGTCGGCTACCCGCACGGCATAGCCGTCCATGGCCGAATTGGGCCAGGCCGGGATGGCTTGGGGGGCCAGGAGATCGCGGGCAAGAACCCGATCCAGGGCCAGATCCAGAGGCAGGATCATGCTCTCCTCGGGGCTTCGCGATTGCGCCAGAATGATCGCCAGGGCCTCCTCCACACTTTTGGCGTTGGGATCATGTTCGTTATCGTCACAGCAGGTGGCCATGGGCTTCTCCATACCAGTCGAGGATGTATTGGGTGATGGTTGCAGGATCATTGAGATCCAGGCAAGGGAAAGGGGTATTCAGGGTTTCATCACTGGCGACGAACAAGACCGGGTCATGGGGTTCCCAGCACAGCGAGCGCTGCAGACCGCCACGGTGGACGAGGATGCGGGGAATGGGCCACGCTGTATTGCCTTCGCTCAAGACCAGGTCCGGCGGGGGTTGGAGGGTGGCAAGCAGGGATTGCCAATCGCCATTGGCCGCCGGTCGACTGAGATACCAGCGCTGGGGTCCTGCCAACAGTACCGGGTCGGCCCCCGCTTCCTGCAGACGGTAACTATCCTTGCCCGGCTGGTCCCAGCGGATGTCATGGTGGGTAGCCTTGACCACCGCGACCCGGAGGCCGGCTGACCGCAGTCGGGGGAGCAGGGCGCAGAGCAAGGTGGTTTTGCCCGCTCCACTATAACCAACAAAGCCAAGTGCTTTCATGATGGCTCCGCCCGTAGATCGGCGGGGTAATTGCAATTGTGCAGGTACGAATCAGCAAGGGGTAGGGTCTGGTGGGGGAGTGTGGCCAGAAATTCTGTGGCCCGACGCTTGCCCGAGCGCAAATACTGACGCAGCGGACCCTGGATACGCCGATGGATCAGACCCATGACCGGTACCAAACCCTGGTCGTCTGCCACGGCAACCAGCGGATACCCCCGGCGCAGCGACCAGAGACGAGGGAGGAAATCGTCGGGTAGCAGCGGACAATCCACCGGCACAAAAGCCAACCATTCCTCTCGACAGGCTTCCAGTCCTGCCAGCAAGCCATGGAGGGGGCCGGGAAAACCCGGCTCGGCATCGCCGAGGACGGTATAGCCCAAAGCCCCGTACCGCGCCTGTTCCCGGTTGGCACTGATGAGAATTTCCCGGGCGTAGGGTCGCAGAGGACGTAGGGCATGTTCAATGAGAGGTTGCCCTTGAAAAGATAACCAGCCCTTGTCCACCCCTCCCATTCGGGAGCCCGCACCGCCTGCCAGGATCAGGGCACTGACGGGTAAAAGGGCGGGGGCGGGTGATTGCTGCATAGGGTAATTTTCTCGCAATATGCTATGGTAATGCAATTTTGAGGGGGGCTTGGCTGGCGGTGATCTGGGATTGGTTGCGGGGTAAAGGGGACGGCGGAGAACCTGTACCGCGGGGTTCTGTAATCGAGGCGGGCATTCCCAATCAGGAGCGTGTCGATCATCTTCCTTTACCAGAGATGCTTTTTTTGTTCCACTATCAAGGCTTTGCCAAGCTCCCGGATGATTCCTTGTGGCAACAGAAATTACTCCACTGGGCGCGGCAGGCAGAGTTCTTGCGCGCCTTGCCCAGGCAAAGTGCACGGGATTTCCTGCAAGAATCTCCCATTCCCGGAATTGATGAGCAGACCTTGACCTCGTTTTTTCAGGTCCTCTTTAGCGAAATTACCCGCCGCTTGTATATTCAGGGAGCAAGGCAACGCCCTGGGGTTGTGGGTTTGCGTCTGAGCCTGGTCAACGAGCAAAGTGCAAGCCCCGCCGCCCGTGCCATTGTTGCCAAGGATGCCTTTGGTTTGGGGCAAGGGGTTTACCCGTTGACGCAGATTCCCGAAAATCCCGATCCGGGTCGCGAAAATCCTTTCATTCTCCGGGTGCTATACAATAAGGACGATTCATGAAGAAGATAGCTTTTTTTCCAGGTGATGGCATTGGTCCGGAAATCAGTTCCTGTGCCCGGCAAGTCCTGGAATGTGTCATGGACCTGGGCGGTCCTGCCGTCGAGATCCAGGAAGGTCTGGTCGGTGGGGCAGCCCTGGATGCCGAGGGCGAACCCTTGCCAGCGGCATCCCTGGACCTGGCCTTGGCAGCCGATGCCGTCCTGCTTGGGGCTGTGGGTGGGCCCAAGTGGGATGGGCTCCCCCCGGAGAAAAGACCGGAACAAGGGCTTCTGCGTCTGCGCAAGGCCCTTGATCTCTATGCCAATCTGCGCCCAGCCCAGATCTTTCCCCAACTGGTGGATGCTTCTCCTTTACGCCCAGAGCTGGTACGGGAAGTCGATATCCTGGTGGTGCGGGAGCTGACGGGGGATATTTACTTTGGCGAACCCCGGGGACGAGAAGAGGTGGATGGCAAGCGCCGCGCTTATAACACCATGGTCTACGACGAGGACGAAATTCGCCGGATCGCCCGGGTTGCCTTTCGAGCAGCCCAGGGGCGGCGCGGGAAGCTTTGTTCCGTCGATAAGGCCAATGTCCTCGAATGTACGCGCCTGTGGCGGGAAGTGGTAACGGAAACGGCGCAAGAATTTCCCGATGTCCAGTTGGAACATCTGTATGTGGACAACGCCGCCATGCAGTTGATCCGGTACCCTGCCCAATTTGACGTACTCCTGACGGGGAACATGTTTGGCGACATCCTTTCGGACGAGGCCAGTCAGCTCACTGGCTCCATTGGCATGCTGCCCTCGGCATCCCTAGGGGAGGGGCGGGCCATGTACGAGCCCATCCACGGTTCCGCCCCAGACATAGCTGGTCAGGACAAGGCCAATCCCCTGGCAACCATTCTTTCGGTAGCCATGATGCTGCGCCATTCCCTGGCTGCAGAGGCCTGGGCCCTACGGGTGGAAAAAGCCGTGACCGCAGTCCTCGATCAAGGTCTACGCACCGCTGATATTGCCCCTCCAGGGACTCCCGTTATTGGCACTGCGGCCATGGGCAATGCGGTGGTGGCTGCGCTGCGGGGGGGTAGCGCATGAAAAAGTCTGCCTACCATGTGGCCATTCTGGGTGCTACGGGTGCCGTTGGGGAGGTGATGCGGGAAATTTTGGCTGAACGGCAATTCCCCATCAGTCAATTGACACTCCTGGCCAGTGAACGCTCGGCGGGCGGAACCATGGATTTTGGCGGAAAGAGTGTCCGCGTCCAGGATGCCGCCCAATTTGATTGGCAGGGGGTTGACATTGCGCTCTTTTCGGCAGGTGCGGCCGCCAGCGAGATCTATGCGCCCCTGGCGGCGGCGGCTGGGGCCGTGGTCATCGACAACACCTCCCGCTACCGGTACGAGGAGGATATTCCCCTGGTGGTACCCGAGGTTAATCCCCAGCGCGTAGCGGATTATCTCCCTCGCCGCATCATTGCCAATCCCAACTGTTCGACCATTCAATTGTTGCTGGTCTTGAAACCCCTGGCTGATTCCGTGGGTATCGAGCGGGTAGTGGTGTCTACCTATCAGGCGGTCAGTGGGGCGGGAAGCAGGGCGATCCAAGAACTGGGTCGGCAAACCTTGGGTATCTTCCAACAAAAAGAAGTCTCACCGTCGGTTTTTCCCAAACAGATCGCCTTCAATTGCCTCCCCCAAATCGATGTCTTCCAGGACAATGGCTATACCAAGGAAGAGATGAAAATGCTCTGGGAATCGCGAAAAATTTTGGAGATTCCTGATTTTTCCTTGACCGCTACCTGTGTGCGGGTGCCGGTTTTTTATGGGCATTCCGAGGCTGTCAACGTGGTGACAAAGCAAAAAATATCCGCTTTGGAATTTCAGGAGTTGTTGCGCAAGGCCCAAGGGGTGCAAGTCTGGGATGACCAGAAACCGGGAGGCTGGCCTACAGCGGTGGATGCTGCGGGAAAAGATCCCACCTGGGTTGGGCGGATCCGGGAGGATGTTTCGCACCCTCGCGGGTTGAATTTTTGGGTGGTGGCCGACAACATCCGCAAGGGCGCCGCCCTCAACAGTGTGCAGATTGCAGAGTTGTTAATTCGCGACTATTTATGAACAAGGGATTCACTCCAATTTTGGTGCAGGATACCCAATAAATTTCCACAAAGGGGATCGGGATGAAACAAAAGATGTGGGTGCAGTCGCTGCTTTCCCTGGGCTTGGTTCTGCCATCTGCGGCTTGGGCCCTGGGCTTGGGTTCTCTGGTGGTTCTCTCTGGACCAGGGGAACCGTTTCGTGCCGAAATTCCCATTCATACCAGTCACCCCAATGAATTGACCAACCTTTCGGCCAGACTGGCGGATTCTTCGGCCTATGCCATGATCCATCTGCCCGTGGCAGCAAGTACACAACATTGGCAATTTTCTGTCCGTCGTGGAGAAAATCCAGCGATCCTGATCACCAGCCCCTTGCCTCTTGGCCCAGGAGCCACTCCCTTTTTGGTACAGTTGGATTGGGCCGGTGGACAGATGGTTCGGGAATACCAAGCCTATCCTGGCAGTAATTCCTATGGGGTTCCCAAGCAGAGCGTTTTGCCCACAACGAGCAGTCTGGGCCAGATGCCTGCATCGCCTGCCAGGGCCAAGACCGATACAACGCCCGCATTGGCACGCCCCCAGAGCACGAGTTTTGGGCCGGTTCCCAAGGGCAGTTCATTGTACCAAATAGCCAGGCAAGTGAACCCCAATACCAACGTCCAGCAAGTGATGGCCGCTATTTTCCGTGCCAACCCCCAAGCCTTTATCCAGGGGAATCCGAACCTGCTGAGTGCCGGGGTCATGTTGCGATTACCCAGTACCCAGGACATCCAGGCCATCAGTCCAGCCCAAGCCGCTGCTCTTTTGCATCGACCCAAACACATGGTGCCCAAACCCCAAGCCCCGGCAGCAACGGCGCCAAGCGTCAGTCCCACTGCCAAAGTCCAAAGCGCGGTGGTGACGACCCCAAGCTCTTCTCAGGCAGCGACGACCCTACGTCTCTCCAGTGCTCCTGCGGCCTTGACCCAGAGTGCCGAGACCACGGCCCCCGTGCAAAGTATTGCTAATCCGGTCGCGGCAGTGTCCGATCAGCAACTACAACAATTGCAGGCATCCCTCCATGGAATGGAGGAACGTCTTCATACCGCGCAGGCCCAAATTGCCGCCCAGGCTGCACAAATCAGTGAACTGTCCCGGCATCAGGGAGAAAAATTCCCGCTGCTTCTTTGGGTTTCCCTGGGGGGAAATCTCCTGTTGTTACTGTTATTTTTGTGGATCTATCGACAACAGCAGTTGTCCTTGGTGCGGCAAAGGGAGATCTCCAGCAAACTTACGAGCTTGAGCGCCAGCAATCGGAGTAGTGCCAGCGTCAGCAGGACACTAGCTCCCCAAGCCGTGCCACCTGCGCCTGCTGTCCCTGCTGCTTCCCCATCCACTGCCCAGGCCATGCCCACTCCGACAAGTGTTGCCGCACCTACGCCCACTTCGACTGGCGCTGCCACAGCCGCAGCCACCCTTTCGGCAGCTACGGCGGCCCCTACCCCGTCGCCGGTGGCTGCTGATCAGCCGACTACCGCTCTTCCCGCCACCTCTTCGGCACTGCAGGAAGAAGATGAACAGGATAGCTTCCAGGTGGATCCCATCGAACAGGCGGATCTCTATCAGACCTATGGCAAAATCGATCAGGCCATCACAGTTCTCCAGGAAGCCCTGGAAGTCAATCCGAGACGGCGGGATCTGTATAGCCGTCTGTTGAGTCTCTATGGCGAGGCAGGGCGGCGGGAGGACTTTCTGGCTCTGGCCGAACGCATGCGTAGTCGTTTCGGACCCAATAACCCCGATTGGCAGACGGTTGCCGCTACTGGTGAACGTCTTTTCCCAGGCAACCCGCTCTTTACCCGGAAAGAGAGTAACCCTGTGGCCAACGATGCTGTGCCATCGGCCTCTTCCTCCGCAAGTGCAGGTCCAAAGAATGATCCCTTGCCTGCTGCATTGGACTTTGATCTTGGCAAAGCTTTTTCCGAATCTGCCCCGGATCCTGAGGGTCCGTCGGCAGTATCCATGGATCCTGCTGCTTCTCCCAAAGATGCAGACAGCATTCCCTGGTCGGATGCCCACCGCCAATTGCTGGAAGAAGTGGATGCCCAGTTTCGGGCTCTGGATAATCCGCCGGAGCAAGGAACTGCCGAGCCTGAGCAGCAGCCGGAAAGTCATCCGTCCGCAGACGTAGGCTTATCCCCGGAATCCACCCCTACCGAATTCCAAAGCACCGGCATGGAATGGGATGCCATCGGAACCAAGCTGGACCTGGCCAAAGCTTATGTGGAAATGGCTGACAAGGAAGCTGCCCGTGAGCTTCTCGAGGAGATTGTTCGGGAGGGAAATCCGGAGCAACGGGACGAAGCAACGCAACTGCTCGCTCGCCTGTAACCCTTGAAGGATTGTAAACCCTTGAAGGATTGTACTCGCTTACAACGTTGGGCATTGGGGATCGAGTACAATGGCGAGGGCTTTGCTGGCTGGCAGATACAAGACGGACTGCCAACCATCCAGGGGGCGCTGGAGGAGGCGTTATCGGCGGTGGCGGTAGCGCCCATTGGGGTGGTGGTTGCGGGGCGAACGGATAGCGGTGTCCATGCCCTTTGTCAGGTGGTACATTTTGATGCGCCTGTATACCGCCCTGCCTTGGCCTGGGTGCGGGGAGGGAATCGATTTCTACCCGAAAAGGTGAGTATTCGCTGGGCCAAGCCAGTTCCCCCGGACTTTCATGCCCGATTTTCGGCAACGGGCCGCCAATATCGCTACTTGATTCTGAACCGACGAGAGCGTCCGGCCCTGGATCGTGGACGGGTAACGTGGGTCCCGCAGCATCTGGATCAGGAAAAAATGCAGCAAGCGGCGAAACTGCTGCTGGGTACCCATGATTTTTCTGCCTTTCGCGCTGCAGATTGTCAAGCAAAAAGCCCCATCCGGACCTTGCGCCGTCTGGATATCGAACGCAGTGGTGAGTACCTGGAAATCCATTGTGAAGCCAATGCCTTCCTGCATCATATGGTTCGCAACCTGGTCGGATCGCTGCTGCTGGTGGGGAAGGGGGAGCGCTCTCCGACGTGGATAGAGCAGGTGTTGGCCAGCAAGGATCGGCGCGCTGCAGGAATGACCGCCCCTGCCGAAGGGTTGTATTTTCTGCACCCCCAATATCCTGCCAGCTATGATCTTCCCATCCCCATGGGCTATTCTTTTTCCCTGGCACTTACGACAAGGCCGGTCTTTGGATCCTGACGTGCATGGCAAGCACAGTCCCTCGTCTTGCAAGCCTTGGTATAGTCGCCAGGTCAGGACAACATTTTTGGACTTAATTATGCTGCGAATCAAGATTTGTGGGATCACCTCTCCTGAAGATGGAATTGCCGCGGCCCAGGCGGGGGCCGATGCCATTGGCATGGTGTTTTATCCGCCCAGCCCCCGTAACGTGGAGATTGCCCAGGCAGCTGAGATTTTGGCGCGCTTACCGCCGCTGGTGACCCGGGTCGGGCTCTTTGTCAATCCGCAGAAGTCCTGGGTGACTGAGGTGTTGGCCCAATGTCCCCTGGATCTTTTGCAATTCCATGGTGATGAGGAGGAGTCCTTCTGCAATTCCTTTGGCCGGCCCTACCTCAAGGTGCTGCGGGTGAGTGGAGAATGCGATCTGCACCCCTTTGCCGCAGCATATGCCTCTGCCCAGGGGCTTCTGCTGGATGCGCGCCATGATTCCCTGTATGGGGGATCGGGGCGTAGCTTTTCCTGGTGGCCCCTGCCCCGGGACCTATCACTGCCAGTCATTCTGGCCGGTGGGTTGACCGTAGCCAATGTGGCCGAAGCAGTTTCCCGAAGCCGTCCCTATGCAGTGGATGTAAGTAGTGGCGTAGAATCTTCGCCAGGGCGCAAAGATCGTGGCAAAATGGAAAAATTCATCGCCAATGCTCGCCAGGCAGGGGAGTAGTAACATGGGGCAATATCAGCAACCAGATGCACAGGGTCATTTTGGGATCTACGGGGGACGCTATGTCGCGGAAACCCTCATCCCTGCCCTGGAGGAATTGCAGACTGGCTACAGGCAAGCAATGCAGGATCCTGCCTTTCTGGCCGAACTGCATAGCGAATTGCGCCAGTTCGTTGGCCGACCCAACCCTCTCTACCACGCCCGCCGTCTCTCGGAACAATTGGGTGGGGCCCAGATCTATCTGAAGCGCGAAGATCTGAACCATACGGGTGCCCATAAAATCAATAATGCCGTGGGCCAGGCCTTGCTCGCTCGCCGGATGGGAAAACGGCGGATCATTGCCGAAACGGGAGCCGGGCAGCATGGGGTTGCTTCGGCCACGGTGGCCACCCGCTATGGCATGGAATGTGTGGTGTATATGGGTGCCGAGGACATCCAGCGGCAAGCCAGTAATGTCTATCGGATGCGCCTGCTGGGAGCCACGGTGGTGCCCGTACACAGTGGCTCCAAGACCCTCAAGGACGCCCTCAACGAGGCGCTCCGGGACTGGGTCAGTAATGTGGAGAATACCTTTTATTTGATTGGCACCGTGGCCGGTCCCCATCCCTATCCAGAAATGGTGCGCAATTTTCATCGGGTGATTGGCGATGAGGCAAAGGCCCAATGCCTGGAACAGACCGGGCGCTTGCCCGACGTCTGCATTGCCTGTGTGGGCGGGGGCAGCAATGCCATCGGGCTTTTCTATCCCTTTGTGGAAGACGAAGAAGTGCGTTTGATTGGAGTGGAGGCCGGAGGCCTGGGGCTGGATTCCGGGAAACATGCGGCACCACTCAATGCCGGCCGTCCCGGGGTCCTCCATGGTAACCGGACCTATGTTATGGCCGATGACGACGGACAAATCGAGGCCACCCATTCCATTTCGGCAGGTCTTGATTACCCGGGCGTCGGTCCGGAGCATGCCTTTCTCAAAGATATTGGCCGCGCCGACTATGTGACGGTCACCGATGGGGAAGCCTTGGCAGCCTTCCATCGTCTGGGTCGCGTGGAGGGGATCATTCCTGCCCTGGAAACTGCCCATGCCATCGCCTATGCGTTGCAGCTTGCCCCGCAAATGCGCCGGGAGCAGACCATCATTGTCAATCTTTCCGGCCGGGGTGATAAGGATATCCATACGGTGGCGGCCTTGGAGGGCATTGTCTTATGAGTCGCCTGGGCGAGTGTTTCCGCCACTTGCGGGGGGCAGGCCGGACGGGTTTGATTCCCTTTGTGACGGCTGGGGATCCGAGTCCCACCGGCACCGTGGATTTGCTCCACGCTCTGGTCCGGGGTGGTGCCGATGCCATAGAGCTTGGGATGCCTTTCTCCGACCCCATGGCGGACGGGCCGGTGATCCAGGCGGCCAATGAGCGTGCTCTGGCCCGGGGCGTCAAGCTCGCGCAGATCCTCACCTGGGTGCAGGAGTTTCGGCAAAGGGATACAAAAACTCCCATTATTCTGATGGGTTATCTGAATCCATTGGAGTGCTTCGGAGTACAGAAATTTGCGCACCAGGCAGCTGCAGCCGGTGTCGATGGTCTGATCGTGGTAGATCTCACCCCAGAAGAGGCCAGGGCGGAAACAAAGATCTTCCAGGAGGCGGGAATCGATTTGATTTTTCTCCTCGCGCCAACCAGTGGTCCAGATCGGGTTGCAACGGTCAAGGGCCTGGGTAGTGGATTTGTTTATTATGTTTCCTTGCGCGGTATCACCGGCGCTACCCAAGAAGATTGGTCTGCGGTACGAGGGCGGGTGGCGAGCCTGCGACGGGAACTGGCCCTGCCGGTCGCCGTAGGCTTTGGGATCCGCGATGCGGAAACTGCTGCCCAGCTCGCTGGCGAGGCCGATGCGGTAGTCATTGGCTCTGCCTTGGTGGATTATCTGCAAAGGGCAGAGAATGACCAAGCAGCACAAGTCCTCGCGGAGCAATTTTTGCGACCGATCCGTCAAGCATTGACTGCCAAGGAGATTGCGTGAACTGGTTCAGTCGGGTCCTCCCCCCCAAAATCCATAAAAAACCGGAATCAGCCGCGGCCCTGGAAGGTAAACGTTCTGTCCCTGAAGGGCTTTGGTCCAAGTGTCCTACCTGTCAGGCCGTGCTCTACCGAACCGAACTGGAGGTAAATCTGCAGGTTTGTCCCAAGTGTGGCCATCACCACCGACTGACCGCTCGCCAACGCCTGCAATATTTTTTAGATCCAGAATCCCAGGTGGAAATAGGTGCTGAATTGCTTCCTGTGGATCCCCTGCGCTTTCATGACCAAAAGCGCTATAAAGACAGACTGCAAGAGGCACAACGAAAAACCGGGGAAAAAGACGCCCTGGTCGCCATGCAGGGTTTTTTGCAGGGGCAACCGGTCGTTGTGACTGCTTTTGCCTTTGAATTCATGGGCGGAAGCATGGGATCGGTAGTGGGAGCCCGATTTGTCAAAGCCGCCGAATTGGCCCTGGTAAACCGTTGCCCGCTGATTTCCTTTAGTGCCAGCGGCGGAGCACGCATGCAAGAAGGGCTTTTTTCTCTATTGCAGATGGCAAAAACGGCAGCCGTGATCGAGCGCCTGCAAAAAAGTCGTATCCCCTACATTTCGGTATTGACTGATCCAACCATGGGGGGCGTTTCGGCAAGTCTGGCGACCCTGGGCGACATTCTTCTTGCCGAACCCAATGCGCTCATCGGTTTTGCCGGCCCGCGTGTGATCGAACAAACCATCCGCGAAACCTTGCCTGAGGGTTTCCAGCGCTCGGAATACCTGTTGGAACATGGAGCAATCGACATGATCGTCGATCGGCGCCAGTTGCGGGAGAAAATTTCCCGTTTGACCCAGATTTTGCTCCATGGCGAGCGCTTCGCATAAAAGCATGGCGGGGGATTCCCTGGGGGCGGAGGCCCTCCTGCAGGAGCTGGCTGGCCCGGCAACAAAAATCCAACTTGGTTTGGAGCGAATGCAGGCGGCCTTGTTAGCCTCTCGTTTACCAGTTCGTTTACCCTTTCCCGTGGTGATGGTCGCTGGAACCAATGGCAAGGGTTCCACCGTAGCCTTTCTGGAGGCATTGGCGCGGGGCGCTGGCTATGCCACTGCCGCATATACGAGCCCGCATATCTGGGATTTCCGGGAGCGACTGCGGATAAGGGGACAGCCTCTGGCAGAAGATCGCTGGGTGCGGGCCCTTGCGGCACTGGCTCCGGTTGCCACAAGAATCCCCCTTACCTATTTCGAATTGAGTACCCTGGCCGCGATTTCCTTGATCCTGGAGGAAGAGCCAGACCTTGCTATCCTGGAGGTGGGTCTGGGTGGGCGACTGGACGCGGTCAATGCCTTTGTCCCCGATCTTTCGATCATCACCTCGGTGGATTTGGATCATCAAGCGCTGTTAGGCCCGGACCGCGAGAGTATCGGTAGAGAAAAAGCCGGGATTCTTCGTGCTGGCGGGATGGCACTCTATGGCGATGGGCAAAATCCCTGTAAAAGCGTGCTCAGCCAGGCAGCCAAGCTGGGGACAAAGCTAGAGCGCCTGGGTATCCATTTTGGTTGGCACAAGGGTTTTTTCTATGGAGCTGATGGTTGGGAGGGTCTGGCGCCCTCTCCCTTGCAGCCCCAATCCCCAGCACAATGGGACAATCTGGCGCTGGCCTTGGCCGCAAGTTTTCATTTGCATCATCGCTTGCCCAAACTGTGGCCCCCTGCCGCTACGTGGCGGGAGCGTCCCATTTTGCCTGGGCGCTGCCAATGCATCCAACCCTGGGGTACGGATTTTCCGTCGGTATGGGTGGATGTGGCCCATAATCCCCAGGCCATTGCTGCCCTTGGCAAGCTGCTGACCGACTACCGGCAGGGGACCGTGCATGCCTATTGGGGAATGATGGCTGATAAGGATATGGTGCAGTGTGCGGCACCACTGCTGGGGCTGGTGGCAGACTGGACCCTGATCGAGTTTCCCGAACTGGAACGGGCAGCTACAGCGACCCAACTTCGCGCTGCTTTACCCGATGGGACCATCCGCGCAGTGGTGGATCACCAGGACTTGCCAAAGCGTCTGGAAGAGGATGCAAAGCAAGGATCATCCCGCGATATTTTCCTGTGTTTTGGCTCTTTTCATGTCCTGGCAGCCTTGCCCCGATCCTGGTTTGGCGAGGACTATCCGTGACCTGGCTCGACATGGTGGTCGTTGGTACCATCGCCTTTTCTACCCTGTGGGGGCTGCTGCGGGGGATGTTGCGAGAATTGTTTTCCCTGGTCGGTTGGGTGGGTGGGCTCTATGTGGCCTGGCGATTTGGACATACTCTGGTCGCCCCCCATCTCAAGGGGATTCTACCCGCCGAATGGGTCGCCCCCGTAGCTGACTTTTTGCTGTTTTTTTTGGTTCTGGCCAGCGCGACCGTGGTCGCTTTGCTGCTGCGGGGCTTGTTGTACAGTGTTGGCCTTGGCTTTACGGACCGACTAATCGGCGGCTTTTTTGGTCTCTTGCGTGCTGCCGTCGTCATTGCAATCATGGTATTTTTGGGCCGTTCTTTTCATCTGGCGGAAAGTCCGTGGTGGCAGGCATCCTGGTTAGGACAGCCAAGGGTGCAAAGCATGGCACAATCCCTTACGGCTCCGGCCATATCCTATTGGGAGTCACAAAAAATTGGTAAAACCGTTTCCGAAGACTTCAGTAATCGAGGATGACCATTTTCAGGATGAATGTGGCGTGGTCGGGGTATTTGCCCACCCGGAGGCCGCTAATCTAGCCTATCTGGGCTTGTATGCCTTGCAACACCGCGGCCAGGAGTCGGCGGGCATTGTCGCCGCTCACGAAGGAAAACTGCAAAGCTACCGCGGCATGGGGCGCGTTGCCGAGGTCTTTGGTCCCAAGGAAATTGCCAAATTGCCTGGTAATCAGGCCATTGGCCATGTTCGCTACTCCACGTCGGGGGGGTCGGTCCTGCAAAACACCCAACCCATCTTGATCGATTACCGTCACGGAAGTTTTGCCATTGCCCACAATGGCAACCTGGTTAATGCCAGGGAGCTGCGGGGACGCCTGGAAGAACAGGGTGCCATTTTTCATACCTCCATGGATACGGAAGTCGTCGTGCATTTATTGGCCAGGGTCCCGGGCAAGGATGCGGGGGAGCGCCTAGCGGCGGCTTTGGCGCAGGTTTCTGGTGCCTATTCCCTGGTTTGTTTGACCGAGACCCGCCTGATTGGGGTGCGCGATCCCATGGGATTTCGGCCGCTGGTGTTGGGGCGGCTCATCGATTCCGGGGGTTTTGTCCTTGCTTCGGAAACTTGTGCTCTGGACCTCATGGGTGCGGAATTTGTACGGGACGTGGCCCCCGGTGAAATGGTCATCATTTCTGCCGAAGGGATCGAAAGTCGCTTCGATTTGCCGCCCTCTCCCCGGCACATGTGTATCTTTGAATATCTCTATTTTGCCCGCCCCGATAGCGTCCTGGATGGCATTCACGTCTATTCGGCCCGCAAACGGATCGGACAGGTTTTGGCCCGATTGCATCCCATCGATGCCGACCTGGTGGTACCCGTGCCAGACTCCGGCGTCGCCGCTGCCATGGGCTACGCCGAAGCTTCGGGTTTGCCCTTCGAATTGGGATTGATTCGCAATCACTATGTCGGCCGAACCTTTATTCAACCCGCCCAGCACGGAAGAGATTTTGGGGTGCGGGTCAAACTCAATGCCCAGCCGGAAATCCTCAAGGGGAAGAGGGTAGTGTTGGTGGATGATTCCATTGTGCGTGGCACCACCAGTGCCAAAATTGTCCACTTGATTCGTAGTGCGGGGGCACGCGAGATTCATTTTCTTTCCAGTTCGCCGCCGACCATTGGGCCTTGTTACTATGGTATCGATACCCCCGATCGGTCCCAGCTCATTGCCGCGCAGCATAGTGTGGAGGAGGTTGGCAAAATGATTGGTGCTGACAGCCTGGGATACCTGACCATCGATGCCCTCTATGAGGCAATTGGCAGTCGAAGTCTCGGTTTTTGCGATGCTTGTTTCAGTAACGATTACCCCATTGCGGTACCGACCCTGCCCAGCAGCAGACAACTCTATCTGTTGAAGGAGTTACGATGAAGGAGAAGGAAAGTTCCAGGCTTCATCCAGAAACCCTGGCCATTCGGACGGGCATCCATCGTACCCAGGAGCAGGAACATTCCGAGGCCCTTTTCCTGACCTCGAGTTTTGTCTTCGACTCTGCCGAGGAGGCGGCCGATCGCTTTGCCGGTCGGGCTCCAGGAAATATTTATGCACGTTTTACCAATCCCACCCTGCGGGCTCTCGAAGAGCGTCTGGCCGCCATGGAAGGAGCAGAGGATTGCGTTGCCACCGCTTCTGGAATGGCGGCTTGCCTGACGGTCTGCATGGGTACCTTGCAAGCGGGTGATCACATCGTCGCCTCGCGATCCCTCTTCGGTACGACAGTACAACTCTTGCAGAAAATCCTGGGGCGTTTTGGAGTGGAAACCAGTTTTGTACCCCTGACCGACCTCGATGCCTGGCGCGCAGCGCTGCGACCCAGCACCCGGATGCTTTTCCTGGAAACTCCGTCCAATCCCCTCACTGAAGTGGGGGACTTGACGGCTTTGGCAGAACTGGCCCATGGCCATGATGCCCTGCTGGTCGTCGATAATTGTTTTTGCACCCCTATTCTGCAACAACCCCTTGCCTTTGGTGCTGATTTGGTTTTGCACTCCAATACCAAGTACATCGATGGTCAGGGACGAACCCTGGGCGGGGCGATATGTGGCAGCAAGGCGCTCCTCGAAGGACCGCGAAATTTTGTGCGCACGGCGGGGACAAGCCTCAGCCCCTTCAATGCCTGGGTCCAGTGCAAAGGGTTGGAAACCCTGGCCCTGCGGATGGAGCGGCACTGTGCTAACGCAGCAATCCTGGCGCAATGGCTGCAGGATCGCCCAGAAGTAGAGCAGGTTTACTATCCGGGACTCGCCGATCATCCCCAAGCCGATCTGGTCCGCAAGCAGCAACGCTTGCCAGGGGGGATTTTATCCTTTGCCGTACGCGGCGGGCAGCCAACAGCCTGGACGCTCATGGATCAGCTGACGCTTTTTTCCCGCACTGCCAATCTGGGAGATGCCAAAAGCACCATTACCCATCCTGCAAGTACGACTCACAGCCGGATAAGTCCAGAAGAGCGGGCAGCAGCGGGGATTGGTGACGGCCTGTTGCGTCTGAGTGTGGGTCTTGAGCATGTGGAGGATCTTCGGGCTGACCTGGAAAATGCCTTTTGCGCATTATCTGCCTGAGATTTTGCGCTATGCTGGTGAGAGAAGAGTTTTGTCGGACTGCACTTTTCCTGGAGAAAAACAATGATGACACGATTTCGTTCCTTGCAGCGCCATCCCCTCGGGGCTGATACCCAGCTTTGCTACTTTGACAACGGTTTACCCAGACATGTGCGCCTGGAGGAGGAAGCTGTCAAGGTCATGACCGATTTGCGTCGGGTGCCAGCGGTCAGTGTTCACCCAGAAATCAGCATTGACACGGCAATGCAACGCATGGTGCATACGGGGGTGCGGATGCTGTTTGTCGTAGATACCGTGGGTAATCTGGTGGGGCTCTTGACGGCGCGGGACCTGATGGGTACCAAGCCCCTGCAAGTTGCCACCGAAAGACAGGTTCCGCGGGATAGCCTGCAGGTGGGGGAACTCATGCTGCCTCGGGATCAGATCGAGGTGCTGGATTACGCAGAAGTGCTGCGCTCCAAGGTTGGGGATATCGTGCTGACCCTCAAGGAAGCGGGCCGTCAACATGCCCTGGTCGAGGAAAAAAAGCAACAGCCTGAAATTTGCGGTGTCTTTTCCTTGAGTCAGATTGGCCGGCAGTTGGGGATATCAATTGATACCAGTGGTGCCGTGCAAAGCTTTGCTGAACTGGAGCAGATTCTCGCAGACCATGGCTGATCCACACCAAGCCCTTGGATAGGGAGGTAGTTCCTCCCATGCCTGAGACCTGGGCGCTCCTCCTTGCGCTCCTGTTCATTCTGATCAATGGGTTTTTTGTGGCCGCAGAGTTTGCCTTGGTGCGATTGCGCAGTACCCAGCTGCGGGCATTGGTGCAGCAGCACCCCCGACGGGGGACCATTCTGCGCAAGGTCCATCGACGGCTCGATGCCTATTTGTCGGCAACACAGCTCGGTATTACCCTTGCCTCCCTGGCCCTGGGCTGGATTGGTGAACCGGCAGCGGCCCACTTGCTCCGTCCGGTCCTACACTTTTTGGGAGTCTTTTCGAACTCTGCCCTGGAATCCGGTTCCTTTGCCATCGCTTTTATCCTGGTGGCGTATGTCACCATCATTCTCGGTGAGCTGGCACCCAAATCCCTCGCCATTGGGAACGCTGAGCGCATAGCCTTGTGGACGGTTCTTCCCCTGTATGGCTTTTACTGGCTGACCTTGCCTGCCATTGCCTTGCTCAATGGCAGTTCGCGCTTTTTCTTGCGACTGTTTGCCTTGCGTATTGCTCCAGAACATCGTGATAGTCCCCACTCTCGGGAGGAACTTGCCATGATTCTGGCCTTAAGCCAATCCCAAGGCACCTTGGGGGTGCGAACAGGGGAGATTCTGGAGCGGGCCCTGGATTTTCATGATTTGACAGCTGGAGATCTGGCGCGCCCAGCAGCAGAGATGATCTGCCTGCTGGTGGATAGTGATCGGGCTGAGATTCGTCGGGTCCTGACCATCCATCGCTACACCCGCTACCCGGTCTGTGAGGGGGATCGGCAGCATGTGCTGGGTCTCATCCATATCAAGGATTTGTTACCCCTGCTGGCATCGGCTGGGCAAGGTCTGGACTTGCGCTCCCTTCTCCGACCGCTGCCCGCCGTCGATCGGAATCTGCCGGCCATGGAGCTCTTGACCCATTTCCGTAGTCAGCCGCATTTTGCTCTGGTGGTGGATGAACTGGGAACGATCATCGGTTTTGTCACCCTCGATCACCTGCTGGAGGCCTTGCTGGGTTCCATTCCCGATGAATTTTGCCATCAGCGGGTGGATTGGGAAAAGCAACCCGATGGTTCCTGGATTGGCAATGGTGGCCTCTCGGTGTATTCGCTAGAACAGCTTTTGGATCGGGATATTGACGAAGCGGGAGATGCCGATAGTATTGGCGGGCTGCTCATGAAGCGCCTGGAACGCTTGCCTGAGGAGGGGGAGCGCTTACATTTTCGGGACTTTGATGTATTGGTCCGGAAGCGCGAAGGTCCGCGCATCACTTCGTTACAAGTATTTCCTCATCCACATACCGATGCTGAAGAGTGGTTTGCCTGATTGTCACTGCGAAAGTCTGATTTTTTCTATTCCTTACCGCCTGAGCTGATTGCGCAAGAGCCCTTGGCCGATCGTACTGCCAGTCGGTTGCTGGTTCTGGATCCCAGGAAAAATGCCTACCTGGATAGCCAAGTCGCGCAGCTGCAGCGCTTTCTGCGTCCTGGCGATTTGCTGGTTTTCAACAATACCAGGGTGCTTCCGGCCCGGCTCCTTGCGCGCAAGGAAACTGGAGGGGCCGTGGAGCTGCTCCTGGACCGTATCCTTACGGCTACAGAGGCCCGTTTCCTTGCCCGTTCCTCCAAACCCTTGCGGGTTGGCATGAAACTGCAACTTGCCGATGGAAGCGAGGCTCAGGTCCTCTCCCGGGATGGAAAGATGCTTTGTCTGCGCCGCCTGGGCGATTGGCTCACGCTCCTGGAGGTCCATGGTTCCGTGCCACTGCCGCCGTACATCCAACGCCCTGCCAAAGATCTGGATCGGGAACGGTATCAGACCGTGTATGCCCAAATCCCGGGGGCAGTGGCAGCGCCAACCGCTGGACTACATTTTGATGAGTCGCTCTTGACTGCGCTGGCAAGCAGTGGAATCCAGAGCAGTTATGTTACCCTGCATGTAGGTGCCGGCACTTTTCTTCCGGTGCAGACAGAAGAAATCGAAGAGCATCAGATGCACAGTGAAATCGCCGAGGTGTCTGCGGCAACCGTTGCGGCCGTGCAAGCCTGCAAGGATCGGGGAGGGCGGGTCATCGCCGTGGGCACCACGGCCTGCCGCGCCCTGGAGAGCGCTGCGCAGACTGGCGTCCTGCAGCCCTTCACCGGAGATACGGACCTTTTTTTGTATCCAGGCAAAAGCTTTCGGGTGATCGATGGTCTTTTTACCAACTTTCATCTGCCCGAGTCGACCCTGTTGATGTTAGTCTGCGCCCTGGCGGGAACGGACTTTGTCCTGAACGCTTACCAACATGCCGTAGCACAGCAATACCGATTTTTCAGTTATGGTGATGCCATGTTGATTATGCCTGGGTCCTTGTTGTGAGTTTCTTTCTTCTGTTGGCCAAGGATGGGGCAGCGCGCCGGGGCAGGCTTCATTTTGCCCGGGGTACGGTGGAAACACCGGCCTTTATGCCCGTAGGTACCTATGGTACGGTCAAGGGGATGACGCCCGAAGAACTCCGGATGCTGGGAGCGGAGATCATCCTGGGTAACACTTTTCATCTCTTTCTGCGTCCTGGGCTCGAGGTGCTGGAGGCACTTGGTGGATTGCACCGAATGATGCACTGGGATGGGCCCATCCTCACGGATTCTGGCGGTTTTCAGGTCTTTAGTCTGGGGGCCTTGCGGAAGCTGCGGGAGGCAGGGGTGACTTTCCGCGCCCCTGGTGATGGCCGTTCGGTTTTTCTGGGGCCCGAGGAAAGCATGATGATCCAGGAACGCCTGGGCTCCGACATCGTGATGACCTTTGATGAATGTACGCCCCATCCAGCCGATCGGGAAATGGCCCGGCAGAGCATGGAGCTCTCGCTTCGCTGGGCAGCGCGCTCCCGTGCCAGCTACACTGGTTCTGGCCAGCTCTTTGGTATTGTCCAGGGCGGAATGTACCCCGATTTGCGTGCCCGTTCCCTGGAAGCACTGGAGCGTCTTGATTTTCCTGGTTTGGCCATTGGTGGCTTGTCGGTGGGAGAGAGCAAGGCCGAGATGTTGGGTGTGCTCGATGCCCTGCTCCCCCAGATGCCTGCCACCAAGCCCCGATACCTGATGGGTGTGGGGACCCCCGAGGACCTGGTGGAGGGGGTGGCACGGGGTGTGGATCTGTTTGATTGTGTCCTCCCTACCCGCAATGCCCGTAATGGCTGGCTTTTTACCCGCCTGGGCATCCTGAAGTTGCGGCATGCCGAATTCGCGAGGGATCCCCTTCCGCCAGATCCCGAATGTCGTTGTTATACCTGTCAAAACTACAGCCGGGCCTATCTCCGTCATTTGCAGCAAAATCGAGAGATCCTGGGGGCACGCCTCAATACCTGGCATAATCTTCATTATTATCAATATCTTATGAAAGGAATGCGGAACGCCATCGAGCATGGCAAATTTGCCGCTTTCCGGGACGAATTTTATGGACTTCGGGGTAAAATCCCGCCGTCCTTTCCCCACTGACGCCCAGCGGCTACAATGTCGCCCCAGTATTCAAGCCGGAGGAATCCATGAGTTTTCTGCCCATTGCGAACGCCTATGCCGACACCGCCGGTGGCAGCGGGGGACCCGAAGCCATGATCCTGCAGTTTCTACCGCTGATCATCATCTTTGGGATTTTCTATTTCTTGCTTATCCGTCCCCAAAGCCAAAAGGTAAAGGCGCAACGGGAGATGATTGCAGCGCTTGCCAAAGGCGATGAGGTCATAACTTCCGGCGGTCTCCTGGGACGGATCATGCAGCTCAACGAAGAGTATCTTCACCTGGAAATTGCCGAGGGCATCATCGTGAAGATCCAACGCAATGCGGTGAGCATGGTTTTGCCCAAAGGTACTCTCAAAAAACTCTGACAAGGCGTTGGCATGACCCGTTATCCCAGGTGGAAATATCTTGTCATTTTGCTGGTAGTGGTGCCGGCTATTTTTTATGCCCTTCCCAACTTTTATGGTTGGCATGCAGCAATTGAGGTGCGGGCACCAGTGGGGGTCCAGCTCCCACCACCCCAGACCATGGCCAGGTGGTTGGCCGAGGCAAAAATCCCTGTAACGCGCACACTAATACAAAATGACCAGACGATTTTTTATTTCCCCAATGACAACGCCCAGGGTTTGGCCGAGACCCTGCTGCAAAATCGTTTGCCCAGCAATGCCCAGGTCATTCTTTCGCAAAAGTCCGCTGAACCCTCTTGGATGGCAGCTCTGGGTGCGAAGCCAGTAAATCTGGGTCTGGATTTGCGTGGCGGAGTGTATCTGTTGTTACGGGTCGATACCAATGCCCTGATTCATCACCATCTGGAGGAGTATCAGCGCGGTATCCAGACGCTATTGCGAAAAAAGGATCTCCCTTATTTGCATGTCCAACTCTCGGCCCCAACCCAGCTCTCGATCCAGATGGCTAGTGGTCGGCAAATCCAGCAGGCCATCGCTGCGATTTCCGAGGCGTACCCGGAGTTGAAGGCTACAGCCAGTGCTTCGGACCAGATCCTGGTGGATTTGCCGCCTGCTGTGGTGCAGAAACAGACCGACGATGCCCTTCAACAAGCCATTGTGGTCATCCGGAATCGTATCGATGAACTCGGGGTTGCAGAACCCGAGATCCAGCGGCAAGGGAAAGAGCATATCGCTGTGCAGTTACCCGGGGTACAGGATACCCAGCGGGCCAAGGCCATCATTGGTTCCACGGCACAGTTGGAATTCAAGATGGTCGCCAATTCCAACCTGCTTGCCCAGGCCCTGAAGGGTGATGTGCCCGATGGAGATGCCCTGTATTACGGGATTGATGGTCAACCTTATTTGCTTCACAAGGAAACCGTCCTGACTGGCCGTTATCTCAACGGTGCCACGGCGGGCATCGACAACAATACGGGTGGGGCCATTGTCAATATCAGCTTTGATGGGGTTGGTACCCGGATATTTGGTGATTTGACCAGCAAAAATGTCGGCAAGCGGATGGCTATCCTCCTCGACAACAAAGTGATCACTGCCCCGGTAATCCAAGAGCCAATTACGGGTGGACGGGCTCAGATCAATGGTTTTGCCAATCTGAAAGAGGCGAGTAACGTTGCCATCGAGTTGCGTGCTGGCGCCCTGCCAGCGCCAGTACACGTCTCCGAGGAAAGAACGGTAGGGCCGACCCTGGGTCAGGACTCCATTCATGATGGGGTCCTTGCGGTATTGTTTGGGATGCTCTTTGTGGTCACCTTCATGACCCTTTATTACCGGGCCTTTGGACTGATTGCGGACCTGGCCATCCTGGTCAATATCCTGGCGATTTTGGCGGTTCTTTCCCTCATGGGAGGGACCCTTACTTTGCCTGGTATAGCGGGAATCGTCCTCAAGATCGGCCTCGCTGTGGATGCCAATGTGCTGGTCTTTGAGCGAATCCGCGAGGAATTACGCCGAGGCCTGAGCCCCCGCGCCAGTATCGAGCTGGGCTTCCAAAAGGCCTTCGCCACCATTGTCGACTCCAATATTACCGTGCTCATTGCTGCTCTGGTTCTTTTTCAGTTTGGTACGGGGGCCATCAAGGGCTTTGCTTTGGTCCTGGTCATTGGGGTGCTGGTTTCCATGTTTACCGCGACCATGATGAGTCGTGGCATCTTGGAGCTTGCTCTGGGTAAACGCCGCGTTACCACACTCTGGATCTGAGGTCACCATGCAAATCTTCCATTCCCAAACCCATATCGATTTCATGTCGCGCCGGTGGATCTTCATTGGCATTTCTGGCTTGTTGATCCTGGCCTCTATTGCGATTTTTCTGGTGCGCGGCCTCAATTACAGCATCGACTTTACGGGGGGAACCTTGGTGGAGCTAGGTTTCCGCCACACCCCAGATTTGGCCACTGTTCGGCAGACCCTGGGCAAAGCCGGATATGCTGATGCGGTGGTACAGACCTTTGGCGGGGATCGGGATTTGTTGATCCGCCTGCGAACTCGTCCAGGGGAAAGCAGCGCTGTTTCCCATCAGATCCTCCAGGTCTTTACCCAAGATCCCAGTGCCTATCCGGGGGTACAACTGCGCCGCACGGAGTATGTCGGTCCGGAGGTGGGCAAGGAACTACGGAACAAGGGGATCCTGGCCCTCATCGTGGTGACCATCGGGATTTTGATTTACGTAGGCTTTCGCTTCGAATGGCGTTTTGCAACGGGTGGGGTGGTGGCCATGCTCCACGATCCCATCCTGGTGGTGGGTTATTTTGCCCTCTCTCAACAAGAGTTTTCCATGACGGTCATTGCCGCGCTCCTGGTGGTGATGGGGTTCTCTCTCAATGACACGGTCGTGGTATTCGATCGGATGCGGGAGGATTTGCGGGCAGCACGTAACGGGAGTGTTGCCGAAATCTTTAACCTCGCCATCAACGAAACCCTGTCGCGAACGGTCATTACCAGCTTCATCACCTTGATGGTGGCCATGTCGCTCTTTTTGTTTGGTGGGCCAGTGATTCACGGTTTTGCAACGGCACTGGTGATTGGGGTGGTGGTAGGTACCTACTCCTCCATTTTTGTTGCCAGTCCCATCGCCCTCTGGCTGGGCCTGAAAAGAGAGCATGTCCTGAAACGTCAGTTCATCAGTGCCAAGGACCGTAAGGATGGTGCAATTCTATAAGGTTGACTATTGAGCCCAATCCTCTGTTGCTTTACTGTACGAAGCTTGGGAGAGGTACCGAAGTGGCCATAACGGCGCCGACTCGAAATCGGATGGGGAGCAATCCCACGTGGGTTCGAATCCCACCCTCTCCGCCATTTTGCCAGTTTTACTGGCCTTAACGTAGGGTTCTGGCGGCACACCCGCTTAATAACCAGCCTTTCCCGAAGTGATGGGATGCGAGGGGGCAAGGTCTTGTAAGATGAAGAAGAAAGCCGCCGTCGGGCGGCTTTTTTTGTTTCTTAGGGCTGTGGCTGGAGATATGAGAGTGTCTGCCGGATCATGTTGTCAACGTATCCGATGGCGGCATTCATGCTTGGGCGGTAGAGCGTCGGGTGCGCACACTGATTTCGCTGCGATAGCTGTCCATCGAGTATCCGAAGCTGGGCCTTGGTCGTGAACTTCACGTCCTTGCCGACGATCAGGAAGTGGGACTCTACGACGGACTCTCTCAGCTCCGATAGGTCCTTGAACGCCCACTTTGGGCGGGCGGCTCGAATGTCGGCTTCATGCTTCTGGTAGCAGACCTCCAAGAACACGTGGAAGTGTCCCGCCCATGCAAGGACAATCCCTGATCGGTACAGCTCGCCTTCGAGACAAGCGGTTGCCTCGCTGAAGTAGTCCTGTACGTCAACGGGCGTGCCCGACAGGCTCTTGGTCAGGTCCTCCAAGAGTATGACACGCGAGGCGGCGCTTTCGTGCTTCGCCAAGGCTTGATGCGCCGCACG
>JAEPKX010000020.1:22397-33770 GCA_021375695.1 Candidatus Igneacidithiobacillus taupoensis | reverse complement strand
AATCCATTGCATTGCTTTCCGCTATGCATCTACCAAAGGCAGTAACCAACGCTACCACCATCCAATAAACGCACAGCTCCTAGGGCTCTAAACCCCACACATCTCCACTCGGTTGGGAAAGAACAAATACTGAATATTGGTAGCGGGGGTAGGATTTGAACCTACGACCTTCGGGTTATGAGCCCGACGAGCTGCCTGGCTGCTCCACCCCGCACCGGATTTAAAATTATGATATAACTTTTACCACTCGTCAACAACTCTTGGGGTAGTACCCGATGCCAGTAAATGAACTGCATCGAGGATGCGGACTATACCGATCCTAATTTCCTTTGGCAACCCCCTTGGAAGCCCTTGTGGCTGGAGGGTTCGTTGCTCCGGGTGGGGTTGCTTGGTTGGCATCGTCGCCATAAGGCGCATAGCGATAGGGTTCAGCAGGCAATTGCGCAATGATTTGCTGCAAGCTCGGAGCATTTACATCAATGGGGGTTGGTATGGTATTGGGCTTTTGCACCAAATCGATGACCCGCTGCCAATTCACTACAACTTGCGTTGATTGTGACTTTTCATACTCCCTGATGGCATTGACTGCCCGTTGCTGGGGAGAGTTGGGGTTATGATAGGCCTCTACCAGCGCAAAGCTCTGCAAATAGAGATGACCATCACCATTGCTGCCTACCAGATAGGGCTCGTCCACACTACGTACGGGCGTCCCTACCTTGATCATACGAAAAAGCTGCACTTCGTTTTCGGGGTAGACATGAAAACAACCATGACTGACCCGCATACCGACTCCCCAAGGTTTGTTGGTGCCGTGAATATAGATCTGAGACCAACCCGTTTGCAGGGCAAGTTCACCCATGGGATTGTCGGGGCCCGGGGGAAAATAGGCAGGGATGGGATCACCCGCTTTGCGATGTTCTTCCTGGATATCTTTTGGTACAGTCCAGCTTGGGTTTTTGACCTTGGCAATGATTTTGCTGGTACCTAGTGGATCTGGCCAGTTGGGCCGGAAAATTCCTACTGGAAAGGTGTACACCACTTTCTTGTCACTGGGGAAGTAGTAGAGACGACGCGCGGGGATGTCGATAACGATTCCCACCCAGGGTTTGGGAGGCAGGATATACCAGGTCGGGACTACCACATGGGTTCCGGCCCCTGGCAACCAGGGATCAACCCCGGGGTTGGCAGCTCGGATCTCGTTATAGCCCACATCATAATGGCGGGCAATGTCCAGCAAGGTATCCGCATGTCGAGCAATCACCACCCGCAAGCTGCCGACCATATTCTGTCCGGCAGGTGGCAGCGGAAACTCCGCTGCCTGGGCTCCCGTTCCCGTAATAGCAAAGTATACCAGAAACCAGTACTTAACGTAGCGTAATGGGTGCTTCATTCACTCCCTCAATCTCTGTCAAATCCAGGCAGAAAAACTCCCCTGGCCTGGCCTTTTCCATTTTCCATAACAACCATTCCCGAGCCCCGCTGGTCCATACATCCAGCGGCCAGCCGTACCAGGTTTCGCCATTGTGCAGTTGCAAACGACTGCGCAGACCACGAATCACCGCCAACTCCAAGGCACTGTGCAGGGCACAGGAAACGGGATGATAGGTGGGATTTTCATTCACCTCTGGCGCACTCCTAAAAAAGCCTGTCCGCCCAGATAGGGACGCAAGGCTTCCGGAATGCGGATGCGTCCGTCGACCTCCTGATGATTTTCCAAAAGAGCGACCAGGGTTCGTCCCACCGCCAGGGCCGATCCATTGAGGGTGTGGGCCAACTGGGGTTTGCCTTCAGCATCCCGATAGCGCAACTGTAATCGCCTCGCCTGGAAACTTTCAAAATTACTACAGGAACTGATCTCGCGATAACACTGCTGGCTGGGAAGCCACACTTCCAGGTCATAGGTGCGCGCGGCTGCAAAACCCATGTCGCCAGCACAAAGGAACATCACACGATAGGGAAGCTCCAGGCGTTGCAAGATTTCTTCTGCGTGGGTCGTCAGCATTTCCAGCGCCTGGGCTGACTCTTCGGGGCGGACAATCTGCACCAGTTCGACCTTGTCAAATTGGTGTTGACGAATCATGCCGCGAGTATCTCGGCCAGCCGCTCCCGCTTCTCGCCGAAAACAGGGGGTGTAGGCGCAAAATCGTCGCGGCAGATCGGCAACGATCTCGTCCCGCAACAGATTGGTGAGGGGGACTTCGGCAGTCGGAATCAGATAAAAGGGATCATTACGCAGGGCAAAGAGATCTTCTTCGAACTTGGGTAATTGCCCCGTACCCAGGAGGGACTGGGCATTGGCAAGAAAAGGAGGCGCAATTTCCTCATAACCATGTTCCCTAGTATGGATATCCAGCATAAATTGAATGAGTGCCCGCTCCAGACGTGCTCCCTCACCGCGCAGAACCACAAAGCGGCCACCCGCCAACCTGGTGGCTGCAGCAAAATCCAGGATTCCCAGCCGTTCGCCGATCTCGACATGATCTTTGGGCGGAAAGGGAAAGACCCTAGGCTCTCCCCATTGCCGTAAACAGACATTGTCCCTCTCATCCTTACCATCGGGGACATCTGGCTGCGGAAGATTGGGCAGGGCTAGCACAAGCTCTTCCCAGCGGGTAAGTAGTTGCTGCAATTCCCCTTCGCGCTCTGCCAATTCTTGTCCCACATGCTGGGCCCGTTCCTGCTCTGCAGTCGCTGCACGCCCCTCCCGTCGTGCCATTCCAATGGCCCTGGACAGAACATTTCTCTCGTTGCGGAGCGATTCGATCTTGATTTGTACACTTTTGCGCTGCTGATCCAAGGCCTGAACAGACTTGGCATCGAGAGAAAAGCCCCGCCGGGCCAGAGCTTTCGCCACCTCTTCCACATGCCCTCTGAGCAGAGTTGGGTCCAACAAGATCAGTCTCCTTTTGCTTGACGATGGGCGGCAATCCAGCGCATACGCTCTGCCATTTGCTGTTCAAAACCCCGATTGCTGGGTTCGTACCAATGCTTTCCTAGCAATTCCTTTGGCAAGTACTGCTGATCGCCAGCGATGGCATCGGGGAAGTCATGATCGTATTGATATCCCTTGCCATAATCCAGTTCTTTGAGCAGGGCGGTGGGGGCATTGCGCAGATGCAATGGCACTGGGCGACTACCATCCCGCCGTACCTGCTCGCGCACCGCGTTCCAGGCCAGCTCCAGGCGATTGCTTTTGGGAGCACTGGCCAAATATATGGCAGCCTCGACCAGGGCTAATTCTCCTTCTGGACTGCCAAGAAAGACATAGGCATCCCGGGCGGCAATGGTGAGCGACAAGGCACGGGGGTCGGCGAGCCCAATATCCTCGCTGGCCACTCGCACCATACGTCGAGCCAGATACAGAGGATCGGCACCGCCATCAAGCATCCGCGCCATCCAGTAGAGAGCAGCATTGACGTCTGAACCGCGCAAGGACTTGTGAAAGGCCGAGATCTGATCGTAGAAATTTTCACCCTGCCGATCAAATTGCCGCCAATGCTGGCCAATGGCCCGTTCCATTTGTTTATGGCTGATTCGTCGCTTTGTACCCTTGCAGGATTCTGCAGCCAGCTCCAGGATGCCCAGTAAGCGTCGGGCATCACCATCGGCGGCCTGGAGCAGGAGATCGCGTGCGTCGGGGTCGAGTTCCAGGTCCAATGATCCAAGGCCCCGCTCCCGGTCTTGCAGTGCCCGATCCGGGATGCGACCCAGATCTCCTTCGCCCAAGGGCTTGAGCAGCACAATCCGGACTCGGGACAGGAGCGCCGAATTGAGGACAAAACTGGGGTTTTCCGTGGTCGCACCCAGCAGGATAAAGGCTCCTTCTTCCACATAAGGCAAGAGGGCATCCTGTTGGGCCTTATTGAATCGGTGGATTTCATCGATGAAAAGGACGGTGCGCCGTCCCGTATCCTGTGCTTTTCGACCTTGCTCGGCGGCGGCACGAATTTCTTTGACGCCACTTTCTACAGCAGAAAGGGTGAGGAACTGGGCATCCTGGCTTGCTGCCAGGAGGCGTGCCAAGCTGGTCTTACCCGTACCAGGAGGTCCCCAGAAAATGAGGGAGCTCAAGGCCCCAGGATGGAGCTGGGGGGTAAGGCTACCCTCGGGACCCAGGAGCTCCTCCTGACCGACGAAGTCCTTGAGTTGCTCCGGTCGCAGGCGGGCTGCCAGGGGGCGTGGATCCACCATTCGCTTTACAAGGAGATTAGAAATGACGAGACAGACCCACACCTACCAGAAAGTTACTGGACTTGTAACTTGCTGCTGGTATCGAAAAACCCCCACCGCTAAAGGAGGAGCCACCGGCAGAGCCCGAGAAGACATAGGAAGCCCCCAGATCATAGTGCCAAGGACCCAAACCAATCCCCAAACCGAAAGCGGCCAGATTGCTTGAGGTTGCAGGGTACGCCAACTGGATGGCTTGGCCACCGGCTGGACTCCCTTCATGGGCAATACCACCCCGGATTTCCAGGTCCTGATTCAGGTGAAAGCTCAAACCAAGCCGATAGGCCAGGGAGGATTTCCACCCAAGATCACCATAGTAGGGCAATTGGGCGTTCTGCCAATCGGTCCAGTCCACATCCAACTCCGTCGCAAAGGAGGGTGTCCAGCGATAGCGCAGGCCCGCCTGGAGTTTGCCGGGCAATTGGATCTTGCCACCGGCGGCAGAAAGGCTGGCCGGCGAGCGGTAACTCAAACCGATGTTGTAACCTTCGGTACTGTAGAGAAGCCCCACATGCCCACCAACGCCGCTGCCATTGCCGCCAAGGGTTCCAAACTTTCCACCGAGACTCTGATAGTAATCAAGGCCCACCGCTACACTCAGATCCGGCAAGAGCAAGTAGGCAACGCTCGGATCAATGTCGATGATCCGCAATTGGTTTTGCAAGGCAGGATTGCCCGTCGCGAGAGTATCTGCCGCCCAGTGGTTATGGAAATAATAGGGGGAAGTGATCCCAAGGCCTACGGATAAGGGCAGCGAGGAAAAGCGATGGGTCAGATATAGATCGGCAAGAATCCCCGTGTTGTTTTGGGCGCCAATGTCAGACCCCTGGAAGGTGACGGTGGGACGCGTGGCCAAAATCTCCAGTGCTCCCCGGTTACCCGCGAAAAAGGCCATACCCGCGGGATTGACGGCATAACTACTAACGGGCTGACTATCAGCCACCAAGGCGCCAGCTTCCGAAAGGGCTGCCACACTACCCGGTACAGCAAAGGCTCCTGCCCAGACCGGGGGGGCAAGCAAAGGCAACAGCAGGGCCACAGCCAGAGAGAGAAAAAACGTACGCATGGAGGCTCCACATTAGGGATTGGAGAGAATGTCAACCCCGTGAGGGGGGATGAAACGGAAAGTGCCTGGTGCAATCCGGGTGTTGATCTGCACGTTATGGAAATGAAGGATCGTCCGTTGCTGAAAGGCATCTTCCATTTCCATGACACGCAAAGTGCCGTTGGCGGTGAAACCCATCTGGATGGCGGTGAAACCCTGACTCTGGCCCGTTTTGGGCTTTAGCAATACCCATTGCAAACCATCTTTGGTTGGCAAGGCGCTGATCTCAAAATCTTTGGGCAAAACATTATTGCCGGCAATCAAGGCGGCAGGAGTAGCACCTAAGGCCTTGCCCAAGGGTTGCACGGTTACCTGCTGTAAAGCGGGCTCATACAGCCAGACTTTCTTGCCATCAGAAACGATCACTTGACCGTTCTTCCCGGCATAATCCCAACGGAAACGACCGGGCCTGGCCAGCCAGAGCTTACCTGTGGCGCGCTGGACGATTTCGCCATTGTGGTTGACCACTTCTTGCACGAAATCAGCGGTGACCGTTTGGCTATTGGCAAAAAAGCGCTCCAGCAGAACCGAAGCATTATCGCTTGCCCAGGCCATGGGCATCCATACCAGCCATAATAATGGGAGGAGCCACACCCCTCTAGGCATCAGGTGGCAGCGCATTGGCGTATACCTCCCGGCTTCCGTTACTTTGCAATGGTCCCACAATTCCAACCCGCTCCATTTCCTCGATCATGCGTGCTGCACGATTGTAGCCCACTTTGAGCTGCCTCTGCACATAAGAGATGCTGGCCTTGCGACTGGAGATGACAATGGCAACGGCTTGATCGTAGAGGGGATCGGCTTCCGCATCACTGCTGGCACCCTCGCCCGACGCCCCCTCCTCACCTCCTCCTGCCAGAATTTCGGGATCGTATTGGGGTACACCCAGTTGTCGGAGGCTATCGACAACCCGATGCACTTCTGCATCGCTGACATAGGCGCCATGGACCCGTTGGGGATATCCACTGCCAGGGGGAAGATAGAGCATATCCCCCTGCCCCAGGAGGGTTTCTGCCCCCATTTGATCCAGAATGGTGCGGGAATCGATGCGCGAGGACACTTGAAAGGCGATCCGGGTGGGGATATTGGCCTTGATCAAGCCGGTAATGACATCCACCGAGGGGCGCTGGGTAGCCATGATCAAATGGAGTCCTGCCGCCCTGGCCTTTTGGGCAAGGCGCGTGATGAGGGTCTCTACCTGCTTGCCCACTACCATCATGAGATCGGCAAATTCATCGATAACCACCACAATGGCCGGCAGCGGCTGCAACGGCAGCGGTTGTCCATCCATCCCCATCTCGGGACCAGGCAGGGATTGCCCCTGGCTACCGGCTTCCCTGATCTTTTGATTGTAGCCGGCCAAATTGCGTACCCCTGCATGGGCCATCCATTGATATCGACGCTCCATTTCGGCCACACACCAGCGCAGGGCGTTGGCCGCCTCTTGCATATCGGTGACCACGGGAGCCAGTAGATGGGGAATGCCCTCATAGACCGAAAGCTCCAACATCTTGGGATCCACCAGGATCAGGCGTACTTCCCTGGCGGTAGCCTTGTAGAGAATACTCAGGATCATGGCATTGACCCCCACGGATTTCCCTGCCCCGGTGGTGCCAGCCACCAGCAGGTGGGGCATCCGCGCCAAATCAGCAACGACGGGCTGACCACGAATATCCTGCCCCAGGGCCAAAGTCAGCAAACTTTTGCTGTGGGTAAAGGCAGCACTTCCCAAAATTTCCGATAGCCGCACGATCCGTCGCTGGGGATTGGGCACCTCAATACCCATGGTGGTCTTGCCCGGGATTGCCTCGACCACCCGAATCCTACCGGACATGACCCGGGCCAGATCCTTGCTAAGACCAGCAACCTGGCTCACTTTGACCCCCGCTGCCGGCTCGATTTCGAAGCTGGTAATGACAGGCCCCGGGTGGGCGGCCACCACCCTGGCCTTCACGCCAAATTCGGCCATTTTTTCCTCAAGAAATTGCGATCGCTTGGCCAGCTCTTCCGGACTGGGAACCAATGCGGGATCGTTGGCCTGGGGCGAATCCAGCAGAGCCAGGTCAGGAAGACCATCGGCTCTGGGTGGCCCCAGAGGCGCCGGAAGGGGCAGCTGATTCTCATGGCTCTTGGCGCTTCTGGGGAGGGATTTCGGGTTGGGGCGTGGAGACACGGTTGGCGCGGCTTGACAGGGCTCTATGGACTCCGGTTTTTCTGCGGTCGTTGCCTCCAGATTGGCTGGCATTGGTGGTATCTGGGTCTGACCTCGACCCAACCGTTTTTGAACCATAGTGAAAAACGGTTGGGAAAACCGACCCAACCAATGAATCAACGCTAGTACGATCTGCCCCCATGCCAGGGGTGACGAGCGGGTCAATAGCGCTACGGCCAGAATCAGTGCTGCAAGAAACAGCAAAGCGAGACCCACCGGACCCAAGACCGGCTCCAGATGGGCACGTAGCTCCGCTCCCCAGATCCCGCCGGGTCCTGGTCCTTGCACTGGCCACCAGAAACGGGGCCAAAGGAGGGCATTGAGCACCGCAGAACTGGGCAGCAACAGCAATCCACCCACAATTCGCAGCCACGGCAGGGGCCGTTGCCAATGCAGTTTTCGCCACCATGCAGCACAAAGAAATACGGACAACACGGGGATCAGCCAGGCCGTAGCCCCCCAAAACTGTACGACAAAAGCCGCAAGCTGCGCCCCCCATCGCCCACCCCAATTCGCAATGGGTTGATTTACCTGCCCACTATTGAACCAACTGGGGTCAACAGGATGGAAGCTTAGTAAAGACGCCCCAAGAAAAAGGCAAAAAAGGAAAAACAAGAGGAGGGCCCCCTGACTCCACCAGGTGCGAGGGGACTGCTGTGCAGGGGAAGGTCTCCCAGGCTTGGCGAAACGCATCTTTTTTTTTGCAGCTTTTGCCATGCCAGCACGCTAAAGGAGCCTATTCATGCTGTCAAGAAAAGTACTTTGCCCAAATGACTGGAAGAGGTGCCAGGCAAATGCTTGTGATATGATAATTTTACTACCTTCGTTCACTGTTATGGAGCAAGCATGCCTGCCAGTCCCTCCGAAACGAAACATTCCCGTTTGCTGATTCTTGGTTCTGGTCCAGCCGGTTACACAGCAGCCATTTATGCAGCTCGTGCCAATTTGCGTCCCGTCCTCATCCAGGGTATGGAACCTGGCGGTCAGCTCATGACCACCACCGATGTGGATAACTGGCCTGGTGCTGCCGATGGCATTCTGGGGCCCGATCTCATGGCCGAGCTGGAAAGGCAGGCGCGCCGTTTTGATACGGAGATCATCCTGGATCATATCCAGGAAGCCCAGCTGGGCCATCGGCCCTTCCTCTTGCGCGGTGATCAACACCAGTATTCCTGTGACGCGCTGATCATTGCCACGGGTGCTTCGGCCAAATACCTCGGCTTGCCCAGTGAGGAAAAATACCGAGGCAAGGGGGTCTCCGCCTGTGCCACCTGTGATGGTTTCTTTTACCGTAATCAGGATGTGGCTGTGGTGGGCGGGGGGAATACCGCTGTGGAGGAAGCACTCTATCTGAGTAATATTGCCAGGTCCGTCACCGTCATTCATCGCCGCGACAAATTCCGGGCAGAGAAGATTCTCCAGGACAAACTCTTTGCCAAGGAGAATGTGCAGATCCTCTGGAACCAGCAAGTGGAAGAAGTCCTGGGTGACGACACAGGGGTTACTGGCTTGCGTTTGCGCTCGACTACTGGTGAAGAAAGCAGAGAAATTGCCGTCATGGGGGTTTTCATTGCCATTGGACATCAACCCAATACCCAGCTCTTTCGCGGGCAACTGGATATGGATGACACCGGCTATCTCATTACCCGGGGAGGTCGGGAGGGTCTTGCTACCATGACCAGCATTGCTGGCATCTTTGCTGCTGGAGATGTGCAGGATCATGTCTATCGACAGGCAGTTACCAGTGCCGGTACCGGCTGCATGGCTGCCCTGGATGCCGAGCGCTGGCTGGAACAGGCCGGCGTCTGATGCACGTTGGGGCGGCGCAAATCAAATACTGAGCAAGGCATTCCGCCACCACCGCTCCTGGAAGCATGGGAGCGAGCGGAATTTCGGGCGGCCCTTGCCGATGTCTGTCCTATGGCCGCACCCGATCCCCAACCTCGTCCGGCTCCGCCAAGCCCGGAGCCAAGAAAGTCCCAGGATGACGATCAAGCGGTATTGGCAGCCCTGACCAAAGGAAATCTGGAGGAGTCCTGGCTAAGCGGGGAAGAATGGGTCTATTTGCGACCTGGTCTGCCTGAGCGCTTGCTGCGTGATCTGCGGCGAGGACGCTATCGAATCCAGGCTGACCTCGATCTCCATGGCTTGCGCGTGGAAGATGCGCGCCTGGCTGTTGCCAGCTTTCTGCAGGACGCGCGTTGCTATCACTGGACCTGTGTGCGGATCATCCATGGGAAGGGTATGGGCTCACCTGGACAAATCCCCATCCTCAAAAGATTGGTAGGACACTGGCTCCAACGCCATCAGGAGGTACTCGCCTTTACCCAGGCCCGCCCCATGGAAGGAGGCGGCGGCGCCCTTCGCATCCTGCTGGGCAAGCACCGTAAGTGATTGAATCAGGCAGTGGCTTGTTTCTGCGACTCTGCCTCTGCATCCCTTCCTGCCAAGGAAGCAAGGATGGGACAGTTGGCTACGGAACCATGACCCGGACAGGTCTGACTGAGCTTTTGCAAGGCTTCCCGCATCCGCTGCAGATCAGCAATTTTGGCTTCTACATCCTGGATCTTGGCCAGCGCCAACTGTTTGACTGCCGTCATGTCATTGCTCGGGTTGCTGCTCAGGTCCAGAAGCTCTTTGACCTCGGCGAGGGAGAATCCCAGGTTCTGGGCTCGTCGAATAAAACGCAGTCTGGCTTCCGACAATTCGTCGTACAGCCGATAGTTGGACTGGGTACGCTGAACGGGACGGATGAGACCGATACGCTCGTAATAACGTAAAGTTTCTGCAGCAAGACCTGCCTCGCGAGCCAGACGCCCAATGGTTACATGGTTTTTCATACACTCCCGTCCCTTTGTAAGAATTACACTTGCTTACCCTGTCTATCGATAGTCTATCGTAAAGTATGCCCTTATGGGATACAAGCGCCATTACCACCCGATCCCACCGTAATCCCCAAACTCTCCAGGAGAACCGTGGCATAGGCCCCGGGAGGAAGAACAAAGGCAAGTTGCAGGGTGTGCTCGTTTTCTGGCTGGACAAGCAGTTCCAGGGGACGGCAACGCAAAGCACGCCGGGCTCCGTCAAGGCCCTGCCGCGCCAGGGCAGCTTGCCAGGCGGGGCCATTTCCAGGGGAATCCTCTCCGCCAAACCATTGGGCCAGGATGCGATCTTCCAGCTCGGCGGCTTCGTCCATGGGCTGGATGTTGCCCTTACCAGCCAAGGGTCCGGTGGGATGCAAATCCCAGGCGGCCAGACGCGCCGCCAGGGAAACCGGTGCATCATCGCCCTGGGCACAAAAATGGCTATGGCTTCCTGCTAACTGCACAAGCTCACCGGGCAGAATTTTTTGCCAATTATCCATCCGTACCCGTTCCGCCAGAACCACGTTGAACAAAGCAGCCCTGGCTGCAGACCACAGCATTGCCCGTAGATGATGGGGCATTCGTCCAGCGCGTGGGCCGCAGAGCATCCTCCCGGCTGCATCGAGATTTTGGTAACCAAAGCGCTGTCCTCCAAAATAGTTGGGAAATCCCCGGCTTTCGAGTTGCTGCAAGGCAAGTGTCAGCGACGAGACATCCACATCAAGGTTGCGGACCCGAAGGACAAAACGATTGCCTCGATGGACCCCCCGCCGTAACTTGCGCCGATGCCGATGAACGGCCAGGATGCGCAGACCCGGCTGGGTATACCCTCCCCAGTCCACTCCCCTGGCGGGGATTGGCAGGGTGAATACCTGACGGGTACGGGCATGTCGATCCTTGAGCCCGGCATAGCCCACGTCGCGGGCGGCTACTCCCGCAAAACGGGCCAGCAGGCGGGCAACCTC
>JAEPKX010000020.1:4035-22297 GCA_021375695.1 Candidatus Igneacidithiobacillus taupoensis | reverse complement strand
GGTATTTGGACGCCGCCAAGAATCAAGGGTCGATCAGTGACCAAGGCATGGACATCCAAGCCCTGTCCAACACGCAAATTCATAGAGACTCCTGTCGGGAACGAAGGATCGCCTCGGCCAGCGGGAGATCTTCAGGAAAGGTGATTTTGATATTGTCTGCATGTCCCTGCACCAATCGGGGACGCCATCCCCGTAGTTCCAGCGCCGCGGCCTCATCGGTAATGGAAGCCCCCTGCTGTTGGGCCTCCTGGAGGGCTTCCAGCAAGGATCCCAAAGGGAATGCCTGAGGAGTCAGGGCCCGCCATAGGTCGCGTCGGTCAATGGTTCCTATGGCCTTTGTTCCCTCCGCCCGTTTGAGCGTATCGGCAAGGGGAACTGCCAAAAGCGCCCCTTGACGGGATTGGGGAAGGCTATCGAGAAGGCGGTGCAAATCTTCGCGTCGCAAGCAGGGTCGGGCGGCATCGTGAACCAGCACCCAGTCACTGGGCAAGGCCCCTTGGCTCAAGAGGGCCTCTAACCCCCGTCGTACCGAATCCTGGCGCTCGGCACCACCAACGACCGGGGGAAGAAAAGTCTCCCGCTCCGTTCCCAGGGCATCCCGCCAAGCGCCAGTGGCCAGATCCGTACCGGGAAGCACCAGTTGCACACCATATATCCTGGGCTCTTGGAGCAAGGGGGCCAAAGCGTGGGCGAGGATGCTGCGCCCGGCCAGTTGCAAATATTGTTTGGCGACCGCACTACCAAAGCGTTGTCCCCGACCTCCAGCTGGTACCACTGCCCAGATTCTTTCCATGACTCCTCCCCTCGCCTTTGAGCATACCCCAAAGCATAGAGATTTTGCAGTTTTGTCCGTCACTCCCTAGACTGTTGCCAGAACTTATGGATAGGAAAACCTCTTTGCAACTCGACTGGCTCGGCTCCCCCCCGCCCAAGGGTCAAACCCTCCGCCTGGGACAGTCCCCTGGGGCTGCGCAAAGCTGGGTGCTCAGTGAGATACTGCGGCGTTGGCAACGCCCCCTCTTGTTGATCCTTCCCAGTAGCAGGGATCTCGAAATCTGGTCCCGGGAATGGTCCTTTTTTGCTCCGGACCTCCCAAGCCCCATACTCTTTCCCGATCGGGAAGTGCTTCCCTATGATCGCATCAATCCTCCAGCGGAACTCAGTACCACTCGGCTGGCCACTTTGGCAGCCCTACCCCATTGGCGCCATCTTTGCCTCGCCCCCATCTCGGCAGTCCTGCAACTCCTTCCTCCATCCCAATACCTGGATCGCCATGGCCTTTGGCTGGAACGGGGCGGCCATCTGGATCCAGAATCCTTTCGACAGCGTTTGCTCGATGCCGGTTATACCCTGGTCAGCGAGGTATCCGAGCCTGGCGAAATTGCCTGGCGAGGGGGGATCATTGATCTCTTCCCCAGTGGCAGCCCCAGTCCCTACCGCGTTGAGCTTTTCGATAATGCCATTGAAAGCATTCGCTCCTTTGATCCCGAAACCCAGCGCGGTCTAGACAAGGTCGAAAAAATCCAGTTGCTGCCTGCCCGGGAGGTCCCCGTTGCGACCCAGGATCTGCAGCATTTTCGCGCGTCCTTTCGGGCTCGTTTCAGTGGCGATCCCCAGCAAGCCGAGGTCTATCGGGCAGTAAGCCGCAACCATGTACCTGCCGGAGCCGAGCAATATTTACCCTTGTTCTTTTCCCATTGTGGTAGCGTTTTTGACTATCTGCCCGCCGATGCCATCGTGGTGTACGCACCTGGTATCGAAGCAAGTCGACAACGTTTACTGACCGATTGGGAGGAACGCTATCAGGAACGCAAAGGAGATCGGAGTCATCCCATCCTGACACCCGCTGAGCTGTTGGTATCAGAGCAAGATTGGCTGCACCAACGGCAGCAATTTGCGCAGATCGAGCTCCTGGAAGAACCCATAGAAGGCGATAAGCGGAGTAATTTGGGCTTCCTTCCTGCACCACCCTTGCGCGGCTCCGAACAAGCGCCCCTCTTGGGACTGGAACGGTTTTTAGGGGAGCTTCCCCAAGGGGCAAGAGCCCTCATTGCGGCCGAGTCTCCGGGTCGAGCGGAAGCCTTGCGGGAACATTTGCACGGCCGAGGTATGGCGGTTGCGCAAGTAGAAAACTGGCCGGCATTTGTCCGTTCCACTGCCGCCATTTCCATAGCCATTGCCCCACTGGAACGGGGGTTCCTGCACCAGCAACGGGGCCGGATTGATCTCACCCTCATCTCCGAGGCGCAAATTTTTGGGGATCGCGTCTTTGCCCAACGCCGTGGTCAACGGGCCCGCCAACGCAGTATGGAAAACCTGCTGCGGGATCTGGGGGAGTTGCAGCCTGGCGATCTGGTGGTTCACGAAGATTATGGTATTGGTCGTTTTCTGGCCCTGGACACTCCCTTTGCCGGGCAAGGAGACGTCAACGAATATGCCTGCCTAGAGTATGCCCAGGGCGATCGGGTGTATGTGCCCGTGGAGCAGATGGACCGCGTCAGCCGCTTTGTGGGCAACAGCACCGAGGTGGAGCTCTCGCGGCTGGGCAGCGGTCGCTGGAGCAAAGCCAAGGCCAAGGCCCGACAAAAAGCCGTCGATGCTGCCAGTGAACTCCTGGACATCTATGCGCGTCGAGCGGCTCGTTCCGGTCGGGTCTTCGCCCTACCCAAGGAAGCCTATTGGGATTTCGTTTCTCGTTTCCCTTTCGAGGAGACCCCGGACCAACAAGCGGCCATTGATGCCGTCTTGCAGGATCTCCAGTCACCCCACCCCATGGATCGCCTGGTCTGCGGGGATGTCGGCTTTGGCAAAACCGAGGTGGCCCTCCGCGCCGCCTTCGTCGTTGCCCATCAGGGGGCGCAGGTGGCGGTACTGGTCCCCACCACCTTATTGGCCCAACAACATTTCGAGAACTTTCGCGATCGCTTTGTGGGTCTGCCCATCCGGGTCGCCGTCCTTTCCCGCTTTCAAAAGCCCAAAGAAAGAACCCAGATTTTGGCGGATCTGGCCGCAGGAAAGATCCAGATTCTCATCGGAACCCACCGCATTCTTCAGGACGATGTCCGATTTGCCGATCTGGGTTTGCTGATCCTGGACGAGGAACATCGCTTTGGCGTTCGCCACAAGGAGCGAATCAAGGCGTTGCGTGCGGAGGTGGACGTGCTGACCCTGACGGCCACCCCCATTCCCCGGACCCTGAATCTCTCTCTGGCCGGTTTGCGCGACCTGTCCATCATTGCCACTCCTCCCGAACGGCGCCAACCGGTACGGACCTTTGTCCAGGAGTTTTCCGAAGAGACCATCCGGGAGGCCTGTCAGCGTGAGCTACATCGCGGGGGTCAGATCTATTACCTGCACAATGAAGTCCACGACATCGAGCGGAGCGCCAAGCTCCTGCAGCGCCTCCTGCCCCAGATGCGGGTACGCATCGCCCATGGGCAACTGCCCGAGGCGGAACTGGAGGCGGTCATGCTGGACTTTTACCATCAACGCTTCGATCTTTTGCTTTGTACCACCATCGTCGAATCGGGCATCGACAATCCCCATGCCAATACCATGCTCATCGATCGTGCCGATCGCTTTGGCCTTGCCCAACTGCACCAGCTGCGCGGACGCGTAGGACGGGGACATCAGCGGGCTTATTGTTATCTCTTCACTCCGGATCCCCGGGCCATCACTGCCGATGCTAGGCGTCGCCTGGATGCCATCCAATCCCTGGAGGACCTGGGGGTAGGCTTTGCCCTGGCCAGCCATGATCTGGAAATCCGTGGGGCGGGAGAGCTCCTGGGGGATGCCCAGAGCGGCCATATGGACGAAGTAGGCTTTACCTTGTACATGCAATGGCTCAATGAGGCGGTGGCGGCCATCCGGGCTGGCCAAGATCCTAAAAGTTTGCTGGAAAAAACAGCCGAGGGGCCCCAGATCCATCTCAACACCCCTGCCCTCATCCCTGCCCACTACCTACCCGACGTCCAGTTACGCTTACAGTTTTATAAACGCCTCGCCAACCTGCGACGGCGCGAAGGTCTGGGGGAGATCCTGGTGGAAATGATCGACCGCTTTGGGCCCATCCCCGATGAGGTCCGCACCCTGCTTTGTCAAACCCATTTACGCATCGTCGCCCAGGAACGGGGAATCCTCGCCATTGATGCAGGTCCCCAAGGAGCACGTCTGCAACTTGCACCCGAGCATGGACTCTCCGTCCCCCTACTCATCCAGAAAATTCAGCAGGAATCCCAGAGCTATCAGCTCGAGGGCCAGGATCGCCTGCGCATTCGCCGCGCACTCCCCGACGGTCAACAACGTTGTGAAGCCCTCCTTGCGCTCATCGATCAACTATCTTGTAAATCATAAGGAAGCAAAGCATGTGTGCCACCCGTCTCGCCATTCTCAGTCCCGCCGGCCAGGGACGCATGACCTTACCCCAGGCCATGGGACAAATCGTCCATGGCGAACTGGAACAACGAGAAATATGGGGTTCCTGGCTGCAGACCTGGCAACTGCCGGCCGACTCTGGTGAATTGCAACCCTTTCTGGAGGAACTGGCCCGCCAAGGCCTGGTCCAGGGGCGCGAGATCCTGTGGGGCAGAGCGCTACCCAATGAGGAACCCCATCGCCTGGTCCTCCAGGGCAGCAACCAGGCTGTGATCCTTCGCCGTGCTCTGACTGCCCTGCACCTGCGGGGTTTTTTGCCTGGTCGGGTACTGCTGGCCCAGGGAGATCGTCTGGTCTTGGAGCTCTGGGGTGAAACGGGCTCCCTGGCACTGGCCAATCACCAACTCCTGGAGGCGCTCGAGGATCTTCCCGTCGATCCTGCCCTGACTCCACTGTGGCCCAGCAAACATTTTCGCCTCTTGGTCAGCGACATGGATTCCACCCTCATTAGCATCGAGTGCATTGATGAATTGGGTGCGCACCTGGGCCTCAAGAGTGCCATTGCGGCCATCACCGAACGCTCCATGAGTGGTGAGCTGGATTTTCGTAGTTCCCTGCGGGAGCGGGTACGACTGCTGGCCGGCACGCCGGTAAGTACCATTGATGCCGTGATCCGGGACCGGTTGCAATTCAGTCCGGGTGCCCGGGAACTCATCCAGGCCGCCAAAGCAGCGGGGATGGAAACGGCTTTGGTTACCGGCGGCTTTACCCAATTTGCTGACTACCTCCAGGCCGAGCTTGGACTGGATTATACCTTTGCCAATCGACTGGAGATCCGTGACGGAAAAATCACCGGCGAAGTAATCGGAGAAATCATCGATGCCGAGGCCAAGGCCAATATCCTGGAATTGCTGGCCATCAGCCAAGGCGCCGAACTCTCCCAATGTGTGGCCGTGGGCGACGGGGCCAATGATCTACCCATGTTGCGCAAAGCGGGGGTCGGTATCGCCTATCATGCCAAGCCCACCGTTCGCGCCCAGGCGGATTTTCAGATCCGCTTGGGAGGCCTTGACCGAGCCTTGGGCATCCTGGGTCTGCCATAATCAACTTGTACTAATTTTAGACATGGTCTAATATAGACCGAGTCATCACTTGGATGACGTTTTTGGGAGCCTCCAGCAATGAAATTACCCAACATGGAAGGAAAAACCGTTCCCCAGGTCACCTTTCGGACCCGGGAGAACAATCAATGGAAAGACGTCACCAGCAAAGAGCTTTTTGCGGGCAAAACCGTCATCGTCTTTTCCTTACCGGGGGCATTTACCCCCACCTGTTCCTCCAGCCATTTGCCGCGCTATAACGAGCTGGCACCCACTTTCCGCGACAACGGCGTGGATAGCATTCTTTGTCTCTCGGTCAACGATGCCTTCGTCATGGAGGCCTGGGCCAAGGAGCTCAATGTGGAGAATGTCCGCCTGATTCCCGATGGCAATGGAGAATTCACCGCTGGCATGGGGATGCTGGTGGACAAAGCGGATTTGGGCTTTGGCAAGCGCTCCTGGCGCTACTCCATGCTAGTCAGGGACGGCGTCATCGAAAAAATGTTCATTGAGCCCGACAAACCCGGTGATCCCTTCGAGGTCTCCGATGCCGATACCATGCTGCGCTATCTCAACCCCAACGCCAAAGAGCCGGAGTTCATTGCCCTCTTCACCCGCGAAGGCTGCCCTCATTGTGCCAGGGCCAAGGCGTTACTTAAGGAACGTGGTCTCGCTTTCGAGGAAATTCGCACGGGCATGGGGACTGGCCTGAGTTCTCGCAGTGTTCGTGCCGTCAGTGGCCGCTCGACCGTGCCCCAGGTCTTCATTGGCGGCAAGCATATTGGCGGCGCCGACGATCTGGCCCACTACCTCGCTAGCAAGTAAAAAGAGCGGGTGGAGCAGCTCTCCACCCCTGCAAAAGGAAAAAATCCATGCGCTATGATCTCATCGTCCTGGGTGCCGGTAGTGGTGGTATTGCCACAGCCAATCGTGCAGCTAGCTACGGTGCCAAAGTTGCCTTGGTCGCCGCTGGACCCCTGGGTGGCACCTGCGTCAATGTCGGCTGCGTCCCCAAAAAACTCTTTTGGAACGCTGCCCATCTCTACGCGAACCAAACCTTGGCCGCAAGTTATGGCATCCATCGGGAAGCCAGCCCAGCATTTGATTGGGCTGGTTTTCGCCAGCGACGGGAGGCGTACATCCAACGTCTCCAGCTTCGTTATCAAGAGGGTCTTCAACACAATGGGGTAAGCCTGATTGCAGGCTACGGCCGCATTGCTGGCCCCGGTCGGGTACAGGTCCAGGATGGCCCTCTCCTCCACGGTGAGCGAATCCTCATTGCCACCGGCGCCGAACCCCTGTGGCCTGAAGTCCCTGGCGCCCGATTGGGCAGCGATTCAGACGACTTCTTTGCGTGGGAAGAGCAACCCCGAAGGGTTGCCGTGATCGGTGCAGGCTACATTGCCGTAGAGTTGGCAGGCGTCCTGCACGCCTTGGGAAGTGATGTCACCATGATCCTGCGGCGCAATCATTTTCTGCACGATTTCGAACCCTTTCTGCGAGAAGGCTTGATGGAGGCCATGGAGCGGCAAGGCATCGGCATCCTCGCCCAACGGCATGTCCAACGCCTCGAGCAGGGACCTGAGGGCCTAGAGCTGATGCTCCAGAATGAGCAACGAATCGGTCCATTCGATCGTGTCCTCTGGGCCATTGGTCGGCAACCACGCACGCAGGACATCGGTTTGGAGAGCATTGGCCTCTCCACCCTCCCATCGGGCCACCTGGCCGTTGATGAACGCCAGGAAACCGGGGTGAACGGGGTATTTGCCATCGGCGACGTGACCCCGGCGCCGGCCCTAACCCCCGTTGCCATAGCCGCAGGCCGGCGCTGGGCCGACCATGTCTTTGGCGATCGGCCCCTCGTGCCCATCAATCATCAGTTGGTTCCTACGGTGGTATTCAGTCATCCACCCTTAGCCACGGTCGGAATGAGCGAAGAAGAGGCCCGGGAACGCTATGGCGAAGAGAACGTCAAATGCTATCAATCTCGCTTTACTCCCCTCCTGCGCGCCTTAGAGAAGGACCCCCAAAAAACTGCCATGAAGCTGGTTGTGGTTGGCAATGAAGAAAAAGTGGTGGGACTCCATGCCCTTGGCGATGGTGTTGATGAAATCCTCCAGGGCTTTGCCGTTGCCATCCAGATGGGAGCCTGCAAGGCTGATCTGGACCGGACCATCGCCATTCATCCCACCAGCGCCGAGGAATTGGTGACCTTGCGCTAGACAGGCTGGCGCTGTTTGGCGATGTGAGCTGCCTGGTGCAATGCATGGAGGGCCTCAGGTCCCACCGCAGTCCCACAATCACAAGGACCGCAATCCTGGAGCAGGGTCACCGCCCTGGCCAGGACCTCGCGCACGCGTCCCATTCCCTCGTGCATGACCGCATCGATGGCCGCCATGGTAATCGGTTCAGCGGCCTTCCCCGCCGCCGGGTTGACCACCAAAGCCAAAGGGGCATAGCAAAGGCCAATCTCTCGGGCCAGTGGAGCTTCGGGGGATCCCGTCATGCCCACCACATCACCGCCGTCCCGCTCGATTCTGCGGATCTCTGCCGCCGTCTCCAGGCGCGGCCCCGGGGTGACCGCATAGGTTCCCCCATCCTGAATGACAATTCCCAGCTGCTGTGCAGCCAGCAGGAGTCGCTGACGCACCAAAGGACAGTAGGGCTCCGAATAGTCGATATGGATCACTTGACTTTCCCCGCCCTCAAAAAAGGTACTGGGCCGACCGTGGGTATAATCAATGAGCTGGTCGGGAACCAGCAAAACACCCGACTGCATGGGCGCCGTAATGCCCCCAACCGCCGCCACTGCCATGACATGGGAAACCCCCACATGGTGCAATGCCCAGATATTGGCCCGGTAATTGACGCGGTGGGGAGGGATGGTATGGCCATAGCCATGACGGGCAAGGAAGACTACGTCAAAGCCATTGAGCCTACCAAAACTCAAGGGTCCAGAGGGTTCGCCAAAGGGCGTACGAATGATCCGCCGCTGCTGAATCTCCAGATTTTTGAGTTGGGTAAGACCACTGCCACCAATAATGCCAACCACGCCCACCTTGTCACTCCTCCATCAAGGCATAGATTCCAGGGGCATTGCGCCCCAAACCCCGGGCATCCAAGCCAAAACCAAAAACGAAGCGATCGGGCACTTCCAGACCCACATATTGGACGGGGACTGCTGCTGCACGGGGACGATCCTTACGCACCATGACCGCCGTATACACGGCAGCGGCACCTTCCTTGCGACAATAATCCTGCAGGGCCAGAAGGGTTATCCCTTCGTCTAAAATGTCATCGATCAAAAGTACCGTTGCATCACGTAGACTTTCACGGGGGGCCAAACGCCACAACAGGTCACCGCCGCGGGTCTGGTCGCCATAGCGACTGACCTGTACGCAATCCAGGAGCAGTGGGAAGTGTAAAAGAGGCAAAATTTGCCCCACCACAACCATGGCCCCCGAAAGGACACACAGCACCACCACCGGTCGATGGGGAGCCAACGGTTCCAGATCGGCATTAATGGCAACGGCCATCCGGTGGATGGCCGTTTGTACCGCCTCAGCACTGTGCAGTAGCTCGGCAGGTCCCAAATGGGAAGGCGTCATGAGCTATCAGTAGGTGAAGGTAACGACGTCGTCGTCCATGGCCTGCTCGATGACATAGGCGCCACCAACTACATCGGAGACTTCGGGAATGAGATCGTCCTTGGTACAATCCCACAACTCGAGGGTGGGCGTGCAGACAAAAAACTTTACACCGGCCTCATGGGCATCCTTGATGAAATCATAGACACTCTTGGGGCTGCCAGGCATGACGAACATTTTTTCGGCCACCCCTTTCTTGGCGAGTTCACCAGCGCGGGCGGTCAAGACGACCTCTACTTCAAAGTCCATAGCCGCAGCCACCGTAGCCTGGAAAAAGGGGGCACCCAGTTCCTGTGGATTGGCGGGATCGGTATTGACCATGACCATCAGCAATTTGTCAGCCATTACTATTTTCTCCTCGACAGAAAGACTCGCGCTATCTTACGTCATGATCAGGGTGCGCCGCACCTAGAATTGATTGATTGCCGCATAAAATTGCAGCAAGTCAATCGTCTTGTTCTTCTTCCAAAGCCAACTGCCGCTCTCGCCGCGAGCGGAGCATGATTTCCCGTTCTTCGGCCAAGGCCCGCTTGGCAACCTGGATTGCCTCTTGCAGATCCTGGCGCTTGGCTTCCACCAGTTCGCTACCCACCGACAATAGCTGTTGGGTCTTTTCCTGAATTTCGTCCAGAATTCTTGCGATCCGCTCCTCGGCCAGGTTTTCCAATTCCTGTAACTGCGCTCGCCCGCGTTGCATACCGCGGCGCAGTTCCTCACGGGTTTCCGCACCACTGGCCGGTGCCAGCAATACCCCTGCAACTGCTCCCACCAAGATTCCAACCAAGAAACCCGATGCACTGTTTCTCATAGTTACCTCCGTAGCCATGCCGCGTTTAGCGACGTCGAGAGAAATAGCGCCAACCTCTTCGCACCGCCCGTACCCACAGCGCCAATTCGCGAATGGGTATGACCAAGGTGTCGACACTATCGCGAATTTCTCGGTCCAAGTAGCGCAGGGTGCCATCGACACGATCCATTTGTTTGCTGCCACTGCGGACGATCCGCTGTAATTCGCTAAGCACCAGCTTCAAATCCAGAACCACAGGCGCCATGTCCTGCTCGACGCGGGCCAACACCCGCTCCAAGCGCAGAAAAGTCCGCACCACAACCCCCGCGACCCCTGCAAGAATCAGCAAGGCAAGAATCGCACAAATCGCAATAATACTCAGGGAAGTGCTGATACCCATTTCTCATCCGCCATCGCTTCCAGCAAACACTATATCTTTTCCAGCCTTGCAGGTAAAATCACTACTCACCACCCGCCCTGCTCGCGCAGGGAGACGGGCACCCCATCGCCAATCACAAAATGATCCAGCAAGCGGATATCCAAGTGACCCAACACGTCTTCCAACTGCCGAGTCAGGGCACGGTCTGCGACGCTGGGCTCGGCCACCCCCGAGGGATGATTATGAGCAACGATAATTGCCGCGGCATTGAGGGCCAAGGCGCGTTTGGCAATCTCTCGCAGGTGCACATGGGTCGAATGGATGGTTCCCTGAAAAAGTTCCTCGCCACGCAAAACACGATGCCGCTGATCCAAAAACAGCACATAAAAAACCTCGCGCTCGCGATCTCGCAACAGGGACTGCAGGTAGCGAGACACTTGCGCCGGGGACTCCAGGACCTCACCCCGTTCCCAATGAGCAGCCAAATGGCGGCTGGTCATTTCCAGGCAGGCCTGCAACTGAGCAAACTTGGCAGGACCCAAGCCCGGTCGTGCACAAAAATCCTGTTGGGAGGCCAGCAATAACCCCCGTAGCCCGCCAAAATCGGCCAACAGCTCCCGCGCCAGGTCCACGGCACTCTTGCCTGGAATACCAGTGCGCAAGAAAATCGCCAGCAATTCGGCATCGGACAGACTTGCAGCGCCCTTTGCAAGTAATCTTTCCCGCGGCCGCTCGGCCGCTGGCCAACTGGAAATAGCCATATGCTCCCTCTTTCTCGTATGCTCTCCCCATGAATTCTAGCGAAACTTTGCCCATCGGTGATCCCCTTGCGGGACAAAAAATCCTGCTGTGCATCGGCGGGAGTATTGCCGCCTATAAAAGTCCCGAACTGGTGCGGCTGCTGCTTGCGGCCGGTGCCAAGCTCAAGATCGTCCTCAGCCCTGGTGCCAGTCACTTTGTCACACCGCTGACCTTGCAGGCCCTCCTGGGCGAGCCGCCTCGGCAAGAGTTCTTTACACCCAGCGAAGAAGCGGCCATGGATCACATCCGACTGGCCCGTTGGGCCGATGCCCTGCTCTTCGCACCCATCAGTGCCAATGGCTTGGCAAGGCTTGCCCTGGGGCTAGCCGACGATCTGCGAGGTGCCATCGCCCTGGCCAGTCGTGCCCCCCGCTTCCTGGTGCCGGCCATGAACAGTGCCATGTGGGAACATCCTGCCACCCAGCGTCATGTCCATACCCTGCAAGCAGACGGTGGGATTTTCCTGGGTCCAGAGCAAGGCAGTCTCGCCTGTGGTGAAGAAGGACCGGGCCGCATGCTCTCTCCCGAAGCCATTGTTGATATCCTTCGCCGGCATCTCGGCCCCAAACCTTGGCAAGGACGCAAGATACTGATCACGGCCGGTCCCACCTGGGAGTCCTGGGATCCGGTCCGTGGCCTGAGTAACCGTGCCAGTGGCCGCCAAGGCTTTGCCCTGGCCCAGGCAGCGGCCGAACTGGGGGCAACGGTGCAACTCATCAGCGGCCCCGTAGCCCTGCCCACCCCAGTCGGCATCTCCCGACAGGACGTCCTCTCCGCCCAGGAAATGCTCGCCGCGGTGCAGAAAGCCCTGGCGGCAGAATCCACCGACCTCTTCATTGCCAATGCCGCCGTCGCCGATCATCGTCCTGCCCTGCCGGTTGCCCAAAAACAACCCAAGGGGACGTTGCCGCTACACCTGGAACTCAGCCCCAATCCCGATATTGTCGCTACCATTGCGAGATCTCCCCATCGCCCTCGCAAAATCCTGGCCTTTGCCGCCGAAACCCATGGCGACGAGGCCCACGCCAAAGCCAAGCTCGAAGCCAAAGGGGCTGATTTTGCCTTTCTCAACCTTCTCGACCCAGGCGTCCTGGGGGGTAGCGAAAATGCAGGAATTCTTTGGGCAGGCCAGCAGCGTTGGGAATTTTCCCGCCGTTCCAAATTGGCTCTGGCACGCGGCATACTACAGCATCTCCAAACATTTCTGAGTTAGGAATCACCATGGACCGATTGCCCATTCGAATCCTTGACCAGCGCTTGGGCCGCGAGTGGCCCCTGCCCGACTATGCCAGCCCTGGCGCCGCGGGTATCGACCTGCGGGCCTGCATCGACCACTCTTTGGTGCTTGCGCCTGGTGTCAGTACCCTGATTTCCGCAGGCTTTGCCATGCATATCGGCGATCTGGGGGTTGCCGCTTTGCTGTTACCACGATCGGGCCTGGGCCATCGAGGATTGGTCCTCGGCAATCTGGTAGGGCTCATCGATTCTGACTACCAGGGCCCCGTCAAGATCTCCTGCTGGAATCGCTCCCCAGAAGCCCTGGAAATCAATCCAGGCGAACGGATCGCGCAAATGATCCTGATTCCCGTTCTCCACCCAAAGCTGCTTTTGGTAGAGGAATTCATTCCAAGCGAACGGGGCGAGGGCGGTTTTGGCAGTACCGGAAAACACTAAGAGGTTCTTCTCCATGTGGATGAAACTGGAAAGTGCTTTTGAGTTCCTCCTCTGGAATTCCCGTTTGGTGGTCCTCTTTGCCGTTATCGCAAGTCTCCTGGTGGCCCTGGCGGTGTTCTACATGACCTCCGTCGATGCGTGGCATTTGCTGCAGGAGATTCTTCTTTACGGAAACCCCAGCATTGATGATCATGCCCTGGAAGCCCTTCATGCCAGGGCCGTAGCCCATGCGGTGAGCATCGTTGATGGGTATTTGCTGGCGACCATCCTGCTCATCTTCGCCATGGGGCTCTATGAACTTTTCATCAGTAAAATCGATATTGCCAATGATGCCCGATCGTCCCGGGTTCTTTTCATTCGCAGTCTCGATGATCTCAAGGATCGGCTGGGCAAGGTCATTCTCCTGATCCTGGTAGTCAGTTTCTTTGAACGTTCTTTGGCTATGCAAGTAGAGAACTTTACCCAGCTCCTCTTCCTGGCCGTTGGTATTGCCTTGGTTGCCGTTGCGCTCTATCTAACCCATCGGGGCAACGCCCATCATCGTCTTCAGGAAGAAGACGAGGAGCACCATGCTTAAGCCCGAGGTAGGGTAACGCCAGACTGACCTTGATATTTCCCCCGCCGATCGGCATAGGACACCTCACAGACCTCATCGGACTCCAGAAAAAGTACCTGGGCCACCCCCTCGTTGGCGTAGATCTTGGCGGGAAGTGGGGTGGTGTTGGAAAATTCCAGGGTCACATAACCCTCCCATTCGGGTTCAAAGGGAGTGACATTGACAATGATGCCACAACGGGCATAGGTGGACTTGCCCAGGCAGATGGTCAGGACATTGCGGGGGATCCGAAAATATTCCACCGTCCTTGCCAAGGCAAAGGAATTGGGCGGAATGATGCAGGTATCTCCCTGAAAATCCACAAAGGAATCGGCACTGAAATTTTTGGGGTCGACAATGACACTACGGACATTGGTAAAGATCTTGAACTCATCGGCACAGCGGATATCGTAGCCATAGGAAGAGAGGCCGTAGGAAATGATCGGCTGCCCTTCCACTTGCCGGATCTGCTGGGAGGAAAAGGGCTCAATCATGCCCTGCTCCATGGCCATCCGTCGTATCCAGACATCGGACTTGATGCTCATCGGCTGCTCCTACCGATTCTCGATGACAATCTTGGGGAACTTGTGGCTATGATCAACGGCCTGGAGGGCGATGCGACCAGCCACATGACGGGCGAGCTCCCGATAGATCCTAGCCAATGGCGAGTCGGGGGCTGCCACCACCGTGGGGGCGCCATTATCTGCCTCATCGCGGATCCGCCGATCCAGCGGGACAGCACCCAAAAACTCCACGCCATACTGCTCAGCCATCAAGGCCCCACCGCCATGGCCAAAAATGTCGTCTTCATTACCACACTTGGGACAGATGTAAAAACTCATATTCTCGATGATACCCAGAATCGGCACTCCGACTTTCTCGAACATCTTGAGTCCCTTGCGGGCATCGAGGAGAGCAATGTCCTGGGGGGTGGTGACGATGACGGCCCCGGACACCGGCACCTTCTGGGCTAATGTCAATTGGGTATCGCCGGTACCTGGGGGCAGATCGATGACCAGATAATCCAACTCCCCCCAACGGGTGTCGGAGAGTAATTGCTCCAGGGCCTGCATCACCATGGGACCTCGCCAAACCATAGGGGTCTCTTCGTCGATGAGGAATCCAATGGACATGGCCTTGATCCCATGACCCTCCATGGGCTCCATCTTTTTACCATCCTTGCTGGTGGGCTTACCCTGTATCCCCAACATCCGCGGCTGGCTCGGACCGTAGATATCGGCATCGAGGATCCCCACCTGGGCGCCTTCCTGGGCCAAGGCCAGGGCCAGATTGACCGACGTGGTCGACTTGCCGACGCCGCCCTTGCCCGAGGCAACAGCAATGATGTTTTTGATGCCATCGAGGAGCTTGACTCCGCGTTGGGCCTGATGGATCTGGATCCGCTGGCCGATCACCACCTGGACATCAGCGCCCAGGGCCTTGTGCAGCGCTGCTGCGACCCGGTTTTCCAAGTCCTTGCTCATTCCCTGGACAGGATAGGGAAACTCCAACTCTACCCGGTGGTCCACCACCCCTTTCAGAACTCCTGCCGCGCGCAGATTTTTTCCCAAATAGGGATCATCAATCTGCGCCAGAACTTCTTCTACCGCCGCCTTCGTCCATTCCGTCACGTCTTCCTCCAGTACATCAACGGTGGACACTAATGATGACTTCGTGTTGCTCCAGCCCACCCCCATCGCCAAAGGCCTCCTTGGGCAGGGGATTGCGATGTGCCTCCTGGAAGTCTTCACTCTTCAGCCAGTTCTGGAAGGCCTCGCGATTTTGCCAATGGGTGAGGACCACATAGACTCCACCATCGGCTAACGGGCGGAGGATTTCCATCCGCACGAAACCCGGCTGCTTTTCCACTTCTCCCGCACGATGACGAAAGCGCTCTTCAAACTGTTCGCGGAATTCCTTTTTGACTGGCACCCGATTGGCCACTACATATTCCATTGCCATCTCCTTAGCGTAAGCCCAAGACATCCTGCATATCATAGCGCCCCGCCGGGCGGGCAGCGAGCCAACGTGCCGCCCGGAGAGCCCCTTGGGCAAAATTCTGACGACTACCAGCGCGGTGGGTCAGTTCCAGGCGTTCCCCCTGGCCCGCCAACCAAATCGTGTGCTCGCCGACCACATCAGCGGCACGGAAGGTAGCAAAACCAATGGAGCCAGACTGCCGGGGACTGGCAATCCCATTGCGGTCAAAGCAGGCCAACTCCCCGAGCTCACGTTGCCGCCCAGCTGCCGCCGCCTTGCCCAAGGCCAGGGCGGTGCCCGATGGGGCATCCCGTTTGGCCCGATGATGGGCCTCAAAGATCTCGATATCGTAGTCGGGCCCCAAGGCAGCGACGATTTTGGGGAGAAAGGCCAAGAGTACATTGACTCCCACACTCAGATTGGGAGCCAGCAACAGGGCCGTCTGCGCGGCCAACCTTTGGATCTCTGCCTCCCCGGTCGCAGTAAAACCCGTGCTGCCCAGGACCACCGGACAGCTTCTGGCTGCGGCTAGCCGGAGATGCTGCAGGGCTACCTCGGCAGGACTGAACTCAATGAGCACATCGGCGCCGGGGAGGGCTTTGTCCAAATCATCCCCCACCGGGACTCCCAGCGACTGGACTCCCGCCAGGGTACCCGCATCCTGCCCCAGATAGGGCGCCTGGGGGCGACCGATGGCAGCGTGGAGCTGCAGGTCCGGTTCGGCGCTGAGGGCAGCAACGACTGCGCGCCCCATCTTGCCAGCTGCCGCCGCTACCACGATCCGCAATCCCATCCCTACAGTCCCATCCGGTCCAGGAAATCTTTGGCCTTGGCCCACCAGCTTTCCTGTTGGGGATGACTACCTCCCTGCCCACTGGCGGCGGCAAACTCCTGAAGAAGTTCTCGTTGCCGTTCTGACAATCGTACCGGTACCTCCACCTGCACGCGACAATGAAGGTCCCCTGGTGACCGACTGCGTACCCCCTGGATTCCCTTGCCACGGAGCCGGAAAATGGTACCCGACTGGCTACCTGCAGGGATCTGGACCTTGGCTCGCCCCTGCAAGGTGGGGACCTCAATTTCTCCACCCAACGCCAGGGTGGTGAAACCCACAGGCACGGTACAAGCCAGATCATCTCCATCCCGCTCAAAGAGTGGATGGGGACGCACCAGAATCTCTACATAGAGATCTCCCGGTGGCCCGCCTCGCTCCCCCGCCTCCCCCTCGCCACTGAGGCGAATACGATCCCCCGTGTCCACACCGGCGGGGATTTTGACCTCGACCTTGCGGTTTTGACGCACCCGTCCCTGGCCACGACATTTTCTACAGGGCTCTCTGACAACCTTACCGGAACCGCCACAGTGTGGACAGGGCCGGGTTACGGAAAAGAAACCTTGGGCCATACGTACCTGGCCATGACCTCCGCAGGTACGACATTCTTCGACACGACTGCCGGGCTCTGCACCTGTACCAGCACAGGCGTCGCATAGCACGGAACCGGGAATGTCCAGTGTCACGGTCTTTCCTGTCGCAACTTCTTCCAACGATAACTCCAGGCGATAGCGCAGGTCACTCCCCCGTCCGGGATCCTGCTGAAACCCAGCAAAGCCCCCACGCGTGAATTGTTCGAAAATATCACTGAAGATATCCCCAAATCCCCCAAAACCGGCGCCAGGCCCAGGACTCCCCGCAGCACCAACACCCGCGTGACCGAACTGATCATAGGCTCTGCGTTTTTGAGGATCTGAAAGCACTTCGTAGGCTTCATTAATCTCTTTGAAGCGCTCTTCAGCCGATGCATCTCCCGGATTTCGATCCGGATGATAGCGCATGGCCAGACGACGATAGGCGGTCTTTAATTCCCCATCGTCACAATTTCGACTGACTTCCAGAATTTCGTAGTAATCCCGTTTGCTCATGTAATCTCTTCGCAGAAACAGATAAGGGCAGGGAACCCTCCCTGCCCGATGCAGACACGGTGGAGCTTACTTCTTGTCCACTTCCTCAAATTCTGCTTCGACCACATCATCGGCGGGTTTCGCCCCTCCTGTTGCCCCCGGTTCGGCGTTTGGCGCTTGCTGGCTTCCCGCGTGTTGCAACAAGGTCGACATGGCTGCCATCAGCGTAGCTACAGCCCCCCGGATGGCTTCTGTATCCTCCCCCTTGGCCGCCGACTCGACCCCAGCAATGGCCTCTTCCACCTTGGCTTTGACATCAGCAGGGGCGTTGCCATGTTCCGCCAGGGCTTTGCGCGCCCCATGGACGCTACCATCGGCCTCATTGCGGGCCTCGATGAGAGCCCGCGCCTTCTTGTCCTCGGCAGCGTTGGCCTCAGCTTCTTTGATCATCCGCTGGATCTCTGCCTCAGAAAGTCCAGAGCTTGGCGTGATCTTTATGGACTGTTCCTTGTTGGTTTCCATGTCCTTGGCCGAAACATGCAGGATACCGTTGGCGTCAATATCAAAGGTCACTTCAATCTGCGGGGTCCCTCGGGGTGCGGGACGGATGTCTGTCAAATCAAAACGGGCCAAGGATTTATTGTCCCGCGCCAGCTCCCGCTCCCCCTGGAGCACATGGACGGTCACCGCCGATTGATTGTCCTCGGCAGTGGAAAAGATCTGGGACTTGCGGGTTGGGATGGTAGTGTTTTTCTCGATGAGTTTGGTCATTACTCCTCCCAGGGTTTCGATACCCAGGGAAAGGGGCGTCACGTCCATGAGGAGGACGTCTTTCTTCTCACCGGAAAGTACTGCGCCCTGGACAGCAGCACCAATGGCCACGGCTTCATCGGGATTCACATCCTTGCGCGGTTCCCGACCAAAGAAATCCTTGACCTTCTCCTGGACCTTGGGCATCCGGGTCTGCCCTCCTACCAGGATCACATCACTGATCTGGCTGGTAGCCAGGTTGGCGTCCTTCATGGC
>JAEPKX010000020.1:0-3935 GCA_021375695.1 Candidatus Igneacidithiobacillus taupoensis | reverse complement strand
ACCTCGTAAATGGTATTCTCGGGATTGGTAACCGCCTGCCGCTTGGCCGCCTCCCCAACCAGGATCTCACCGTCTTCACTGAACGCAACGATAGAGGGAGTGGTACGCTTCCCTTCACTGTTTTCAATGACCTTGACCTTGTCGCCTTCCATGACGGCAACACAGGAATTGGTCGTTCCCAAATCGATACCGATGACCTTTGCCATTCTTGAATCTCCTTACCTGATTTTTCTAGAAAAAATGGATGTATCCGAAAGTACTGTCGAACTAGTCGCTCTTGGGCGCTTTGGATACGGAAACCATGCTGGGCCGGAGCAAACGCTCGTGAATGAGATATCCCTTCTGGTGAACCGTCAGGACACGGTTGGGCTCTCCATCCGACTCCACCATGGCAATGGCTTGATGGAGATGGGGGTCAAAGCGGCCCTCTGTAATTTCTACAGCCCTGATCCCCGCTTTCTGGAGCGCTGCAAAGAAGAGCGCCAAGGTATTCTCCAAACCTTGGCGTAACTGTGCCACTGCGTCATCACCACTGAGGGGAGAAGCCAGCGCCAGCTCCAGGCTATCGACCACCGGCAACAACTCCCGAGCGAAACGTTCAATAGCGTAATTTCGCGCGTCCTCTATCTGCTTTTCGGTGCGCTTGCGGAGGTTATCCATATCGGCCAGGGCGCGAAGATAATCTCCCTTGAGCCGCTCGGCCTCGGCTTGCCAATCCGTTTCTGGTAACGCTGCATTTTCATTTTCTTCATTCGACACCGCATTTTTTTCATTCATCGCTTCCGGTGAAGACGATTTTTCTTCCACTTCACTCATTGCAGATTTCCTCCAGCCTCTACCAAGGATGATATGGGGCACCCGTCATGGCTTTTCAAGGGGATGGCAGGGAAGTACGGGACAAGGCCTGACCGAGCAAACGGGCTGTTCCATCAACCAACGGAATGATCTCTGGGTAGGGCATCCGCAATGGACCCAGAACCCCAATGACCCCAACAGGCTCCCCATCCACATGGTAGGGTGCAGAAACCAGGGTAAAATCGCTCAAGGGTGCCAAACCCGACTCGCCCCCAATAAACAATCGCACCGAGCTGGACTGCACACATCCATCCAGAAGCATGACCAGCTCCCGCTTCTGGCGAATGGTGCGGAGGAGCTCCCGCAGGCGGGGACCATCGGCTAGGTCGGGAATGTCCAAAAGCTGTAATTCACCATCGACCATCATACCCTGCTGGTCGGCCATCAACATCTCCTTGCCCAGTTCCATGGCATTGCGCAGGATTTGATCCATTTCCGCCCGGGAGCGAAGCAGGTCTTCTTCCAGTTGCGCAATGACCTCCTGCAAGGGACGACCACCATAACTGGCGTTGAAAAAGTTGGCGGCCTGGGTCAGCACCGATGGGCTCAGTGGGGACTCGGTGCGGAGCAATCGATTTTCCACCTCGCCCCGATCAGTTACAAAAATTGCAAGCACCTCGTTTTCCCGCAGGGCAATGAAATCCACATGGCGCAAGATCTGATGGGCACGCTTGGGTACCCGGATAAAGCTGACCAGGTGGGTTAATTCCGAGAGCATGGCCGTGGTGGCTTGCAGAACCTCCTCGGCATCAGGCAGATGGGCACCGATCCGCTGCAGCAACATCCGCTGGAAAGACCCGCTGAGAGGGGTGACATGGATTAACGAGTCAACAAAAAAACGGTATCCCAATGGGGTTGGAATCCGTCCTGCTGAGGTATGGGGAGCTACCACATAGCCTGCATCTTCCAGATCGGCCACCACATTGCGAACCGTAGCCGCACTGATGGCCAACCCGGCATCTTTGGCCAGTTGTCGGCTACCCACTGGGTGGCCACTGGAAATATGCTGCTCAATGAGCGATTTCAATAAATGACGGGCGCGATCATCCATGATCGTCCTCACTATCCTACGCCCGCATAAGGGGCACTGTTAGCACTCTAACGCAACGAGTGCCAATTGACCAGAACCCCTGGACACTTGCCTTACTTGATTTTGTCTTCCCGGTAGGCCACGTGCTTACGGGCTTTGGGATCATATTTCCTGAACTCCAGCTTATCAGGAGTGGTTTTCTTGTTTTTGGTCGTCGTATAAAAGTGTCCGGTACCTGCCGTGGATACCAGCTTGATCTTGTCGCGCATTGCTTATGCTCCCTAGATTTTTTCGCCGGCTGCCCGCAACTCGGCCAGCACCACATCAATCCCTTTCTTGTCGATGGTGCGGATTCCCTTGGTACTTACCCGTAACCGCACCCAGCGCTTCTCACTCTCCACCCAAAAACGGTGATACTGCAGATTTGGGAGAAAACGCCGCCGCGTCTTGTTATTGGCATGGGAAACATTATTCCCGGCCATGGGCCGCTTGCCCGTTACCTTACAAACTCTAGACATGATAATTCCCCTGCGAAAAGGCCCGCTTTATACCACAAAAAGCATGGTCTTTACCAGTACCAGGCACTACTGCAAGCGCAGCCAACCAATTCGGTAGAAGACCCAGCCGGTGATCAGTTCCACCAGGATAAGACCACCCGTAACGGTAATGAAACCATATTTCCAATGGGGGAAGTTCCCCAATGGTACATTCATGGCTGCGGCACCAGGGATGAAGAGCGGGATCGTCGCCAGGATGATCAATGCCGCCATGAACTTGAACACATGGTTGACATTGTTGTTGACCACATAGGTATAGGCATTGAGGAGGCCATTGATGGTCTCCTGTTCAATATCTACGGCATCCCGCGCTTGCCGCAGTTCAATGCCACTATCTTCCAGTAGCTCCCGCAGTTCCTCGGAGTCCTTGGGGACCCAGGGACGCATGGCAAGCAGCAGGTGCTCCAACTGGAGCAGGCCGAGATCCAACTCCAAAAGCCGATCGTGGACATCCAGGGCGCGATAAATGACTGCCACGCGCTGGGCTTGACGAAGATCATCCTCCACCCGGCGCAGTTCCTGGGAAACATCGCGGGACATACGGACATAACGCTGGGCAACCTGAAGGATGAGTTGAAGCACCAGCTCCCACCGCTTCCGGGGGGACTCTGGCCGAATCAATTGATCCAACAAGGCAATGGGTTGCTGACTCATGGTAACCAGGTAGCCAGGCAGCAGGATCAAGGTAAAGGGGAGCAAATCAAAGGTACTCGAACCTGGGTGATGGTGATGGGGCACCAGAAACTGGAAAGCCAGGAAGCCCTCCTCTTGCACAAAGGGGCGGGCGGGCTTGCCTTCCAGGCGACGTAGCAAAAAAGCCATGGGAATCTGGATGCGCTCGGCAACCAGCTGTAACTCCTCCGGGCTGGGGGCCTGTATTCGCAACCAGGCTCTTTTGTTGGCGTTACCCGTCAGGAAAGCACCTTCCACCACGTCCAGCATGCTAGCTCCTAGGCTTCAAAGAACCCACGCCGATACCCCCAGATCCCCAGCACTGCTGAGACAGCAAAACCATACAACAGGAGCAAATACCAGGCGATGTGGGAGTGCTGGACACCAAAGGGCAACGGGGTATTCATGTGGAATGGCATGATCAGGGCAATGGGAACCATGAGCAGGGCAAGCCAGAGGGTCATGACCTTCATGACCGAATGGGAGTTGTTCTGCACGATGCCCGTATAACAATCGGTGATCCCCGTGTGCCGTTCCCAAATCAAGGTGATTCCATCCTCGATTCGATCCAGCTCTTCCTGGGCATTTTCCAGGATGGGCAACAGGGGATCGCCCTCCGCCAGTTCCCAGAGCCAGACGCGCAAGGTATGCCCCAGATCGCGAAGAGACACCACCAGATCTCCCAGCAGCCGATGCAAGATGGCAATTTCGCTCAACTCGCGATTGCTCATGGCCTGGTGCAGCGCCTCCCGTAACACTTTGAGGCGTTGCAGAATCCCCTGGGCCGTAGCATCGTGACTATGGATTACCACCAGGAGCAG
>JAEPKX010000052.1 GCA_021375695.1 Candidatus Igneacidithiobacillus taupoensis | reverse complement strand
AATCATAATCCGCGTGTCCGGGGTTCGAGTCCCTGAAGCGCCACCAATCACATCATGATGCCATGATTGGTAAATTCCCTACCCAATACAATAGCTTCCCTACCTCCACAACGCACCCACCTGCTTGGTCGCTAGTAACTTTTCCGTAAAGAGGAGCGGGATGATTGCATAGTTAGCCCGCTGTACTCTGGACGCGAGATCGGATCAATGGTTGTTGAGGGGCCGTGCTCACCATACTACGCTCCTTGGGAGGATGGCGCGAGGGAATGGGGATTGCTTGGTGCAACAGGCTAGCAATTGGAACAAAAAAGGAAGATTCTCAAAATCTTTATGGAGTTGCTATATGATCGTTAAGAAGAGCCATGCCTGATCACTCCCTGACCCTAACGCAAAAAATCATGTTCTTGGCCGTACTCTCGGCCATTTTCCTTGCGGCCATGGATCAAACGGTCGTTTCCACGGCCCTGCCTACCATTGCCCGAGATCTGCATGGTCTTGCGTATTTACCATGGATTGTAACGGCCTATCTCTGGACTTCTACGGTGGCTTTGCCCGTTTATGGCAAGCTTGGCGATATGCTCGGGCGCAAACGGATGCTGTGGTTAGCGGTGGCAATTTTTTTGCTAGGTTCCCTGCTATCGGGGCTGTCCTGGAGTTTGCCGGCTCTCATTGCATTTCGTGCCTTTCAGGGTGTAGGAGGTGGAGGAATTTTGGTCATTGCCATCGCCAGCATTGCCGATTTCATCCCCTTAGAGCAGCGGGGACGGTATCAGGGTCTGGTGGGAGCAGCCTTTGGACTGGCGACGTTGGTAGGTCCATTCCTGGGCGGGTTTTTGGTGGAAAATCTGGGCTGGCGTTGGATTTTTTATGTCAATGTGCCCTTTGGTCTGGCAACGCTGGCGATCATTGGTCGTGCCTTTCCCACGGTTGCACCCCGTCCGGGAAGTTTTGATTGGATTGGTGCCCTTGCTCTTTTCCTGGGGCTTTCCGCCATCATCCTAGGCTTGGAATTGCACGCCAACCCACCTTGGTCAGAGTTGCTGGTGGCAGTGATGCTTCTGGGTTTTTTGCTGTGGTGGCGGCAGAGTGGGAAGGTGGCCAATCCCATCATACACTTACACTTTTTTCGCTACCGGACTTTTTGGGTAAGCACGCTGGTCTCTTTTTTTGTGGGGATGGCCATGCTGGGAACCCTGAGTTTCCTGCCCACTTATTATCAAGAGGTGCGGGGACTGAGTCCCACCCAATCGGGTCTGCAGCTCCTCTTCTTGCTGGCAGGGATGATGGCCACTTCCATTTGGAGTGGGCGTTGGATCAGTAAGCATCAGCGGTTTCGCGCATTTCCCATCATCGGTACCTTTTTGACCGCGGTGAGCTTGGGGATGTTGACCTTGTTAACGGCCCATACTCCCTTTTGGCAGATTCATGCTGCCTTGATTCTCCTCGGAATTGGGTTGGGTTCGACCATGCAAGTCATGATTCTCTCCGCGCAATGGACCTTACCTCACCAACATCTGGGGGTGGCAACTTCGACCGTATCACTGTTCCGTTCCATGGGGGGCACCATTGCGGTAGCCGGTTTTGGGACCGTATTCACTCGCTTCATAGCACAGGCGCAACAGCATGGGCAGGATATCCCGGCGACCATTGTGCATGCCCTCCACTGGGATTTTGCCATTGCAGCTGGGCTTATTTTTCTAGCCTTTGCAGCCAGTTGGTGGCTAGAAGAACTCGATGTACTCAAGAAGCGTCGTGCCCAACACCACTCCCCATCGTTCTAAGATTCCATGCAGCCCCTGTTCTTTGCCATCGCCCAAACCCATGGTCCAAGGCGAAGCAGCTACCGTGTAACGATTTACCACCTTCCAGAGGCATCATCGAATTCACCCCCCATGGGATCGTAGACTTTGCAGGTAGCTATGAAGATTACCTCCGGGGTCAGGAAAATGGACGAGGTGCCCCCGAAAAAAGCAGGAACAACTCGCAAACCCTACCTCCGGCACGGCCAGCGTTCCCTGTTGCGGGGGAATTTTCTCGCTGCAGCTTCCCCATGCTGTAGATGACCAGTGGATATCAGCAAATCTGGCGCTGCTCCTTTTCCGTGCCCGGCAGCAAAATGGGACAGGAGCTGGCAGAAAACCAAGGCCAGAGGTGCCCGCATCCAGTTAGGGCAAATGTTCGTAACGAGTCTTGAAATGCCGAGATGCGGATCAGACCTTTTGCCAATCCCGCCTGTGAGATAATTCATGTCCTCCATTGCACGAAGCGTCCAAGTACTGCTGGCTGGAATTACCAGTACCCTTTCCGCCTGCTCTCCCGTGCAGATCATCAATGGGCTCACTCCCAGCAATACGTACCATCTCAGTCCGGATATCCCCTATCAGCCCCAAGCCCGCGGGCATCTGGATGTCTACACTCCGCTGCCCAGAGATGGCTATCCCAAACCCGCCGGCGGCTATCCCGTTGTCCTCTTCCTCTTTGGGGGCGCCTGGGACAGCGGCAGCCGTCAAGAGTACAAATTTGTGGGCGAGGCCCTGGCGGCGCGAGGCATTGTCGTGGTTATTCCCAATTATCGTCTCTATCCCGAGGTTCGGTACCCCAGCTTTTTGCAAGACAACGCTCGGGCGGTGGCCTGGACCTATGCCAACATTGGCCAGTATGGGGGAAATATCCATGATTTTTATCTGATGGGTCATAGCGCTGGCGCCTACAACGCGGCCATGCTCGTGCTCGACCCTCGCTGGTTGGCAGCGGTGGGGCTTAAGCCAGATATTTTTCAAGGCTGGATTGGCCTGGCGGGCCCCTATAATTTTTACCCCATCACCTACAAACCCATTCGGCCCATCTTTCATTACCCCAATTATCCAGCCCAGAGCATGCCTATTGACTTTGCCCATAACCCCAATGTCCCACGCACTTTTCTGGGCGCCGCCGTTCAGGATTCCTTGGTCAATCCCAAGGTAAACACAGAAGTCCTGGCGAAAGCACTGGAAAAGGCCGGGGTGAGCGTGGAATTGCGCAGGTATGGCAGGGTAAACCACGAAACCCTGATCGGTGCCTTTGCCAAACCGTTACGATGGATGGCACCGGTCCTGGACGATGTAGTGGCATTTATTAAAAGAGGACAGGATCCACATACCAGCAAATAAACTGTCCTCTCATTGACAGGAAAATGGGATCATAAAAACACCCGATTCCCCACAATGATCATTGGCGGTTGCTTTGCTTTTCCTTGCAACTTGCGTTCTAGTTCTGTTTTCTCCACGTCGATTTACAGTCAACACGACGATTATTCTACCTTCCCCTTTTGCCTCCCCTGGAATTTCCAAGCCTATTCCACGCTGCGGACGAACTGGCTACCGCACCCTCATAAGGTTTGGTACGGGTGTTGGTCGCCACGGATATTGCTGTCCGCGGAATTGATATCCAGGAATTGCCCCATGTGGTGAATTTTGAGCTTCCCAATGTTCCCGGAGATTCTTTGCATCGTATTGGTCGCCCGGGACGGGCCGACAATAGCGGGCAGACTTTCTCTCTGGTCAGCGGGGTAGAACGCAAACAGCTTCAGGACATTGAAAGGCTGTTACAGCGCACCTTTCCAAAAAACCATTGTGCGGTTTGAGCCCATGCAGCCCATTGCCTAACAGTTATCACCAGATCGCCCGCAGCAATCCGACGCATGATTTCTGCATCGGCGACAGCAAAACCCTTGGCAACGAGCACGTACGAATCAAGGGGGAACCTTGCATGTTCAGATCCTGATTGGCCACCAGGGTCAAGGGGATCTGGAGGCAATGGCTGGCGCGGTACAGAATTTTTTTACTGACATTCGGGCACGCGTCAGCATCTACCCAGATCTGCATGAATAAAGCCCTTGAATTTCGACAGAAGCTTCAATCTATCATAACGGGATTCGGATGATAACGAAGCTTGTCTCTGGGGCGTACTTGGTCCATTCTACCCTCAATGCGATCCTACGGTGGGCGCAAACACCTTGCCGCCTTAGGGTCGACTGGCACCAGAGGTAGGGACTCGTGATCGGATCAATTCGCCAGGATAGGGTCTGCGGCACCAAGGAAAAACTCCTGCCGTGGCGGTAACTACTGCTTCTTCACAGGGTTTGGATCGTGGTGACGCACCACGATCATTGGCTGCCATCACCTTTGCGGTGATGGCAGCGATCATCATGAACGTCCTGGATACCACCATTGTCAATGTGGCCCTGCCCAATATGGAGGGTGCCTTACGGGCCAATCCCCATCAGGGCACCTGGGTCCTGACCAGCTATCTATTGGCCATGGTCATCGTCACTCCCCTTACAGGATTGATCGTGGAACGGTATGGGCAACAACGGGCAATGTTTTGGAGTGTGGCGGTTTTTGTTTTTTCCTCCGCCATGTGTGGTCAAGCCCAGAGCCTCCCGGAAATGATTTTCTGGCGTTTTTTGCAGGGCGCCTTTGGGGCGGCCATGGTCCCCATTGGCCAATCGGTCTTGGTCTCCAGCTACCCCCCGGAGAAACGCGGGGTAGCCATGGCTACCTTGGGCATGGGGATCATGCTGGGTCCCATCGCTGGACCTATTCTGGGGGGATTTCTCACGGATCAACTGAGCTGGCGTTGGTGCTTCTATGTAAACGTACCTGTCGGTATCCTGGCGTTGGTCTTGATTTGGTTGCATGTGCCGGAGGCGGGAAGGAGCGATCATCCTCGGCCCATCGATTGGCTGGGCTTTTTCCTAATGACCGTGGGTCTTGGTTCTTTGCAAATCGTGCTCAGTCTTGGCGATCAGGACAACTGGTTTACCTCGCATTTCATTGTTTCCATGACCCTGATCGCCGCACTTTCTTTACTCTTTTTTGTCTGGCGAAGCCTGGAAGTGACACGCCCGGTGGTAAACCTCCGTCTACTCAAAGATCGCTCCCTGGCACTGGGAAGTGCGGGAATCGGACTCTTTGGGCTCGCGCTCTACGGCGTCATGGTCATTTTGCCCATCTACTTGCAAGATCATCTGGGCTACGAAGCCGTTACTTCGGGTCTGGTCATGGCGCCCCAGGGGGTAGGTGCCATGTTTTCCATGTGGATGGCTGGGCGCTTGCTCAGCCGCGGCGCCAATCCTCGCTGGATGGTATTCTCTGGCATTCTCTTTGGTTTGCTGGGTTCCTATTACACCCTGCAATACAACCTGGAGGTGAGTCCCTGGTGGATCATTTTTCCCGGTTTGATTCGGGGACTCGGTTTGGGATTGATCTCCATCCCCATTTTTAACCTGGCTTTTGCGACATTGACCAAAGAACAATCGGCCGAGGGCTCGGGAATCTTCAACTTGATGAGGAATCTGGGCGGCTCGGTGGGTATAGCCTTCATTGCCACGATCATGTCGGAGCAAACCCAAGCGGCTTGGAATCAAATGGGCGCCCATATCTCCCACTTTCATGCCGCGCTGAATCGTTACCTCCAGGCCGCGCACCTAACCCCCAGTCCCAGCACCTGGGCGATAATGGGCCTTACCCTTGGCCAACAGGCGGCCATGCGCGGGATTCTGGATGCGTTTACCTTTGTCTTTTATAGCTTTGTAGCCATGATCCCCATTGTGCTGCTGATGCGCTCGCCGCCAAAGAACAAAAAGATC
>JAEPKX010000019.1:32063-34024 GCA_021375695.1 Candidatus Igneacidithiobacillus taupoensis | reverse complement strand
CCCTGGAACCGGCACCAAAGCTCAGCGCCAGGCTAGGACGCCCCCTACTTCTCAAACGGGAAGACCTGCAGCCGATCTTCAGCTTCAAGATCCGGGGAGCGTACAATCGCATTTCTCGCTTGCGTCCCGAGGAACGGCAACGGGGAGTCATTGCCGCCAGCGCCGGCAATCATGCCCAAGGGGTGGCCCGCAGTGCCCAGTTCCTGGGCATCCCTGCAGTCATCGTCATGCCCCGTACCACCCCCGAAATCAAAATCCAGGCGGTTCGAGATCTGGGAGCCGAGGTCATCCTCCATGGCGACAGCTACTCCGATGCCCAGGCCCATTGCCAACAGCTTATTGCCGAAACGGGTATGGTGTTCATCCATCCCTTTGATGACCCCCTGGTCATTGCTGGTCAAGGGACTGTTGGTGCCGAGCTCTTGCGGCAGGGAGGGGCAGAGCTGGACACGGTTTTTGTAGCGGTAGGGGGCGGGGGACTCATTGCAGGGGTTGCCGCCTATCTCAAGAGCATTCTCCCCACGGTGCGGATCATCGGGGTCGAACCCTTTGAAGCCGATGCCATGTATCAATCCCTGCAAGCAGGGCAGCGGGTTACTCTTCCCCAGGTGGGGATTTTCGCCGATGGGGTTGCCGTCCGGCAGGTCGGCAAGCACACCTTTGCCCTTTGTCAGCAATATGTGGACCAAATCGTGCGGGTGAATAACGACGAAATCTGTGCCGCCATCAAGGATATCTTCGACGAAACCCGCAGCATCATGGAGCCCGCCGGGGCCCTTGCCGTGGCTGGGGCCAAGCGCCTGGCCCATGAGGAACGGAAAACGCATACCGGGAACTGGGTGGCCATTCTTTCGGGCGCTAACATGAACTTTGACCGCCTGCGCTTCATTGCCGAGCGGGCCGAAATTGGCGAAGCCCGCGAAGCCCTCTTTGCCGTCACCATCCCCGAACGACCCGGGGCCTTCAAGGGCTTTTGCAACTCCCTGGGGAGCCAACGGGTCATTACCGAATTCAACTATCGCCTACATCAACGTAGCGAGGCCCAAATCTTTGTGGGAGTGGCCGTTGCCAACCGAGGCGATGCCGAGGCACTGTTGTCCAAACTGCTGGACGAGGGTCACCAGGCCCTGGACCTCAGCGACAATGAAATGGCCAAGCTGCATATCCGGCATATGGTGGGTGGCCATGCCCAATGCGCAGAAAACGAGCGGATTTTTCGCTTCGAATTCCCCGAACGACCCGGTGCTCTGCTGGAGTTTCTGGAAAAGCTGGGGAACCGCTGGAATATTAGCCTCTTTCATTATCGCAACAACGGGGTGGACTTTAATCGGGTGCTGGCAGGCTTTGAAGTCCCACCCAACGAAGAGCATGATTTTGTGGCGATGCTGGAACAGGTAGGACTACCCTATGCTGAAGAAACCCAAAACCCAGCCTATAGCTTCTTTCTGGGCAAGGAAGCCGCGCAAAGCATGGCAAGCCATCCTCTACGAAGAGTGGCGGGCGAACATCAAGCGTAAGGATTCGCCAATGCCACTGGCCATCCCGTGCCAGCGATTGGCCAAATCAGGCTCCAGGTGATCCAGTAGGGTTTGCCGAAACAGATCGAGCCAATCATCCACCAGGGCATCGCTGATACCAATGGGCGCATGCTTGTCCCCCAAGGCATAGCGGAATTCTCGGTAAGGCAACCCTCCCATCACTGTCCACCAATAATGGGTCAGTCGCTCTTTATGCAAATCCCAGTCGCCCACAATGGAAAAAGGCTCGGCAAGAGTAGGATGGGTCTGAATCCGATCATAGAAGTCGTCGACCACCGCCCGAATCGTCGCCAGTCCAATTTTCTGACAGAGCGGCTCCAGTTTGCGTTTGGCAGGCAAGACAGGAAGTTCTTGGGACATGGGGCTTCACCTTCCAAGGTTGGTCATCGAGCACCCTAGCATATTCTTTCCCGGCCACCCATG
>JAEPKX010000019.1:0-31963 GCA_021375695.1 Candidatus Igneacidithiobacillus taupoensis | reverse complement strand
GCAAAAAGGCTTGCCACAGCAGCCTCATCCAGGCGATACACTGCCTGACAAAATTCACAGGTCACCTTGATCTCTCCCTCTTGATCCAGGGTCTGCCGAACCTCCGTTTCCCCCAAGGCCAGCAGCATTCGCTCTACTCTTTCCAGCGAACAGCTGCACTGGAAGTGCAATGGTTCTGGAGAGCGCAAGCGCACCCCCTCCTCCGGAAAAATTTCTGGCAGAAATTGCTCTGGATTGGCCATCAATAGCGACTGATCCGATCCCACGGCAAAAAATTGTAGGGCCGTTTGCCAATCTTCCGTTGCCAGGATTCCCGGCAGACGCTGTAAAAAGTAACCTCCCGCAATACCCCGATGGAGATCGATCACAAATCGAAAATAGGCAGGAGACTGCACGGATTCCGTGAAATAGGCAGTCAAAGAAGCCGTTAGGGTTTCGCGCAATTCAATGAGACCCTGATAGCGATCCCGATCCAGGCCCAAATCCACGGTCAAGGCCAGAATCCCTTGTCGGAGTCGATCCAATGCAAGGGGTTCCGTTTCCTCCTCCTGCCAACGCAGATAGGCACGCATTCCTCCCCCCTGCTGCAATTCTGCCGTCAGCAGCCGCAAAAAACCCTCACTTTGGGCTTGCAGAATCAGCCGAACATAATGCTTCTGGGTGGTAGACAACAAGGCAAGACCCACCAAAATCTCCCCCAGCAACTTGGCCAGTTCGGGAGGAAGCGTCAAGTCCCGCAGCACCCGTCGAAAGATCCCATCGACGCGGCAACGGGCTCCCCGAAGAGGGAGGCGCTCCCAATAAAAAGATTGTAGGTAATCCGTTGTTGTTGGCTCATTCATTGAGGCATCTCCCGCGCCATGAGGGGTAGCATGGCTCGCAATAACTGCTTGAAAAGACGAGGGTCTCTCTCCTCCTGAGCGGCCAGCAGTTCCTTGATGCGGGCCCGTTCGGTGGGATGGCGAAAACAAGCAGGACAATTTTCGATGATGATGGGCAGATCCATGGCTTGGGCGTAGGTGCGCGTTTGTCGTTCGCGACAGTATACCAAGGGGCGAATGACGCGCAGATCGCCCTCCCGCACCCGGTAATGGGCCTTCATGGTGCGCAGTTCCCCATTATAAAATAGAGAAAGAAAAAAGCTTTCGGCAAAATCATCCAAATGCTGCCCCAGGGCCACGACGTTGTAGCCTTCCCGACGGGCACAGGCATAGAGCACCCCTCGGCGCATACGGGCGCAAAAACTGCAATAGGAGGGGCGGCCCAAATGTTTCTGGGCGCGCCCAAAGATATCCTGTCGCTCCCAAAACCATGGTAACCCCAGGCCCTGGACATGGGGGCCCAAGGGAGTAGGATCGTAATCCGGACTCTGGGGGTCGACGGTCGCAACCCCCAGTTCGAAAGGAATGGGGCTATGGCGTTGCAGGTCCAACAACAGGGCCAGTAAGGTGAGGGAGTCTTTGCCCCCCGAGAGGGCCAACAAGATCCGGTCACCAGGACGGATCATGGCAAAATCCTTGATCCCTTTACCCATCCGCCGAGCCAGAAGACGTGGTACGGGTAAACGATGATCTCCTTGCTCGGCTGGCAACGATTCTTCAAAGGCCATGGGCCATCAACGCCTGCTTCAGCTCCGTTACACTGACCGTAGCTGCTCCCAATTTGCCCACCACGATGCCGGCTGCGTAGTTACTCAGTTCTACGGCTTCATCGAGGTTCCAACCAGCCGCCAGGGCCGTAGCAATTACGGCAATGACCGTATCGCCAGCACCAGTGACATCATATACTTCCCGGGCCTGGGCGGCATGATGATGCACCCCATCGGCCAGAAAGAGGCTCATACCCTCCTCGCCCCTGGTCACCAACAAGGCCTCCAGGCCCCATTCCACCCGCTTGCGCGCTGCTAATTGGCAAAATTCCTCTTCCGTGCGCCACGAGCCTGCTGCAGCACGAAACTCATTTTTGTTTGGGGTGAGCAGGGTCGCCCCACGATAGCGCTCATAATCATGACCTTTGGGATCCACCAACACGGCCACTCCCGTCCGGCGTCCCCATTGGATCCAAGGCTGGGAATGGGTCAAGGCACCTTTACCATAATCGGAAAGCAAGAGGGCCCCGGCATTCTGGCAACAATTTCCAGACCACAGCGCATCCGCAGGAATCGCCTCGGGAGCTCCCTCGAAATCCATGCGCAGCAATTGCTGCTGCTGCCCGATGACCCGTAATTTCAGGGTCGTTGGCAAGTCTGGCAATCCCAGCAGCTGCGCATCGATCCCGGCCCTGGCCAGCAAATCATGCAATCGCTCCGCCGCAGGATCCATACCCACGGGCGCGCGCAGCACGGCCCTTGCTCCCAAGGCTGCCACATTCAAGGCAACATTGGCAGCACCTCCAGGGCGCTCTTCCTCCCGTTGCACCAGCACAACGGGTACCGGTGCTTCCGGAGAGATTCGCTCCACTCGCCCAAACCAATAGCGATCCAGCATGACATCCCCAACGATGGCAACATGGGCGCGGGCCAGGGTAGCAAGTCGCTCAGGGTCGACCGATGGCAAGATAGCGAAATCCAACTTGGCGGGGGAGCCGGGGATCATAAAGATTCCGGCCGTCAATGAGCAAGGGTTGCCGCATGCGGTTCTTGAGAGATACAAAATCAGGGCTGCGAAAGATCTGCCATTCGGTACAAATGACCAAGGCATCTGCCTCCTCACAGGCTTCATAGGGGTCATGACAGACACTGAAACGTTCTTGATTGCCATAGATCCGACGGGCCTCATTACCCGCCGCAGGATCAAAAGCCCGAATGCTTGCACCGCGTCGTAGGAGACCATCAATCAGGGTGCGGCTGGGAGCTTCCCGCATATCATCGGTGTTGGGTTTGAAGGCAAGACCCCAAAGGGCGATATGCCGCTGGTGCAGATCTTCTCCCAGCTCGGCCACCACTTTTTTTTCCAGCAAGCGTTTTTGGGCATTGTTGACAGTTTCCACCGCCTGGATCAAAGGCGCCGCATAGCCCAACTCCCGGGCAGTGGATTGCAGGGCCCGGACATCCTTGGGAAAACAGGAGCCACCGTAGCCACAACCTGGATAAATGAATTCAAAGCCAATGCGCGGATCGGAACCAATCCCCACCCGGACCTTTTCGATATCGGCCCCCAGCAGCTCGGCCAAGCCCGCCAACTCGTTCATAAAGGAGATCTTGGTGGCCAACAGACAATTGGCCGCATACTTGGTCAACTCAGCCGAGGCCGGATCCATCACCAAGAGCCGATCATGGTTCCGGTTGAAGGGAGCGTAGAGATCCCGCATTCGTTGGGCAGCCGCTTCGTCGTCGGTTCCGATAATGATCCGGTCCGGCTTCATGAAGTCAGCAACCGCCGCCCCTTCCTTGAGGAACTCGGGATTGGATACCACGGTAAAAGGAATTGCCATGCCCCGACGCGCAAGCTCCTCCTGAATGGTGTTATGGACCTTGACCGCAGTTCCCACTGGAACCGTAGATTTATTGACAATAATGCGGGGCTCCTGCAAATAACGACCAATATCTGCAGCCACTCCCAGGACATGGCGCAGATCTGCCGAGCCATCCTCATCGGGAGGAGTGCCCACGGCAATGAAGATAAATTCACCATGGGCCAATCCCGCAGCAATGTCGGTACCAAAAGAAAGGCGACCACCATCGAGTCCGCCGCGCACAATCTCGGGCAGATCAGGTTCATAGATGGGAATTTCCCCGCCTTGCAGTTTGGCAATCTTCTGGGCATCAATATCGATACAGAGCACCTGATTACCAACCTGGGCCAAACAAGCGCCTGTAACCAAACCGACATAACCCGTCCCGACCACCGTTACCCGCATCCTGACGCCCTTTCCTGATCTTCGATAATCACCGTAGCCATGGCGTAATGCTCTTCATCGCTCAGACTCAAGAGTAGATGGGGAGTTCGACACAGGCTTTGGAGGCGGCGGCGTACCGCACCAGACAATTGCAATTCCGGCCTTCCCAAGGCATCGTGACCTATCTCAATATCACTCCACCGCATCCCGTCGCGAAGACCCGTACCGAGTGCCTTGAGGGTAGCTTCCTTGGCGGCAAAGCGTCGGGCCAGACAGTGGGCTTTTCGAGCTTCTGGACACTGCCTGCGCTCTGCCGCACTCAACAAGCGGGCCGGAAGTCGTTCCCCAAAACGGGTGAGCAATGCAGCCATGCGTTCCACTGATACCAGATCCGTCCCCAGTCCAACGATCACGGCCGCGCCTGCCGCAGCAGTTCCCGCATCTGCGCCACCGCCGGCCCCAGGCCTACAAAGAGGGCGTGGGCCACGATGGCATGGCCAATATTCAGTTCTTCGATTTGCGCAATCGCTGCTACCGGCTGTACATTGACATAATCCAACCCGTGGCCCGCATTCACCTGTAAGCCAGCCTGACTGGCCAGGTGTGCCGCCTCCCGAAGCAGGTCCAGTTGCTCATGACGTTCCTGCCGGCTAGAGGCATTGGCATAAGCGCCAGTATGCAGCTCGACCACTGGTGCTCCCGTGGCAGCCGCAGCTTCGATCTGAAAGGGGTCCGGATCAATGAACAAGGAAACACGGATCCCCACCGCACCCAGGCGCTGACTCGCTGCCCGAATCCGCTCAAACTGGCCTGCCACATCCAGACCACCTTCCGTAGTCAGCTCGGCCCGCCGCTCGGGCACCAGACAGCAGTCGCTGGGCCGTAGCCGTTGGGCAATCTGCAATACCTCTTCATTCACGGCCATTTCCAAATTCAGACGGGTACGCAGGGTCTCCTGCAGCAGGGTAATATCGCGCTCCTGCATATGCCGTCGATCCTCCCGTAAATGTGCCGTGATCGCATCGGCACCCGCCCGCTCCGCCACAAACGCAGCTTCCAGTGGGTCTGGATAGCGCGTCCCCCGGGCCTGGCGCAGAGTAGCCACATGATCAATATTTACTCCCAGTTTGATCACTTACCCAACCCCCTCGAATGCCCCGCCCTGGCTTGCAAGTATGCCGCAAGAAGACGTCGACTCTCCAGTGATCGCCCGCCCAAGGGCAACTGCAGTTCAGCAGCCAAATATCGCCGTAACTCCGCCATGAGCCCGGGTGCTGGCGCCTCGTTCATCGGACCACAAAGCCATTGCCAGACCTCTTTACGCAGCGACTTGGCAGCTGCAGGCCGATGACGTGTACAAAAGAGTCCCGCGCCCGTTTGACAAAAAATCTCCTGTTCCGTGCTCAGCAAACAAGCACACTGACTACAATGTTGCAAATCGGCGGCCCAACCCAAATGCTCCAGTAACCTCCGCTCAAAGCGTCGCAGATGCCAGTAGGCCAAGGGCTCGTCCCCAAGAGCAGCCAAGGTTCGCACGTATTCCTGATACAACGCCGGGTGAGGATCATTCCGCTCGCACAAACGCAAAATCAACTCATTGATATAAAAAAGCAAAAGGGGCGGGACTGACTTTCCCGGTGCCAGTGGGAGTTCCTCCAGGCTGTGCAGGGTGGGTAACTCCCCACGTCCGCCCCAACGCATCCAGTAGGGCTGACCTGGCTGCCAGCCCCCTTTCCTTCTTGCGTCGCGCGCCAACAATCCCAATCGACCAAAGGTTTCCGTCCAGACTTCCAGAATGAAGCTCGCATCCCCAAATGGATAGCGATGCAGGATCCAGGCCAATGTCCCGGATTTATTCTCCATATCCCAGTTCATGCAGCAATCCAGGATGCCGATCCCAATCCTCTCGCTCTTTTACCCACAATCCCAGCCAGACCCGGCTACCTGTTTGCTGTTCGATGCTCTCTCGCGCCCGCATTCCTATGCGCTTGAGACGAAGACCGCTATCGCCCAAAAGAATGGCCTTCTGCCCTGGACGGCGACAATAGATAGTCGCCTCAATCTCGTGACGGCCACTCTCTTCCACCCGGTAGCGTTCAATGGCAACCGCCGTATCGTAGGGAAGCTCGGCACTGAGTTGGCGAAAAATCTGCTCACGCACCGCTTCTGCAGCCAGAAAACGCATTTGCCGATCCGTTATCTCGTCGGGGGGAAAACGCGCTGGGCCTTCGGGAAGAAGCGGCAACAGGACCTGGGCCAGCAGCGCAACATCCTGGGGTCGCCGGGCACTCAACGGGAGCACCGAAGCAAAGGATGCCTGTTGCCCAAGCTCCTGCAAATATGGCAGTAACCGTTTCTTGTCCCGGACGCGATCCACCTTGTTTACAACCAACACCAGCGGGATTTCCCGCTGCAGAAGCCAGCGCAAGGCTTCCGCATCTCCTGGCAACCACAAGGGTGCTTCTACCACCAAGACTCCTACATCCGCACCATCCAAGGCGCCTCGAGTAGCCCGTAGAATGTGCCGATGGAGGCGTCGATGGCCTTGATGAACGCCGGGGGTATCCAAAAATAGGAGTTGCCCACCGGGAAGGGTAAGAATTCCTAGGATCTGATCTCTAGTAGTCTGGGGTCGCGGTGCCGTAATACTGATTTTCTGCCCAATCAGATGATTGAGCAGAGTAGATTTGCCAACATTGGGGCGTCCCAACAGGACAATGGTTCCGCAGCGATGGCCTTCTTCAACCTGCATGGCGTTGTGCTGGAGGCGACAGATTTTGTAGTTTGCACAACATAAGCTGGGCCGCCTGCTGCTCCGCTTTGCGGCGGCTACTGTCTTCTGCCTCGGTGGGCTCCATGCCAGCGACCGAACAACGGGCCACAAAGCGGCGTTCGTGGGCCTGTCCCTTTTCCTCCACCAGTTCATAGAGGGGGAGACCCCGACCCTTGCTCTGCAAAAATTCCTGCAGTCTGGTTTTGGGATCGCGCAATTCTTCGGCGCCCAGATCTTCGGTAATGAGCGGTAACAATAAATGATCGACGATACATTCCGCCGCCGCAAAGCCACCGTCCAAATAGGCGGCACCAATGATCGCCTCCAGGGCATCGGCGCGGATGGAGTCCCGGCGAGAACCACCACTGCGCATTTCGCCTGGACCAAGAATCAGTGAATCCGCCAACTGAATGGAGGCTGCCACCTGAGCCAAAGTTTCTTCTCGCACCAGACGGGCTCGCATGCGTGACAGATCTCCCTCGCTCACCCGGGCAAAGCGGGTGTATAAACGGGCAGCAACAATAAAGTTCAGGGCAGCGTCACCCAAAAATTCCAATCGTTCGTTATGTACCGAACCTGAGCTTCTGTGGGTCAGCGCTTGCCGAAGTAGCCCAATATCGCTAAAACGATAGGCTATACGGTCTTGTAATCGATCCAGTTCAGACATGACAGCATCATAACCGAAATCTCCGAAAAGCGGGAGACTATCAACAATTTTTGCTCAGCTTTCAGTGTGGAAATGGATCAAGAGGCTGATGTTGCCTATCAAGGGAACCGTTCGTTGGTAATTGGCAACGATCTTGACAGGCTCTGATCCGCTTTTGATGACTTGAATGTCCTGGGGATTGATCTTGATCATGGCCACATTGAGACGATCCTGGAGGTTATAGAGGATTTGCTCCCTGGAATCCCCAGGGCTTGCATGGCGCGCCTGATCCTTCAAAATATTCTCCAGGGATAGATTGTCGTAATAGACGGGCCCCAACTTGACGACCATCCCCACCACAAAGGCCAGGAGGACAATCCAGAATATTACGGAAATGAGTCCTGCGCCACATTGCCGGCCCTGGAAATCTGTCTGCATGTACCCAACCCTTTCCCAACCTATCTGGCCAATTAGCCGAACAACCCAAAACATACAAGGACAGGCTCAGTTGTGGGGTCCGTCCAGGGCACGACCAATTTGATTCCAGCGAATGGACCAATTCTCGGCATCCCATGAAAACCAGATGAACATGGCTTTACCAACAATATTTTTGCGTGGGACACAACCCCAGAAACGACTGTCGTCGCTATTGTCGCGATCATCACCCATCATAAAATAACAGTTGGGCGGCACCTTGTATGGACCAAAGTTCATATGTGCTTCCGGGGTATCAAATTCGATAATGTGAAAACTATGACCACCAATGGTCTGCTCATATTCCTGGGTAGGAATGACCATGCCCTTCTCCCCTTGCCCCTCTGGTCGATAATAGAAGGTACCCAAATATTTCTGGGGAATGAGCTTGCCATTGATATATAAGTCATTGCCCTTTACCTCAATGGTATCTCCCGGTAGACCAATAACCCGCTTGATATAATCAATCTTCGGGTTCTTGGGAAAGCGAAACACCATAATGTCGCCTGCCTGCACCGGATTTCCCCGGGTCAACTCCGTATGGATCAAGGGTAAGCGTAAGCCCCAGGTGAATTTGTTCACCAGCAGGAAGTCTCCTACCCGGATCGTCGGCAACATGGAACCGGAAGGCACCTGAAAAGGCTCAAAGAGAAAAGCGCGAATCAAAAAAACCACCAACAAGACAGGAAAAAAACTCCGTGCATAATCGACCAACAGGGAGGGTGCTTCGCCGGCGGCCCGACGGCGGCGAAGAAAGAGAATATCCACCAGCCAGATCACGCCGCTGGCAAGCACCACCAAAAATAATCCCAGGGTAAAATCCATGCACCAATCCCTCTCGTCGCTTAGGCTATGAAGTCAACCACGCTTGTCACTTTGCAAAATCGCCAGAAAGGCCTCCTGGGGGATCTCCACCCTACCCACCTGCTTCATTCGCTTCTTGCCTTCCTTTTGTTTTTCCAGCAATTTGCGCTTACGAGTAACATCACCACCGTAACATTTCGCCAGCACATCCTTTCGCAGGGCTTTTACCGTTTCCCTGGCAATGATTTTGGCACCGATGGCTGCCTGAATGGCAACCTCGAACATCTGCCTGGGGATCAGTTCTTTGAGGCGGTTTGCCAACTCCCGGCCGCGCCGCTCGGCAAAATCCCGATGCACAATCCAGGACAAGGCATCAAGTTTTTCGCCATTGATCAGAATATCCATTTTTACCAGGTTGCCGGTCTGAAAACGTGCGAAATCGTAATCCATGGAGGCATAGCCACGACTCACGGACTTCAGGCGATCAAAAAAATCCAGCACCACTTCGTTGAGGGGCAATTCATAGGTGACCATGACCTGCCCGCCCGTGAACTGCAAATTCAACTGACGACCCCGACGTTCCTCACAGAGGGTGAGGACCTGCCCCAGATACGTTTCCGGCGTCAGGATATTGGCCCGAATGATGGGCTCCCGAATCTCGCGGATTTTGTTCACTGGCGGCAAATCAGCGGGATTGGATACATGCATCACCTGCGCATCGGTTGTTTCCACCTCGTAGACTACCGTTGGCGCCGTGCTGATGAGTTCCAACTGGTATTCCCGTTCCAGACGCTCCTGGATGATTTCCATATGCAGAAGACCCAAAAAACCGCAGCGAAAACCAAAACCCAAAGCCTGCGAAGTCTCTGGCTCAAACTGCAAAGCGGCGTCATTCAGCCGCAGCTTTTGCAAAGCCTCCCGAAAACGTTCGTAATCAGCCGAATCGGTGGGATACAGGCCCGTAAAAACCTGGGCCTGGACCTCCCGGAATCCTGGCAAGGGCTTCGCCGCCGGATGTTGCGCATCGGTGAGGGTATCCCCAACCTTTGCACCATCAATGCTGCGAATCCCGGCAATGACAAACCCTACCGCGCCCGTTTCCAGGGCTTCCACCATGAGGGCCTTTGGAGTGAAAACACCCAACTTTTCAATAAGATACTCGCGACCACCGGCCATGGTACGGATTCGTTGGCCAGGACGTAGGCTGCCATTGACCACCCGCACCAACACTACCGTACCCACATAATTGTCAAACCAGGAGTCGATGATCAAGGCTTGTAAAGGGGCCCGTGGATCTCCCTGGGGTGGCGGCACGTCCCGCACCACCTGCTCGAGGATTTCGCGGATCCCTATCCCCTCTTTGGCACTGGCGAGAATGGCATCGGCGGCAGGTAATCCCACGATTTCTTCAATTTCTCGACGGACTCGCTCGGGGTCAGCCGCTGGCAGATCAATCTTGTTGAGGACCGGAATGATTTCCAGATCATGTTCCATGGCGGTATAGCAATTGGCAACACTCTGGGCCTCAACCCCCTGTGAGGCATCCACCACGAGCAAGGCTCCCTCACAGGCAGCCAAGGAACGACTGACCTCATAGGAAAAGTCCACATGACCGGGTGTATCAATCAAATTGAATTGATATTCCTGGCCATCATTGGCACGGTAGAGCAAGCGCACACTTTGCGCCTTGATGGTAATACCCCGCTCTCGCTCGATATCCATGGTATCGAGCACCTGACTGGACATCTCTCGTTCCGTAAGGGCCCCACAGAGACGAATGAATTGATCGGCAAGGGTCGACTTACCATGATCTACGTGTGCAATAATGGAAAAATTGCGTATATTCTGCTGGGCAGTGGTCATATACCGGAAGCTCAAAGAAAAAGGGGTCAGGTCTGCTCACCTACCCCTCCAGACCCGCAGCAAACCTAGCGCGGCAAGGAAAGAACTACGTAAAAATTACCTTCCCGGCGGTGCAGAAGTACCGGTATGGGCTGGCCTGCAGGTAAGCCCGCAACCAACTTTTGCAATTCGGCCACATTGTTGATGGGTTGTTGGGCCACCTGCAAAATCACATCGCCTGGACGGATTCCCGCTTCTGCTGCCGGGCCATTGCCCACCCCCAACACCAGCACCCCGGAACTGACATCCAGCTGCTGGCGGGCGGCAGCCGTCAGCGGACCCACCTGGATCTTGAGTCGACTGATGTTGCCCTTTTGTTCCGGAGCAGCACGGTTTTCTTCGCCTCCATTATCATCCTCGGCCAGATTGGCTGGAAGGCTTTCAACGGTTACCGGCACGGTCATGCTACGTCCATCCCGAATGATTCCCACCTTCGCCTTGAAACCGGCCGGCAAGGCACCAACCAGGGGAGGCAACTGGGCGGAATTATAAATCGGCTGACCATCAAAGGAGACAATGATATCTCCAGGTTTGAGTCCCGCCCTGGCTGCTGGTCCGTTGGGCTCTACCTGAGAAATCAGGGCGCCCACGGGCTCTTTCATATGGAAGGACTTTGCCAGTTCCATACTCACGTCCTGGACCATCACCCCAAGCCAGCCAAAATGTACCTTTTGATGCAATTTCAGTTGCTTTACCGCATCCATGGCAACGTTGATGGGAATGGAAAAGGAAAGACCCATGTAGCCGCCACTATTGGTATAGATCTGATCATTGATACCAATGACTTGCCCTTTCATGTTAAAAAGTGGGCCCCCGGAATTACCCGGGTTAATGGGCACATCGGTCTGAATGAAGGGGATATAGGGATCATCGGGCAAAGGCCGGGAAGTTGCACTCACCACCCCCTGGGTCACACTATTTTCAAATCCAAAGGGCGCACCTACCGCCAACACCCATTGTCCCACCTCGAGCTGAGAGGAATCACCAATTTGCACGGTAGGTAAGTTGCTGGCATCAATTTTCAGCAGGGCGACGTCTATGCGTTTGGAATAGCCGATGAGTTTTGCCCGATATTGCTGATGGTTGGTGAGACTTACAATGATCTTCTGGGCACCCTGCACCACATGGGCTGCCGTGACAATGTAGCCATCGGGGCTGACAATAAAACCAGAACCCAAGGATTGCACTTGGTATTTCTGTTGCGGACCGCCTCCTTGTGGTCCCAGGAAGGGAGCAAAAAACTGGTTGAATGGCGAATCTGGAGGAAAGGGGGACTGCTGTTTGGCGACCTTGGTTTCGGTGGTACTGATATTGACCACCGCCGGTCCATACTGTTTGACAATGGGGGTAAAATCCGGCAGCGCTACCAGATTGGCAGGGGCTGCGACCACGGGTGTGGGAATGCAGGCCAACGCTCCAACCGACAGCGCCAAAACCGTAGCACGAAGTGATCTCCGCAGGCTCAATGATTTATCTACCACATAACCTCCCTTAGTATGCCAACCCGGCGCCGAACAACGATGCAGCGGCAGCAAGTATAAATGCACCCCCCACCGTACCTGGTGAATGAGGGTAACGAGGGCAATGGAGCTTGTCCAGAGCCAACGTTAATGATGCCAATAGACAGTTGCTTCAGGGAAAATGCCAGCTTGTTGCTGATATCGAACCGGCAATAAACCCCTGCCAGGCTGAACCTCGCTGAAATCAACGTCAGGGCGAACGGGTCTCCAGATATTGCGTATTTCTCGCTGGATCACCAGATCGGTCTGTGCCGAATGGGTTGGGGCGCTCAAAAATCGTACGGGCCGCAGAAAAAAATGTTGGTTTGACGCAAATGACTGGGTTCCGGTCGGGGACTGGGAAAGGGCTACAACATCTTTGGCACCCTGATGGGGTCCCAGCAATAAAGAAAATGTCACAATGGCTACCGCCGCTACGGAAGACCATGCCCACCAATGGCTTTTGGCGCCAGGCTTCGTGACCATCTCACCCTGATCAATGCGGTCTGCTACGCGCTGGACAAATCCGGGGGAAGCCATAACACCGTCATATTGTCCCCGTTGCAGTAGATAAGAGACCCGGTATTGTTCTTCCCAGGCAGCCTGCAAGGCTGGTTCACGCTCCAGTCGGACCGCCATCCGACGGGCCGAGAGGGCCCCCAGCTCACCATCCATAAATGCCATCAAGGCTGATTTGGTTTCATTATTCATGACTGTTTTGCTCCAACAAAGGTGCCAAAACTTTCGCTATGGCCTCTCGTGCCCGAAAGATACGAGAACGCACCGTACCCACTGGACAATCCATCACTTGCGCAATCTCGTCATAACTTAGTCCTTCCAACTCCCGAAGAGTAACCGCCTCGCGCAAATCCGAAGGAAGTGCTTTGAGCGCTTTATCGATGTGTTGCGCGATCTCCTTGGAGAGCAATATTCCCTCAGGGGTATCGTATTCTCTTAGTCCATCGGCACTGTCAAATTGTTCCGCTTCCTCGGTTTCCACATCTGCCAAACTTACCTGGCGTCCTTGGGCGACCAAATGATTCTTGGCGGTGTTGACGGCAATGCGGTAGAGCCAGGTGTAAAAGGCACTATCCCCGCGAAAATTGGGTAACGCACGGTAAGCCTTTACAAAGGCTTCCTGGGCAATGTCCTCTGCCTCTTCGGGTTGCCGGACAAAGCGTGCTACCAGTGCCACGACCTTGTGCTGATATTTCTGCACCAGCAGATCAAAGGCCCTGCGCTCGCCCTTCTGGACCCGCCGCACCAGGAGTAGATCCGTCTGCGCACCGCCATCGGAAACGGTATTACCCATGCGCGCTGACGGTTTCCCCATATGACCTTTCCTTTATTCCCGGGCGATAACATCTTCTGGCTAAAAAATCTCTTGGCCTTTCCGTTATCCATTGCGACATCGTATCATGAGCAACTATTCTGCACGCAAGAAGCAACCCGGATTGCCAGGTTATGATCCAAACCACCGATTTCTTGGTCATTGGGGCTGGTAGCGCCGGCTTGGCCTGTGCATTGGAGCTTGCACAATGGGGACAAGTAACAGTCCTTGCCAAAGACCACCTGGAGCTGTCGGCCAGCGACTGGGCCCAGGGAGGAATCGCTGCCGTCGTTGATCCCGTGCACGATTCTGTTGACCAGCATCTTGCCGATACCCTACGGGCTGGGGCCGGGCTTTGCGAGGAAGACCGTGTCCGCCAGATCGTCGCCGCAGGTCCGGAGGCCATCCAGCGGCTGCTGGCCTGGGGAGTGGACTTTGATCGCGAGCAAGGTCATTGGCAGCTCACCCGCGAAGGTGGTCATGGTGTCCGCCGCGTCTTGCATTACGCCGACAGAACCGGCTGGCAGATTACCCGGGCTCTCTTGCAGCAGGCCCAGGTGCAGGAGCGAATCCGGCTCCTTGCCCATACTTTTGCAGGGGAGTTGATACTCCAACAGGGCCGTTGTGTCGGTGCCTGGCTGCAGGGAACGGATGGCCAGTGGCAAGCCCTGGGAGCGCGGGCCGTGATCCTGGCTACCGGTGGATTGGGACAACTCTTTCGTCATACCAGTAACCCTGCCGTTGCCACTGGCGATGGTCTTGCTTTGGCATGGCGTGCCGGTGCAACAGTGGTGGATGTGGAATTTGTCCAGTTTCATCCCACCACCCTCTACTCGCCCGGCGAACCGGCTTTTCTCCTGAGTGAGGCTTTGCGTGGTGAAGGAGGCATTCTTCGGCTGCCCAATGGGGAACGGTTTCTAGAACGCTACGATGCGCGGGCAGAACTCGCCCCGCGCGATATCGTTAGCCAGGCCATCATCCAGGAACTGAAAGAACGTAACCTGCCCTATGTGGAACTGGACATGCGCCATTGCTCCACCGAACTTCTGGCCAGCCATTTTCCAACTATTTCCGCCCACTGCCGCGCACGGGGCTATGATCTCAGCCGACAGACCATACCGGTGGTGCCGGCTGCCCACTATAGCTGTGGAGGCATCTGGGTGGATAGCCATGGACAAAGCACCATTCCCGGACTCTATGCCATTGGCGAAGTGGCCTGGACCGGTTTGCATGGTGCCAACCGCTTGGCCAGCAACTCTCTCCTGGAGTGCATCGTCGGTGCCCACAGTACAGCTCTGCACCTTCTCAGCATGGCATCCCTGCCCAAACGTCCCCGTCTCGACCACCAGGTGCGCGCACGCAAAACGTTCCAGGTTCCCCAGGGAGTAGATCGGCTGCGGCAAGAGCTCCAGGAACTGCTATGGGATAAAATGGGGATCCTGCGCCGGCAAGCAGAGATGCAGGTCGCCCGTCAACAAATCCAGGCTTGGCAAGAACAATCCCCATGGCCCGCAGAAACGCTACCCGCCAGTCGGGCCGATTGGGAGTGGCAGAGTCTTTTGCAGGTTGCCGGGCTGCTCAGTTGCGGCGCCCTGGAACGGCAGGAATCGAGAGGCGCTCACCATGACTTGGATTTCCCCGGGCAAAAAGAGCCCCGCCATCTCTTGCAGTGTCGGAATTGGCCTGCACCGCAAGCCAGAAACGTCGGCCAACCAAGCGCCAGCGACGCCACCGCCGATGGCCTGGGGGAAAGTACGCAAGGACCGTAAATCCCTTGCCGGTCATTCCCTCCAGGGGCAGCACCAGGAAGCGCCAGGCAAAAACCCCACCCGGACGGACCTTGGCCAGGCTCATCTGGCCATCGCTCCAATACACTTCCAGGTGGTTATCCCCCTTATGAATTAACAGCCTGGGCAAGCTCTTTGAAAAACCGGGGCAACGACCCAGCAAGACTCCAACCAAGAGGAAAGCAAGCAAAATCATGGACCAGCGCCAATCCACGTACAGGCTGATCAGGCCAACGAGCAAAAAACTCCCACAAGCCAAGCCATACAATACCCGCTGCAGTGCGGGATCCCCCAACAACAAGGCAGGCAAACTTGGGACCTCATGGTCTTCCGCGCTATGATGAATCGGTATTGTATTTTTTGTCTTCGAGGTCCACTCCATGTCATCTCCCCTTTGCTTTGCTCCCTTGACCAACATCATGGCCAGCATCCATGTCCATGGACCCGATGCCGAAAAATTTCTCCAGGGGCAATTTTCCAATGACCTTTGCAAATTGCCAATGGGGCAAGCCCAATGGAGTAGTTACAGTACGGCCAAAGGCCGCATGATTGCCAATTTCCTGATCTGGCGTGATAAGGAAGCATTTCGCCTGATCCTGGCAGCAGATATGGTGGAAGAGACCGTTGCCCGCCTGAACAAATATCGCCTGATGGCCAAGGTAGAGATCCAGGCCCAAGAACCCGGTGCCGGACTTTGGGCACTCTGGGGAGACGAAGCCGAACTCCAGCCGCTGCACAGTCGTGAAACACCCCTGGGACTGCAGCTACGCCTCCCCTGGCCCGAGAACGTGTCCTTGCTTTTTGCGACAGAAGATCCACGGCCCGCGCTCCAGGCCCGAAATGGTCTGCAATGGGAGCCCGAACATTGGTGGTTGAGTGCCATTGGCGCTGGCACTGCCTTTATTACCAAGGCCAGCAGCGAACAAATCATCCCCCAGGAACTCAATCTGGAGGTTCTGGGCGGTATCAGTTTCCAGAAAGGATGCTATCCCGGTCAGGAAATTGTCGCCCGCTCCCACTACCTGGGCCAACTCAAGCGCCAGTGTTATCGTATTTATTGCGAGCAATCGCTGTCTCCCGGTGACCAGCTCTTTTGTTCCAGCATGGGGGAACAAGCCGTGGGCCTGATTGTCAACGTCGCGCCCGAGAACCAGGCTTTTACTGCACTGGCAGTGATCCGGGCCAGCAATGCCAAGGAGGAACTCCATGTACACAGTGACAACGGGCCCCTCGTGCGCCTTGGCGAATTGCCCTACCCCCTACCTCTGGAACACCCCAAAGGAGGATGAACGGGAATGTGGGGGCTCCTTGCCGGCTTGGTCAGTTATTTTCCTTTTGCCAGGCTTTGCCACAACTACCTGGATGATCGGGGAATGCCCCCGGGTTTCAGTCGCAAGCTCTTGGTATTTTTGCTTGCCTCTGCACTCTCCAGCGCCGTTGGCTATGGCGTGTCGGCGCTCTTCACAAGCCCCGAAAAGGCCCAACAAGATGCCGAAGTACAGAAAAAAACCATGGCCCTGTTGGGGAATACGCTCCAGTGTCTGCAACAGCCCAACAACCCCCGCTGTGCAAAAAATGCACAAACTGCCCAAGACTTGCTGGACCAGATCCTGGGAGGCAATAGCCACTCTCAAAGGTAGGGACAGCTCCTCAACTGTGTAGAAGAGTCCCACCGAGCTCAGCAAAACGATGGAGCAGACTATCGGGCTTTTGTATCAAATCGGCGTAGGTTCCCGACTCCTGGACCCGTCCCTGGGCCAGGACATAAATCCGATCCATCTGTTCGAGCCCAAGCAATCGGTGGGTGATGTAGATCACCGTGCGCTTCTCCATGAGGACGCGAAGATCTTCCAGGAACCTGGCCTCGGTCAAGGCATCCAGACCCTCACTGGGCTCATCGAGAATCAACACCGGACTGTTCTTGAGAATGGCACGGGCAATGGCAACCCGTCTTGCTTGCCCACCTGAAAGCCGAACGCCGCCCTCACCGACCACATTGTCCAATCCCTGGGGCAAGGAGCGAACAAAGTCCTCCAACTGGGCCTGGCGTAAGGCGGCCCATAGTTCTTCTTCCTCTGCATCCCCCTTGGCCAGCAACAGGTTGTCACGAATACTGCTATGGAACAAATAACTGCGCTGCGACAGTAGGGCAACATATTGCCGGAGCTGGTCACCTGGATAGGCTTTCAATTCCTGTCCGCCCAGGCGAACGGAGCCTTGCTGGTAATCGTAAAAACGCAAAAGGAGATTGGCTATACTGCTTTTTCCCGCCCCCGTAGCCCCCAGAATGGCTACCCGCTCGCCTTGGCCAATGTGCAGGGAAAGGCCCTGTAAAGCATCTTGACTAGCATGGGGATAGCGCAGATGCACATTTTCGAGGGTAATATCGAAATGGCTAGGCGCTGTTATGGCTTCTCTGGCTTCGGGAAAAGGAATGGGATTGTCGGCAACGGCAAAAATCCGCCGTGCCGCCTCTCGGGTCTGCCCCAAAAACTGAAAAGCCAGGGGCAGGGCAAGTACCGCCTCAAAGGCGGCCATGGTCCCCAGCGCAAACATGGGCAGTTCCGCAGGAGTAATGGTTCGTCTACCCACCAACGGGATCGCCAGTAGCAGGATCACCCAAAGGGTGAAATTGGCCATGAATCCCATCCCGGCAGATCCCATGCCGGCAATTCCGGCCAAACGGCGCTGCTGGGTCAAGAGTGCAGCATTTTCTGCCAACAGCTGGGCCTGGGTACGCTCCGCTGCATTGGCGGTGATAATCTCGCCCATCCCTTGCAGGGCATCGATGAGTTGATTGCGCATCCGGGCCTGGACACGGGTGAGCTCGGCACTGCTGGAAGCGCCCAGGTGCTGGCTCCACAGGGGTAGCAGCAGGCCAGTCAGCGCCAATAAGACCAATAAGGCCAAGCCCAGGGACCAGGCGTAAAGGGCAAAAAACCCGGCCATGATCAGGGTTGCCACCCCGGCCACCAGAAAAGGAGTAAAGACCCGAAGATAGAAATTATTCAGGGTATCAATGTCGCTGACCAGCCGCGAAAGGAGTTCACTGGAGCGATATTCCTGCAGGCCGGCAGGAGCGAGGGGCTCGATGCGGGTATAAAACCAGGTGCGCAGTTGGGCCAGAAGCCGGAAGGTAGCCTCATGGGTCACCACCCGCTCTGACCAGCGCGCCAGGACCCGGGTCAAGGCAAACGCCCGAACCCCCACAGCAGGTAGAAAGAAATTATACTGATTGAGGGTCGCCCAACCTCCGAGTCCGGCAAAGGCAGCGCTCGCCAAAAACCATCCAGACAAGGTCATCAGACCAAAATTGGCAAGGATGGTCAGCAAGCTCAGAAAAGCCCCAGCCAACATCCACCAACGAAAGGGTCGAAAGAGCTGCAGTAGTCGCCGATGTTCTTCAGGCATGGTACTGACCTCGATAGGTATGGACCAGACGGGCGTAGGCCCCTCCCTGAGACAGGAGTTGCGCTGGCATTCCCTGCTCGATGACCCGACCGGCGTCAAGCACAATGACCTGCTCCGCGCGATTGGCCGTTGCCAGACGATGGGCGATGACGATCACCGTCCGCCCCTGACGCAATCGCTCCAGGGAGTCCAGGAACAATGCCTCACTTTCCATGTCCAGATTGGCCGTTGCCTCGTCCAGAATCAGCAAGCGGGGATCCCGCAAAAAGGCCCGTGCCAAGGCCAGCCGCTGCACCTGTCCTCCAGAAATGCCCGATCCCAGATCACCCAGCTGGGTGTCCCAGGCATGGGGTAATGCCTCGATGAAAGCCAATGCATTGGCAGCCTGTGCAGCTTCCCGAAGTTCCTCCAGGCTTGCTTGGGGTCTGGCAAGACGCAGATTATCGGCAATGCTTCCGGCAAAGAGGCGAGGATTTTGGGGGATCCAGGCGATCTGTTCGTACCAGAAGCGAGGATCGATGCTGTGAAGATCCATTCCATCGACCCAGATTTTGCCCTTCTCTGGCTGGACAAAGCCGAGGATGGCATTGGCAACGGTACTTTTTCCCGCACCGCTGCTTCCAACCAAGGCCGTATAGCTACCCGCCGGGAACGCAGCGGAAAAACCAGCCAAGGCCTCTGGCCCTTCGGGATCATAGCGGTAATGCAGATCCTCCAGACGCAGGGAAACTCCCTCCCTGACCGCAGGTAGAACTTGCAGAGGTGCTAGCGGCCCGGGCGGCAAGGGCGCATCGAGAATCTCGAAGATGCGTTTGGCTGCAGCAATGGCGCTCATGCGCGCATGGTAGTGGGTTGCCAATCCCCGCAGGGGACTGAAATATTCCGGGGCCAGCAAGAGGACAAAAAAGGCAGCATAAAAATCGATGGTGGCGTGGACCTGCAGTAAGCGTACCCCGAGGGAAACGGCTACCAGGGCAATCCCCAGGCTGGCAAAAAACTCGAGCACCGCCGACGTCAGAAAAGCCACCCGCAAACCCGCCATGGTGGTCTTGCGGTACTCGTCCGAAAGATGGGCGACAATAGCAATTTCGTCCTTGGCTCTACCAAAGATTTTCAGGGTGGTAAGGCCTTGTAATACATCAAGGAAATGAGAGCTCATCAGCAGCAGTTGCCGCCACTGCCGCTGATTGATAGCCTCGGCGGCATACCCCACCAGGACCATAAAAAACGGAATCAAGGGTCCGCAGATCAGCAGGATCAATCCGCTGATCCAGTCCACTGGAAAGACTACCACCAAGATGGCCAGGGGAATCAGGCTCACCAAGGCCATTTGTGGCAAATAGCGAGAGAAGTAAGGTTCGAGAGCCTCCACTCCATCGATCAGCGTGGTAGCCAGATCGCCAGAATGCTCTCCGGCCAAGGGCACGGGGCCCCGGGCAAAGAGATGTTGCAAAAGTTCCCGACGCAGATCCGTCTTGATACTGGCGCTGGCCCGAAACGCAACGATTTCGCTCGCCCAGGAGAGTCCTGCCCGGAGGACGAATAAGCCGAGCAAGACGGCAAGCAACCCCCATTGCGTGGCCAGCGGCTGTCCGTGAAAGGCAACAGCGTTCACAATCCGCGCCAGGAGCCAAGCCTGGACAATAATCAACAGCCCAGCAACAACACCAAGGGAAATGGCACCATACAATGCCCCCCGGGCGGATTTGCCGACTTTCATCAAACGTCCGTCGACACGTTCCGCCTTAGCCATGATGATTACTCGCATTTTTCATGGTGGGGAGTATAGCAGCAAAGGGGGACATTGTGTGGGTCTTGCAGCATGCTTAGGGAACGTATGGTTATAGTGGATTGTCTGGCTGCGGGAAACTTCCTTGGCCCCCGCATACCGGTTTTCCTCAGATTCCTGGCGCTTACCAGGACGGTTCCAGGCGCCAACATGGCGCAAGCTGGCATTGCATTGGACAGTGCCTGGTCATCGCTGCTGACAGCAACTATATCTTGCCGGGGGGGCCAAGAAAAAAACCCGGCAACTCCGGGCTCTATCGTGATTATGGTGGAGCCAAGCGGGATCGAACCGCTGACCTCTTGAATGCCATTCAAGCGCTCTCCCAGCTGAGCTATGGCCCCTAATCTGGTCGACGTATGCTGCCAAAAACCACCGCCTACTGTCAAGGGATCAGGATCGTTGGGCCAAAGCCCCTTCCAGCGCCTGGATCTCAGTATCTTCCAACCAGCGCCAGGCCCCAACGGGTAGATCACCCAGGACCACTGGACCTATGGCGACCCGGATCAAGCGCAAGACTTGCCGATCCCGACTTGCCAACAAACGACGAATTTGCCGGTTTTTTCCCTCCCGCAACCGAAATTCCAGCCATTGGGTCCTGCCGCCCGAACGCAATTCGCGAATCTTCATAGGTAGATAGGATACGCCCTCGACCGTGGGACCCGCCGCCAGACTGTGCCGATCTACCGACGACAGGGGTGGTCGCACCTGGACGTGGTAGGTTTTCTCCAGGTGCTGGGCGGGATCCAAAATTTGCTGGGCCCAGGCAGGATCATTGCTGCAAAGCAACAATCCACTGGAAGCCTGATCCAATCGTCCCACTGGGGCAAACCAACCATCCTGGGGCAGCAGCGTAAAGATGGTGGGGCGGCCCCGTTCATCCTGGCGGGTGACCAATAATCCCCGAGGCTTATGGAGTAGGAGCACCCGCCGTGCTGGGCGTGCCAGAAGTTGTCCATCTATCCAGATCTCCTCTACCTCCAAAGGGAAACCCTCTTCTGGATCGGTGATCACCCGGGAGCCCACCCGCACCCGTCCGGCACGAACCAAGATCTCAGCCTGGGTGCGGGAACAATATCCGCGCTTGGAGAGAATACGGGCCAGGCCGTAGCGGGCAACTGGCGGGGAGACGGAAAGTGTTCTAGTCTTCAATGGTCTTCCCTACACTAGGAGTACCCCCATGGCCCAGGAAGTACTGCACGAAGCCCTCGATAAGCTTAGTCCCGATACCATGGATATCCATCGTGCCATTTCCTCGCTCATTGAGGAAATGGAGGCCGTAGACTGGTACCAGCAGCGCGCCGAAGCCTGTCAGGACCCAGCCCTCAAGGCCATTCTCGTCCATAATCGAGACGAGGAAATCGAACACGCCAGCATGGTCCTAGAATGGCTACGGCGGAAAATGCCCCGCCTGGATAAGGAGTTACGGGAATATCTCTTCACCGAGGGTTCCATTGCCGGTCATGAGTCCGAAGCCATGGGACACGACTAAGCCTCAGGAGCCTCTGGCAAAAAGAGGCGGCAAAGATGATTATGCCAATCCAAACCACGAGGGGTAGGTCGCCAGACCTCACCCACTCTTTCCAAAAATCCCTCTTGCACCAGCCGCCGGAGTTTGCCTTCCACCAGGACAAAGGAAATTCCCGTTCGCGCCTCGAAGAGCTCGCGATGAAAGCCCTCCACGAGTCGCAAGGCATTGAGAAAGAATTCAAAGGGTCGTTCCGCAGGCTGCACCCACTGCAGCTCCCCCAGTTGCTCCCGGGGGCCTAAGGCATCTGTCAGATAACTTTCCGGGCGGGGGGGCTTTCGTGTCCGCAGAATGCCCTCCCCCGGGATGGTGAGTTTCCCGTGGGCCCCTGCCCCAATTCCCAGATAATCCCCGTACAACCAGTAGTTGCGATTGTGCCAGCATGCGCATCCTTGACGGGCGTGCGCCGAAATTTCATAACGGGCCAATCCCCGGAGAGCCAGGTGCTCGCGCAGGACCGCTTCCATTTCGGCACTTGCATCCAGTTCGGGAATATTCCCTGGTGCCTGGCGGGCAAATGGGGTGCCGGGCTCCAAGGTCAATTGATACAATGACAGATGGGGCGGATCCAATGCCAGCGCTTGCTGGAGATCGGCCAGGGCCTGGGACAGGCTTTGGCCTGGCAAGGCAAAGATCAGATCCAGATTCCAGTTGCGAAAACCGGCCTGCTGCAGACTATCGATGGCCTCCAGGGCAGCCCGCCCGTCGTGGATGCGTCCCAAAACCCGCAGAAATCCATCCTGAAAGGACTGTACCCCCAAGGAGAGTCGGTTCACACCAGCCGCAAAGTAACCGGCAAAGGCCGCAGCATCCACCGCTCCTGGATTGGCTTCCAGGCTGATTTCACACCCTGGAAACAAGCGCAGCCGGGCCCGGATTCCCGACAAGAGCCGTTCGATGGCTTCGGGCGGAAAAAGACTAGGGGTTCCTCCGCCCAGGAAGATACTATGGACCATCCGCCCCCAGACGCGGGGAAGCTCCCGCTCCAAATCCATCAATAAGGCATCGACATAGCGCTCGTAAGGGATTTCCTGTGCCACGTGGGAATTGAAATCACAATAGGGACACTTGGCCTTGCACCATGGCAGATGCACATAGAGCGAAAGGGGGACTACACTAGTATGGGCAGACATGGACGGAGGTGCTTTGCCAATGGTCGAGGAACAGGATGAGCAAAATACTTTTGATCTGTTTTTGCTCAGTACGGTATTGTTTCCCAGGGCCCACATGGGCTTACGCATTTTCGAGCCGCGGTACCTTGATATGGTGAGCCGTAGTCTGCGTCATGGCAAGCCCTTTGGGATTTGTCTTGCGACCGAGGACCAAGGTCCTGATCAGGTGGGGACCTTGGCCCAGATAGTCGACTGGCAAAGTGAGAATGGGCTGTTGCTCATTGAAGTGGAAGGCATGCAACGATTTACCGTTCAGGATTGGGAATGGGGCCATGATGTGGTGGTGGCCCGCGTTCACCTGTGGCCCGAGGAACCCAAACTCCCCCTGGCCTTTGAACATGCCTGGGTGCAAACGGTCCTCCTGGAGCTCTTCGACGGCAGCCCACCCAGCGATCTGGATGCCAGCACCGCCAGCATGATCCTGGCGCAGGCCCTGCCCTTGCGCAGCAAAGAGAAACAAGAACTCCTGCTATTACTGGATCCCCTGGAGCGGCTGCGACGAATTTCCGCCTTTTTTCATCGCCAGCGCAAATAGTTGCAAGAGTGCCACGAGCAGAAAAGTAGTCAGACCAACTGCATAACACTTGCTTTTCAGTAATGAAGTTTTAGAATTTGCCACTTTATTGCGTCAACTCCGACGCCAATGAGGAAAACCCTTGGATATTCGTCTTTCCCATCGCGTGGGTGCCGTTCGCCCTTCTCCCACTCTGGCCGTGACCGCCCGGGCTGCAGAATTGCAGCGTCAAGGCAAAGACATCGTGAGTCTGGGAGCGGGGGAACCCGACTTTGATACCCCCGAGCCCATCAAGGCGGCAGCCATTGAGGCCCTGGCACTGGGCCAGACCAAGTACACCGCAGTCGGTGGTACACCCGAACTCAAGGCAGCCATTATCGCCAAATTTGCCCGCGACAATGGTTTTCAGTTCAGCCCCAAGGAAATTCTCGTATCGGTGGGCGGTAAGCAGAGTTTTTACAATCTCTGCCAGGCCTTGCTGGATCCCGGCGACGAGGTGCTCATTCCGGCCCCCTACTGGGTTTCCTATCCTGATATGGTTCTCCTGGCCGAAGCCAAGGCCGTGATCCTGCCAACCAATTCACACACACACTTCAAAATCCAGCCAGAGCAATTGGCTGCCGCCATCACCCCCAAAACCCGTTTACTGGTCATAAATAGCCCCTCCAATCCGTCCGGGATTGCCTACGAGGCCGCGGAACTGGCGGCCTTGGGCGAGGTTTTGCGTCAGCATCCCCAAGTCTGGGTCGCTACCGATGATATGTACGAAAAAATCCTTTTTGGCCAGAGAAAATTTGTCAATATTGTCAACGTATGCCCCGACCTCCTGGATCGCAGTATCGTTCTCAATGGTGTCTCCAAGGCCTATGCCATGACTGGCTGGCGCATCGGTTATTGCGCAGCCCCCGCCCCCCTCATTGCCGCCATGGAAACCATCCAGTCCCAGAGCACCTCCAATCCTTGCTCCATTGCCCAGGCTGCTGCCCGCGCCGCCCTGGATAGTGGCGATACCCTCCTTGGCGAGATGATCCAGGCCTTTTCCCGTCGTCATCACCTGGTCTTCACCAGACTCGAAAAAATGCCAGGAGTATCGGTACTACCCTCCGACGGCACCTTTTACAGCTTTCCGGGATTCCAGGAGGTCCTTGCCCGCAAAGGAATGTCCTCGGATCTGGAACTGGCCGAGGCCCTGTTGGAGGCGGGGGTGGCCCTGGTGCCTGGTTCCGCCTTTGGCAGCCCTGGACACCTGCGTTTGTCCTTTGCCACCAGTGACCAAGCCTTGGAAAAGGCCCTCGACCGAATCGAAGCCTATCTTCGCTCCTGAGCCGGCAACAGGCTTACCGTCGCCGCTACTTGCCGTGCCCTGGCCCGGGCCTCTTCGCAGTCCTGGCCCAAGGCAAGGGCGACTCCCAGACGGCGCAGTTTGTGGGCCTGGGGCTTGCCAAAGAGGCGCAGATCCGTTTCAGGAACGGCCAATGCCTGGTCAATCTTTCCGTAGCGTGGTGCCCAGCCCAGCGCCCCGCCCCGAATCACTGCCGAGGCCGCTGGCTGGCGAAAACCTGGATCCACGGGCAAGCCCAAGAGGGCGCGCAAATGCAAGTCAAACTCATTTTGCCGCTGGCTGATGAGGGTCACCAGACCCGTATCGTGAGGACGAGGCGAGAGCTCACTGAACCAGACTTGATCGCCGCGCACAAAAAATTCCACCCCAAAGATCCCCTGGCCACCCAGGGCCGCGGTGATGGCCCGCGCCATGGTCTCGGCTTGGGCCCTAGCCTTGGCCGATAGAGGTTGCGGCTGCCAGGATTCCACATAGTCACCCGCCTCTTGTCGATGGCCAATGGCTGGGCAAAACACCGTCCCCTGCTGGCTCACCACCGTTAACAGGGTAATTTCGAAATCAAAATCGATGAAAGCCTCGACAATGACCTTGCTTGCGCGTACCCGGCCGGCCTCCTCTGCCTCTTGCCAGGCGCGGGAAACCTCTGCAGGACCCCGTAGCACCGACTGCCCTTTGCCGCTGGAAGACATGATGGGTTTGACCACACAGGGAAAACCCAGTTGGGCAGCGGCGCGGGCCAGCTCCTCCTGGCTCGTGGCGAAGGCGTAGCGGGAACATTCCAACCCCAGCTCTTCGGCAGCCAGTCTGCGGATTCCTTCCCGATTCATGGTCAGTTGCACGGCCCGTGCCGAGGGCACCACGGTGGCCCAGCCTTCCTTTTCCACCTGTACCAGGGCATCGGTAGCGATGGCCTCGATCTCTGGCACCACCCAGTGCGGTGCCTCGCGCTGGATCAGGGCAAGCAGGGCCTGGGCATCGGTCATATCGAGGACATGGGAGCGATGGGCCACCTGCATGGCGGGGGCATCTGCATAGCGGTCGACGGCAATGGTCTCTATCCCTAGCCGTTGGGCGCTAATGAGCAGTTCCTTGCCCAATTCCCCAGCGCCCAGCAGCAATAGTCGGCTGGCAGTAGCCGAAAGGGGGGTTCCTAACCTCACCACCATTCTCCTTCTCCATCTATACTATCAGCAGTATGAGGCAGGAATTCCGTGTAAAACAAGGAGCCAAGATGAATACTGGCAGCATCGGCATGGTTGGATTGGGAAGGATGGGCGGGAATATGGCCCGGCGCCTGCAGCGAGGTGGGGCGCAGGTGATCGCCTACAATCGACACCTAGAAAAGTCCCTGGAACTGGCCCGGGAGGAACCGGGAATCCTGGTTGCAGAGGATCTCGCCGACTTGGTAGCCAAACTCCCCAAACCCCGCATTATCTGGCTGATGCTGCCGGCCGGTGCGCCTACGGAAGAGGCGCTCAACACCCTCCTGCCTTGCTTGTCTGCCGGGGATATTCTGGTCAATGGTGCCAATGCTTTTTACCAGGATTCCATGGCCCAGGCCCAACGGGCCCAGGAATTCGGTATCGCCTATGTGGATGCCGGGGTCTCGGGTGGGGTCTGGGGCCTTGCCGAAGGATACGCCCTCATGGTGGGGGGGACTCCCGAAGCGGTTGGCAAGATCGTTCCTTTTTTGCAGATTCTGGCGCCCGCCTCCGATCGCGGTTGGCTCCATTGTGGACCGGTTGGTAGCGGCCACTTTGTCAAGATGGTCCACAACGGCATTGAATACGGCATGATGCAGGCCTTGGCCGAAGGCTTTGCCATCCTGCAGGCCAAGGAGGAATTTGCCCTGGATCTAGCCCAGGTTGCACAGATGTGGCGCTATGGGAGTGTCGTCCGCTCCTGGCTTTTGGATTTGACTGCCGATACTCTCCAGAAAGACCAAAAACTCACGGACATTGCCCCGGTGGTGGCGGATTCTGGCGAAGGATTGTGGACGGCCCAGGCAGCGTTGGCGCAAAAGGTGCCAGCGCCCGTGATCACTCTGGCACTGCAAATGCGTTGGGCCAGTCAGGGTAAGGACGACTACGCTGCCAAACTGCTGGCGATGATGCGTAACCAATTTGGCGGCCATGCGGTCCAAAAGGAGCCAGCATGAGTGATGATTGCATCTGTCAGTTCGTGATTTTTGGGGCCACTGGCGACCTTGCCTCCCGCAAGCTCTTACCAGCCCTCTATCATCTCCAATGCGCCGGGCAACTACCTGAGCCATTGCAAATTACGGCCTTCGCCAGGCGTCCTTGGGACGACACCGGCTGGCGCGAGTTTCTCATGGAGCAACTGGACAATTTTGCCGGGCCCATGAATGAAGAGCATTTCAACGCCTTTGCCCAACGCTTTCACTACCTGCAAGGGGAACTGCACGACCCCGAAGCCTATGCCGAACTGGCCCGGCGCTTGACCAAAGAGGGTGCTGGCAGACCCGATCGGGCCATCATTTATCTTGCCATTCGTCCCGTAGATTTCCTTACGGTTGTTTCCCGCCTCTCGGCCGCGGGCTTTGATCGGGACGGAGACTATCGAATCGTCATCGAAAAGCCCTTTGGTACCGACTTGGAAAGCGCCATCCAACTCAACGAACAGATTCATCGCCATTTTCGGGAGGAACAGATCTATCGGATCGATCACTACCTGGGCAAGGAAATTGTGCAAAACCTGCTGGTTTTCCGCTTTGCCAATTTACCCATCGAGTCGGTGTGGAATCGCAACCATATTGATCATGTGCAAATCACCGTCGCCGAAGAATTGGGAGTCGAATCGCGCGCCGCCTATTATGATGAAGCGGGGGCCCTGCGCGACATGGTCCAGAATCACCTCATGCAAATTTTGACGCTGGTGGCCATGGAACCCCCTCCCTCTCTGGAAGCCGATGCCCTTCGCGATGAGAAGGTCAAAGTCCTGCGCTCCATCCGTCCCATTTCCCGCAACGCCATCCATGCCCACGCCATCCGTGCCCAATATGGGCCGGGCATGATCGGGAACGACCATGTCCCAGGCTATGCCGACGAACCAGGGGTCGCACCCAGCTCCGTTACCGAGACCTTTGCTGCGGTAAAGTTCTTCATCGACAACTGGCGCTGGCGCGGGGTGCCTTTTTATCTCCGCACCGGCAAGCGGATGCCCCACAAGCTTTCCAGCGTCTCCATTCGCTTTCGGCATACGCCCCAGGCCCTGTTCCGGGCCACCCCCATCGAACGGATCGAACCCAACTGGATCCTGCTTTCTTTAGAACCGGAAAGCCTCAAAGTAGAGCTCCAGATCAAAGAACCCGGTCTGGAAATCCGTACCCGCACCACCCAACTCAATGCCAGTTATCGCAAAGACGGGGAACGGGAGCTGGATGCCTATGAAGCTTTGCTTCTAGATGTCCTGGAGGGGGACAAGGCGCTCTTCATTCGTTTTGACGAAGTGGAATGGGCCTGGCGGGTGGTGGATCCCATCCTCAAGGCCTGGAGTCAGGAAAGTGACTACATCATCACCTATCCATCGGGATCCTGGGGACCTGACGAAAGTACCCGCATCTTTGACAAAGAGGACCAATCCTGGCGTAACCAGCTCTGATTGTCGTTGGCAGCCAACAGCGGAAATTTCCCCTCTTCCGGGAAAATCTCCTGGATTGGATCCATAAAGCGTAGCCAACGATCTACAGGGGGTTTTCCCCTCCAATTTTTTCTTATGGGGAAAGATGCTGACAAATCAAGGCATCAGCGCCCTCGCAAGAAGCTGGCACGATTTTCGCTTCCATAAGGGTGGTCATTCTGCGAAAAGGAGATGAATGCATGTCCAGCCAAATCCTCGATGAGCACGAAATCCAACGTCTTTCCCAAACCCTGCGGGCTATGGCCCATCCGCTTCGCTACCGGATGCTTTGTCTGCTGGCCCGGGGTGAAATGAATCTGCAACATTTGGCCAAGGCCAGCCATACCAGCCACAGCAACGCCTCCCAACATCTTGCCTTGCTCCAGGACCAGGGCTTGGTGCTCATGCGCAAAGTGGCGAGCCGGGTGTATTTTCGTCTGAAGGATCCCCGGACCTTGCGGGTCCTATCGGCGGGACGCCAACTCTGGGCATGAACCCTCGTTAGGATTTTCGCGTCCTGCTACGCAAAGGCCAGGAGAGTTCGACGCAAAGACCCGTGGTATCGTTGCGATTCACCAAGCGCAAATCCATTCCCTGGGCCTCGGCAATCTGTCGTGCGATGGCCAGCCCCAGTCCACTGCCATCGCCGTGGCCCCGCGCGCTGTCCCCCCGACTGAAGGGTTCCAATAAAGATTCCCGTTGCTCTTCAGCGATTCCTGGCCCCCAATCACAAAAAGACAAGGTTCCTCTCCCCTCCACTTTGCCCAGGGAAACTTCCACACGGTTTCCTGCATATCGTCGGACATTGTCCAGCAGATTATCAAAGAGTCTGCGCAAGGCCTCGGCATCTCCCCGGAAGGGGTAGCGGCGCGGCAGCCTGGCCGTCCATTGACCACCACGTCGCACAAAATCCTCACCCACCTTATGGAGCAGGCTCACCAAATCCAGATCCACCATCCGCGCTGAAATTCCCCGGCCAATGGCCAAGGATTGGGCCAACAGCTCCGACATTCTTTGGATATCCTGCAGCATTCCCTCCCGCAGTTCGCTCGGCGTATCCTCCGGCAACAGAAGCTCTACCGCCATTTGCAGTCGCGTCAACGGGGAGCGCAAGTCATGGGAGATACCGACCAGGAGCAAGGATTGATGATCGATCATGGCCTGGAGACGTCGGCGCATCCGCGCAAAAGCGGTCAGGAGGTCATAAAATTCCCGGGCACCATTGGCCGGCAAAATGGGTAAAGGGGCATTCCATTGCTGCCGAAGGGCATCGGCCAGCACCCCCAAGGGGCGTAGTACCCGACGCACCAAGATGGTCGTCAGCACCAGCAAGGCCAAAGTGGAAACCGCAAGGATAAAGACCATACCCAGGGGCAAGGTCCCCGTCAGACGGCGGCGGGCAAAGTGCACCCAGACTGTCCGCTCGCCAACGGGAACGGCTACCCAAAAGGTCCCCTGGGGCGCATGGGTAGTTAAGACCGGGACATTGCGCCCCATGCGATGACGCAATTCATCCGCCAGAATCTTACCGTACAGTTCGCTAGGGGTAGTATGTGCCCGTAAATTTTCAGGAGGATTACCAATGCTTAGGCCATTGTCATGGGCGAGTCGTTGCAGGAAGACGGATCTTTGTGAAACAGGTAAGTCCGCATAGGTCTGGGCACTCATCACAATCAAACCCGCCAGATCTTCTGCCGAACGCTGCGCCAAGGGATAAAAAACCGTCAGTAGCAGGGAAAGCAAGGAAAAGACTTGCATGGCGACGATCCCCAAGGCCAGGGTTCCTGCCGTTTGTCGAAAAAGACTGGCCCGACGCTTCAACCCCAACCCCCTCGGATCCAAATCCACAGCAATTTCCAAAAGAACACGGGCAAGGCAATGGGACCCACAAATCGCCCTACGACATGACCCTTTGCATCTACCAGGAGGCTGGTGGGGGTGAGTTGTACCCCTCCCCACTTGCGCAAATTTCCCTCACTGGAGGCTCGATAGATGGGGAAAGTCAGCCCCAGGCGATGCCGGAGCTGGGTTACTTCCTGTACAGAACTCCCTGGAACAGCAATGGCGAGCACCGAAAAGGCGTTCCCGCCCAAAAGTCGCTGGACCTGTTCGAGAACCGGCAGCTCGGCCAGACAAGGTGGACAGTTGGGCGACCAAAAATTCACCCAGAGGATTTGTCCCGGCCGTGGTGCCAGTACAATGGGTTGTCCATCCAGGCGTTGGAAGACAATCGGAGGAAGACGGTCAGGGAAGGCTGCCGTCCCGCTGCCCCGCCATTGCACAAATGCATAGAGGGCTACGAAGAAAATAAGCCAGAGAATAATTTCTAGACCCAGGCGGGTCCTCCGAATCTTCGTCACCGACTTTCCTTTTCTACGGTTATGCAGTACAAAAATGGCATGGAAGATGATGCCGGACAAGCGCAGGCTCACCCCTCCCGCACCGCCAAGGTCCAAGAAGGGCAGGTTGTCCTGCCCGATGGACGCAAACTCACCTACCTGGCAGCGGGTTCTACCAGAGGATTACCGCTATTTCACTTCCACGGCCACGGCTCCTCCCGGATGGAAGCATTGGTTTTGGACAAAGCAGCCCGCGCGGCGGGGATCTCCGTATGGGCTTTTGATCGACCCGGTATTGGTGGCTCCGATCCATGCCCCGGTGATTGCCTCGGTAACTGGCCAATGGATGTCTTTGCAGCCGCAGATCAATTGGGCATCCAGCGCTTCCTGGTCCAGGGCATGTCAGCAGGAGCAGCCTACGCCCTTGCCTGCGCCGATCACGATCCCCAACGAATTATCGCCTGCTCTCTGGTCAGTCCCTTACCTCCGCCGCCGATCATTCGACGCAGCGGCCCTATCCTTCGTCGCTGGTTCTGGTGGATGGCCGCCCGGTTTCCCAACTTTCTGGAAAAGCGTCTCCAGCAAATCCGTCCCGATGTCGAACTGACTCCGGACCGTTTTACCAAACGGTTACGATTTTTAGAGCCCTGGTTGGGGGGAGAAGATCACAATCTACTCAAAAACCCCGAAATCATGCAGATCTTTGCGCGAAGTCTGCAGGAAAGCACCCGCCAGAGCAACGCCGCTAACCGTCGGGAACTCTTGCGACTGGCGCAGCCTTGGGGCTTTGACCAGAAGGCAATTTCGGTTCCCCTCTTCCTTTGGCACGGCGAGCAGGATCGCATCGTTCTTCCCCAAAGTGTGCGTCGCTGGCTTCTGGAACTTCCCGGCTGCCAGAGTCAGTTTTACGCCAAGGACGGCCATTTCTCGGTACTTGCCTTGCGTTCGGAAGCCATTTTACAGACCCTGCAAAGCATGTCTTGCAGGGGAATTGTTCCATTATCTCCCCGTACAAATACCGATAGATTCTAATTATTACTGTGCCACCGTGCCTTGCCATGGGGTGCAATATAAAGAACAAGAGACACTAATATATTTATTGTTCTTCGGTTGATTTGCCCCACTACTTTGGGGGAAAACCCCCAATTTCCGATGACCGTCGACTCATAATCAATAAGTT
>JAEPKX010000018.1 GCA_021375695.1 Candidatus Igneacidithiobacillus taupoensis | reverse complement strand
TTACTTCAGGGGATGAATGGTACAAATATGGTTCAGGCAACACCATGGATTATATCAAAAATCCTAACTGCCTGTTTTTTTGGTGCCGGCAAGAGGAATCGAACCCCTGACCTTCTGATTACAAATCAGCTGCTCTACCTGCTGAGCTATGCCGGCTTTTACTCATAATTAGTGATTATAAGGGAAGGTTCATCAATCACCAACCAGACTGCTGCGATCAAGTTATTCCGTGTGGAAAAGCGCCAGCTGCAACGGAATCGGCATCCTTCTACTGTGGCAGCCAACCAAGGAGCGTCCAATCCCTGCCGGCTCCGTCAGAGCCTCCTATCCATCATCTCGCGGCGGCGTCGTTTTGAGAAGATGAACACCCATTCCAGTAACATCTCCCGGATGGCTTGCGGAAGCGCAGCAACTCCCAGCCAAACGAATGCCCCCAAAGCAATTTTCCAAGTATACCAACCCTCTACCCAAGGCTACAAAAAAAGCGGCCGAGCTCCATTGGGCAGCCTTCCTTCATTTTTTGTACTAGGGTTATTTTGTAGCTTCCAGAACGCAAGGACTTTGTATGAATGCTAAAAATCATTGGGCCCCCAAGGCAACATCTCCTCATCCCACCTGGGCCACGGCGCAAAAGAGTCTGGTCGGTACGGCGCTTGGACCGAGTCGCGTGTGGTTCACCCTGGGCAAAGGGATTGTTACCGAAGTTTTTTATCCCCGCATTGATATCCCGGCCATTCGGGACTTGGGTTTTTTGATAGGCGATGGCAAAGGTTTTTGGCTAGAACTCAAAAATTTTTCTGACTGGACCCAGAGCTTGGCCGACCCGCGCGTGCCCTTACCCCAAATGGAACATCGTCACGATCGTTTTACCTTCTCTTTCCTAGTAGTGATCGACCCACTACGGGATGTAATGCTGGTGGATTACCAGTTGGATGCTGCATCCGAATTACAGGTCTATGTGCTCTGTGCCGCTCGCTTGGGCGGTGATCCCACTGCCAATCAAGGATATGTGGGCAGCTGGGAAGGACGCGAGCTGTTGTGGGCAGAGCAAGGCCCCTTTGGTCTGGCGCTTCTCTGTCGCGATCCAGACGGCAAGCCTGCCTTTGGGCAACGGAGTGTAGGCGAAATCGGGGCCAGCGATCTGTGGCAGGATTTTTCTCGCCATGGTCGAATGACGTGGGAATACCAACAGGCTGGACCCGGCGAAGTGGCCCTGGGCGGCGCCATTCCTCCCCAAGGGACCCTGGCACTAGGCTTGGGTACCAGCAAAGAAGCGGCGGCAACCAATGGCTGGGCAAGCCTCTGTCAGGGATTCCCGGAAATTGCCGAAAATTATCGTACGGACTGGTTGCACTGGCACGAGACGCACCAGCGCCCGGCAGCCTTTGCCAGGAAATTCTCGCAACCCGTTCAGGATCTCTACCAGCGCTCCAAGAACGTCCTCAAGATCCATTCCGATAAGACCTTTCCCGGCGCAATTGTTGCCAGTCTTTCGGTACCCTGGGGCGAGAGCAGTAACAGCCGGGGGGGCTACCATCTGGTCTGGTCCCGGGATCTGGTGGAAAGCGCTGGCGCAGCACTTGCCGCAGGTATGGTCCAAGAGGCGCGACAAGTCCTCTGTTATTTGATCAGCACGCAACAAGCCGATGGACACTGGTTGCAAAACCAATGGTTGGGGGGGAAACCCTTCTGGCAGGGGATTCAACTCGATGAGGCAGCCTTTCCGGTGTTATTGGCGGCCATGCTTCGCGCACACAAGGCGCTGGGAGGAATTGCCATAGAGGATATGGTCACCAGGGCCTTGGGCTTTATTTTGCGGGAGGGGCCCGTAACTGGCCAAGACCGCTGGGAAGAAGATGCTGGCGTCAATACTTTTACCCTGGCGGTGGCCATTGCAGCGTTGGTGGAGGGGGCCGAAATCCTCGGTGGCAAAGCAGCGGAGTGCGCCCTGTTGGTAGCTGACTACTGGAATGCCCGACTGGAAGATTGGACCTTTGTGCGGGATACGGAGCTCGCCCAGCAACTGGGCGTAACTGGCTATTACCTGCGCGTAGCCCCAGAAGAGGTTCTGATTCAGGACGGTGCGCAAGACCAATGGGTGATGATCAAAAACCGGGCCCACGACCCCCACTTGCCGGCCAACGAGCAAATTTCTACCGACTTCTTGCAGTTGGTGCGCTATGGACTGCGCCGCGCTGATGATCCCCGGATCGTGGACGCAGTCAAGGTCATGGATGCCCTGCTCAAGACCGACACCCCCAGTGGCCCGGTGTGGCATCGATATAATGGCGATGGCTATGGGGAAAAGCGGGATGGCAGTCCCTTTGATGGCACAGGGATCGGTCGCGGCTGGCCCTTGCTGGTGGGGGAGCGCGGCCATTATGCCCTGGCCTTGGGAGAAGACCCGCGAAGCTATTTGCAAGCCATGGCAACCATGACGGGGAAAGGTGGGCTCCTACCCGAACAGGTCTGGGATTCGGAGCCCATCCCCAAGCTCGGTCTCTTTCCGGGAAAACCCAGTGGCTCGGCCATGCCCCTCGTCTGGGCGCACGGCGAATTCCTGAAACTCTGCCACAGCGCTCTTGCCCAGGAGCCCATCGATCGTCCTGCTTCCACCTGGGCTCGCTACCAGGGGCAGCGTCCCAAGTTGTCGTATCGCCTATGGCGTCTGCGGCAACGCCCGCGGACCCTGATCCAGGGCCAGGAATTGAAAATCCTGCTGACAGAACCTTTTGTGGTGCATTGGGGGATCAACGATTGGCAAGAGGTCCAGGATACCCCTTCAGAGGACTGGGAGCTGGGCCATGTGGCAAGCCTGCCAACCCAGAAGCTGCCCGCAGGCACTCGAATCTCCTTTACCCTGTTCTGGCAACGGGAGCAGCGCTGGATGGGAGAAGATTTCCAGGTAGAGATTATGGAGAAAAGCAATGATCACGATTGACTTGCAGGATCGGGTGGCCTTGGTAACCGGCGCCAGTGGTGGCTTGGGGCAGGCCATGGCCAAAACCCTCGCCCAAGCCGGGGCCAAGGTAGCGGTACATTATGGCAAAGACCAGGATGGCGCCCATCGGGTGGTCCAGGAGATTCAACAAGCCGGCGGGGTTGCCGCGGCTTTTTCTGCAGACATCGCTGACCCAGGGGCGGTTGTCAAGCTGGTTGGGGGAGTCGAAAAGCAATGGGGAGGGCTGGATATTCTGGTCAATAATGCGGGAATGGATGGACCGCGGGCCGAGGTGGGTAAGGACGATCCCAAGCTCTGGGAAAAAGTCATCGCCGTGGACCTGTTGGGTCCCTATTATTGTGCCCGATCGGCCATTCCCCTCATGGAAAAACACCGCCGCGGGGTGATTGTCAATGTGACCTCGGTCCATGAGTTTATCCCCTGGGAAGGGTTCAGCGCTTATACCAGCGCCAAGGCAGGTCTATCCATGTTTACCAAGACCCTTGCCCAAGAGACCGCCAATCGCGGTATTCGGGTGGTAGCCATTGCCCCAGGAGCCATTCAAACGCCTATCAACCAAAATGTCTGGAGTGACCCACAAGCGTTGCAAGATCTGGATCGCAAGATCTCCATGGGACGACTGGGCAAACCCGAAGAGGTTGCGCAGGTGGTGGCCTTTCTTGCCAGTGATCTGGCCAGTTATATCACCGGTACGACCCTGGCCGTGGATGGAGGCATGCTCATTTATCCTGACTTTCGTCATGGGGGCTGAGGATGGATGCTGATATCCTCATCATTGGCAGTGGGGCCGGGGGTGGGACCCTGGCGCGGGCCCTCGCCGATACGGGCTTACGCATTTTGATCCTGGAACGGGGCGATTTTTTGCCACGGGAATGGGGAAACTGGGATCCCGAAGTTGTTTTTCGGGAACATCGCTACCATAGTCAAGAGCAATGGCGCGATGGCGAAGGCAAACCCTTTTCACCGGTCCTGGGCTATCATGTTGGTGGTAATACCAAGTTCTATGGTGCAGCCGTATTGCGGCGCCGCCTGAAAGATTTCGAACAACGCGAGCATAAAGATGGTCCAACCCGTGCCTGGCCCATTACCTATCAGGATCTGGCGCGTTTTTATGATCAAGCAGAACAGTGGTATTTTGCCCATGGGAAAGCGGGGGCAGATCCCACCGAACCGCCACGCGGCGAATATCCCTTTCCTCCCATCCCCCACGAACCAGCAGTAGCCGAAGTAGAACAGGCTTTGCGCGATCTGGGGTACCATCCCTTTCCCCTCCCTTTGGCCATTCATCGGCTGGCAGAGGATCCGGGCAATAGTCCCTGCGTTCTCTGCCCGACCTGCGATGGTTTCCCCTGCCTTCTCCATGCCAAGGGGGATGCCGAAATCTGTGGTGTTCGACCGGCATTGGCCATGGGCAATGTGGAACTACTGACCCAACACCGGGTGACGCGTCTACATTGCAGTCCGGACGGACGGCGCGTTACGAGCGTTGAAACCGCGCAAGGGGAATTCCATGCCCGGGTCGTCGTTTTGGCGGCCGGCGCCATCAACAGTGCAGCGCTGCTCCTCCACTCCCTCTCCGAACGCTATCCTAGCGGTCTTGCCAACCATAGTGATCAAGTGGGCAGAAATTATATGGCCCATCTCAATAGTGCCTGTATGGCCCTGAAACCGGGAAAGCTAAATCGTACCGTTTTCCAAAAGACGCTGGCCCTCAACGACTTTTATGAGGACTCTGGAGATCCCGCCTATCCGTACCCCCTCGGCCACATCCAATCCCTGGGCAAGGTAACGCCCGCCGTGCTGCACGCCGAACGTCCAACGCTACCGATCCCCGCCAGCTCCTGGGCGGCCAGTCATTCGACCGATTGGTGGCTCACTACCGAAGACCTGCCAAGACCGGAGAATCGGGTAACCCTGGAACCGGACGGCAGTATCCGCCTCCATTGGCGGCCCAAAAATCAAGAAAGCCACTACCGGCTTTGCCAAAAGTGGAAAACCCTTTTGCATCAAGCCGGATTTTTTGCCGTATTTTTCCAGCCCATGGATATCTCGGCAACGGCTCATCAAGTGGGCACCTGTCGCTTTGGCCAGGATCCCCACGAAAATGTCCTGGATCCCTTTTGCAAGGCCCATGATCTCGACAATCTCTATGTGGTAGATGGCAGTTTCATGCCTTCCATCAGCGCGGTGAATCCTTCGCTGACGATCATGGCCAACGCCTTGCGGGTAGCCGAACATCTACGCCAACGCTTTGCCGAAGGCTCGGTAGCTGGTGAGGACACATGACGCAAGCCAAACGGGTCTTGATTCTTGGCGGCGGCTTTGCGGGACTGAGTGCGCTGCACACCCTAAGCGGGCAGGATTTGCAGATCACCCTGGTGGATCAGCGCAATTATCATTTGTTTCAACCGCTCTTGTATCAGGTAGCTACTGGTGAGCTGCTGGGGGAAGTGATTGCCACCCCTTTTCGAAAACTTGGGCAAGGGAATAACTGGCGTTTTCATCTGGGTGAGGTGCAAAGGATCGACCTTTCCCAGCGCAAGGTTTGTTTACGGAACAACGAAATACTCCCTTACGACTACCTCTTGTTGGCATTGGGAACGGTCACCAATTTTTTTGGCAACGAATCCATTACCAATCATGCTCTCCAGATCAAGGGACTGGAAGAGGCCGAGATCGCGCGATCGAAAATATTTCTGGCCCTGGAAAACGCCAGTAACTGTCCTGATCCTGAGCAGCGAAAAAGCTGGCTGCGCTTTGTCATTGCTGGTGGGGGAGCGGCAGGGGTGGAATTTTGCGGAGCTTTGTTGGAAACCCTGCGCGAACTGCTCCCGCGAGAATATCCGGAACTACATTTTTCTGAAACAGAGATCATTTTGGTACATGGAGGAGAAGCACTGCTTCCTGGTTTTGCACCCTCCCTGCAAGAACATGCTGCAGCCCGACTCCGGGAGTTGGGAGCAGAGCTGCGCTTGCAAACCCACGTCCAGGATTTTGATGGTTTTCAGGTGCACTGTGATCAGGGTCCCGCCATTGTCGCACGGACCCTGGTTTGGACCGCAGGAGTGATGGCTCCCCCATTGCTGGAATCACTCCCTGGTGAACGTGGAAAGGGGGGTAGAATAAAGGTAGATCCTTATCTTCGTTTGCCTGATTTTCCCGAAGTCTTTGTGCTCGGTGACCTTGCCGTGAGCAAGGAAGATGATTTCTGGCCGCAAGTGGCACCCTTTGCCATGCAATCGGGTCGCTATGCAGCAAGATTCATCATTGCGCAAGCGCAAAAGCATGGAATGCCAGCCCCCTTTTCCTATCGCGATCCAGGTAGTATGGCCGTAGTGGGACGACTGGATGGGGTTTGCCAGATTCACGGGTGGGTAAGCCGCGGTGCCATTGCCTGGATACTTTGGTTGCTATTGCATCTGTATCGCATCATTGGTACTGGAAATCGCCTGCGCACTTTGCTGGACTGGTTCAGCGACTATTTTCGTCGTAATAACGCAGTACAATTGATTCGACCACTGCATCTTGCAGATGGGCACAAGCGGGAAAAAAGCAAAGAAAATGGGAAAGAAGAATGTGGCTGAATATCTATCTGATACCGCTGGTAATCCGAATCTTTCTGGTGATTCTCTTTCCTTTCAGTGCGCTAGACAAAATTTTATTTTGGCGCGGTGCGCTGGCACACGCGGAGTCCTCTTTTCTTCCCAAATCCAGTGGTCCGCCACTACTCATCGCTGCTATTTGCGTAGAATCAATTACTCCTCTCTGTATCGTTTCAGGCTAGCATGATCGTATTGCCGCACTTTTACTTGCGGTATATTGTGTGATTACAGCTATTTTATATCATCAATTTTGGCGATATGCAGACTTCTGGAAACCGGGCGACAGCAAAGGCAGAAGCCATTTCTGGGATTTCTTGAAAAACTTTGGTCTCGTGGGTGGATTGTTGCTGATCACCTTTGCCACCCATCTGGTTTCCGTAGGCTATGTGCTTCATCATCTGCTAGCCTCTACTGCGATGTAAGCGGCGGCTGAGCGATGTTCTTTCCTCGACCCTGTCGAACCAGATTTTGGAAAAGCAATGCAGAAAGCAAGAATAGCATTATTTCATAATATTTTTATTTTCCAGGATTCTCCAATAAAAATTGTTATGTTTGGTTGGTTATCAATAGAAAATTCGTGTTTGCAAAGTACCACTTATTAGGCTATAAAAATATCATAGAGTGTTTTTAGAGAGAACAACAGGATAGGAGAAACCGCTATGAACAGGATTACCGTTGAGCACAATGAACAATTCCGTCTTTTTTCCTGGCAGTTGCTGCTGATTCGTGGTATTGCCGCGCTGGCCTTTGCCATGGTCGCCTTGCTTGTCTTTGGTGCCACCTTTACCCTGCTAACCTGGTTTTTTGTTGCGTATGTATTTTTTGACGGTATCTACTCGGCCCTACGCTTGAGCGAACAAGGTTCCGGCGCTTGTCCGAGGGTCCTAATCGCGATCAAGTCCCTGGTAGACTTTGCTGCTGGCATTGCTGTGATCCTGCTCACTACCACGGGATCACAACTGTACACCCTGCTTACCATATTTGCCTGGATTGCCATTGTTGGCGTTCTGGAAGGGATCTGGGTCATCCGTAACGTACGCAACAAAGAGCTGGTGCTGATCATTGGGTCTTCTGCCTATCTGGCCCTTGCGGTGGCCTTACAGATGGTCTTTGCCCTGGCGCCTGCAGCGAGCCCTGACGTCTATCGCTGGATTGTGATTGGTTTTTCTGCAGCTTTTTCCGCAGCCATGTTTGGGATGAGTTGGGCCTTGCGGCGCAATATGCTCAAGCAAGAAGGAAAAACCTCGGCCACTGCTGTGGCTCATTGATCCACAGTGTTTTCGTTGGGCCTTCTCATGGATGGCAGTATCATTTGCTGTCATCCTCTTTGTCACAAAAAATTTCACACCACCATAACGAATTCCAAGACCGTGATGATCAACAAAAATTCTGAATGCGCTTTACGCTGTCTACTATTTTTGATGAATACAGGAGTTGGCGTTCCCGTTCTTTGTCGGGATATAGCCCATGCGGTTGACGTTTCCGAGCCTTGCGTTGCAGGTGTCTTGCGAATCCTAGCCAAGCGAGGCGTACTGGAATCTCTGAAAGGCAAAGGTGGCGGCTTTGCTCTTCGACCAGAGGCAGTGCATATGAGCGCCTACGAAATCCTTAAGGCGGTCAATACCGAGGGCGAAAACCGGATACGCTGCCTACTGGGACAAAAGGAGTGCAGTGACCTTCATCCTTGCCCACTTCATCATGCTTGGCTCGAACTACAGCAACGTCAGGAGGAACTGCTCAAGAACTTTCGCATCGGGGAATTTTCCCTGGCGTAAAAGGAAGAAACCAGGCAAATCTGGTATGTATCAAGGCACCTGCAAGATACTTTTGCTCAGACATGAAAGAGGAAATGTAGCACATCCCCATCACGCACTACATAATCCTTCCCTTCCACGCGCATGCGCCCGGCTTCCCTGGCCCCCTGCTCGCCACCATAACGGATGAAATCTTCATAGGAAATGGTCTGGGCACGGATGAATCCCCGCTCGAAATCACTATGAATTATTCCTGCTGCCTGGGGTGCCGTGGCACCAATGGGAATGGTCCAGGCACGGACTTCCTTGACACCCGCCGTGAAGTAGGTTTGCAAGCCCAAAAGCCCAAAGGCAGCCCGGATGATCCGATGCAAGCCGGGTTCCGTAAGCCCCATATCCTGCAGAAACTCCGCTTGTTCCTCAGGTTCCAGCTCGGCCAATTCTGCCTCCATGGCTGCACAAACGGGCACCACGCAGGCATTGCGCTTGGCCGCCCAAGGCTCCAGAAGTGCGCGCCAGGAACCTTGGGCAAGATCCTGCTCGGCCACATTGGCAATGACCATGAGGGGCTTGAGGGTCAGGAGAAAGAGATCCCGGAGCCTTTCCCGTTCCTCCGGCAGCAATGGCGCACTTTGGGCCGGCAGCCCGTTATTGAGATGGGGTTGGAGCTTCTGCATGGCCAGCATCTGGGCCTGGGCTTCTTTGTTCCCCCCCTTGGCTTGCTTGGCCACTCGCTGCTGCGCCTTTTCTAGGGTGGCCAGATCCGCCAGCACCAATTCTGTCATGACCGTTTCCAGGTCCGCAACTGGATCGATCCGACCGGCCACATGAATCACATTGGGATCGGCAAAACAACGGGTCACGAGGGCGATGGCATCGGTTTCCCGGATGTGGGCCAGGAACTGGTTACCCAATCCCTCTCCCTGGGCGGCACCAGCAACCAGGCCAGCAATGTCCACAAACTCCATGACCGCCGGGACAATCCTCTCTGGACGAACAATCTTGGCCAGGGCATCGAGACGCGGGTCGGGGACCTGGACCAGACCCACATTGGGCTCGATGGTACAAAAGGGATAATTTTCCGCGGCAATGCCCGCCCTGGTAATGGCATTGAAAAGGGTGGATTTACCGACGTTGGGCAAACCAACGATGCCACATGCCAGACTCATACGCTTCTCCTACATACTATGAAGGGTCTGCATAGCCGCCTCGACCCGCCCCTGGAGGAAATCATCCAGTACCTTTTGGCTATGCTCCATGGCCTGCGCCATTGCTGCCTGCTCGGAGCTGGTTTGGGGGGCCAGGACATAGCCCACTACTTCTTCCTTGCTGCCAGGGTGACCGATACCCAAACGCAGACGCCAGTAATCCCGGGTTCCCAAGGCTCGATCCAGATCGCGCAGACCGTTGTGGCCACCATGGCCACCAGACCATTTGAGGCGGGCAACACCCACCGGCAGATCCAAATCATCATGAACTACCAACAGTTTACTGGGCGGCAGTTGGTAATAGGCTAGCGCAGCCTGCACTGGCCCGCCAGAACGGTTCATATAGTCCTGCGGCATCACCAACAAGAGATCATGAGGACCTTGCCGCATGCGCGCTGCCAGCAGATGCCAGGACTTTTCCAAATGCCAGCGGGCACCGCCTTGATCCGCGAGGCGCTGCACAAAGCAAAAACCCGCATTGTGGCGGGTTTTGGCATACTCGGGACCGGGATTTCCTAGACCGGCAATCAACCAATCCATGGGCAGGATTTAGGCACCGGCCTCTTCCCCTTCTTCGGGAGCACTGACATGGGGAGCGTGGATGGACACTACCTCTTTGTCATCCCCATGCCGAAGGGCGACCAAGACCACTCCTTTGGGAAGCTGCAGATTGCTAAGATGAATACTCTGTCCCACTTCCAGCGTCGCAATGTCCACCGTAATGGCTTCGGGTAGCTGACCAATGGGGGCGAGGATTTCGACCTCGGTCAAGGCTCGATGCAATACACCACCAGCTTTCACCCCCACAGAGGTCGTGTCATTTTCCAGATGAACAGGGACATTCAAGGTAACCAGCTCCCCTTGATGGACCCGCATGAAGTCCATATGCAAGACCTCTTCCTTGTAGGGATGCATCTGGAGGTCACGAATCAAGACCGACTCTTTCCGGTTGCCAAAGTCCAGGGTTATCACATTGCTGAACACCCGCTCATCGGCCAAAAAAGCGCGTAAGGCAAACACATTCAGACTGATGGATTCGGCCGGCTTGCCATCGCCGTACAGTACCGCAGGAATCTTTCCGGAACGACGAAGACGCCGACTGGGCCGCCGTCCTTCTTGATCCCGGGACTCGGCGACCAGGGTGAAAGTTGCTTCGGTCATGGTAGAAACTCCTTTTCATGGATTGTGTAGAGCGGGGCGAGGGACGACCGTGCCTTTCTCCCCTAAAGTCGCGCAATCTTACGCAGATTAAAAACCGTAGGCAAGCGGGTAGAGATGCCCAACAAGCCTATCTTACTGCGGAAGGTTTCCGGTGCCGACCTGCTCTGCATGGGTCGCAGGAACTCCCACCGCCTCGGCGGCCAGGGCCATCATTCGGCGAAAATAGTACCTTGCCATGGCCGGATCCTTGGCCACCCCTTGCCCCTTTTCGTAGGCAAGCCCAAGGTCAAAGGCAGCTTTGGCATCTCCCCAATCGGCGGCTTGCTGGTACCAATGGATGGCTTTACCCCAATCCTTGGGGACAGTACGGGTTGCCTTGGTAATGGGGGGGGCATAGAGAGTGCCCAGATAAAAGGCAGCCTGGGCGTTACCCGCACGTGCGGCCCTCTGCAACTGGGCCAGGGCCTTCGAATCTGTTTCGGCCTGGTCCCGTATCCTCTCCCAATCCGCAGCAACGCTTTGGAGAGCCCACAGTAGCAAAAGGAATCCTAGCCAGGCTCGATTCTTCAACTGGCATGCTCCCGGGTGGCGTGAAAAACAATCTCGGGCCAGCGCTCCATGGTCAGTTGCAGATTCACCCGGCTGGGGGCCAGGTATGCCAGACGGCCACCGGCATCCAGGGCCAAATTTTCCTCCGCTTTACTGCGAAATTCCTGCAGCCGTTTTTCCTCGGAACAGTCAATCCAGCGAGCAGACTGTACCGGAACGGGATCAAAAATTGCGTCGACGGCATATTCGCTTTTGAGCCGTTCGGCAACCACATCAAACTGCAGCACCCCTACCGCTCCCAAAATCAGGTCTCCACCCCGCAAGGGGCGAAACACCTGGGTGGCTCCCTCTTCGGCCAACTGCTGCAAACCCTTTTGCAATTGTTTCGCCTTGAGGGGATTACGCAGTCGAACCCGACGAAAGAGTTCCGGAGCAAAATGGGGGATCCCGGTAAACTGTAGGGGCTCACCCTGACTAAAGCTATCGCCAATCTGGATACTGCCGTGGTTGTGCAAGCCAATGATATCGCCCGCGTACGCGTCCTCCACCAGCTCCCGCTCCTGGGCCAGAAAGGTTATGGGGTTATGAATCTGGATATCCCGCCCCAAGCGTAGATGACGTACCCGCATTCCTCGTTGGAAATGTCCAGAACAGATGCGCAGAAAGGCAACCCGATCCCGATGTTGGGGGTCCATATTGGCCTGGATCTTGAAGACAAAACCACTAAAGGATTCTTCTTCAGGTTGTACCAAACGACTGGTACTCGGACGCGCCAGGGGACCTGGAGCCCAGTCTACAAGAGCCCGTAGCAGTTCGCGAACGCCAAAATTGTTGATGGCGGAACCAAAGAAAACCGGGGTTTGCTTTCCAGCCAGGAACGCCGGCAAATCGAAAGGATGGCCCGCCATCCGCAGCAGATCGACGGCCTCCCGGAGTTCCCCGATTTCTTCCGGAAATCGGGCATCCAGTTCGGGATTCTCCAATCCCCGGATGACTTCCAGGTCCTGTTCCCGACTTTCTTGACCTGGGGCAAAGACCAACATCTCATCGTGCAGCAGATGATAGACGCCACGGAAGCGCTTACCCATCCCCACCGGCCAGGTTACTGGCGCACACTGGATCCCCAGCACCGACTCCACTTCATCCAGGAGTTCCATGGGATCGCGGCATTCCCGATCAAACTTGTTCATGAAAGTAATGATGGGAGTATTGCGCAGCCGGCAGACTTCCAGGAGCTTGATGGTTTGCGCCTCGACACCATTCCCCCCATCGATGACCATGAGGGCCGAATCCACCGCCGTCAATACTCGATAGGTATCCTCGGAAAAATCTTGGTGGCCAGGGGTATCGAGGAGATTGATCACATGGCCTGCATACTCGAACTGCATGACCGAACTGGCAACGGAGATACCACGACTTTTTTCAATGGCCATCCAATCGCTGGTAGCATGACGACTGCTTTTGCGCGCCTTTACCGTGCCAGCCATTTGGATGGCACCGCCAAAGAGCAGGAGTTTTTCCGTCAGGGTAGTCTTGCCCGCATCGGGGTGGGAAATAATGGCAAAGGTGCGCCGCCGGCGAATTTCGCCCAACACATCAGGGGATGACCATACTGCAGCATTTTCGGACATATGAAAATATCAGCTCGGATCCGATTCTAGCGGAAAATCTTGGAGGGACAGGGACAGCACCAACGCATCTTCCCGCCCATTGGTATTACGATAATACTGCAAACGCACTCCAATTTCATGGAAGCCCAGCGAGCGATACAGGCTCTGGGCCGCAAGATTGGAAACACGGACCTCGAGAAAGGCTCGTTCTGCCCCGAGTTGGCGCGCTCTCCCCAGAAGATGCAAGAGCATGCTTCGGCCATACCCCTGCCTTCGATGTTGGGGTGTTATGCCAATGTTGAGCACATGGGCCTCGGCCGCGCCGACGGACACGATACCAAAACCGATGAGCTCGGCATCCTGCTGGTCCACTCCCAGCCAGGCGTCGTAGCCAGCCAGGAGACAGTCGCGGAAAATCCCCCGCGTCCAGGGACCCGGTGAAATCTGGGCCTCCAACGCGGCGACATCATCCAGATCCTCGACGGTCATGGCCCGCAGCCGCATCATCTGCCTTCCTCCGCCTGGGAAGGACGAATGTAACAAGGTTCCAGCTCTGTTGCCGTAACTCCGGGCTTACCTGATTCATAGTCATAACGAGCCAGCTCCAGCACCGCACGGGCATGGGGGTAGGCATCACCGTGCCAGTCGTACCCTGGCCACAGGGTCCCATAGTGATGCCAGCCCGTGCCCAAGCCAAGACAGGGATCAACCTTCGGCCAACGGACCTGCTCTGGTGGACAAACCTGCTCTGTTCCTTGCAAACGGGGAATTCCGTTGGCATCGGGGACAAAGACTCCCATGTATACTTCCCCCTTGCGGGCATCCATGGCTGCCAGCACAGTTTTTGTGCGCTCCGTGTACGCCAAAGCCCGCAAACTCGAGATGGGATAAATGGGCAGATCCAATCCCAACGCCAAGCCCTGGGCCGTACTGACCCCCAGACGCGTTGAAGTAAATCCTCCAGGACCCACCCCACAGGCGATCGCCTCCAATTGGGAGAGCGCCACTCCTGCCTGTACCAACAGGCCATGAATCATGGGCAATAGCAGCTCGCTATGTCGGTTGGGAGCAATCTGGAACTCATCGAAGACTCGCCCATCTTTTGCCACCGCCACCGAGCATGCCTCCGAAGCGCTCTCCAAAGCGAGCCAATACCTCATTGCATCTGCTCCTGCCAAAATTGCCGGACATCGGCCAATAACGAGCTGCGCCGCATGGGCGGCAGACTCCGCAGAAAAATCTTTCCATACCCCTTTTCCTGTAAGCGTGGATCACAGAGCATCAGGACTCCTCGGTCGCTCTCCGCGCGGATCAATCTTCCCACCCCTTGACACAGAGCGATCACCGCCTGGGGAATCTGCAACTCGGTAAAGGGATCGCGGCCCTGGGCACGCATCTGCGTTACCCGTGCCTGGAGAACGGGATCGTTGGGGTTGGCAAAGGGAATTTTATCAATGATCACGGTAGACAACGCCTCACCCTGGACATCGATGCCCTCCCAAAAACTCGCTGCACCCAGGAGCACAGCATTTCCACTGCTGCGGAACTGCTCCAGAAGCCTGGCCCGAGGTGCCTGCCCCTGCACCAAAAGCAGATAGGGCAACCGTTCCGCAAGGAAAGCCGCAGCCTCCTGGAGGGCGCGATGACTGGTAAAAAGAAAAAAGGTCCTGCCCTTGCTTGCCTCAATGACCGGCAATGCCATTTCCAAACAACTTCGGGTGTAGCGGGGATCATTGGGATTGGGTAGGGAAGAGGGTAGATAGAGAAGGGCCTGGCGAGCATAGTCAAAAGGCGTCTCGGCCACGAACTCCACTGCCGAATCAATGCCAAAGAGCTGGCGGGTGCCCACAAAATCACCACCAATCCGCAACGTCGCACTGGTCAAAAGAACGGTGGAATATTGGGTAAACAGCGTTTGTTGGAGCGTCCTGGCAGGGTCAAGGGGGGTCGCGTGCAAGAGCATGCCCCTTCCCCGCCGTTCCACCCAGCGCACTTCCTCCCCTCCCTGTTCGACACTCGCAAAGGCATCCATCATGCTTTGTAGCTCCTGACCGCGGCGACTACATTGTTCCAGGAGCTTTCCTCGTTCCGCCTGTTGCCGCAATGCCATGGACAGGCCGATAACTTTGTCCCGCAGGGCGTGAAAATGCCGGACTACCGGCTCTGCGCTTTGCGGTCGCCATTCTTGCCTGGCATTGGGTTGCTCCAGGGATTCCTGCCATTGGGCTACGGCTTGTTCCACAGCCTGGGCATGCACCGGTACGGAGGCATCGTCCCCCGCCTCTTCGAGAGCGGCCATGCGACTATCCCGCGCCCATTCTGCCAGGCGGTGTGCGCTCAGATGCTCGCCAAAGAATTGCGCGGTCAACTCGGGTAACTGATGTGCCTCATCAATGAGCAAGGACGGGCAGTTAGGCAACAGATCCCCCTTCCCGTCATTCTTCAAGGCCAGATCGGAGAGCAACAGATGGTGATTGATCACCACGAGCTCGGCCTCCTGAGCACGTCGTCGGGCCTCCAATACATGACACTGACCGTGTTCCGGGCAGTCGCTGCCCAAGCAATTCTCGCGGGTGGAAGTCACCAAGGGCCAGACTAGGGATTCTTCGGCAACACCGCGCAGCTCCGCCACATCACCATCGCTGGTGGCCGCGGCCCAATGGGCAACCCGCAAGAGATCCCGCTGCAAAACAGTGGACACTCCCATCTGCAGGCTCATCTGCAATCGATACCGACACAGATAATTTCCTCGCCCCTTAAGTCGCACGGCACGGGTCCCTTGCGGCCAGGCCCTTTGCAAGAGCGGTAGATCCTTATCCAGCAGCTGGTCTTGCAAGGCGCGACTCCCCGTAGAAACCAAAACCTGCCGTCCAGCCTGCAATGCCGGCAAAAGATAGGCAAAACTCTTGCCCGTCCCCGTCCCCGCCTCCATCAACCCAATGCCGCCATTGGCCAGTAGCTGTGCCACACGCGCGGCCATTTCCTGCTGCTGAGCACGGGGACGAAAGGCCGGCAACAGGCTCGCAAGTGGGCTTGCGAAGCCCAACAGGGCTTGCCAGTGGGCAAGGTCCAAGGTTTCCCTCATAGCCAGATCGCTCGACAGTTCGGCCGCTGGTGGGTACGCTGTGCACCATGTATAAACGTCGTGCCCGGGTTCACTTTCAACATTCCCAGCATCCTGAAATTGCACAATGGGCTGCCGAATTGGCCGAGCAAATCGGCGGGGACTGGTTGGAAGCACAACATACAGATCTGGATCCCACATGGCCTGATCTACTGATCCTATTGGATGGATCACCGGCAGACAAGCCGCAGCTCCCCCGACCGGTTACCATCAAGATCTGGGAACTCGGTCCTGACTGGAAGGATGGACTTGCCGGCAAAATCCAGGGAATGCTCGGCGGTTTGCGCCTGCTGGCCCGGCTGGACCAGAGCAAAGCCCCAAGGCAATAGCTGTTCCAGATAGTACAGCTTTCACTGGGCAGCAGTCCCAAATAGCCCTGATCGTTGCTCCCTTCATCGATCCAGCGCCCTACTTGGGCAGGAGTAATCCGGACCCAATCTTGCTTACAAACTTTTATTGATTATAGAGTTTATCCGCAAAACCGGGAGGCATATACCCATGTCCGCACAGATCCAGGAATCCCTTGGACAATACCAGAAGTCTTTGATCAGCGAACCGCAACGAAAGGTCGCCTGGGCACTCTTTGTCAGTCTGGGTGCCTTGGGAATTTGGTTGCTTTTTCGGGCGGATTTTTGGCTATGGCAATACATCGTTCTCGCCCTCTGGTATGCAGGTCTGCTGTGGTTTGGCCTGCAATGGCCCCACTTTCGCCTTTTTACCCTGGCGGTACTGGGCATTGCCGGCATCGGTGTCGGCCTCTATAGTCTGGGTTTCAATACGCACAACAGCTTGCTCCTGTCCGCCTTTTTCCACAGCAACGCCATGTTTGCATGGATGAGCGCGGCCATTGCCCTGAGTGCTCTTGGCTATTACTCCTATCTTTTTCTGGGCAGTGATCTGGGAGGTCGCTGGGGACAGCGCCTCGCCTGGGTAGCTGCTACCTTGGGTTTTGCGGGACTTGCCATTCGTTGGCGGGAAACCTATTTGGGTCATCCCAGCTGGGGACATATTCCGGTCAGCAATATCTATGACGTAATGGTCCTGTTCTGCGCCATGACCATCCTGTTTTACCTCTATCACGAGGAAGAGAGCGATAGTCGTGGCCTGGGCGCCTTCGTCTTGCCTTTGGTGCTCATTGCCGACATCTTTTTGCTATGGGTAGGAGCCGCTTATCATCTCGACCGCATTCAGCCCCTCGTCCCAGCCTTGCAAAGCTTTTGGATGAAAATCCATGTCCCCTCCATGTTTGTAGCCTATGCCAATTTTTATATCTCCGCCATGGCAGCTTTAGCCTACCTCCTGAAGGATCGGGCGTTGCAGCGGGGAGGTTTGTTGCGGGATCGGCTGCCCAGTCTGGAGATTCTGGAACGATGTTTTACGGGGACCATTGCCTTTGGTTTTCTCTTTTTTACCGTCGGCACGATTTTGGGAGCGGTCTGGGCAGCCCGGGCCTGGGGCGGATTCTGGTCCTGGGATCCCAAGGAAACCTGGGCCCTCATCGTCTGGCTCAATTATGCTGGATTTCTCCATGCCCGTAGCCAGAAAAACTGGCATGGGCGACCCATGGCCTGGTGGGCGGTAACCAGCCTCATTGTGGTCACTTTTTGCTTCATTGGGGTAGATTTATTTCTGGGAGGACTGCACTCCTACGGAAAACTCTAGGGAGCATCCTGCAAGAGATCCAAAAATGCCGCAATCTCACGGAGATTGCGGCTATCGCACAGGTTCCCGAGGATAGGGTCAGGAAAGATTGATTCCACGGGGTAAACGACGGGCACCGTCAAATCTGGCAGCCCAATAAGGATCATGCAAGCTGGCCACTTGCACCCCGGTCGCCGGAGTCTGGGCGCTGACAAATTTTCCATGGCCAATATAGATCCCCACATGGGAAAAAGCCCGATGCATGGTGTTGAAAAACACCAGATCACCCGGCTTGAGGTCGCTTCGGGAAATGGCCGGCAGACTTGCTGCCTGGGCATAGGAAGTGCGCGGAACATCAATATCAAATTTGGCGAGGATATACTTTACAAAACCACTGCAGTCAAAGCCCGTCCGCGGACTTACCCCTCCCCAGACGTAGGGTGCACCAATAAACTTCAATGCCGAAGCCACCAAGGCGCTGGGCGATAGCCAGGAGCTCTCTGCCGTATCAGTTTGGGAACCGATCGCTTCCTGCGCAGCCAAAGCAACATCATTGCGCAGTTGGTTTCGACTATCTGCACCACTGGCAAGATCCCCATTCTGTTCCAGTGCCAACAAGGGACTACTGGCCCAATGATAGGCTTGACTGGCCAGCATCTCGACTGCAACCCGCAGATTATGAGCAGGAAGCCCGGCAATATCCCTGGTTTCCTGGGCGATGACTGGTTCGGTACCCTCCTGGGCAGCGCCCGCCAAAACCGGATGCAGACTGGCCACGGCTGCCGGCGACTCCGCAGGGACTTTGGCTAATATCAGTGCAGCATTGATGAAAGCTGGAGAAGACACCGAAGGAACATCCCTGGGAATGGGTGTTGGAGTATAAATCCGTCCCAAGGGACTGGGTTGTGGGGCAGCACCAATTCCCGCAAAGGCTACTGGCGAAAGGTGGAGCAATTGCAATGCCCCGGGGGTTAGGGAGTCTGGCCCGACCTTGCTATCCGACCCTTCTGGAGAACCTGCTTTCCCATAGGCAGCAGGAAGCGTGTGCGGACGATAGTGCGATGACTGGAACTCTCCATACTTCTTCTTCCTATAGGAGACCGGCGCTCGATGGTAGCTTGATTTTTTATCCTTCACGACCCGGTGCTGGGCCACACTCCTGCTTTTGGCCAATGACTGCGGGTGCTTGCGTTGCTGACTCTTCTCCAGGGTGTGAGCCTGGGCACTACCGACCCCCACCAGTACGACACCAATGGCCAGCAGCAGATGCCTTCGCAGACGAATACTGCGCATAACGATTCCCTCCAAGTCCTCTGGAAGTGTCGCTGCATAATTTCTGATGCTCAGACAAGTTAGGCAGAGACATTACCAAACAAAAGACCGCCAAACAGAAGCTGGCGGCCCACCAAGACCAAAATTATAACTGCAAGAACGGCTCGCATCCTGCCCACGAGGCAGAGTGCAATGGTATATTAGCCATAAGTAACATGTATGCCCTATATTTCATATTTGGGAATCTAGGTGAAATTTCTTAGAAGCGCAAGCCCCTGATCCCAAAAAAAGTACAACATGTTTCAAAGAACGTACATGACCCTGGCGCAGGTTTTGCTTGCAGATTCTGCCAAAGACTTCGCAGGAGAAACCTGAAATGTACCCAATTTCTTGCTTATTGCCAGACCATGGAGCCCCACGCTTTGCCGCCCAAGCCCGCCGTTCTTTCCTGCTGCTGGGACTTGCCATGATGTGTTTCCTGTTCCTGACCGCCCAAAGTGCATCTGCCGCTGTCCGAAGCGGAACAAAGGCCCAAAGCCTGTGGGTACAGTTGGGAAAAAGTCAATGGATAGCCCAGGGAAACGGAGCACGCATTCTTTATGTGATCTTCGATCCCAATTGTCCCTACTGCCATGTCCTCATCGACCAACTCCAACCCCTGATTCCTGAGCTCGGGCTACAGGTTCGCTATCTGGTGGTTGGCTACCTGGACCCAGTCAGCAGTGCAGGCAAAGCCGCTTATATTTTGCAGGCCAAAAACCCGCTCGCAGCTCTGTTACGCAATGAAAAGGAATTCAACATGCAACACTTTGGGGGCGTGCCAGCGATTGTTCCCGATGCCCGCACCCGAACACTCCTGCGCCAGCATATGGACTTGCTCATCGCCTCCGGCGAAAGAATAGTTCCCACGGAAATCTATAAAGACCGGCGCGGAAGGGTGCAGATTCACCACGGAACTTTTGATGCCTTTGCGCTGGATTCGGTCTTGCAAAGCATCGCCAAATAAGGTCGCGGCTCCTTGCCAGATCCAACCCCCACAGGTATGCTCGCAACAACGGAAAGGAGAAGAAAATCATGCAAGTGCGGGTGGCGGCCATGCAAATGGCCATGAGCGCTGACAGCCACGAAAATCTACAGCGGGCCGAACACTGGGTGCGGGCTGCCGCCAAGGCCGGTGCACAAATCATATTGCCCTCCGAACTCTTCAGCACTCTCTACTTTTGCAAGGACCAGGACATCGATCACTTTGCCCTTGCTCGGACCAAGGACCAAGATCCAGGAGTGCAAAAAATGCAAAAACTGGCAGCAGAACTTGGCGTTGTCATCCCCGTAAGCTTTTTCGAAAAGGCAGGTAATTGTTATTTCAATAGCGTGCTTACTTTTGATGCCGATGGCCGTGAACTGGGGTTGTATCGCAAGGCACACATTCCCGATGGTCCCGGCTATCAGGAAAAGTTTTACTTCAGTCCGGGCGATACCGGTTTCCAGGTCTTCCCAAGCCGCTTTGGGCGCCTGGGCATTGGCATCTGCTGGGATCAATGGTTTCCCGAAACGGCCCGCATCCTCGCTTTGCAAGGTGCCGAAATCCTCCTCTTCCCCACCGCCATCGGTTCCGAACCCAAGGCCCCGGAGCTCAACAGTCGTAGTCATTGGACCCGGGTCATGCAAGGGCACGCTGCCGCCAACATACTGCCAGTCGTTGCCGCCAATCGCATTGGCCAGGAAATGGGAAAGGACGCAACCATCACCTTTTATGGCGGTTCCTTCATTTGTGATGGCACTGGCGAGATCATCGCCATGGCGGATCAAGAAGAAGGCTTTATTGATGCCACCCTGGATCTGGCTGCCATTGCTCGTCATCGCCTGGATTGGGGACTATTCCGGGATCGACGTCCCGATCTCTATGGCTCTCTTTGCAGCCTGGATGGCAAACCCAAAAAACGGGACTAACCGGTCTGCCTTCGATTATGCAACCAAGCGCCAAGGGCCGGGAGCAGGGAAACCAGGATCAAAACCAGGAGTACAGGGGTCAGGTATGCTTTGACCCAGGGGATTCGCCCCAGGAAAAAACCTGCGCCAAGCAAGCCGCCAACCCAAAGAATGGCTCCTATGGCATTGAAGAAACCAAAAAGACTGCGCGGCATTTGGGCAATCCCGGCAACAAAAGGAACCAGAGTACGAATGATGGGCAAGAATCGCCCAATAATGACCGCTTTTCCACCGTGCCTCCGATAGAAAAGTTCGGTGCGATCCAGGTCCTTCTGGCGCAAGTACCAGCGACCCGTAAACAATTTCCGCCCAAAGCGTCTACCAATGGAATAGTTGAGCGCATCGCCCATGATGGCAGCCAATACCAGCGTCAGCAGCAAGATGCCAAAGGACATGCTCCCTGCACCGGCCAGAGCCCCGCAGACAAAAAGCATGGAGTCCCCCGGAAGAAAAGGCATTAGTACCAACCCGGTTTCCGCAAGGATGATCAAAAATAATCCCAAATAGACCCAGCTGCCATACTCGCCCAGAAAAACCTGCAGCCACTGATCAAAGTGCAGGAGGATCTGCAAAACATGCATCATGGAGATTGGGAGAACTCGCTGCGGTAGCGCTCGTAGCAGTCCTGGAACAGGGCCTCCAACTCGGCAATGGCCTCGGGTGCAGACAATCCACCCACCGCATGCTTCGACATGATGGCAGCCGTATCCTGGAGCATCAACCGGGTATCCAGCATGGAATAGGATTCGCGTAATCGTTTGATGGCACCAACCACCGTCTCCGACTCGGCTGCCAGGAGTTTTTTGGGTTCCTGCAAAGGCTCTGTCGCAGCTTGGGGGCTTTTACTTCGACTATGAAGAAATTCCGCAAAAGTCAGCAATTGTTCCCGTTGCCCTGCATCGAGTCGCCGGGACAGGCGCAGGAGTTTTCGTTCGTAACTATTCATGGTCTCTGGCAACGTTGAGAGAAAAGACTCTGGGTTTGCGCCGTTCGCTCATGAGCGAAAGTTCCCGCACCAATGCCACCAGGACCCGATCCGTGGTCTCTTGCATCTGTGGCCAAAGCTCCCGCGCTTGGGCAAGGAGTTCGGTAATATTCTCGGGCACCTCCCGATCCTCTTCCATGAGAATATCCTCGATGAGCCCTGGCTTCATCTCCGGACGAAAGAGCATTGCCATGGCTCCATCTTCGGGGCGAAAAGCGATCCACCGGCCATCATCGTCAATGACCAGGGGGGGGAGATGATCAGGAAGCAGCGCCGTACCGGGCGACCAGACCATGACCCGGCGGCCATCAACGGCCTGCGCCAACGGGTCGTTCTTCCCTGCTTCGGTGGCATGGGCCGTGGTAAAATAGGCATTGTGGTAGGGCTCCAATGTAAGCTCTGCTCCCTCATATTGAGCTAACAACAAGGCCCCCAGACCAAATCCTACCACCGGACGTTGCGCCTTCCGAAAGGCCCCAATGGTCTGCAGTTCTTTTTGCAACCAGGGAAATTTTTCGGTCTCCAGGGGGGACATGGGACCGCCGAGCAGAAACAGGGCGTCAAAAGTTAGGGCGCTACTGGGCAGCTCCTGAGTAAGAAAGACGCGGAAATAGCTAAAGCCAATATCCCGTTTTTCCAACTGGCTCTCGATAACCCCGAGGAACTCCGAGTAACTATGCTGCACAACGGCAAAATGCTTCACAACCGACCCCCGCTTCGCAATTTGGGCAGAGACAGGAAATCCCGGCTACAACGCTCCTTGGAAAATTCCAGGAATTCATCCATGACCAGACTGCGAAATTTTTGCTTTTGATACACGAAAAAATAGGGTCGGGCCAAGGGAGGGGCGAGCGGACGGGCAATGATGGACCCCAATGCCAACTCCTTCAAAACCGTAGCCTCGGAAACCACGGCGATCCCCAGGCCGCCCTCGACCGCACCCTTTACCGCCTCAGGGCTGCCCAGCTCCATGGTGATGTGGAGATCCTGGGGATCGATTCCCTCTTGCTGCAGGTATTCCATGGTTACCTCGCGGGTTCCGGAGCCTTCCTCACGAGAAACAAAGGGGTAATCGAGGAGCTCCCGGGCCGCTACCGTCTCGTGTTCCGACAGTGGGTGATCATAGGGAGCAATGACGACCATGTTGTCCATGCAACATTTGAGGGTTGCGAGACTCTTGTTGCTGACCGCTCCTTCCACAAGTCCCAGGTCGATACTGTTATCTTCGATCATATGGACGATTTTGTCGGTATTGCCCACATGAAGCCGCACCTGGACATCGGGATATTTCATTTTGAAGTCACCCAGGACCCGGGGCAACATATATTCGGCAATGGTGGTACTGGCCCCAATCAGCAAATGACCGCGAAGATCGCCTGTCATTTCGCCCACTCGGTTGGACAGTTCCGTATATAACGACAGAATCCGTTCGGAATATTCGTATACGACCATACCCGCTTCGGTGAGACTGATCCGGTTGTGGGTTCGATCAAAGAGCCGGGTATTGAATTGTTCTTCCAGTTGTTTGACCTGGAAGGTGACCGCCGGCTGGGTCATATGCAAGGTCTCTGCCGCCTTGGTGAAACTCAGCATACGAGCCACCGTATGAAAGACCTGCAATCTTCTATCTGCCATCGTTTTTCCCGCCGCTCGCGACTTTCTTTGAGTTTAGGGGTAATATCTGAGCGCTTCAATACATTATTGCGGAGTAGGACTATGCCCAAGGCCTGGGAAAAGCTAGATCTGCATGGTGAGGGCTTGCAGAACCTCCAGATTCGCCTCCAGAAAGTCCAAAAAAACCGTCGTACCGCTTATCTCAGCTGGCTGGCATTCGTTGTGGGTGCCCACCGTTTCTATTTGCAGCAACCCCTGGCTTGGGCCTATCCCTTGGCCAGCTTGCTCGTGCTGATTCTGGCTCTCACCCTACCTTGGTATGCTCCTTTGGGTCTTGGGCTCTTGCTCTTGCTAGCCGCCCTGTGGGACCTGCAGCATCTGGAAGATTGGCTCAGCCACTACAATCGGCAACAACGCATGGCCCAGTGGTTTGCCAGACAAAGTCCGCCAGCACCCAAGGGATTCCGGGGACGCCCGGAGAATCTGAATGCCGAAGAGCAATGGGAAGAAGAGTTGCAGAACTATCGCAAGATGAAGGAATCCGAAAGGGCCGGTCATCAGCCCGTCAATAAGCTCCCCCCAAGGGGCTTTGGGCCTGGGCAAAGGCGACTTTCTTTCGCCGAACAAGAACGCTTGCTCACCGAGATCCACAAGAAAAAGAGCAAGGCAGAAGAATAATTTTCTTCACTCTTTCTCTCTTTCGAACATCGCCAGATATTGCTCTCGGGGCAAGGGAGGTTCTTTTGCTACGGCCAGAAAATCCGCCAGGTGCACGGGGCTACTCATCCCGACCAAGGTTACCGCAACGCCTGGGGTCGAACGCACGAATTGGATGGCTCGCTGGGCAGCATTGGCAAGTTTTGGCATCGCCTGTTGCAATGCAGGGACTTCTTCCCGAGCCAGCAGACCTTTTCCCAGAGGGTGGCTCGCCAGGATGGTGAGCTTGAGCTGAAATGCCGCCTGAATGGTCGAGGCAATATTGCCCTGCCCGGTCACTTGACTAAAGCGGGTATAAGCCTCCGGCATCAGGGCATTGAAGGGCAACTCCACAATCCGCAGGTGGTGACGCTTGCCCTCCCCGGCTGCCTTTTCCGCCAAACCAATCAAGCTAGTCAGGGACTGAAACAACGGATGATCGGTTTCCACCCGACAGGCATGGAAGGTAGAGATTCCATAATAACGCAGTTTTCCCAAGGCGACCGCTTCCTCCAACGCAGCAAAAACTGCCAGCAACTTCCGATGCATGGCCTCCTTGCCAATGACGGGAATATGGACCTCAGGCTGATCCACCAAAAAGGCATCGATGGTGGCCAAACCCATCTGGGCACGCAACTCGTCCAGCTGCCACAATAGATATTCAGGACTCAAGCAATGAATGCCGTGGACAAGATCCTCTTTTTTGCCCAGATCCCTGGCCTCAACTTCTCTCGCAAAAAAATCCTCCAGATCATCGGGCTTTCCCTGGGGAAAGGTCAGAAAGCCGCCTTTGCCCAGTACAAAAAACTCTTCCCGTTTGATCCCCGCTGCCAGGGCCTTGGCAATGCCCGCGCCGACCGACCGACCCGCACGGCCATAGCGATAATTGGCCCCGGTATCGATGACATTGATGCCAGATTGCAAGGCTTGGGCCACAATGGCCGCCACAGCCAGGTCTGTCACCTCATCCACGCCTCCGGGAAAGGTGCCTACCCCCAAAGAAGAGAGCTTGATCCGGGTGTTGAGAAAATCGCTGTAATGCCCCTCGGGCAAGTCTTGCGCAAAACGGTCCGCATAACTCTTGGTAGCCAGACTATTGGCGGCACCGGTAATGAGCGCAGTGGCAGTCATTGGTTGATACTCCTAGCAGCAAAGAGGGGATGCCGTTTCCACAGTCGGTGCAAAGACTCTGGAATCTCTGATCGAATGGGTCCAGGATTTGGCACGTCATCCAGTCGTTCGAATTGTCGATGGTAGTGGGGAGCGTCTTCGTCATCCAGCTCCCAGTCCACGGAGCGCAGCAGTTCTTGTCCAGCAATGGGAATTGCCAAAGGTAGTTCCCGGCCGCTCAAGCGAGCCCAGAGACCGGCCCAACAGCGGGCCAGCGCAATGGGATGATAGCCACCGCCCCCCAAGACCAGGAGTCTGGGGCTATCGCCCAGGATTGTCTCGACCATCTGCCAAAAGAGGACATTACTCACCCGAAACTTGCTCAGTGGGTCCGCAGCCAAGATGTCCGTTCCCGCCTGCAATACCACCACTTCCGGCACAAAGGCTGTAAGCACCCGCGGCCAGAGTTCAGCAAAGACCAATGCATATTCGCTGTCATTGATCTCTGGCGGTAAGGGCAGGTTCAAAGCACCACCGGGATGATCGTCCAGAGCCCCGCCCTGAAAGGGATAGGCATACCGGGTATCCATGTGGATGGACACGGTGAGCACCTGGGGATCGTCCACAAAGGCCGCCTCGACCCCATCGCCATGGTGGGCATCCAGATCCCAGTAGAGTACCCGCAGTCCTTCCCGACGGAGTCGCTGGATCGCCAACACGGGATCATTGAGATAGCAAAATCCCCGCGCCTGGTGGGGGGCAGCATGGTGCATCCCCCCCGCCGGACTAAAGGCTACTCGCCCTTGCAAGACCTCTTCGGCCGCCTGAATGCTGGAACCCGTCGCCAGATTGGCGGTATCGAAAAAACCCGGAAAATAGGGGTTTTCCAGGGTCCCCAACTGAAATTGTCGCCGCTCCTCGTCCGTCACCCGCCCCCGGAATTGAGCCCTCTCGAAGGCCTGAATATAGTCTGGGGTGTGAAAATCCCACAGTTCCCGATGACTTGCTGGTCGTCCCAGACGATATTCCGAGGCCCCCATGGCCCCAACGCTATTAATGAGATCCAGGGTCAGCGATACCCGTGGGATGGCCAAGGGATGATTGCGGCCATAACTGGCCCGACGATAGCGGGCAGCGCCAACAAAGATCGCTTCTCTCTGGGCCGGGATACGCTCTTGCAGGAGTTCTGCCTCGTTCATCCCTGGCCTCGCAGCCGCAGGTAGATCTCCGGTAAGCGTTGGGGGAGTTGATCCAGGTGAGGTAGGACCAGATAATGACCATTGCCAAAGACCAAGGGCAAATACTCACCGCCCCGCGGGTCCAGGCTGATGCAAAAGCAATGCACCCCCTGCTCCAGGGCCTCACGTACCGCCATACGGGTATCCTCCTGGAGGTAGCGGGGATCGCCACCATCATCATAGTCAGCCGGTCGACCATCTGACAGAAGCAAAAGCAGGCGCCGTTGGGCGGGGCTATTTTGGAGTTGCCGGACACTATGACGGATGGCCGCTCCCATCCGGGTCGCCAGCCGCCCACTCAATCCTCCCAGGATGGCTCGGGCCCTGGCATCGAAGGGTTCATCAAAACGTTTGATGGGATACAACAGGACTTCCTGGTGATACTTGCTGGCAAAACCATAGAGGGCAAACGGATCCCCAACTTCAAGTAAAGCCTCCCCAAAAAGCAGCATGGCCGCCTGGAGACGATCTACCACCCGGATCCCCGTTTCCCCGGCCTCGGCCATGATGGAAGTAGAGAGATCGGCCAGCAGCAATACGGCCGTATCCCGCTGCAGAGGTCGCCGTTGCCGATAGATATTGGCCTTGGGGCTTTGACCGGCCCGTCGCTCCACCACAAACTGCACGGCCGCATCCAGGTCGGGTTCCTCCCCCTCTTTTTGCCGCCGCAGGGGGGCCATACGCGTCGGTTTCTGGGCCTGCAGGGCCTTTTTCAAACGCTGCAGGGTGCCCTGGTATTGGGCCGCGATCTCCACCGCCCGGACCTCATCCCGTTCGCGGAGTTTGCGTTCGTGTACCCGCGCCCAGTTTTCTTTGTATTTGCCCTGACGATAATCCCATTCCCGATAAGGCCAACCCCCTTTCGGACCCTGGACACCGCGCCCACTGCCGTGCACTTTGGCGGGCAGGGGGATCCCCACCCCCACGCGGCCACCGGTGCCCTGGATATCTTCGGGGGGAATTTCCAGGTCCGGATCGTTACCCTCGGCGGCCTGTGGTGCTTCGCGAGGCTTTTCTTGGTGTCCTGCTGCCCCCAGGTTCCCTCCTGCATCCATCTCCGCGCCCTCCGCTCCTTTTTGCCGACGGGGATAGACCGGACGAGCGGCATTGGGGGAGTGTCCGGGCAAAAAAGCAGCCGCGCGCTCTGCCAACTGCAGGGGGGGCAGGGAAGTTTCCGCGTAGCGAGCCATGGCCAAGCGGAAGGCATCCAGGATCCCGGCGGTGGGCGAGGCCAGAACCGCAAGATCCTGGGGCAAGTTGTGGGACTGGGCTTGGCGCGTCAGTACCAATGCCTCTTGCCAGTAGGCCGCTGCGGTGCTTCCTGGAGGGGGACCACACCGCTCGGCAGCGGCCAGGATGCGCTGAAGATAGCCAGGCATCTCCCGCTCCATGGCCAGATCGACCCGTAGATCCTCGAGAATATCGAAAATCAGCTGAAAACGAAGCAGGTCCTGGCCAAAGCGAGCAAAGAGAGGACGCCAGGTAACCCGCTGATCGGCATCCAGAGGCGGATGTTCCATACCAATTTCCCGAAACAGGGATTGGATAGCCGCCTCCTCGTAGCTGCCAAAGGCCAGATGCGCTCCCAAATGATAAAAAGCCAGCATCGCCTCTTCCCGATCGGGCATGACCGCTGGGACAAAGAGGCTGCGACCATCGGTTTCCAGAAAACTGCGCCCTCCCTCGGCACTCCAATCGCCTTCCTCCATGGGCAGATATAAACCCGTCCAGGCCTGAAGCAGCAGGGCAAAAAGCCGCTTGTGGGGTCCCAATCGAAATCCAGGCAAAACCTCCAGCAAAAATGCGCGGGACTCATCGCTCTCCAAGCGAAACCAGGCTTCCCCACGAACCCTTCCAGCAGCCAGGACATCCCGACCTCTTGCCGCCCAATGGCTTACCCCAGCAAGTCCACACAAAGCCCGAACCTTGACCGCTCCTTCCAGATAGCTGGCCAACCCGAGGCGATCCTTGGCAAACTCCCGGGCAGGGGCAAGGAGGACCTGCAAGTCTTTGGCAGGCAGCCCCCCAAAAAGGCGAGCCACAGGCATCCGAAAATAGGCCGCGGCGCTGTCCACATGGAGGGGAATCCACGCCGCACCTTCCTCGAACCAGATTTTTTCCCCGTCCAGACCGTATTGCTTGCAGACTGTCGCCGCCTGTTCAAAAAATCCTACAGCAGCCCGAAAGGTTCCCCGTTGGGTCAAAAAAATCCGCGCCTGCGCAAGCCAAGGATCCAGTCCCCCAAACGCCTGGACCAAGTCCGCTGTGGCGTGGAAAAGAGCTTTTCCCGCCTCTCGATCATAAAAAAAGAGATCCCTGCCGGTTTCCAGAAAACGCAGAGCTGCCGTCTCCCCCAAAGGGAGCACGGCCGGCAAGGCAGCACGGGCATCCCGACCCGCCACAAAACTCACCGCATCCAGATGCTCGAGAATCTCCTCCGTCGCCGCCGACACATGCACCTCAGCCAAAGAAAGTCTGGAAAATCTCCGTAAGGGCGGCTGCCAATTCGGGATCGTCGGTCTGGGGATGGATAATGGCTGCCGCCACCGCCTCCATGGGCTCCAACCCTGCCGCCATGAGGGTTCCGGCATAGACCAAGGCGCGGGTGGAAGTGACTTCCTGCAGTCCTTGATCCTTCAAGTTGCGGGCCTTAGCAGCGGCTTGTACCAGCTTCTCTGCCCGCTCGGCATCCAGGCCAGCCTCCCGCATTACGATTTGCTTTTCCAGCGCACTCGGCGGGTACTGAAAATTCATCCCCACAAAACGCTGCTTGGTGGAAGGCTTCAGATCTTTCAGAACCGTCTGGTAGCCTGGGTTATAGGAGATCACCAGCAAAAAGTCCGGATGGGCGCCAATCTCCATGCCCAGTTTGTCGATGGGCAAATGGCGACGGTGATCAGTAAGCGGATGAATCACCACCGTAGTGTCGGTACGCGCTTCCACGATTTCGTCCAGATAGCAGATGGCCCCCTCACGCACCGCCCGGGTCAGGGGACCATCCTGCCAGACAGTCTCCTCCCCCTCGATCAGAAAGCGGCCAACCAGGTCCGAGCTGGTAAGATCCTCATGACAGGCCACGGTGATCAAGGGACGCTTCAGGCGCCAGGCCATATGTTCCAGAAACCGGGTCTTGCCACACCCCGTCGGCCCTTTGAGCATTACCGGCAACCGCTTCCCCCAGGCTGCCATGAATACCCCAAGCTCATTGCCCACGGGCTGATAGAAGGGCTCTTCGGTCAGGTAACGAAGGGGTTCTTGGCCAGAGGCTACTTGGGTCATGACAACTCCTGTTGCAATTGTTCAATATGACTGCGGGCATATAGATAGAGATGACGAAGGATATGGATCATCATTTTTTCCGGGGCTGGCGGTAAGGCATCTACCCGATCCATCGCCAGACAATTCTGGTAATAAATCAGTTCGCGGCAATTGTCCCGGATGGTATTCCAATGAGGGGCGCCCTTGGTCAAGGTTTTCCATAACCTCAGCAAATCGGCGTTTGCATCGTAGGGCTTGCCCTCCACCTCCAGCAGAGTGCGAAGTATTTGGGACGCCAGGGAAATACCCACTACCAGCTTCTCGGCAAAAGGCTCCTTATCCTGCCCCAAGGCCTCGATCTTGGCATGAATTGCATCCAGACCAGCCAAAGCCGCTGCTTTCTCTTTCATGAGTACTCCATTCATTGTTTACAAAGCTACCCTTTTCCCTCGGATTCGTCTAGGATAACTGCGTTTTACCCAAAGATATCCTCAACGGATTTTATGGACTGATCAAAGGGGCTTACATGAGCGCAAACATTGTCAAGATGGTCAAACTGAACAACCTGCAGTACAACCCCAACCGCGACCCCCAGGTCTATCGCCGCGTGGTTGGACACCCATTCCGTATCCAGGCCATGCTAAATGGTACAGGAAGCGCCAAGGTCACCCTGACCTGCGAAGGCAAAACCCTCAAAGAGACCAATGTAGAACTGCCGGGCATGTTCTCCTATGAACTGACCTTCAAGGATGCAGGTGTGCGCATCGCCACCCTGACCGTCAGCAGCGAAGGCAAAAGCGAGAGCTACGACTTGCGGCTGGATACCGAAGCGCACGCCAAGGTCGGCTGAAAGCACTGGCGGATCGCCCTTTCAAAACGGTCCGCCCTTCTCTTACCAGGAAAACTGCCGCAAAAAATCCGGTAATTTCTCCAGGATCTCATCCCGCTCAAAAAAGCGGTCAGCCCGTGCCGAGCGGGCCTCCATCCTTGTCTCCCGACTACCGCCATAACAAAAAATCGGAATATTCAGTTGAAATTCCTGACGGATCTGCAGTACTACCTCCACAGGCTCCTCCACCACCCCCTCCTCTAAATTGAGGACCAGAAAACGATGCAACAGGATCTCCTGCCAGTCAGAAAATTCCTCCAGAGATGCCGCCTCGGTCAATGACCATTCCTTGGGCAGCAGTGTCCTGGCCCCAGCAAGGGTCTCGGCATCCCCACCCATCCAGATCAATCGCTTCTGCAAGCGGTCTGCAATACTTGGCATCCTTCCCCTCTCCTTAGCCTATGGGCACATCGGACCAAACGGCGAGGGCCTGCATCCGCTCCCACCAGAGTTGGGCCCCCTTGCCCAAATACCCCTGCATCAAATCTTGCAACAGGGTCCCATCCCTCGCCAAACCAGCACTTGCCAACGTCAATTCTGCCGGGATAGCCGATCCCCACAAAGCCCGCAGGCGATGGTCTTCGGTCCAAATCCGCAACCACCCATCGTCCCAATGTCGCTCCGTCAAAAAAGCCCGGCTGCGCAACTTGATCCCATGGGCCACCCGGCGACGCCCCGAACTTTCCCAGTCCAGGGGTTCCCAATCCATGGCATCCATACGTTCCTGCTCCTGCACGGAAAGTCCGTCCTCCAGCAGCACCCAGCCTGTCCGTTTGAGCTCCTCCTGCCACACGGCAAAGACCGCCTCGGCGCTAACCGGGCGCGCCATGACTTCCTGCCAGGTACACAGGCTCTCTTCCAGCCCCAAGGCCAATTGTGCACGGAATCCATCGGAGGGGGCCGCCACCGCCTGACAAAAGGTATCCCAGTCTCCCTCCAGCAGAAAACTCCCTGCCAACACCAGGCTATGCCCCAAAGTGGCAGCCCCCGTACTCCCTATTCGCCGACCTTGGTAGCTAAACTCCTGGTGGTCCCGAAGAGATACAGGAAACCCAAAGGCAGCGTGGGTAGCAATTATGCCCGGAGACAGGACACGCAGCAGGTCCTTGGGACAGCGACAGTTACCCTGGGGGCTTTGCAGAAAGAAATAATTGAGGTGAGCAGGCTCCAGCCAGACCAGCCCTCCCCCCAAGGAACGCTGGACAACGGTCACTCCCAAAGATTGACAGCGATGCCGATCCAATTCCGCAGACGCCCACTGGGATGCCCCCAAACTCAAATGGGCTTCTGCCTGCGCCACCAGCAAAATAGGCGGATCCTCGGGAGCCCGTAGCTCGGCCAAGGCCACATAAGCGCTATGCAATTCCAGGGCGGCGACCTTCTTTAGCTGGATGACCCGAAGCACAGGGCTTCTCGTCAAGGAACCTACTCCGCTTTCTCCTTGGGCCGGTAAAAGGAATCGAAATAAAAATCCCGTTCATTGAGGCTTTCATGCCATCGGGCCCGATCCTCCACCCCCTGTTGCATAATCCGGATCATGGCCTGGGACTGCTCCCCATCCAAAATCAAAATGGCATTTTGTAGATCTTCATCCAGATCAATGAAGTGGGCTGCCAAACCCTCAAGTTCCTGGACATGCACCAAAAAAGATTGACAGGAAGGGTCTTCGGGATCCAGGGGGGTCATCACCAATCGCCCCAAATAGGCCAATCGCGCCAATTGATTGAAGCGGGGGATCTCGAGCTTTTTGCCTTTTTTGTATTTGTTGAGTTCATTCTTGATGCTGCTGACATCGGCTATGGGAATGGTCTTCATGGAAACCTCTTGCAGAAACTCCTCCTAGTTTCTGGCCTTGGGCCTTGAGATGCAAGCCATAGATACAAAAAAGGGGAGACTTTCGTCTCCCCCGCACCTTGAGGAGGGGCGTTGTCTTAGAAGTCGTAACCGATCTGAATGCCGTAGGAGTTTTCGGCCAGGGTAGAAGAGGCAGCCTGTGGCGGATATGAGGGGAATGGTGCAGACCCTGGAGCACCGGTCATGGTGTTGCTGAATTCGTGCATGTAGGCTTCCGTCAGCTTCCAACCCATACCCAACTTTTGGGTGGCACCAAAGGTAATGGCATTTTGCACAATGGCCGGGAAGATCGTGTTGGCAGCAATGGCATTGCTGTTGTTGGGGACCGGATTGGATCCCCAGGTGTAACCGGCACGGACCTGGAGCCAGTTGTTGACATCGTATTGGGTACCGATATTGGCCACCCATTGGTTTCGCCAATTCAAAGCCAACGGCACGACGCTGGTTCCGTCTTGCCAAGGACCATAGATATTAAAGGTATTGAGGGTGTTATGCCAGTTGATCCACTGCCCTTCCACACTCACCAACCATTGGGGGATAGGACGAATGGCAAGGCCCAGGGCAACCTGCTGGGGATAATTCAGGTGCCCACTATACTGACCTGGATTTCCTTTGATTTGTGCCCCATTTGGCATAGGAACAACCTGTGCACCACCTTGAAAGGTCAGTGGCGTAAAGATCATTGGACTCTTGTAGGTAGCACCCAAGGTAACCATGTCATTTACCTTGTATAGGGCACCCAAGGTAAGACCAACACCATAAGCCCAGGAAGGAGTGGAAAGATTGAGGCCACCGCTAATAGGTACAACATAGGGCTGTTGAGGGTTTGGACTGATGTTGACAAATTGTGTAAAGGTCTGTTGGAAAGATCCTTGCTCCGCAGCAATATTCAAGGAAGCACCAACGGCCAAATGATCATTGACTTTCATCGCGATCGACGGCGCCATTTGAATGAATGTAATACTACTGGGCACCTCGAAAAACCCCATTGGTACTTGTGTTTTGTTAGAATAGAGCGTAGCTAGATGGCAGTGGGGATGGTGGAATGATTGCGCACAGAACGGCGATGAAGAACGATCTCTTGGCTGATGAGGGCTACTGCCAGAAGGTAGAAGCCATAGGCGATCCCCTCCAGAAGATCGAGGCAGTTGTCGACTTCTCCGCCTTGGCCGAAGCGGTGGAGAGAATTGCCCAGCGCCCAGAGCAGTCAAAAGGTGGTCGTCCTCCCTATCCCACCGAGGTTATGATACGGATATTGGTGCTCAAGCGTCTGCATGGTCTTTCCGACGAGCAGACCGAGTATCAACTGCTGGATCGGCGTAGCTTCCGACGTTTTTGTGGTCTGGAACATTCCCGGAACATTCCTGATCGCACCACCATTTGGAATTTTGAGAACCGCCTGGGCGTCGAGGGAGTACAAGCGCTCTTTGTGGCATTGGATCGACAGATTCAGGCCCACGGACTCGAAGCCCGAGCGGGGCAAATCATCGACGCCACTCTGGTCCCTACCCCCAAACAGCATTTC
>JAEPKX010000017.1 GCA_021375695.1 Candidatus Igneacidithiobacillus taupoensis | reverse complement strand
GAGCCGTCACCATTGCGGTCCTCAGGATCTTTGGGCTGGAAGGACTTTTGCGAGGCCCAGGCTTCCAGGAGTGTCCCATCCACCGAGAAGTGCTCTTCGGACAGCAGCCCTTGTTCCCGCGCCTGCTGGACCACCGAGTGGAAGAACTGGTGGATGATGCCATGATCCAGCAACCGGTCCCGGTTCTTGGTGAAGACCGTGGGCACCCAGACGGGGGCATCCATCCCCAGGCCCACGAACCAGCGGAACAACAGGTTGTAGTCCAGTTGTTCCATCAGCTGCCGCTCGGAGCGGATGCTATAAAACACTTGCAGCAGCAGGGCCCGTAGCAGGTTATTCCGATGAGTGGATACTGACAAATCTGCATCTTCCATGACTGCCGCCCAAACGGTAGGTCATGCGTTCGATTCGCATCCGGGTCACCACCCTTCAGGAATCCGCTTGATTCCCCAATCCCTTCCCCAACAATGCCAGACCTCGGTGCAGCAGGGTTCTTGGCGTGCCGAAATTCAGGCGCACGAAACCCGAACCTTCACTGCCAAAGCTCGGTCCCCAATTGAGTCCCAGCCCTGCAGCAATCAAACGCTTTTGCAGAGTTTCATCGGACCAGCCCAATGCCCGCAAATCCAGCCAGGCCAGATAACCAAACTCGGGCAAGAGAAATTGAACCAAAGGCAGTTCCTGGCGAAGAAAACCCTGGATTACCTGTCCATTCTCTGCCAGATACTTGCACAGGGCGCCAAGCCATGGTCCACCTTCCCGCCATGCCGCAACCATGGCAGTCTTGGCCATGGTATTGGTTCCCAGAATACCCGTACGCCGCAACTCCGCCAGGTATCGGTCTCTTGGCACCCCCCCGGCAAGCCAAGCAACGGCACCACCCAAACCAGCTACATTAAAACTTTTGCTGACTGCGGCCAGCACCAGCGACTCAGGAATGATTTTGCCCATGGGGGTATGCACTGCAGGAGCCCAGGTCAAGTCAGCATGAATCTCGTCACTCACCACCATGACGCCATGTCGCTGACACAATTTTCCTAGCTCCTGGAGCTCGGCTTCCTCCCATACACGGCCAACGGGATTATGGGGGGAACAAAACAGGAGCATGCGGGCCTTGGGTAACGATTGCGCCAACAAGGAAAAATCCAGGTGATAGCGTCCCTGGTTATCCTGCCGTAAGGGTACCGATAGCATCCGCCGATCCTGATCGGCAATGGCATGAAAAAAAGGAGGGTAGATGGGGGGCAGGAGAATGATTCCATCCCCTACCTTCGAAAAGGCTCGTACTGCCGCAAACAAAGCAGGAACAACCCCTTGTACCAGCAAAATCTCTTCGGCATCGGTCTTCCACCCGTAGGTAGTTTGCCACCAATGCTGCGCTGCCTGCTGCACTTGCTGGTCCTGATCTGGATAACCAAATACTGGATGCTGCAGCCGCATTGCCAAGGCCTGGGCAATGGGCTCGGCCACAGCAAAATCCATATCGGCCACCCACATGGGAAAAACCTCTGTGCCGAATTTCTGCCGGCTGCCCTCCCATTTCAAGCTATCGGTGTTTTTTCGCGGAATGACCTGGTCAAATTCTATGGGTTGCATACCATAATTTTAAGCCGGGTAGGTGACCAGATGCCAGAAACTCTGGACATTCCCTTGTTTCATCAGCATAGAAACTGGGCAAAGAGAAAATCGAAGGTCGGGAGAATTTGACCATAATATCTGCCGGAATCGCACTTAGGGCGAGAAAGCCTCAATAGAAGAATAACCACACTTTTTTGCCTCTTCGCCCCGTGTGGTGATGATCAAGCAAACCCAATCTCATAAGTGCTGGCGCTGTTCCAGCAACCGTTCGATCCGCGGACCAAGGATCAATTCCATGGCATAACCCATCTTGCTGCCAGGGATAACCATGGTATTTTTCCGGGACATGAAGCTGCCAGGAATCATTTGCAAAAGATAGGGGAAGTTCTCTTCCTTGTGATCTCTAAAGCGGATTACCACCATGCTTTCGTCCGGGGTAGGGATATCTCGGGCGATGAATGGATTGGAAGTATCTACCAAAGGTACCCGTTGAAAATTGATGTGGGTCCGGCTGAACTGGGGGGTGATATAGTTAATGTAATCGGGCATACGCCGCAGAATGGTGTCGACGATGGCCTCGGCGGAATAGCCGCGCTGAGCGTTGTCCCGATGGATCTTCTGGATCCATTCCAGGTTGACAACAGGGACCACCCCCACCAGCAGGTCCACATAGTTCGCCACATCATGCTCCGGGGTTTTGACGCCACCGTGCAGACCTTCATAAAAAAGCAAATCCGTTCCAGGTGGGATGCTTTGCCATGGAGTAAAGGTACCCGGGGCGCTCCCGCGCAGCTCCGCCTCGGCGTCATCATGGACATAGTAACGCATCTGTCCCGTGCCCGTTTCGCCATAGGTACGAAACAAGGTTTCCAAGGCGCCAAAGTCATTTCCTTCCGGGCCAAAATGACTGATGGTTTTACCCTCGGCTGCGGCCCTGGCAATGGCTTCCCGCATTTCCACCCGGTTATAACGATGAAAGCTGTCACCTTCAATAATAACCGGATTGACCCCTAGCCGGCGGAAAATATCATGGAAGGCGTGTTTGACGGTGGTCGTACCGGCACCCGATGAACCTGTCACCGCAATGACGGGATGCTTATTGGACATGCATACAACTCCTTTGCGAAAAAAATCTGGTTACGACAGGGTAACTTCCCTGCCATTTTCAGCTGAGTGTATATCAGCCGCTACAATTGCCTCAAATCCCTAGCCGTTGCGTAATGGCCAGCGTGGCTTCCGCCTGATTGAGGGTGTAAAAATGCAAGCCCGGCAGCCCTTCACGCAGCAGCAGGGCACATTGCCTGGCCACCAGATCCGCCGCCAATTCCCGTTGCCCAGCGGGATCCTGGGCAAGGGCTTCCATACCAAGGCGCAGGTATCGGGGGATCTCGGCGCCACATTGCGCAGAAAACCGGGCAATCTGCTCATAATTGCTGATGGGCATGACCCCCACCGTGAGGGGCACCGTAACCCCCAGGCGAGCCAATGCGTCCCGCAACTGGAGAATGGCATCGGGGTTGTAACAATATTGGGTAATGAGTCCCGAAACCCCTGCCTGGACCTTGACAGCCAGGTAATGGAGATCTTGCACGGCATTTTCTGCTTGCGGATGCACTTCTGGGTACGCCGACGCCAGGACCTCAAAGCCGCCAAAGTCGCGAATAAAAGCCACCAAATCCGCGGCATGACGAAAGGCGCCAGGATTATCCATGCCTGCGGGCAAGTCCCCGCGAAGAGCGACAATCTTCTGAATCCCCAATTCCCGATACTGCCGCAGCAGCTCACGGATTCCTTCCGGGGTCGAACCTATGCAAGTCAAATGGGGGACAGCAGGAAAATCACCCCTTTTTTGGAGAAGCGCCACCGTTGCCAGGGTTCGCGTTTGGGTAGAACCTCCAGCTCCATAGGTCACCGAAGCATAAGCCAGCCCCAGGGATCGGAACGCTTGCAGACATTCTGCCAGACGCTCCTCTCCCTGAGCGTTCTTGGGTGGAAAAAACTCCACCGATAGTTCCGGTCGAGATTGACTCATCAGTAACGGTAAGCGTCATTTTTGAAAGGCCCATCCACCGGAACTCCCAAATAGTCGGCCTGTTCGGGAGTCAGCCGGGTGAGGACACCAGCAAAGCCTTCCACCATATACCGAGCCACTTCTTCGTCCAACTTCTTTGGCAGTACCTCCACGCGAATCTGCCGGGCTTTTTCTGCCTTGGGCAGCGCCGCAAAGCCTGCCCGGTAGAGATGAATCTGTGCCAGGACCTGATTGGCGAAGGAGCCATCCATGATGCGACTCGGGTGCCCCGTGGCATTGCCCAGATTCACCAGTCGGCCCTCGGATAGCAGAATCAGATAGTCCTGGCTTTGGGGACCCACCTTGCTACCTGCGGGGGTGTCCCGATAGACCTTGTGTACCTGGGGTTTCACCTCTTCCCAGGCCCATGTTTTGCGCATATATGCCGTATCGATTTCATTGTCGAAGTGGCCGATATTGCAGACCACCGCACCCTTCTTCAGCGCTGCCAGCATCCGGGCATTGCAAACATTATAGTTGCCCGTAGCTGTCACCAGCAGGTCCGTCTGCCCGAGGAGCTCCCGATGGATACAGCTGTCACTGCCATCGTCGATACCGCCATAAAATGGTGAGACTACCTCAAAGCCATCCATGCAAGCTTGCATGGCACAAATGGGATCTACTTCCGTCACCCGCACGATCATTCCCTCCTGGCGCAAGGAGGCCGCCGAACCCTTGCCCACATCGCCATAGCCCAGCACCAGGGCACGCTTTCCCGAAAGCAAATGATCGGTTGCCCGCTTGATGGCATCGTTGAGAGAATGTCGACAACCATATTTGTTGTCGTTTTTGCTTTTGGTCACGGCATCATTGACATTGATGGCCGGTACCCGCAGCTTCCCTTCCCGGAGCATCTCCCAAAGACGATGAACCCCGGTAGTGGTCTCTTCGGAAATACCATGGATTCCCTCCAGGAGCTCTGGATATTTTTCGTGGAGCAAGCCGGTCAGATCGCCCCCATCGTCCAACACCATATTGGGTCGCCACCCTCCTGGACCCTGGATGGTCTGCTCCACACACCACCAGTATTCTTCCTCACTTTCTCCCTTCCAAGCAAAAACCGGAATACCTGCTGCAGCCATGGCTGCCGCTGCCTGATCCTGGGTAGAAAAAATGTTACAGGAAGACCATCGCACCTCTGCCCCCAAGGCAATCAAGGTTTCAATGAGCACGGCCGTCTGGATGGTCATATGGATACAACCGGCAATGCGTGCCCCTTTGAGGGGCTGCTCGGCCCGATATTTTTCCCGAATCCGCATCAGGGCCGGCATTTCCGTTTCGGCAATAGAAATCTCCTGGCGTCCCCAACCGGCCAGGGAGAGATCCGCGACCTTGAAGTCCCCTTTTTCCTGTACCATAGCATTCATGACTTGGTCTCCTCAGCAAAAAGAGCGCAGTTGACCTTGGGATTTGGACTCCGAGCCTGACCGATCCGGCAGGTATCGGCTGCAGCGCTCCTCGAAGCCCAGAGAAAAATCAGCGTAATCCAGCGGCCTCCCGCAGCACAGCTGCGCGATCGGTACGTTCCCAGGTGAATTCCGGCTCTTCCCGCCCAAAATGACCATAGGTGGCGGTCTTGCGATAGATGGGCCGAAGGAGATCCAACATCTGGATAATCCCCTTGGGACGGAGATCGAAGTGCTCCCGTACCAGGGCGGCAATCCGATCGTCATCGATCACGCCCGTGCCGAAGGTATCGATCATCAAGCTTACGGGTTGGCTAATGCCGATGGCATAGGCCACCTGGACCTCACAACGCCTGGCCAGTCCCGCCGCCACGATATTCTTGGCCACGTAGCGCCCTGCATAGGAGGACGAACGGTCCACCTTGGAAGGATCCTTACCCGAAAAGGCACCACCACCATGACTCCCCTGGCCACCATAGGTATCGACAATGATCTTTCGGCCAGTAAGTCCACAATCTCCCACAGGTCCACCGATCACAAAACGGCCCGTAGGATTGATGTAGTATTTGGTGCCTTTGTGCAACATCGCCGCGGGCAGTACCGGCTTGATAATCTCCTCCCGAACCGCTTCCACCAGGTCCTCGTATCTTATCCCTTCGCTGTGCTGGGTAGACAGCACCACCGCATCAATGGCAACTGGTTTGCCATCTTCGTAGCGAACCGTGACCTGGCTCTTGGCATCGGGGCGCAACCAGGGCAGGCGACCATCTTTACGGACCATGGCCTGCCGTTCGGTCAGGCGATGGGCGAAATAAATGGGCATGGGCATCAGCACGTCCGTTTCATCGCAGGCATAGCCAAACATAAGCCCCTGGTCGCCAGCGCCTTGATCCAGATCGGTACCCGTTCCCTCATTGACCCCCAGGGCAATGTCGGGGGACTGCTTGTCCAGGGTTTGGACTACGGCACAGGAAGCCCAATCGAAACCCATTTCCGAAGAATCGTAGCCGATGGCGCGTACCGTTTGCCGCGCCACATCAGCATAATCCACCTGAGCGGTCGTAGTGATTTCCCCCGCCAAGACGATGAGACCCGTGGTGATCAGGGTCTCTGCAGCCACCCGACCTCGCGGGTCCTGGGCCAAAATCGCGTCCAGAATGGCATCGGAAATCTGATCGGCTATTTTGTCTGGATGCCCTTCGGACACGGACTCGGAGGTAAAGAGATAATTCTTGCTCATGGAACGACTCCTCGGGCAGCAGGAAGACAGTCAGATTGGTTGGCCGAATATACCAAAGGGAAGGGGAATGGGGAAAATGAAAGGCGCTCACGATCCGAGCAAATAATCTTCAAGCAAAAGATTTAGCGTTTTTCCGAGGAAATAATGGGAAATGCAGGGCGTTCCTTGCCGCCTCCCCAAAAATAGGAAACCCCTCCCGTAACCTGGAGATCATTCAGGGGGCCATTGACTGCTCTGGGGGTATGGAAGAGGAGTTGGTCCTGGAGTCCGACGCGCAAACCCCAATGATCGCTGAGCCGCTGTTCGTAGCCCAAGCCGAAGACCCCCATGAGGGAAGTGTCGCGATTGCTGCTTGCAAAGTCATTGCTGGAGGCACCCAAGCCCAGGGATATATAGGGGGAGGAGCCATTGGCAAAAGGGTAATAACTGCCAATCAAAGAACCACTCAGCTGCGTTGCGCTGTGGTCCTGGTTTTGCAGTCGGGCAAAGGCCGAGGCAATTTGCGCATCAATGCCAAGATGCCCCCCACCCAAACGCAGCCCATATTGGGCTGTCAGGGTGGGAGCCGTTTGCAATCCACTACCAGTACCAAAAATTGTGGCGCCAGCACCCAACGAGAGGGCATTTTGGGGTGCAGCGCTAGCCAGGTCAGGAAGCGTTACTCCCAAGCCAAACAGCATTGCCAAGCAGATTCGCCACACCATGGATTCGCCCTCGACACTCTTACCATCTTAGAATGTGACCAGTATAGTCATGATTCATGATGAATGCTACATTTCGTTGCAAAAAATCCACAGGAGTTGATATGCCTACAATTATCTGCGGTTCCCTGGCCTACGATACCATTATGGTCTTCCAGGGCCGTTTCCAGGAACACATCCTGCCCGACCAGGTTCATGTTCTGAATGTGTCCTTTACCGTACCGCAGCTGCGCCGGGATTTTGGTGGCTGTGCCGGCAATATTGCCTACAATCTCAAGTTGTTAGGAGGAGAACCACTGATTGTCGGGACCGTGGGTCAGGACTTTGGCAGTTATGGTGAGCATCTGGAGGCGCTAGGCATCAGCCAAAGTCACATCTTGTCCCTGCCCTCGGAATACACCGCCCAGGCTTTCATTACCACTGACCTCGATGATAACCAGATCACTGCATTCCATCCCGGGGCCATGTTGCAAGCGCAGCACAACTCCCTGCGTGACCGCATCCCGCGTAATTGCCGATGGGCCATTGTCGCTCCTGATGGTCTGGACGCCATGGTCAGCCATCTGCAAGAACTCCACGCCGCAGGGATTGCCACCATTTTTGATCCGGGGCAGGCCCTGCCCCTCTTCAGCGGGGAACTGCTACGGCAGCTGATCGAGCAAGTCCAGTATCTAAGCGTCAATGATTACGAGTGCGAAATGATCCAGTCGCGGACGCAATGGAACCTGACGACCCTCCGCAGCAAGCTGCAAGCCTTGATCGTTACCCGCGGCGAAAAGGGTTCCCAGATTTATTTGGGAAACGCAGAAGAAATCACCATACCCGCTGCCAAAGCCACAGCGATGGTGGATCCCACGGGCTGCGGGGATGCCTATCGAGCCGGCTTACTCTACGGCTTGGAGCGTGGGCTTTCCTGGGAACAATCGGGCAGGATTGCATCGCTCATGGGGGCCTGGAAAATTGCATCGGCAGGAACGCAGAACCATTCCTTTACGATGGAAGAGTTTGCCCAGCGGTATCAAGAAAGCTTTGGCGAAACCCTCCCGTGATCACGACTCCAAGGGTTTATCTTCGGCTTCCCAAACTACCATCCCACCGGCGAGGCTGTAGACTTGCTGAAAGCCCATCTGTTGCAGGGTTACGGCGGCAAAGGCCGACCGGGTTCCGCTGTCGCAATACAATACCACTTTGCGGTTGCGGGCCCTGGAGAGTTCTGGATGGGCCTTGCCATAGTCCAGATCGGCCAAGGCCTCTAGATGGCCCCTGGGCACATGATGGGCGCCGGGCAAACGCGCTCGCTGATATTCCTCCCGCTCCCGCACATCCACCACAAGCAAGCCGTCAGGATCCTGTATCAACCATGCTTCGAGCTGATCACAGTCAATTTCCTGAATCTGGGCTCGCGCTTCCCGAATAAAATCCGCCAGACTCTTGGCCACGCGCTAATCTCCTCTAGAAGTCGTGGGTTACAGAAGCTGCCGTGATTTCTCTGCCAATGCAATAGGTTGACCACTTTGCTTGCCCATAAATTGAGCCTATGATCAAACCCCTATCCTGTCTGGAATGGAGACCCATCATGGCAAGAAAAAGCAGAATCGACATCCAATGCAGTTTTGCTCCCCTCGCCATGGATGCCGCGGGCCTTTGCCAGGATGCTCGTCGTTACCTGAACTATACCCTTGGCGCCCCCGTTGACGACGCTGCCTTTGCTGAGGCGGAGCGGCAGAGAAGCGTCTATCTCGCCTTGGGGATGGCCTTGCGCGATCGTTTGGTGGAACGCTGGAAGAAGACGGAATCCCTGCGCAGGCAGGTTGGGGGAAAAAGGGCATTTTACCTTTCCATGGAGTACCTCTTGGGCCGAAGTCTGGGCAACACCCTGCTCAATCTCCAGCTCCAGGATGCTGCCCAAGAGGCCTTGCTGACCGAGGGTATGCAACTTGCCGAATTGGCTGAATGGGAAAGCGATGCAGGTCTTGGCAATGGCGGTTTGGGACGATTGGCAGCCTGTTTTTTGGATAGCTGTGCCACCCTGGCACTGCCTGTAACGGGTTATGGTATCCGCTATGCCTACGGAATGTTCCGACAGGAGATTCGCGGCGGGGAACAAGTAGAGGAACCCGACCACTGGCTCAAGAATGGGTATCCCTGGGAGCTGAAAAGACCCGAGCGGGTGCGGCGCATTCCCTACCAGGGCCATTCGGAAACCTACGTAGATTGCTCTGGACAGCAACGATTTCGCTGGGTGGATACCCACGATGTTCTCGCCGTGCCCTACGATATCCCCATTCCCGGCTATGCCAATGGCATTGTCAACACGCTTCGCCTCTGGCGGGCTGCTGCCACCGATGTCTTTGACCTGGGTGAGTTCAATGCCGGTGCCTACCCCGAGGCCGTTGCCGCCAAAAATGCGGCGGAACACATCAGTATGGTCTTGTACCCCAATGATAGCAGTGAAAATGGGAAAGAACTTCGCTTGCGGCAGCAGTATTTTCTGGCCTCAGCCACCCTCCAGGATATCCTGGCAGACTGGGTAGCAGAGCATGGTCGTGATTTTTCGCAATTTGCCGAAAAACACGTCTTTCAACTCAATGACACCCATCCGAGCGTGGCCGTTGCCGAACTCATGCGTTTACTCCTGGACGAACATCATCTGGACTGGGATACGGCTTGGGCGATCACCAGCCACACCATGGCCTACACCAATCACACCCTGCTGCCCGAGGCCCTGGAGCGCTGGTCGGTACGATTGTTCCGGCAATTATTGCCCAGGGTTTTGGAAATCATCCTGGAAATCAATGCCCGCTTTTTACGCGAAGTGGCCCGGCAATATCCCGGCGATACCGAATTACTTCGCCGCCTCTCCCTGATTGAAGAAGGTCCAGAACCCATGGTCCGCATGGCCCATCTTGCCGTGGTGGGGAGTTTCTCTGTCAATGGCGTTGCGGCACTGCATACGGAACTCTTGCGCAAAGAGTTATTTGCCGACTTTCATGCCCTCTGGCCGCAACGCTTCAACAACAAGACCAATGGCGTCACCCCGCGCCGCTGGCTGCAGTTGGCCAATCCGGCCCTGGCCGCCTTGATCAGCGAGAAAATCGGTAACCACTGGCAACAAAACCTTGCGGCCTTGGGCGATCTAGGTGCGTATGCGAACAATGGTCGCTTCCGTAAACGCTGGGCTGCCATCCGCTCGGCCAATAAAAAGGAGTTGGCGCGACTGGTGCACTCCCAGACCGGCGTCCAGCTCCTGAGCGATGCCCTGCTCGACAGCCAGGTTAAACGAATTCACGAATATAAGCGACAATTACTCAACGCCTTGCACGTAGTCCATCTCTACGATCGCATCAAACGCGGAGATCCCGACATCACCCCTCGCAACGTCCTTTTTGCTGGAAAAGCGGCACCTGGCTACTTCCAGGCCAAACGGATCATTCGCTTGATCAACGAAATTGCCCGCACCATCAATAGCGACCCCGACACCGATGGGCGACTCCGCGTGGTCTTTCTTCCCGATTACCGGGTTTCCCTCATGGAGCGAATCTGCACGGCAACCGACTTGTCCGAACAAATTTCCACGGCGGGCAAGGAAGCCTCGGGTACGGGCAATATGAAATTCATGATGAATGGCGCCCTCACCATTGGGACCCTGGACGGTGCCAACATCGAAATCCGTGATGCCGTGGGCGCCGACCATTTTTTTCTCTTCGGTCTCTCGGCCCAGGAAGTGGCAGCCCTGCGCCCCCACTATCAACCCCAGCATTTCCTGGCTGCCGACGAAGATCTCCAGCGGGTCGTGGAGCTCCTCCGCAGCGGTTATTTCAATCCCTATGACCCGGGCCTGTTCGACTGCCTCCTGGATAGCATACTCAGCCCCAACGATCCCTGGATGGTCCTGGCGGACTTTACCAGCTACAAACACAAACAACGGGAGGTGGAAGCCCTCTGGCAAGATCCGGAGGAATGGCTGCGCTTCAGTATCCGCAACACTGCCGCCAGTGGGATCTTTTCCAGTGATCGGACCATTAGCGAGTACAATAATGAAATCTGGCACTTGCAACCTTTACTGGCGGAAAATGCCCAGCCTCGCTAGAATCAGCCAGCAATGCAGGCCCACCAGACAAGAGTGATTTGTGAGTAGAGAAAGCATCCGCCCTATCGTGCTGCTGATTCTGGATGGCTGGGGTTACCGGGAGTTTGCTCCGGACAATGCCATTGCCCAAGCCCAGCTTCCCCATTGGCAGCAGTACTGGGATCAATATCCCCACACCCTGTTGCAAGCTTCCGAGGCCTCGGTGGGACTCCCCCGGGGGCAGATGGGCAACAGCGAGGTTGGTCACCTCAATATCGGTGCAGGGCGCGTGGTCTATCAAGAATATGAAAGGATCAATCGGGCCATTACCGATGGCAGTTTTTTTACCAATTCCGCCCTCTGCACTGCCGTCGATCGGACTCGACAGGTCGACAAGACCGTCCACATTCTGGGTCTGCTCTCGCCCGGTGGAGTCCACTCTCACGAGGATCACATCCTGGCCGGGGTCCGTCTGGCGCGGCGGCGCGGTGCGAAGGTCCGAGTCCACGCATTCCTGGATGGCCGCGATACCGCACCTCGCTCTGCTGCAGCATCCTTGCAAAAACTGCAGGAGCTTTTGGATCAGGAAGGAGGGCAACTGTCGACCCTTATCGGCCGGTACTATTCCATGGATCGGGACCATCGCTGGGACCGGGTGCAAACGGCCTACGATCTCATCACCCAAGGGATTGGAACCGCTTACCCAAGCGCCCTGGCAGCCCTGGAGGATGCCTACGCCCGCGGGGAGAGCGATGAGTTTGTTGGTCCCTGCCGCATTGGCCCGGCGCAGCCCATGGCCGATGGTGATAGCATCCTGTTCCTGAATTTCCGTTCAGATCGGGCTCGACAAATCACCCGCGCCTTTGTTGAGGCAGATTTCACTGGATTTTCCCGCGGCGTCTGGCCCAGCTTGTCTGCTTTTGTCACCCTGACGGAATACAGTGAACACCTGCCGGTAGCCGTTGCCTATCCTCCGACCCGTCTGCGCAATACCTTTGGCGAATGGATATCGCGTTTTGGCCTGCGGCAACTACGGATTGCAGAAACCGAGAAGTACGCCCATGTGACCTTCTTTTTCAATGGCGGGGAGGAGCAGGTTTTTCCAGGTGAAGATCGGATTCTGATCCCCTCCCCCCAAGTGGCCACCTATGATCTGCAGCCAGAAATGAGTGTTCACTTCCTCAGCGAGAGGCTGGTGGAGGCCATTGCCAGCAAACAATATGATGTCATTATCTGCAATATCGCCAATCCCGACATGGTGGGCCACAGCGGAAAACTGGCGGCGGCCATTGCTGCCGTCCAGGCAGTCGATCAGGCACTCGGCAAGATTGTCCCGGCGGTCCTGGAGGCTGGCGGAGAATTGCTGATTACGGCTGACCACGGCAATGTGGAGCAGATGCTGGACCCAGAAACGGGACAAGCCCATACCTCTCATACCTGCAATCCAGTGCCACTGCTGTACATTGGGCGTCGCGCCCAATTGCAAAATGCGGGTGCCCTGGAAGATATCGCGCCAACCATGTTGCACCTCTTACATCTGCCCAAACCCCCGGAAATGGGTGGCAGAAGTCTCATCGAGCACGTGTGAAGAAGTTCAGCGCAGCACTCTTCCTGCCCGTGGGGACGATCCTGCTGTTTTCCAGCCAGTGGAGCTTGGCTTCGGATTTGCCCTACAAAATCCACGAAAGCAAAAAACGCTTGCAAGCGATCCACCAGAATGTTGCCAATCTGCGGCACAGTTTGGCCGAAAAACAAAAAACCCAGGCAGAACTTCGTCAAGAAATCAAAACCCTGGATGAACAGATTCGGCAAAGCCAGAACAAACTCCAACAAATCCAACAACGGCAGCATCATACCCAAACAGAAATCGCCAGCCTGCAAGCCCAGATCCAACAACTGGAAGGGCAGCTGCAGCAGCAAAAACAAATTCTCAGCGATCAGCTGCGAGCTGCGTATATGTTGGGTAGCGAAACCCCCCTTGCGGTCTGGTTGCAAACCGAAAGACCGGCCGAAATCGGGCGGCTGAGTGTTTACTATCAGTCACTCGCAAAAGCGCGCCTGGAGCTCATCCAGAAAACACAAGATACCCAAACGCAAATCCAGCAACACCAAAAAGAACGCATGCAACAGGAACAACAGCTAGCCCGGTTGGCTGCACAAACCGAATCCCAGGAAAAACATTTGCAAGAGCAGCGGCGTCAACATGCCGCCCTGGAGGAGCAACTGGTCCAAAGGATTGCCGCTGACCAGGCCAAAATCAGTAACTTGGAGGCCAATGCCCAAATTCTCAATAGCTTGGTCACCCGTCTTTCCCAGCAGTATCAACAACAGCTTGCCGCCGAGCGGGCAGCGGCGGCCCAACGGGCCCGGGAAGCGGCAGCTCGTCGCCGGGCGGCCGAACGCCTGGCCGCTGAACGCGCCCGGGCTGCACAGGCCGCCGCTGCCACACGGGCGCGTCAAGAAGCCGCCGCCCAGGCGCGGGAAGAGGCTGCAGAACAAGCCAGGGCCAGGCAGCTGCAGCAAGAGCTAAAGCCTACACCCCCCCCGAGTGTACCCGTGCAAGCACCCCGGATTGCGACTCTCCCGGCTCCCTCTGTAGCGCCAAAGACCCCCACGCCTGCAGCACCTGCCCAGACGCAGGGCACAGGCAATTTTCCCATGCCCGTCAATGCCCCCGTGCAGCACCTCTTTGGCACTCCCAGGATGAACGGTGGTCCTGACTGGGAAGGAATTACCTTTGCTGCATCGCCCGGCAGCCCGGTTCGTGCCATTGCTCCAGGCATGGTACTCTATGCTGGTCCGTTACGTGGCTATGGCGAGATTGTAATCGTCCAGCAAGCCGGGCTCATCCTGGCCATCTACGGTCACCTATCCAATCCTGCGGTGCATGTGGGACAGCAGGTGCAGACGGGTTCTCTCATCGGTAGTGTCGGTAGCGGTGGCAGCATGAGTGAAGATGGTTTATATCTGGAAATTCGCAGCCACGGCCATCCAGTCAACCCTTTGCAGTATCTTCGGTGACAATCAGGTCCCAACGGAAATTCGCCATGTTTTCTTTGAAGCTTCCCGTCAATTTGCTTGCTCTGGCCCTACTCCTGGGGAGCACTGGATGTGCCCAAGCCACGGATACCAGTCAAACCAGGATCCCCATCGCCGAAATCAAAACCTTCAGCCAGGTATTCGCCCTGATCAAGTCCGATTATGTGGATCCCAGTTCCGACAAAAAATTAATGGATGGTGCCATCGCCGGCATGGTCTCTTCTCTGGACCCCCATTCGACCTATTTAAGCCCCAAGGAATGGAAAGAGATGCAGGTCTTCACCAACGGTAAGTTTGGCGGACTGGGAATCGAAGTGACTCCAGATCATGGGCTGTTACGGGTAGTCGCCCCCATTGATGGCACCCCGGCCGCCAAGGCCGGGATCAAGGCCGGCGACCTCATTATCAAGATCAATGACAAATCCGTACAAGGAATGGGGCTGCAAACGGCCATCGATGAAATGCGGGGAAAGCCAGGCAGTCAAGTACGTTTGACCCTGATCCGTGCACACAGTGCCACCCCACTGGATCTCACCCTGACGCGGGCTATCATCAAGGTCCAAAGTGTCCGGGAACAACTGCTGGCACCTGGCATTGGCTATTTGCGGATCAGCCAGTTCCAGGATAACACCGGCAATGCAGTACGTCAGGCATTGGTACAACTTCGCCAGGAGAACCATGGACCATTGCGTGGCCTGATTCTGGATCTCCGCAATAATCCAGGCGGCGTACTCCAAGCCGGTGTCGAAACTGCCGATGCCTTCCTCAATCACGGACTCATCGTCTACACCAAAGGGCGTACGAGCAATAGCAATATGCGTTTTCGCGCCCACGGACCGGATTTGATTGCAGGTACCCCCATGGTGGTTCTCATCAATGGCGGGACCGCCTCGGCAGCAGAGATCGTCACCGGCGCCCTCAAAGATAATGGGCGCGCCTTGATCCTTGGGAGTCGGAGTTTTGGCAAGGGCTCGGTCCAGTCGGTCATTCCCCTGGACAATGGGGGAGCGGTAACCCTGACCACCGCACTGTACTATACCCCCGCCGGCTGCTCGATCCAGGGCCAAGGCATCGTCCCCAACGTCGCCATCACCCCTAGCAATTCCGAGGAAAAAAACATCGCTGCTGCCCTGCTCAAAGAATCTGAACTACCAGGCGCCTTGCAGGCTCCAGACCCCTGCCGCAAGGCACGTCCCCAGTACCAAATCCCTGAACCCCCTGCCCCAGTGGCCAAGCCCGCCAATCCTGGAGCGGTCAAGAAGTCTAACGACAAGATCGACCCGGACCATGACTTTTCCTTGCGCATGGCCTTGGATATCCTGCAAGGCAAGCCGGTCCCGGTGGAAGAGCAGGGGCATGTCCATGACATTGTTATCCCTCTCCCTACCGATCGGGCCAAGGATAAAACCACCTCCAGGACGGTCAAAGCAGCATGACTCAGCATACGGTCACTTCTCAGCCCTCACCCCTTCGGGTGGTAATCCCCATAGCCGATGGCTGCGAGGAGATGGAGGTTGTCATCTGCACCGATATCCTGCGCCGGGCAGGGATGCAGGTGGAGCTGGCCGGAATAAACGGACCAGGACCCATCACCGCTTCCCGTTCGCTCCGCTTGCTGCCGGATCTTCCCTGGGAGGAAGCCATTGCCAACCCCATGGATCTTTTGCTCTTGCCAGGCGGTACCCAGGGAGTCCAGGCCTTGGCCAGCGCTTCTTCGCTTCGGGAGTTGGTGCAGCAGCGCTTGCAGGTAAATGCACCCGTTGGGGCCATTTGCGCGGCTCCCTCGCTGCTCGCCCAATGGGGTCTACTTACCGGCAAGCGGGTCACCGGATTCCCAGGTACCCTGGATCCCCATAGCCACCAGTACCAATACCTGGAAGAACCAGTGGTGCTGGATGCGCCCTTGATCAGTTCCCGGGGGCCAGGCACGGCCATGGATTTCGCCCTTGGCATTGTGGAATGGCTCCTGGGCAAGGAAAAACGCCAAAGCGTCGAAGGCCCGCTGCAGCGCCCCCCTGTTTTACTTTCTGATTTGCCTGTGGATAATGTCCGTCGTACCCTTACCTGAAGGATTCATCATGAAATTACGCGCAGTTGTGTTTGCCGCCATCCTTGGCAGCTTTTCTCTCCCCGCTCTGGCCGCGCCGGTTGCCACCGTCAACGGTCAACCCATTGACAACAGCCAGGTCCAGGCAATCATGTCCATGAGCCCTGATTTGGCCAAGCAGCCCAACGCCCGCGAACAAGTCATCCAGAACCTGATTAACATGGAAGTCTTGGCGCAATATGCCAACGACCATGGTTTGGCCCAATCAGCCGACGTCAAGGAGCGCCTTGCCCTGGCCAAGCGCCAGATCCTTGCCGATGCTGCCGTTGATCAGTATATCAGCCAGCATCCAGTTTCCCAGGCCGAGATCCAGAACGCCTACGACAAGTTTGTTGCAGCCATGGGGAAAAAGGAATATGAGGTTCGTCACATCCTGGTCAAAACCAAGGCCGAAGCGGATAAGATCATGGCGGAGCTAAAGGCCGGCAAGAAATTCTCTACCCTGGCAGAGAAATACTCCATTGATAAAGCCAGTGCCGCCCATGGTGGTGAATTGGGCTGGATCGTTCCTGGTATGGTAGTACCTCCCTTTGCGCAAGCAGTTGAGTCGGCGCCCCTCAACAAACCCGTAGGCCCGATTCAAACCCAGTTCGGTTACCATATCATTGAAGTACAGGCGACTCGTCCCTTGACTCCACCTACCTTGAGTGCCATGCAAGGACGCATCAAGGACCAGTTGCAGCAGGAAGAGGCAGCCAAGTTCGTTTCCGATCTGCGTAACAAGGCAAAGATCGAAATCAACAAATAAAAAAGCAGTACAGGCAGTTCTGATCAGCCGGGCGGGAGTCTCCTCTCGCCCGGCTTTCCTTTTCCCTTGCCAGTGCACAATGACAGGGCCAAAATGAAGATAGGCTCAGAGAGTCGGAGGGTAAGAATGGCAAATCGAAAAGTGGGACAGCAACCAGTTTTGGAGCGGCAGAACCAGCTACGGGAGCCGCACCTCTATCGGGTTTGCCTTCTCAATGATGACTTTACGCCCATGGACTATGTGGTACATATCCTTGAACGCTATTTTCACAAAGATCACCAGGAAGCCACCCGCATCATGTTGACCGTGCATCAGGAAGGAAAGGGAGTCTGTGGGATTTATCCCTTTGATTTGGCCGAAACCAAGGTGGCCATGGTCACTGCTGATGCCCGCCAGCATCAACACCCCCTGCGCTGCACCATGGAAAAGGAGTAAACCATGATCGACAAGGCACTTGAGCAAACCATCAACCAAGCCTTTCAGATCGCCCGCCAACTGGGTCACGAATATGCTTCGGTGGAACATCTGCTGCTTGCCCTGCTCGACAACGAGGCAAGCATCGAAGTGCTGGAGGCTTGTGGTGCCAACCGCAAACGTCTCAGCAAAGAGCTGCAGGAGTTTTTGAGCAAACAGATCCCTTCCATTGGCGCCGCCGGCACCGTGAACAGCCAACCCTCCATTGGCTTTCAACGGGTCATCCAGCGGGCCCTCTACCATGTCCAATCCGCAGGCAAGGACGCAGTAACCGGAGCCAATGTCCTCGTGGCTCTCTTTGCCGAACGGGAATCCCATGCGGTTTATTTTCTCCAGAAAGAAAGGGTTACCCGGATGGATGTGGTTTCTTACCTGGCCCATGGTCAGCGCAAGGAAGATGCTGGCGAGGAAGCGGAGGAAAGCAACGAACCCGATAATGAACGCAAAAGCAACAAAGATCCCCTTACGGCCTATACCCGTAATCTCAATGCCCTGGCGCGGGCTGGCCGCATTGATCCCCTTATTGGTCGGGGAGCCGAGTTGGAACGCGCCTTGCAAATTCTCGTGCGGCGGCGCAAAAACAATCCCCTCTTCGTAGGGGAGCCTGGTGTGGGCAAGACGGCTATCGTCGAAGGTCTTGCCCGTGCCATCGTCCATGGCAATGTTCCAGAAATCCTCGAAGACGCCACCATCTATGCCCTCGACATGGGTGCCCTCATCGCCGGTTCCCGCTATCGCGGTGACTTCGAGGAGCGGCTCAAGGCCGTGTTGAAGGCCCTGCATCGGCAAAGTAACGCAATCCTTTTCATTGATGAGATTCACACCATCATCGGTGCCGGGGCCGTTTCTGGCGGGGCCATGGATGCCTCCAACCTGCTCAAGCCAGCGCTAGCTGCAGGGGAACTCAAATGCATCGGGGCCACCACCTATCAGGAGTACCGACAGTACTTTGAAAAGGATCGGGCCCTGAGTCGTCGCTTCCAGAAAATTGATGTGCCCGAACCGAGTATTGATGAAACAGTAGCGGTACTGCGGGGACTCAAACGTCATTTCGAACAGCACCACCGCCTGCGCTATACCGATGCAGCGCTCCGCGCAGCGGTGGAGCTATCGGTCAAGCACATCCATGACCGTCATCTCCCTGACAAGGCCATTGATGTGATCGATGAAGTCGGGGCTGCCCAGGCCCTCCTGGTCCCATCCCGTCGGCGCAAGAGCATCGGCGTCCACGAAATCGAAGAAATGGTGGCCAAAATGGCTCGTATCCCCGGCAAGTCTGTATCCATGGATGACCGCAATACCCTGCGTAATCTCGAACGGGATCTAGGCTTGGTGATCTTTGGTCAGGATGAGGCCATCCGCGAGTTGGGTGCTGCCATCAAATTGGCTAGGGCCGGGCTTCGCCATCAGGAAAAACCCATTGGTGCTTTCCTCTTTTCCGGGCCTACCGGGGTTGGCAAAACGGAACTCACCCGCCAACTTGCCCACCTGCTGGGGATCCCTCTGTTGCGCTTTGACATGAGCGAGTACATGGAGCGCCACAGCGTCTCTCGACTCATTGGCGCCCCTCCCGGCTATGTGGGCTATGATCAATCGGGTCTCCTCAGCGATGCCATCCTCAAGCATCCCCACGCCGTCTTGCTGCTGGATGAGATCGAAAAAGCCCATCCGGATATTTTTAACGTTCTCCTGCAGGTTATGGATCATGGCAAACTAACCGACGCCAGTGGCCGGCAAGTGGATTTTCGTCAGGTCATCCTGGTCATGACCACCAATGCAGGTGCCGAAGAAAGCAGCCGCGCCGGCATTGGTTTTGTGCAAGCCGATGGGAGCAAGGGCAAGGAAATGGAATCTATCCGCCGGGTCTTTTCCCCGGAATTTCGGAACCGCCTGGATGCCATCGTTCCCTTTTCCCCCCTTTCTCGGGCCGATATTCTGCACGTCCTGGACAAATTCCTCATGGAATTGGACGAGCAGTTGCTACAGAAAGGCTATAGCCTGGAAGTCAGCGAGCCCCTGCGGGAGTGGCTTGCTGCCAAAGGCTATGATCCCCAAATGGGTGCCCGCCCCATGGCCCGCCTAATTCAGGAGAAACTCAAAAAACCCCTGGCCGAACACATCCTCTTTGGCGATCTGGCCAAAGGCGCACGGATCCGCGCAGACCTGGAAGGGGAACAGGTAATTCTTCGCCTCCCCGAGGTTGCCGAAGCCTGAATCCCTAGCGGCTACGCCAATAGGGAGCCAGCAACCGGGCCTCGGGTAAGCGTTCCAGAATGGCTGCGGGGATCTCCAAGGTCAAACCGGGGCGCGCCCGGATACTGACCCATAAGAGGTTGGTTCGAAGACTCAAATCGGCAAACACTACCCAGCTGGCATAGCGCTCCAGGACGCCCCCAATCTCACGTAGGGTGTGGAGTTGCCGGATCGGTTCCTGGGACTTCAGTCCCGGAAAAATCATCCGGAAATCGGCAAGGAGATGGCCGAATTCGTCATGGGTAGGGACCCGCTGCCAGAGCGGGGTAGAGGCCTGGCAATCGGCAAAGCGACTCAGCTCCGGTACTCCAGGCCCGCCCAAGTGGACGGCAAGGGTAGTACCGGGGCGGTCCTTAGCCGTGATAGCGCCTGGCGTCTTCCTGGATGATCTTGCGGGCGGCTTCGGCACCGGACCAGTCCTTGAGTTTCACCCATTTCCCTGCTTCGAGATCCTTATAGTGCTCAAAAAAATGCCGGATCTGATCCAGCAGGACCCGGGGGAGATCCTGTACGTCCTGGATATGCTCGTAGCCTGCAGCCACCTTTCCGTGAGGTACGGCAATGACTTTCATGTCCACTCCTTTCTCGTCCTCCATGGTCAGCACTCCCACTGGACGGGCGCGAAGAACGGCCCCCGGAACCACCGGCTGGGGCGCTAGAACCAGTACGTCGGTGGGATCACCATCATCGGAAAGGGTGTTGGGGATAAAGCCGTAATTGAGGGGATAGTGCATCGCCGTAAAGAGAAAACGATCCACGACAATGGCTTCCGCCTCTTTGTCCACTTCGTATTTGACACTGGAACCCTGGGGAATCTCGATGATCACATTGATATCATCGGGCAGGGACTTTCCGGCTGGAATTTCTTGCAACTTCATCATCAACTCTCCTGTGCGGTAGAACATGAAAAGGCAGCCCGAACCCGAGCCAGATCGGCGGGAGTGTCCACCCCGGCCGGAGGTGATTCCTGGGCGCAGTAGACACCCATGGGCAAACCCTGGGCGAGGATGCGCAACTGCTCCAGAGATTCTACCTGTTCCAGCTGCGCTTGGGGCCAAGCGGCATAGTCCCGCAAAAAGGCAACCCGATAGGCATAGAGACCCAAATGTCGCCAGAAAACTCCCGGTTGCAGTGGACTTCCGGGCGGCAAAGGAAAGTGCTCGCGATCCCAGGGGATCGGTGCCCGGGAAAAGTATAGGGCTCGCCCGCGCGTATCCAGGACCACTTTCACACTATGGGGGTCCTGGAGTTCCTCCCAACTTTGGATGGGAACGGCCGCTGTCGTTACCCCCAGATCAGGGGAGCGGCTCAGGAGGTGGGCTACCTGCGCAATCAACTGCGGCGGCATCTGGGGTTCGTCCCCCTGCAAATTGACAATGATTTCCTCATCCCCCAGCCCCAGAATACTTGCAGCCTCGGCCAAGCGTTCACTGCCACAGCGATGGTCGGCAGCAGTGAGCACCACCTCGGCGCCAAAGGGTTCCAGGGCTGCCGCAATGGCCATGTCATCGGCGGCCACCACCACCCGCAGGGCGCCACTGGCCAGAGCCCGGCGACGTACCTGCTCGATCATGGGTAGCTCGCCAATCGGGAGCAAGACCTTTCCTGGCAGGCGCGTGGAGGCTAACCGCGCGGGAATCAATACGGTGAAACTCACTGACTTTGCTCCCCTTCTCCCAGGCTTTCGGCCTCGTCGATCAGCAATATGGGTATTCCTTCCCGAATGGGAAAGCGCAAACGGCAGCGAGAGCAACACAAGGCTTTTCGTTCCAGACATGGAAAAATGGGACCTTTGCATTGAGGGCAAGCCAGCAGGTCGAGCAAGCGACGATCAATATTCACGGCAGGAATCTCCTGGAGGCAAGCTGCGCACGAAGCCAGGCGGAAAAGTCGGGTCCCCAATGGATCCCTTGCCCGAGGACCCAAGCCTCGGGCAAGCCCTCTAAAAACCTGCATTTTACGGCATCCTTGGCAGTCATGACGAGAGGGGACGAAAGCCCCCGAAAATCCTCTTGGTGAAAACGATGATGATCGGGGAAACTATGCATGTCTACCTTTGCCCCTAGGGACTCCAGGGTCCTTCGAAAGCGTTCCGGTCGGGCGATACCAGTGACTGCCTGCACCCGTGTGCCTTGCAGAATGGACAGGGGAAGGGCGCGACCATCTTGCAAAACATGGAGCCCATGGACCTTGGCCTCCATCCGGAAAATGGGTCGGACACTCTGCCGTAGCCAGTGGCTCCGGGAAGCCGCATCGTCGCAGAGGAGGGCATCGGCAGCCGCCAAGGCCGAAGGCCCCTCGCGCAAGGGTCCGGCAGGCAGACAGCGACCATTTCCCAGGGGGCGCTCGCCAAGCAGCAATAAAATCGATAGGGTGGGGCGAAGGGCCAAGTGCTGGAAGCCATCGTCCAACACCACTATATCATGACCGTCAGCAGCAGCGGCCTGAATCCCTTGGTGGCGATGCCGACTTAGATACACAGGGGCCACCTGCCGCAACAAGAGCGGCTCATCTCCGGCCTGCTCTGGATCGTCTGCTGGGGCTACCCGATAGGGCTGCTGCGGAGGATGGGCCCCATAGCCCCGACTCACCGCGGCTGGTTGCCAGCCCTCGGCCTCCAGCCAACGAAGCAAAGCCAAGGTCGTCGGGGTCTTGGCGCTGCCGCCTACACTGAGATTACCGACGACAATGCTGGGAATGGCAGACGGACGGGGATGGGCCTGCGCCCGTCGGCGCGCCGCCAGGGCACAATAGATTTTCCCTAGTGGGACCAGGAGATCGCTGAGCAGCCCTCCGTTCTCGGCATACCATTCTTGCTCCAAAGCCGAACGCCAGGACATGCTTACCAATCAAAGATCCGCTGGAGCAGCTCTGGCAGACGCTCGGCTGCCTGGCGCCGTGCCTGCCAAAAGTAACGACGGTAGGCATCGGCCTCTTCCCGAGCGGCAATGGGATCATTCAGAATCTGTTGCCAGTGCGCTAGAACCGCCGAGATTTCCGAGAGAATGGGGATCTGGGGCGCTGGCTCCCTGGGGCTTGACCACTGCCAGCCAGGGGACTGGCTTAGAGGGCGGCCGCCCGCAAAAATTTGCCAGGCCTGGGCACGGCTCGCGCTTTGCAGATGGACGGCATCGCAACTGGCTGCCAGTGCCGGATACCAACGTTCTTCATCGACCCGAAGGATCTTCCCTGGAACCTGCCGATCTCGCTTCCACTGGGATAGGCTGGGCAGATCCTCTGGTCCGCCTTGCCCCTCCAAAAAGAGAATACCTCGTTTTTGCAAGGGGGATGCCTCCCAGGCAGCCCGCCAAGCGGACCAATCCTGGGGCTGTAAGGCAGTCACCCAAAAGAGGGCATCGCCCAGACTTCCTAAAATCAGATTACGAAAATTAGGATCCACCTGGGCTACGGTAATGAGCGGAAAAAAATCCACGGCTTCTTGCAAAAAGGAGCCAAAACCCGCTTCGCGCCAGGCCCGATGGGCCGCAACACTATGGGGGTAGATTGCCTCCCAGGGGACTTTTTTCGCATGCCGATCCGGGCTGCTTCCCAAGGCCAGGGCCGGGATACCCGATGTCTGCAACAGGGCCGCCAGCGGGGCAGATGGATTCCGCCCCAAACCCATATAGCGCAAGGGTTGCAGGCGGGATAAGGTCTGCGACAAGGCACGCGGATGGGCGCAGGGGCCAAACCCATAACCGAAGCGATCGATTCCCAGATTTTCTGTGAAAACTCCGGGAGGCTCAGCCTCAAAGGTCAGAATCAAACGGATATCCTTTCGTTTGTTACTGATGGCCCGACTCAGCTCCACGCCCAACTGGAGAAGCTCGGCACTAGCTCCCCCTTGTAACCAGAATACTGGCCCCCGTTCACCAGGTAGGCGAAGCCGCCCCCAACGGGCATTGGCCTGCGCCAAACGACCGGCACGTCGATCCCGCCAACTAGCCCACAGGGCTCGCCAAAAATTGGCACCATAATAACTCATGGGACGCTCTCGTTGTGACTCGACCATCCCATCCGTCGATCCGCTTCCATCCGTTGCCTGCGCATAACCCCCTCGAGAAGTCCGCGCAAATCCTGCAGCTGTGCCTCGGAAGCCGCGGCTGGCACCCAGATAGGCTCCCCCCAATGGACCAGGATTCGACTGCCCGGCTTGGGGAGCACAAAACCATCCCAACTGGAGAAGCGCCAAGCACGACTGGCGGCAAAACAAACGGGAACAATGGGTAGCCCGGTCCAGCGCGCGAGCTCCAGCACACCGTCTTGCAGACACTCCCGAGGACCGCGCGGACCATCCGGAGTAATGGCCAGATCATACCCCTGGCGAGCAGCACGGAGCATTCCCCGAGCCCCCTTGATGGCACTGCGCCGGGTGGAGCCCCGAACGGCTTCATAGCCCCAGTGGGCCATGGTTTGGGCAATAAATTCCCCATCACGATGTTCACTGATCAAGATTTTGACCCGTTGCCCGCCAACACGAGCATAGGCGGCGGGGATCATGGCAAGGCGACCATGCCAAAAGGCCATCAGCATGGGCGTTTCTGCTTCCTTGAGGGAACGTACGTGGCCAGTGCCTTCTTCCTGCCAGCGTACCGAACGGGCAATAGCCTTGAGCAAGAGCGCCGCGAAGTATGCAGCCAATGGCTGCAAACGGGGCCCCAAACGCACGGCTACCGTCCAGCTGCGGTCAAGGTAGCGAAACTGATGCGGGTCAGCCCCGCCGCTTGGGCGGCATCCAGCACATCGATGACATATTGCTGGGTAGCATTCTTATCGGCCTGCAAGATGATCACCCGTTCTGGATCCTGGGCAGCCAGGGCCTTGAGGCGCGACGCCAACTGTGCCATGGGCAAGGACTGACCATCCAGGGCCACCTGACCACTGGCACTCAGTTGGATCTTGATGGGGGTTTTGGGCTCACCTTTACTAGCCTGCTGCGCCTTGGGCAATTGCATCGATAGATGACTCTGCTGCACAAAGCTGGTGGTCACCATAAAGAAAAGAAGCAGAACCAGGACAATATCCACCATGGAAATGACGTTGATCTCTGGTTCCTCCATCCCTGTGCGAGGACGAAAATTCATTTCTTCGGCTCCGTAAGAAGATTGACCAACTTCAAAACTTCTTTTTCCGTCGAAAGCACCAGGGCTTCTACCCTGCCGCGAAAGAAGCGGTAAAAGAGCAGACTGGGAACAGCAACGATCAAACCCGCAGCCGTAGTAATCAAGGCCTCAGCAATACCGCCAGCCAGGGCCTTGGGATCCCCCATACCGACCATGCCAATGGCCGCAAAGGCATGCATGATACCAAAGACCGTACCCAGCAGGCCCAGCAACGGGGCAACCCCGGCAATGCTCCCGAGAAGATTCAGGTATCGATCCAGGTGGGCCATTTCGTATCGACCGGCATCCTCCACCGACTCGCGGATCTGCTCCCGGGAGTGTCCGATCTGCTGCAGTGCAATCAGGAGAATCCGGGCCAAGGGAGTGTCGTTCTCATAGAGAAGCTTCACCGCGGCCTGGATTTTGCCCACCTCCACCAGCTCCACAACCCGTTCCACCAGCCCTCGGGGGACGATCCGGGCCCGTCGCAGAACCCAAAGGCGATTGCCGACAATGGCCAAGGCAAGGATGGCCGCCACAATGAGCAAGGGCAGGACGAATCCTCCCAGACGGAACAGCTCGATCACATCATGCACATAGGCCTCCGGCTCCACAATTCATGCCACAGAAATATATCACAAGCAGGGGCATTGCCGAGGACCCGTGCAGCACCTGTGTATCAACAAACATGAATGGTAAGCAACTAGGACAATTCCCAATAGGGCCGCAGCCCATTACGGGCAGCCATCTGCAGCTTTCCCTGGGCCCAGTTCCAGTTTCCCTTTCCTTCCCCCACATAGCGAATACTGGCGAAGGGATAGGCCTGCAGCAGGTCATGACGCTGCCAGACATCCAGGCTTGCGGGCGCAAAGATCACCTTGGGTGCACCCCGATGCTGTGGAAGCAGGAATTTTCCCAGGGTGGGCTCGTCCAGATCTCCCAAAATCAGGACTCGCCCCTGGTCGAGCCAGAGCACACAGGTCTGCACCGGGGCAAAGGCGGGGCTTTGTGCACCGGCAATCTGGGCACCAGCGCAACTTTCGGGAGAGCTTCGAAGTTCTGGCCATCGGCTTCCGGGAGGAAGGAGGATGCGCTGGCTTTGGGGCAAGGGTTGGGGATGGGAAAGATCACCAAGTACCCAGATATCGAGTTTGCTGGACCCTGTTTTCTGCAGTCTGGCCGCCAATTCCCCCGGCAATGCCCGTTGGGAATCCTTGTTCCAGAGATTGGCGGTATATAGACCGGTCTGCTGCCCCTGCTGCCAAAAAAGGGCCATGCCAGAGCCCACGGGTAATTCTTGCAAGCGAAAATCATCTCCCCCACTTACCCCCGGAGCGAGCAGGGGAACAAAACCGAGATAAGCCAATGATCGGCCAGGCCAAAACTTTGGCAACAAGAGCAGCGAGAAAGCAAGGCTCGCAGCCAGCGCAGCCCAGAGCCGGCCACTGGCGACACTGACCAGGGCATGGGGCAATTGGCGTAAGCCATCGAGGAGTGCAGTTACCGCCGACATTTCCAGGGCCACCAGCCGAAAAAGGATCCGATAGAGCAACTCCCAGTCCAGCAGGGCAGCGACTGCACCCAGCAGGGCAATGGGTACGGCAATCAGCTCAATCAAAGGGATGACCAGGATATTGGCAAGGGGGGAAATCAAGGAAAGATTGCCGAAGAGGTAGGCGATCAGGGGTAGCAACAAGAGGGAAACCCGCCATTGCGCCGCCACGGCCTGTCGCCAGTGTCCCTCCCCGGCACCCAGGCTGATCAAAATAGCCACTGCCAGGATCGACAACCAGTAGCCCAGATCAATCACCTGTCCGGGATCAAGAACTGCCATGATGGCCGCGGTAAAGGCCAGCGCCGACCAAATCCCGTGTCGTCGACCCAGCAGCGCGGCCAGGCTCGCCACGGTAATCATCCACGCTGCCCGTTCACCGGGACTTTGCATGCCCGCCAGGTAGGCATAGAGCCAGGCTACGGGAATAGCTGCCAACCAGGCACTTTGCTGGGCAGGCCAGCGACGGGCCAGGGACGGAATTCGCCGCCAGGCCCAACGCCAGAGTACAAGGAAAAAACCAGTCACCACCGCCACATGGGAGCCAGAGATCACCAGCAAATGGGCCGTACCCGTGTCCCGATAGATTTGCCAGAGATTGGCGGGAAGCTGGGTGCCAATGCCTACGGTCAGCGCCTGAATGTAACCGGCCCCAATGCGGGGAAGGGCCTCATTACTGGCCTGTACGATCCGGGCGCGAGCCTGTGCCAGCCAATCCATCGGATTCCAGGGCGATGCCAGGAGTTCGGCAGACTGGATCTTGCCCGCTCCCAAAATACCCTGCCAAAAACGCTCTCGGGGAAGGTCCTTGAAGGGACTGCGCCGCAGGCTGGACAAGGGTTCCGTACGAACGTGCAGCTGCCAGCGTTGCCCGGGTACGGGTGGCTCCGGAAGATTGCCATGCAGCTCGAGCAAAGGCGGTAGGGGTAAGGACTGTCCCTTTCCTGCGATTCGCACTGGCGCAAGCTGAAAGCGCCACTCCCGTAGGCTTTCCCGTGGCATTCCCTCGATCCTGCCTTCCACAGTTACTTGCTGACCGGCGGGAACTACCTGGGAGACATAGTCTCGCGCCTGCCACCCCGCCGAGAGAAAACCCAGGGCAAAGACCGTGGGAAGAAGGGCCTTCCCATTACCCAGGAGGAGCAGCGCCAGGGAGATCAGCAAGAGCACCCAGGCTGGCGTGGGGGACGGAAGCGCAGTAAACGTTTGGAAAAGAATGATTCCAGCTTCGCAAGCCAAAGCTACCCCAAGGAGACCCGGCCAGGATTTGGACCAACCTCGCCAAGCCGCTAGACTAAAGAACCTTTGTCGAATCAGGATTCGCCTTGCGCCTTCCAGCATTTCTCCATCTCCCCAGCCGTGAGGAAATCCTCCGCAAACGACCCTTGGGACGCTTTACCCATTATTTGGCGGCGAGCCCCAACTGGCACCTGCATCGCCGCAACGTCGCCCGGGGTGCGGCGATTGGCGTGTTCATAGGCTCCCTTCCCTATTTTGGTCATGTGGCGACCATCCTGTTGATCTGCCTTTGGCGTCGGGCATACATTCCCATTGCCGTGATCATGCCTTTCGTAGTCACTGGTCCCTTCACCATCGTCCCATTTTTTTACTTTGCGTATCAGACTGGCTATTGGCTCCTACGGCAATTCCATCTGGCACCGGAACTCACCATCCACTATGCCGATATTCATCGGCTCTTTCAGGGCAAGGTCCAGCTCTTGCGCATGGGCGATCGTCTTTGGCATGCCTACTGGATCACCTGGGTCGGCAGCGTGCTCCTGGGAGCAATCCTGGCGACCTTGACGTATACGGCCATTCTTCTGGGTTGGCGGATCTGGGTCAACTGGCGATTGCACCGTCGGCATCAATTGCGCTCTTGAGCCACCGCGCCCTGGCAATGGAGGTAACCATCCCGTAATTGCAGTACGCGACCCATGCGCCCGGCCAGGGCAGGTTCATGGGTCACGACCAGAAGGGTCGTACCGAGTTCAGCGTTGAGAGCAAGCAGGAGATCGTGGACTTGTTCTGCCGCGCTGCTATCGAGATTGCCCGTGGGTTCGTCCGCCAGGAGGAGGGCCGGGCGGTTCACCAAGGCCCGGGCCAAGGCCACCCGTTGACGTTCTCCACCCGAAAGCATCCCGGGCTTGTGTCCAAAACGTTGTCCCAAACCCACCCGCTCCAGGAGCTCCTTGGCCCAGGATTCTTGTCCCTTGCCAAGCTGGCGGCCAATGCGCAAGGGAAGCAAAACGTTTTCCAGGGCCGTAAATTCTGGCAGGAGCCGATGCAATTGATAGACAAAACCGATCTTTTGATTGCGCAAACGGCTGCGCTCGGCCTCACTGAGCCCATAGAGATCCTGCTCGAGAATCTCCACCCGTCCACTACTCGGACGCTCCAGCCCCCCCAGCAAATGCAGCAAGGTACTCTTGCCCTGGCCCGAAGCACCCACGATTCCCACCCGTTCCCCAGCCGTAAGCTCCAGCGTTACCCCGCGCAGGACCTCCAGGGTGCTGGCCCCCAGCCGAAAACGATGATGGAGATCGCGGACCCGCAATACCATCGCTTCACTCATATCGAAGAGCCTCGGCAGGATCAATGCGGGATGCCCGCCAAGAGGGATACAAAGTCGCCAACCAACTCATCAGCAAGGCAGCGATGGCCACGTGGATCACATCGGCAGGCTCCAGCCGGGAGGGCAGCTGACTTATGGAATAGACCTCCGGAGAGAGGAACTGGACATGCAGCAATTGCTCTAGAAAAGGGACGATGGTCGGGATGTTCAGGGCCAGCAAGACCCCGCCCAAAACCCCCAAGGCCGTGCCAAAAAAGCCAATCACCAGGCCCTGCACCATAAAAATCAGCATGATGCTGCGCGGTCGGGCGCCCAGGGTGCGCAAAATGGCAATATCTGATTCCTTGTCGGTGACCAACATGACCAAGGTAGCCACAATGTTGAAGGCAGCCACGGCAATGATCAACGACAGAATGACAAACATGACCAATTTCTCCATGGCCAGGGCCTTGAAAAAGTTTTCGTGGGTTTGCGTCCAGTCCTGGACCGTAAAGGCCGGGCCCAGGACCTTTTGCAGGTGGGCGGCGAATACGGGTGCTGCAAAGGGGTCGTGAATCTGCATCCGCAAACCGGTCACCCCGTCGCCCAGATGATAGAGTGCCTGGGCATCGGGCAAACTGATATAGGCCATCCCACTGTCGTAAGCATAAATCCCGACGGAAAAGAGGCCCACCACGGTGAACTGACGCAGACTTGGCGTCACCCCCAGGGGAGTCACCCCTCCCTGGGGCGAAATCAGGGTGACCTTGCTACCCAGACTTGCCCCTAATTGATGTGCCAGGGCCCGACCCAGCACAATCCCCCAAGGACGGGATTGCAAGGCCTGGAGACTGCCCACCTTCATATCAGCAGCCAGGCGATTGACCCGACTCTCCAGACCCGGATCAATCCCTTCCACCACCGCTCCACTCACCAGTCCATCATGGGAAAGCATGGCCTGGGCCTGGATGAAGGGAGCCACGCCGGTAGTACCAGGCACCTGGGAGAGATTCTTTTCGGCCTGCTGCCAATCAAGGACGGGTACCCCATTGCCCTGGACGATGACATCGGAGGTCACCGCCAGGATTCGCGAGCGGAGGGTATGATCAAAACCGTTCATGACCGCCATCACCGCAATCAGGGCGGCAACGCCAATGACCATGCCCAAGATGGCCGTACCCGTAATAAACGAGATGAAATGATTCCGGCGTTTGGCCCGGGTGTATCGTAGCCCCACCCAAAACTCAAAAGGGATCATGGCTGTTCCGGGCGCAATTGAGGAAAGAGGATCACTTCGCGAATGCTCGGCTGATCGGCCAGCAACATGACCAAACGATCAATACCCAGCCCTACCCCGGAGGTGGGCGGCATCCCATATTCCAAGGCCCGGATATAGTCCTGATCAAAAAACATGGCCTCGTCATCACCTGCCTCTTTGGCTTGGACTTGGGCCTGGAAACGACGAGCCTGATCTTCGGGGTCGTTGAGTTCGGAGAAGCCATTGGCGAGCTCCCTACCGGCGATGAATAGCTCGAAGCGATCGGTGAGCTCCGGATCGCCATCCTTGGCCCGCGCCAAGGGACTGACCTCGGTGGGATAGTCGGTGATGAAAGTGGGTTGCTCAAGCTTTGCTTCCACGGTTTTTTCAAAGAGTTCCAACAATCGTTTTCCCCAACCCCAGCTCCCATGCACGGTCACTCCCACAGCCTGCAGCCTGGTTCCCAGCAGCTCCGGGTCCCTAAGATTGGCCGTGGCCAGGTCGGGATGGAAAGCCCGTACCGCTTCGGCCACACTGAGCCTGGCAAAGGGTTTCCCAAGCTCAATGGATAGTCCCTGATATTGCAAGCTGGTGCGTCCCAAAGCGGCTAGGGCGGCCAAACGGATGAGGGCCTCACAACGATCCATGGCCGAGTGATAGTCGGTATAAGCTTCGTACCATTCAAGCATGGTAAACTCGGGATTATGTCGGGCGGAGATTCCCTCATTTCGAAAATTGCGATTGATTTCAAAGACACGCTCAAAGCCCCCTACTACCAGACGCTTGAGATACAGTTCCGGGGCAATACGCAGGTAGAGGGTCATATCCAGGGCGTGATGATGGGTAACGAAGGGTCGCGCCGTTGCCCCTCCCGGGATAGGATGCATCATGGGTGTTTCCACCTCCAGAAAACCTTCCGCCTCCAGCCCCTTGCGCAAGGCAGCCACTGCCGCTGCCCGGATCTGGAAGGTTCGCCTGGCCTCGTCGGTCACGATCAGGTCAACGTAGCGCTGGCGGAAGCGGGTCTCGGGGTCCGTCAACCCATGCCATTTTTCGGGCAATGGGCGCAGGGCCTTGGCCAACAGGCGCAGGACTTGCACCCGCACGGTCAATTCTCCGGCCCTGGTGCGAAACAGGGTTCCTTCAATACCCAGTAGATCACCCAGATCCAGATCCTTGAAGAGGGCATACTCACCTCCTCCCAGCTCGTCCCGACTGCAAAAAAGCTGGATGCGGCCACTGCCATCCTGCAGATCGGCAAAGCTCGCCTTGCCCATGATCCTGCGCGAAAGCAGCCGCCCCGCCAGGCGCACCAGGATGGGTTCTGCCTCCAGGGCAGCTGCATCCATATCGGCACAGCGTCGCTGCAGGTCTGCCGCTTGGGCATCGCGGCGGAAATCATTGGGATAGGCCCGGCTCTCCTTCCGCCAACGCTGGAGTTTTTCCCAGCGCACCTGCATTTGATCGTTACGTTCCGTTTCCAATTCTGTCCCCCTGATCCCGCCAGTTGTCATTGTCCCATGACCATAACCCAGGCATCAAAGACCCGCCTTGAGGGCTGCTTCGATGAAGGGCGTGAGCATGCCATCGAGGACCTTCTGGGTATCGCCCATCTCCAGACCTGTGCGCAAATCTTTGATGCGGGACTGATCCAATACATAGGAACGGATTTGATGTCCCCAGCCAATGTCACTCTTGCTGTCCTCCAAGGCCTGCTTTTCTGCCTGACGCTTTTGCAGTTCCAGTTCAAAAAGCTTGGAACGCAGCATCCGCATTGCCTCGGCCCGGTTCTTGTGCTGGGAACGATCGGTCTGGCAGGCCACCACGATGCCCGTGGGAAGGTGGGTAATGCGCACCGCCGAGTCGGTCTTGTTCACATGTTGACCCCCCGCACCACTGGCACGGTAGGTATCAGTCTTGAGATCGCCCGGATTAATCTCAATTTCAAAACTATCGTCAACTTCCGGATAGACAAAGACACTGGCAAAGCTGGTATGCCGACGGTTTCCCGAATCAAAGGGAGATTTCCGGACTAGGCGATGCACCCCCGTTTCCGTGCGCAACCAGCCAAAGGCATAGTCGCCCTCGATGTGGATACTGGCCGATTTGATCCCCGCCACCTCGCCCTCGGAAACTTCCACCAACTCTGCTGCAAAGCCCTGTTGCTCGCACCAGCGCAGGTACATGCGCAACAACATTTCCGCCCAATCCTGGGCCTCGGTACCCCCGGCTCCGGCCTGAATGTCCAAAAAACAATGGCTGGCATCGTGGGGGCCCGAGAACATCCGCTGGAATTCCAGCTTTTCCACCTGGGTCAGGGCGCGATCCAGATCCTGATCAATAGCGGCCAGCAGTTCAGCATCGTTTTCCGTCAGGGCTAGCTCCAGCATCTCCCCGATCTCCATCACGCTGCGAGCCAGCTCCTGCAGGGGGGTGATCACGGCCGCCAGGCTCACCCGTTCACGGCCCAACTCCTGGGCCTTTTCGGGCGTCGACCAAATGGCGGGGTCTTCGAGCTCTCGTTGGACCTCTTCTAGCCGCGCCTCTTTGCCTGGCAGGTCAAAGATACCCCCTAAGACTCTCCACCCGGGCCTCCAAATTGTCGCGCAGTGCGCGCATTTCGTTGACTTCTCGCATCTCTCACACTCCAAGGGAAATAAGCACCGGAGCCCCAAGCCCCCGGCGCAAATTTGTCATTATGCCCATGCTAGCGGTCTTCGCACCAGTATGCTGCCACAGCCAGGCTTCCGAAAGCCAAAACCAGCCAAGGCATCCTAGAAGGATTTCCCTGGCAAATCTTGCCACTTACCCGAATTTTCATCAGCAATGCGCCAAATGGCGGATGAGTAACTGCACGCGGGTCTTGCCGCCAAAGTGATTGGCTTCGACATGACAAGCTCCTAGTACGGACTGACCCAGATCGATGGGAGCAGCGCCATCCTCGCTGGCGTGGAACCAGACTGCCTCGGGAAGGACCTGATCCTTGCGCGTTAGCTGGACCCGCCAATGACGTCCGTCGCCCAGGGGATGGAGGGCGGTGACCACGGCCCGGACCCCAAAGACAGGGGCTTCCCATTGTCGGCCAAAGGGTTCCAGCGTTGCCAATTCGGCGAGCAAGTCGGCTTCGATTCTCTCCGGCAATGGGGCATCGAGCCAGATCCGCGGACCCAGTGCTTCCTGCCCAAAGAACCTGGCCGCCAGGGTCTGGAAATACGCTTGAAATCGTTCAAAGGCCATGCGGTGGATGGTGATGCCACCTGCCCCTTTGTGTCCACCCCAATGCAAGACTTCCTCGGGAAAGCGTTTGGCAATCTGGGCTAGACAATCACGGATGGGGAAATCGCCAAAACTGCGCAAGGAGGCGGTGAGAAAATCTGGATCTTCCTTGGGCGAAAAAAAGGCAACGGGGCGTCCCCAGCGCTCCGCCAGGCGCGCCGCACAGATGCCATGGACTCCGGGATGGCCTTCGGGATCCAGGATACACAAAGCGGCGGCTGCCGACTGTTCCCGCGCCAAATGCTCTGCCCGTTGCAGCATCCGGGCCTGGATACGTTTGCGTTCCTCATTGTCATCCTGCAGGGTTGCAGCCAATGCCAGGGCTCGATGCCGATCGGTACATAACAAGAGTTCGACACTTTCCAGGGCCGAATCGAGGCGACCTCTGGCATTGATCAGGGGGGCAAAACGAAAACCCACCGTAGCAGCGCTGATGGGTCCCAGGTGGCCGCTACAGGCTGCCAAAGCCTCCCACACCACGCGGTGGCCAGAACGATTCATCAGCGCCAAACCGCGGCGGACGATGACGCGATTGTTGACCGAGCGGGCCAGATCCACACAGTCAGCCACCGTTCCCAAGGCGACCAGATCCAGCAACCCACCCAGTTTTGGGGTGCTGGCGGGCAAAACCCCAGCCGCAATGAGCCCCTGGCGCAGGGCGCAACAATAGAGCCAGGCCACGTGGACTCCGGCAATGTAGGGGTCAGGAAAACGGGAATCCCGCCGCACTGGATTGACGCAGGGTGCCGGGGGCAATTCTTCCGGTACTCTGAATCCGTGACCTCGATCCCTAGAAAATGTCCTAATAACATGTTTTCCATGGTATAATCTGGTCATCGTTGATTCACCCAACGGGTGCACATGGAACCCACTACATTTCAGCTCCGGCAGACT
>JAEPKX010000051.1 GCA_021375695.1 Candidatus Igneacidithiobacillus taupoensis | reverse complement strand
GCCTTGGTTCAATCCCCGTTGCAATCGGTTTCTCTCATCCATACTCAAGTGCTGATAGTGGTTGCCCATTGTTCACCTCCAGTCCCCTTGGACCAAAGGTGTTGCACTTCATTTTTGAGCCGGCCACCCGTTACCCGCTCACGAAAACGTCCGCGGCTCCCATTACTACCACTGACAAGGAATTTCTCATGCTCTTACAAACCACCCTCCAGGCATTACGGCAATTACACCTCAATGCCATGGCCGAAGCCCTTGAAGAACAAATACAGATTCCCCAGTTGCAGGAACTTTGCTTTGAAGAGCGCCTGGGAATACTTTTGGATCGAGAACTCGGTTCCCGCGATCAACGCCGTCTCCAGCGACTGCTGAAGCTTGCCCATCTCAAATACAACGCCTGCGTCGAAGATATCGACTATCGTGGCTCCCGTGGACTCGACCGTTCCCGCATGGCCTCCCTGATCCAAATTACCTGGGTACGCCAAGGGCAGAACCTGTTTCTTACCGGAGCGACGGGAACAGGGAAAACCTGGCTGGCCTGCGCCTTGGGCCACCAGGCCTGTCGGCAGGGCTTGAGCGTGCGCTATCTTCGCTTGCCTCGGCTACTGGAAGATCTCCGGATTCGCCATGGGGATGGCAGCTTCGGTCGATATCTCCAGTCCCTTGCCAGGATTGATCTGTTGATCCTCGACGACTGGGGATTGGCACCCCTGACAGGCGAAGATGCCCGCGATCTGCTGGAAATCATCGATGATCGAGTTAACCAGCATGCCATCTTGATTACCAGCCAATTGCCCGTATCCCACTGGCACGAATACCTCGGTGAACCTACGGTTGCCGACGCAGTGCTGGATCGATTACTACAAAATGCTCACCGACTCGAATTGAAAGGAGAATCTCTACGACGAAAACGTGACCATCACAAAGACGGCAATATTGACCCATCGTGACCACCTGGGCCTAAAATACGGCGGACCAAAAAGTGTGCTTTTTGGGGGTGCCCGCGATCAGCAGAATCGCTGCCCACGATCAACAGAATATGTAGGGTAGCAGGCAGAAAAAAGCAAGTAACCATTGGGGTCGAACAATTTTCATGTAATTCTCCAGAAAGATTAGCGGCGGATGAGGGCTCCGCGGGCGAGACCCAAGATGACTGCGGAGCTAAAGATACCGATTACCGACATGGCCATGCCATCGCCAATGATCCCTTGGCGAAAGTTCCCATAAATGTAGGTAGAAATCACTTGCGTCCCTGCAGGTTGGAGCAGCAGGGACGCAACCAGTTCGCGCATGGAAAGAGCAAATACGACCGTTGCTCCACCTATCAGCATGGGCCAGATCAAGGGGATTTGAATCCGTAGTGCGTTATACCAGGAGCTGGCACCATGCACACGGCCAGCCTGTTCCAGTCGGGGAGGGATCTGCCCCAATCCCGTTCGGGCATAGCGTACGGCAAAAGGAAAAGTCGCCGTTGCATAGGCTACGGCAAGAATAATGGGGTGACCGAAGACCGGCAGATGGTTCCAAGGGGCATTCCAGAACAGAATCATGCCAACTGCCAGTACCACTCCGGGTACGACCATGGGTAGGGTAGCAAAAAGATCGACCAGGGCTGCGATGCGCCCGCCACGGCGGACCAGGTTGGCAGTCAGCAGGGCCGCAAGCATTCCTGCGACCGCAACCAGGGCCGAGAGTTGCAGGCTGGTCTTGAGGGCAGCAAAGGCGCTGGATTGATGGGACAGCACGTGATGATAATGGTGCCAGGTAAAGTTGTTCCACCGTAGACCGTTGGTCAGGGCCTCTTCAAAGGATAGCGCAATGACTGCCAGCATGGGCAGGACCGTGCCAATCCCCGCAAAAAGGGAAATGGGCAGGATGCTCCACCAGCGGGTCGCGGGAAGGCGTTGGCGATGAATCTGTCCCCGATTGTCTTGCACCAGGGGCCGATAGAGAAACCACACGACAATGCCCATGCTACAAAGCACCAAGCCAATGGCCGCAGCACGGGGCAGATTGATGGGCCAAACATTGGTTGCACTCTCGATGCTGGTGCTCAATACCGATACTCCGGCATAGCCTGCCAGTAAAGCAGGTACGCCGAATTCTGCCGATGTATCCAGAAATACCAACAAAGCCGCGGCGGCCAAAGCCGGAAGAAGCAACGGCAAGATAGCCAGGCGAAAGGCAGAAAGGATACCGGCACCATGGACCCGGGCACTCTGCCAGAGGCGGTAATTACCATTTTCCAGACTGGCACGAATCATGATGTAGACCAAAGGGGTGAGGTGCAAAGCCATCACCGCTCCCATCCCAGCCAGGGAATACAGGAAAGATTCCAGGGAGGGACCCAGAAGGTGAATGACCTGTTCGATAAGCCCCATGGGTCCGACCAACAGGCTCCAGGCTTCGGCAGTAAGATAGGGAGGAATGAGAAAGGGAACAAGGATCAGAGCCTCCCAAAAGGGTGTCCATTTGGGCGGGGCATAGTACATCAACAACGCCAATGCCAGACCCAGGGGGATGGCAAAGAGTACGGCAAATCCTGCGAAGCCCAGGGTACCCATCAGGGCGTGGAGAAAGTGGCGATCCACACCCAGTTGCAAGAGGGCCACACCTTGGCGATGGCCGGCATCTGGCTGTAGGGCTTCGTACACAATACTACCTAGGGGTGCGAGAACGAGCACCCCCAAGACGAAGTAAATAAAGAGATGATGGAAGATACGGCTCACTGCCCCAGAATTTCCTTCTTGAAACGTGCCAGTACGGCTGGCTGGTTGGCAGCAAGCTTTTTCCAGTTGACCGGGATCACTGGGAAAGTTCCCAGTTTGGCCATGATGGGCTTGGCAGGAATACCTTGAAGGGCAGGATAGAGATTATTCTGTGCCACTAGTTTCTGCCCTGCTGGAGACATGGTGAAATTTACAAACTCCTCTGCCAGTTTCTTATCGGGGGCCGATTTGAGGATCATGATGGGCCGCGGGATCATCAGGGTCCCTTCTTTGGGGAAAACCTGCGCGATGGAATCCCCCTGCTCTTTGGCTACCACCGCAGTATGGCCGACACATTCGAGCATGCCGCTGCGCTCCCCCGCGAGTACGGGTAACAGGGCGGTATGGTTGGTACCGGGCCAGACGGTACCGTTGGCCTTCAGATCCGCGAGAAACTGCCAGGCTTTATTGCCATACTGGTTGACAAAAGCCACCAGAAAGCTCGACGCCGTACCGGATAGCAATGGGTTGGGAGCCGTGATCCGATTTTTCCAGATGGGCTTGGTAAGATCGAACCAACTATTGGGCAACTTCGCCCCATGGGGTAGGGCTTTGGTGTTAAAGACCATGGACACGGTATCCAGGCCATAGGGCAGAAAAGGTGCAGTGGTCTTGGCGGGCGAAACCAGCTTGTTTTCCAGCGCAGCAGGGTGATACGGAAAAACCATGCCTTGCTGGGCAAGGTCCAATCCCGCTGACCAGCCTGCGACCATGACCACATCTGCATGGGGATGATTGGCTTCGGCGGCCAAACGAGCCATGACTTTTCCGGTACTGGAAGTCCACACATTGACATGATCACCGGTTTTTTTGCTGAACTCGCGTGCCAATGCCTTGGCTAGTGTAGCCGGGGCTGCGCTATAGAGGGTGAGAGTGGCGGCATGCACTGAGCCAATGAGGCTGAGCCCCAGAAGGGCAATCAGTAATTGCTTCATGAAAACTCCTTTTGTGTAGCGGTTGTTTGCGGAATGCACCAGCCCTGGTGCGGTCGTAATTTCCACTGACGAGGGCCCACGGAGCCCTTCCTGGAATAGCCGAGAAACTCCTGTCCATCCGGGCTGCGCAAGGCCAGCAGATAACGTCCATCGTGCCAATAGGCATGATAGGCAGTTGCGATGGCAGTGCCAGAATCGGAAGTGTCGATCTCCAGATCATCGGGACGTAACAACAAAATGGCCCGGCTTGCGCTCTGGAGGCCGGGAGCAGCCGGGACCAGAAAACGCTGATTCCCCCATTGGACCAATGCTACGTTGTCCTGAAGTGATAGGACTTCGATGGAAATGGCCCGGACCGAACCGCCCAGACGGGCGACATGGAGATTGGCCGGTTGCTGGTACAATCTTTCTGGTGTATCCCATTGTTCCAGAATACCGTTGTGCAATACACCCACGCGCTGGCCCAGGTAGAAGGCTTCAACAGGATCATGGGTGACATGCAGCGCAGTGATGCCTTCCTCGCGAAACAAGGAGTGCAGGAACTCTCGCAAGTTCTCTCGCACCCCATGATCCAGGGCTGAAAGAGGCTCGTCGAGGAGAACGATACGCGGCTTGGCAATGATTGCCCTGGCAATGGCCACCCGTTGCTGCTGTCCTCCGGAGAGTTCATGGGGTTTTCTTTTGCTGGCTGCAGGGGGAATCCCCATACGTTCTAGCAATGCCAGGACCTGTCGCCGATCCCGGGGGAGTCGGCGTGCCTTCAGGGGATATAATACGTTTTCGAGGATGCTGAGATGGGGCCATAAGGCGGCATCCTGGAAAACCATCCCAAGCTGTCGTCGTTCAGGTGCCAGGCTTTGTTTTGGACTGCTCACCAGTTGACCGCAGATGCTGATAGTTCCTTTTTGGGATCGTAGTAAACCCGCAATGGCCGCCAACAGGGTACTTTTTCCAGAGCCAGACTCACCCAGCAGGCAGGCATAACTGCCCGACTCCTGGCAGAGGCTTACATCATCGAGAACTACCTTTCCTCCAAGTTCAACCCGTAGCTCCTCAATCTGTAAACCAAAGTGATCTTGTGCTGGCCCCTTAAAAGGCATACTGCAACATCAAGCGATTATAAATAAAAGAATGGCCTTTATATGCCGCAAGACCATTGTCAATGGCCACTCGATCACGAATGCTAAGCCCCTGCAACTGTTTGGGGAAGTAGGTCAGGTCCAGATAAACCCCGTTGGTTTTTCCATCATAATTGGTATCAAATTGGGCATAACCGGCTATAAAGCGAATCTGTTTCTGCCAGGCTCGAAACATTCCGCCCAGCCGCCAGACATGACCAGGACCGAAGGCCAACAAATTGTCCGTCATGAAGGATGCGTACATGGCGGTATAATTGCCATAGGGTGAAACAATGGCTCCGCCACCAAAGCTGTCAGCATGAGGTGTCAACGCATTGTAGGCAAAGAAAAGATTGGCATGGGGAATCCTGATCCCCGCCTTCACACCCCAGAGGGTGCTGTTGACAGTGCCCTTCTGGCCAAAAAGGCTAGCGTGGTAATTCTGCAGGATCCCGTTATTTTCCCATTCCCGCAGGAACTGTCCCGCCAGATAGGGTGTGAAAGCACCTACTCGCAAGCCATACTGAGCACTGCCATAAAACATCTTGGCAAACTGATAGAAATTGTAATACCAGGCGGCTACTTTGGCACCCTGGTAGTGATACTTCAGGCCAAAGGCGAGAGTGCCGTTGCTGGCCGGAGTATCATCGCCCAGGCCCACCTTCTTCACTCCGTACATAGCATCCTCATCATAATTGGTCGGATAGTACAGATTGTCTCGACTGTAGTTATCCGATGTGCGACTCTTCCAACGAAAGATGCGCATCCCCTCCATCTGTAGTCTACGAACGGGTTCGGTCTGCAGAAAAATTCCCTGGAAGGTCTGCGGCAGCATGCGAGAGTCTCGGGGCCCCATCCAGGGAGTGTTGATGATCTGGTTTCCTACCCGAAGCAAAAATCGTTTCGGCAGCTTATATTGGAGATAGGCTTGCCCCAAGGCATTGATGGAGGGGGCAATTCCCATGAGGGTAGTATCGACATGACTACTGTTGTTGCCGTGAGTTCCCAGACTATTGGCGGTAAAGAAACTGATGCCAACACGAAACCCGTCCAGGCTTCCCGTTTGTGCGGTTAGGATCCCACCAAGACTATACGCATCTTGATTGTCTATCTTCGGAGCGCCATACAGTTCGTTGAAATAATAAGAACGAATCACGCCATGTACAGAGCCGTCCTGGATGATCTGAGCCAGGCTATCAGCCTGGGCACCCATGGGTATGAGAGCAAGAACAAGAGCGGTTGAAAGCCAAGTACGGTGGATCATTGCTTGCGGTCCTAATTGCTAGCTTACCAGTAGCTTACAGGAAAAATATGTCACTTTTATGACACTTTTATGAACCTTTTGTGACACGGTGAGGTAAAACGGTGTTGGCAATCTTTACAGTTCAATCCTTGCAGCAAGTCTATGAAATTGAATGCGTTCGTTACTGTTCTTTGACGTTGGCAAAGGGATGAATGATGGGCGGAGTTGGTAATCAATGATCGTGCCCAGATAACAGCTGACAGTTCCGTCTTATGCGGCTACCCGTGGGATGGTCTGTGCAAACACTGAGGTAGCCTGAAATGTGTGGACATTCTCGTATGGATATAATGAACCTAGGAGGATGTCATGGGAAAGTCGGTACAAAGATACACGCCTGAGTTTCGAGCCGAAGCGGTGAAGCTAGTTTTGATG
>JAEPKX010000016.1 GCA_021375695.1 Candidatus Igneacidithiobacillus taupoensis | reverse complement strand
AAAAACCAGAAAGCTTCACCGTCGAATCACACCTGCCTGTCCCCCTCAAGGCGGATCTCCATGGCCCGTACATGGCACAACGGTGTTGCGTGACCTGCAGTCTGCAGGGAAGAAAGCGAAGCTGCCAATATAACTGGAAATCACTCTTCCTTGGGAGCGCCTTGTTTGTCGTGAGTAATCCTGACAAAGAGCAGGAAAAATAGTATAAGAAGCAAAAAGAAGGGCTCAAGCCAAATCCATGGATCAATGGGAATCATGTGCAGAAGAATTGCTACGCCAATATAGAGAAAAGCAAGAGTAAAAACAGTAACAGATAGTGTGAATGGGACAACTCTCATGACGTTACCTCCCGTGATGAGAATGATAATCGTAACTGCATCCTGGAACGAGATAACTGGGGTTGATGTCTTGTTGTTTGGCCTCCCACTGGGTCTTGCACAGATACTGGGCACCACTTACCTGGGCAACCCAATGATCCGGGTTTCCCTTGCTGCCAGCAAAGGTTAGGGCGGAACAAGCCAAGAGGAAAGCCGCCAAGATAAATTCCAGGAAGTAAAATTTTCTCTTCATGTCTGCATCTTCAACAAAAGGTCTACTTCATTCAAAAACAGTACGGCGCTGGATATTTCATCCAATTAGATATCGCTTTTATCATGAAAATTCCCGTTTTGGTGCCGTTGGATTTGGCCTCATTGCACTGGGCTACAACCGTCATCCTTCGATAGCCAAACCTTGCCGCTTTTCCAGGAAGCGCTGAAACAGCTGCTCACCGAAGACAGAGAGCTTGCTGGCAGCTACCAGGGCAATACGGGTCAGGGCCTTTCTCTTTGGGATGGGCCTGCTCTACCAGAAAGTAGTGGACAAGATGATTTCCTCCACCGTTTCCGGCCTTATGGCACATCAGGGCAACGGGCTTTCCGTTTCTGATGCTAACGTTCGCCCGGCCCTGCCCAGGATAGGACCAGTGCTTGCCTGTTGTCTGCCGGAGTTCGTCTACGGTCACAACGTTTATAGGGTCGGTCACCTTTTTTAGCTTCTGGTAGAGATGCTGTCCTGTCAGCTGTAGTTGGTATGAATGGGAGAAAAATCGTGTATTCCCATGTCCAATTCGGTAGCGTAGTCGTGAAAGAGGAGATCTTTATGAAAAAGTTACCCAATACCTTGGCTCTGCTCCCGGCCGCCGCGCTGCTGTTCTCCCCCGTGGCCTTCGCGGACGTTGGGCAAGTTCTCAATAGTGTATCCCTCTATGGCAATCTCAATGGCATCAGCAATGATGGTGGCCGGACCACCGGTGGTTTGGGGGTCAAGGGGAGTTGGTGGCAGAACAATGTCCTGTTTTCTGCCAATTACCATCACGACTTTGGCTCTTCCTTTGCGGTACCCGATCGCACTGGTGGGGCAAACACGGGTGTCAATGTCAAGCTTGGCTACCTCGTTCCCCTTGGCAGCTCCCTGGCCGTTGGTCCGTATCTGGCCTATCAGTACCAGCGATGGACGGTGAATGGTCCTGATTCCGCTGCGTTTCATGAAACAAACAACGCCATTGGCGGTGGTGGCATGATGGCCTTGGGGCTCGGACCAGTGACCTTGACGGGAAATGTTGGCTATCTCGACGGTGTTTCTGCCACCTATAGCTACACCCAGGGTGGCTATAAGGATGCTTTTACTACGGCCAAAGGTTCCGACAATGTGCTGCAAGTTGGAGCCCAAGCAAACCTGCAAATCGCTGGCCCCGTCTTTGCCTTTACCGGTTTCAAATGGGATCGCTATATGAACCATGGAGCGATCAATGTGCTCCAGGGGAATGTCGGACTGGGGTATGGTTTCTGAGAAGAAATAGGCCGCTAAAAAGGTCTGTCTCCAGAACCTGGTTGGCATGGATCCATTCCAACCAGGTTTTTTGTAGAGTTGCCGTTGTCCGAAATGGTATAGGCTTGTTGATACAGGACAGCCTTAGGGAGTTCTTTGAAGATTTCAACCCAGAAGCCAGAACTTTTCGACCAGCCGGTTTTCTTGAATGGGCCGCCCCGGGTTGGATGGAGGCTCCTGCCTGCAAGGACATGGAGCCAGCAACTGATCCTCGAAGTTTTTACCTGAAGTACGTGCAAGCGCTATGCGTCTGGTGCAGGAGCACCGCGGTGGGTACCTCTTGTGCAAAGCTACCAATACATGGGAGAAAGCGTGCTTCCGAACCGGTCTCTGTTGGAAACTTGCCCCGGATCACCTCTCAAGCGCTGCTCGCAACATCGAGGATTGGTCCCAAAAACGTCACAGCGAAAATCCGGCGCACGGGCAGAACAACGATAAGATACTGAATAATGTGGGGTGGCTGATGGGGCTCGAACCCACGACAACCGGAATCACAATCCGGGGCTCTACCTGCTGAGCTACAGCCACCAAAGTATTGTCATTCTATTATCAGGGGGTGCCATCCCGCAAGGGTGGCCAACTTCCTTCAATCCCAGCTCAAGGCCCCTCCCGTCTGATATTCGGTAACCCGTGTTTCAAAGAAGTTTTTTTCTTTCTTCAGATCTATCATTTCGCTCATCCAGGGGAAGGGGTTCTGTACCCCATGCCATTGGGGAGCGAGTCCGATTTGGCTCAAGCGCCGGTTGCCAATATAGCGCACGTATTCTTTGAACATGGGAGCATTGAGTCCAAGGACGCCCCGGGGCATAGTATCATCGGCATAGGCGCACTCAAGCTCGACGCCATGACGGATGAGATTGGTGATCTCCTCCTGGAATGCTTCGGTCCAGAGCTGTGGGTTTTCGATTTTGATCTGATTGATCAGATCGATCCCAAAATTACAGTGCATGGACTCGTCCCGCAGGATATATTGGTACTGTTCGGCAGCACCCACCATTTTGTTTTGCCGACCCATAGCCAGGATCTGGCTGAAACCCACATAGAAGAAGGTCCCTTCCATGATGGTGGCAAAGACAATGAGGGAACGCAGCAACTGCTGATCATTCTCCAGCGTGCCAGTTTTGAACTGGGGATTGGCCAAAATCTCAATGAAGGGTAGCAAAAATTCATCTTTGGCACGCACCGAAGGGACTTCATGATACATGTTGAAAATCTCGCCCTCATCCAGGCCCAGGCTTTCGACGATGTATTGGTAGGCATGGGTATGAATGGCTTCCTCGAAGGCCTGCCGCAACAGATACTGCCGACACTCGGGGGCGGTAATATGGCGATAGGTGCCAAGGACAATGTTGTTGGCCGCGAGACTATCTGCAGTGACAAAAAATCCCAGATTGCGCTTGACGATGCGGCGCTCATCTTCGCTCAAACCCTTGGGATCTTTCCAAAGGGCGATGTCCCGCGCCATCTGTACCTCCTGCGGCATCCAGTGATTGGCGCAGGCGGCCAGATATTTCTCCCAGGCCCAGTGATACTTGAAAGGTACGAGCTGATTGACGTCGGCCTTGCCGTTGATGATGCGCTTATCTTCGGCGCGCACACGCTGGAGGCTCTGGGCCCGCATTGCACCATCAGCCATGCCCATGGGGATCTTCTGATGGGCGGTGGCTAGAAAGCTTTGGTTGCTGTCATCGGAAAAGTCAAGCATGGGTTTCTCCTTGCAATTATTGGCAGGCCTCGCAACCTGGGTCGTCGATGGCGCAGGCCTTGCGGGTGGGGACAGCATTTAGGGTTCCTGCCTGGACCGTTGATTTTTCGGCCGCCGTTGCTCCCAGGGAACGAAGATAATAGGTGGTCTTGATACCGCGTTGCCAGGCAAGGCGATAGGTCTCGTCAATTTTTTTGCCAGACGCCTGGGCAAAATAGAGGTTCAGACTCTGGGATTGGTCCAGCCATTTCTGCCGCCGGGCCCCGGCCTCCACCAGCCATTTTGCATCGATTTCAAAGGCGTTGGCGTATAAGGGCTTGAGGGTTTCGGGGATGCGGTCGATAGGCTGGATGGATCCATCAAAATACTTGAGATCATTGACCATTACCTCGTCCCAGAGTCCCAGGTCTTTGAGGTCGGCCACCAGGAACTGATTGACGACGGTGAATTCTCCGGAAAGATTCGACTTGACGTACAGATTCTGATAGATGGGTTCAATGCCCTGGCTGACGCCCACGATATTGGAGATGGTGGCGGTAGGGGCGATGGCGAGGCAATTGCTGTTGCGCATCCCGCCGCGTACCTTTTCCCGCAGGATCGACCAGTCGAGGCGTTGGCTGCGATCCAGATCAACGCCGTTGACACGGTTTCGTGCCAGGATCTCGATACTGTCGATGGGCAGGATTCCCTGGCTCCACAGGGAGCCAGGAAAGCTCTGGTAGCTGCCGCGCTCACGGGCAAGGTCAGCCGAGGCGTCAATGGCATGATAGCTGATCAGTTCCTGACTGATGTCGGCAAAGAGCACAGCTGCCTCGGATGCATAGGGGATGCGCAGGGCGAGGAGGGCATCGGAAAAACCCATGAGCCCCAGCCCCACCGGGCGATGTCGCAGATTGCTGTTGCGGGCCTTGGCCAGGGCGTAATAGTTGATATCGATGACATTGTCCAGCATGCGCATGGCCACACGGATAGTCCGGGCCAGTTTATCGGTGTCGATACACTCCAGGATTTCCTGGGCTGACATTTCCGTACGGAGGGAAAGAGAATCTTTCCTGGTAGGAATGCGCAGATGGCTCAGGAGATTGACGGAACCCAAATTGCAGACGGCTATTTCCTTGTCGCTGGTGTTGAGGGTGATTTCCGTACAAAGATTGGAACTGTGGACCACGCCCACATGTTGTTGTGGACTACGTAGATTGCAGGGGTCTTTGAAAGTGATCCAGGGGTGTCCCGTCTCGAAGAGCATGGTAAGCATCTTGCGCCAGAGGGCAATGGCTGGCAGACGCTTGAACAGTGCGATTTGGCCCGCATCCGCCATGCGCTCATAGTGTTCGTACCGCTCGCGGAAAGCCGTTCCGAAAGCATCGTGCAGATCAGCAACCTCATTGGGGCTAAAAAGGGTCCATTCGCCACCGCTTTCCACCCTTTCCATGAAGAGATCGGGAATCCAGTTGGCAGTATTCATGTCGTGGGTGCGGCGGCGGTCGTCGCCGGTGTTTTTGCGCAGCTCCAGAAACTCTTCGATGTCCAGGTGCCAGGTTTCCAGATAGGCGCAGACGGCACCCTTGCGTTTGCCCCCCTGATTGACGGCGACGGCAGTGTCGTTGACTACTTTCAGGAAGGGCACAACCCCTTGGCTTTTACCATTGGTGCCCTTGATATAGGAGCCGAGTGCCCGGACCCGGGTCCAGTCGTTGCCAAGCCCCCCAGAGTATTTGGAGAGGAGGGCGTTATCCTTGATGGACTCATAAATACCATCCAGGTCGTCGGCCACAGTGGTTAAAAAGCAGCTCGATAGCTGGGGTCGCAAGGTACCGGAATTAAAAAGGGTTGGCGTGGAACTGACAAAGTCGAATTGGGAGAGGATTTCGTAGAAGGAGATGGCCTGTTCTTCGCGGTCGATCTCCTCCAGGGCAAGACCCATGGCTACCCGCATCCAGAAGGCTTGGGGCAGTTCGATGCGCCGTTCACGGATGTGCAGAAAATAGCGATCATAAAGGATCTGCAGGCCAAGATATTGAAATTGGAGGTCGCGTTCCGGTCTTAGGGCGGCCGTAATCCGGTCCAGATCAAACTGGCCAAGACGCGGGTCGATGAGCTCGTGGCGAATGCCCGTCTCCAGATAATCCCGAAAATATTCTGGGTAGCGTTGCTGCATTTGGGCTTGGGTGCAGGGCTCCTGCAACACCTCGCGGCGGATACGGTCTAGCAGGAGTCTGGCAGAAACATAGGCATAGGCAGGGTCCTGTTCAATCAGAATCCGGCTCGCCAAAATAGGGGCCTGGAAAACCTCCTGTTCACTGATTCCGTCGTAAAGATTTTTCAGGGTGCCCTGCAGGATGGTTTCCGGTACGACGGCCTCGCCCAGGCCGGCACAGGCCTCGGCAATGACAGCCCGCAGCCGTTCCCGATCCAGTGGGATCGTTTGACCGTTGTCCAAGCGTACGTGGATCTCCTTTGCTGGCGCTTCCTGTTGTTGCCGTTGCGCTCGTTCCCGGGCGCGCTCTTCCCGGTAGAGAACATAGGCCCGGGCGACTTCGTGCTCGCCGGCACGCATCAAGGCGAGTTCCACCTGGTCTTGGATATCCTCGATGTGAAAAGTCCCTCCGCCCGGCTGGCGACGGGTCAGGGCCTGGACCACCTGCTGGGTCAGGCGGGCAACTTGATCCCGCACGCGGGCGCTGGCAGCCCCCGTGCTGCCTTCCACGGCCAGGAAGGCCTTGGTCATGGCCACCTGGATTTTGCTGGTTTCGAAGGGAACCACTGCACCATTACGACGGATTACGCGGTGAAGAGATTCCTGGGAAGCGGAGAGACTGGATTGCGCTGCAAGTGACATGGTTTTCCCCATTGAGCTTGGCTTTTCACAACATATAGTTGATTGCATGCATTGTCAATCGTATATATTGTGTTAATAACGTGGTGGAACATCTGGGGATAAGTGGTGGATGGCCATGGATAGACTTGTTCTAAATTATCCCTGGGCGCATACTCCATTCATGAGAACGGATGGAGTACCAAATTATGACAGAATCTGCCCTGCAGTTGGCACAGGATACCCTGCTGCGACCAGCCGGCATTGATGAGGCGGTGCTAGACCGGATTTTCAGCCAGCTCAGCCGGCGCGCCCTGGATGATGCGGATCTGTACTTTCAGTATAGCCGAAGCGAGTCGTTCAGCCTGGAAGAAGGCGTGGTCAAATCTGGAAATCACAGCATCCAGCAGGGAGTGGGGGTGCGCGCCCTGCAAGGGGAAAGGCAGGGGCTGGCCTATTCCGACGAGATCGCCGTGGAGGCATTGTTGGGTGCTGCCAAGGCCGCACGCAGTATTGTGCATCACGCGGGCGGTGAGCGCTCCCTGCAATGGCGCTCACGATCTGGATTGCAGTTGTATCCGAGAAATGACCCCTTGGCTAGTATTAGCAATTCCGAAAAAATCGCCCTTCTGGAACGCCTGGAGGCCGCAGCGAGAGCGCATGATCCGCGCGTAGTGCAAGTCATGGCCAGTCTGGTTGCTCGTCATGAAGTGGTGCTGGTGGCGCGGCTCGACGGAAGCCTGGCTGCCGATATCCGCCCTTTGGTGCGCTTGAATGTCACCGTGGTTGCCGAAGAACACGGGCGACGGGAGCAGGGCAGTTATGGGGGGGGTGGGCGTCATGACTATCGTGAGTTCCTCGGTCGTGGCACAGTCGAGCACTATGCCCACGAGGCGGTGCGGCAAGCCCTGGTCAATCTTGCGGCAATACCCGCCCCGGCTGGTACCATGGATGTCGTATTAGGTCCAGGGTGGCCTGGGATTCTGTTGCATGAGGCCATTGGCCATGGTTTGGAGGGGGACTTCAACCGCAAGGGCAGTAGTGCCTTTGCCGGACGGATCGGCGAGCGGGTAGCGGCGCCAGGGGTAACGGTGGTAGATGACGGTACTCTGCCGGGCCGTCGTGGAAGTCTGAACCTGGACGATGAGGGTACGCCCACCCAGTGTACCGTACTCATTGAGGACGGTATCCTGCGTGGCTATCTGCAGGATACCTTGAATGCCAGACTGATGGGCGAGCGCTCCACGGGTAATGGCCGGCGCGAATCCTATGCCCATCTGCCCATGCCACGGATGACCAATACATACATGCGGGCCGGCAGCCGCGATCCCCAGGAGATCATTGCTAGTGTGCAAAAGGGAATTTATGCCGTGAATTTTGGCGGTGGTCAGGTAGACATTACCAGCGGAAAATTTGTCTTTTCGGCTTCGGAGGCCTACCTGATTGAAAATGGCAAGATTACCCATCCCGTGAAAGGGGCCACATTGATTGGTAATGGGCCCGATGTGCTGACGCGGGTTGAAATGATCGGCAATGATCTCCAATTAGATACAGGTGTGGGTACCTGCGGTAAGGAGGGACAAAGTGTCCCGGTGGGGGTTGGTCAACCCACCTTGAAGATACGCGGGCTGACGGTCGGTGGCACCCAATGAAGACGGCTTGCCCCTTGTAAGCTATTCTTCTTGGGTCTACCATTGCTTGACTTGGAGTAATTTGTCTGTTTTGGACTCCCATGGGGGGAGGCGAGGCTATGAATAACGTTTTCAAGAACGTACTTTTGTGGGTAGCAATTCTTGTTATCCTGATTTTCGTTTTCCAGAACCTGAATTCGACGTCTACCCCGCCATCCCAGGCCATGGATTTTTCCACCTTTGTCAACAGCGTAAAGCAGGGTCAAGTCGCGGATGTGACCATGAATGGCAACCATCTGACGGGCTCGCTGAGTTCCGGTCAGCAGTTCAGTGTCTACACTCCGCCCAATGATACCCAGCTGGTGCCCCAGCTTTTAGCTGCAGGCGTCAAGATTACGGTCAAGCCCCCCGAAGGGCAGTCCCTGTTGCTCGCCTTGCTCATCAATTGGTTTCCGATGCTTCTCCTCATTGCCGTATGGATTTTTTTCATGCGGCAGATGGGTGGGGGGGGTGCTGGCGGTCGTGGTGCCATGAGCTTCGGGCGGAGTCGGGCCCGCATGCTCAGTGAAGAGAACAATAAAGTTACCTTTGCAGATGTTGCGGGGGTCGAAGAGGCCAAGGAAGAAGTCGCTGAAATTGTCGACTTTCTTCGTGACCCCCAGAAGTTTCAACGCCTGGGCGGGCGAATTCCCAAGGGGGTCTTGCTCATGGGCCCGCCAGGGTCCGGTAAAACGCTATTGGCCCGGGCTATTGCTGGCGAGGCCAAGGTTCCTTTCTTTTCCATCTCCGGCTCAGATTTTGTGGAAATGTTTGTGGGTGTGGGTGCCTCCCGGGTACGGGATATGTTTGAGCAGGCCAAGAAGCATGCACCCTGCATTATCTTCATTGACGAAATTGATGCTGTAGGTAGGCAGCGGGGTGCTGGACTCGGCGGTGGTAATGATGAGCGCGAGCAGACCTTGAATCAAATGTTGGTGGAAATGGATGGATTCGAGGGAACCGAAGGTATCATTGTCATCGCTGCCACCAATCGTCCCGATGTCCTCGACCCCGCCTTGTTGCGACCGGGCCGTTTTGATCGACAGGTAACAGTTCCGCTACCGGATATTCGTGGACGGGAACAAATCCTGCAGGTCCATATGCGTAAGGTACCCTTGGCACCCGATGTAGACCCCAAGATCATTGCCCGGGGAACGCCAGGCTTTTCTGGTGCTGACCTGGCCAACCTGGTCAATGAGGCAGCCCTCATGGCCGCCCGCAAGAGTAAGCGCCTGGTGGATATGCATGACTTCGAGGATGCCAAAGACAAGGTGATGATGGGTGCCGAGCGCAAGTCGGTGGTCATGAGTGACAAACAGCGGGAGACTACGGCCTATCACGAAGCTGGCCATGCGGTAGTTGCGAAGCTTCTGCCTGGCACGGATCCAGTCCACAAGGTCACTATCATTCCTCGGGGTCGTGCCCTGGGGCTGACCATGCAACTCCCCACCGAGGATCGCTTCAATTATGAACGGCAGGAGATTTTGAACAATATCTCCATTCTCATGGGGGGACGCATTGCTGAAGAAGTCTTCCTGAATCAGATGACGACCGGTGCGGGAAATGATATCGAGCGTGCTACGGACCTGGCCCGCAAGATGGTAACCCAATGGGGAATGTCACAGATCGGTCCCATGGTGATTGGTGAAAAGGAAGAAGAAATGTTCCTTGGCCGCGAGATCACCAAGCATAGCAGCGTCTCTGAACGTACGGCACAGACCGTGGACGAGGAAGTGCGGACAATCATCCAGGAGCGTTATCAGGTTGCTCGCAAGCTGATCGAGGAAAACCGTGAGATCGTTGAGCGAATGGCCCAGGCCCTTCTTAAGTTTGAGACCTTGGATGCGGCCCAGGTAAATGATCTGATGGCGGGTCGGGATCCTCGTCCCCCACAGGATACCTCGGGCACCCCTGCAACTGCGGGAGTTGGTCCTGCTGATGCTGTCAGTGGTTCTGGCGGCAACAGCCTTCCCAAGTTGAATCCGGGAGAACACCCCGTTTGACCTTGCTTCCGTTGCAGGCTAGACGCCCCTGGCTCCAGGGGCGTTCTTGTATCATGGGTATCCTCAATATCACTCCGGATTCCTTTTCCGATGGCGGGCGTTTTATTTCCATTGATGCTGCGGTGGAGCAGGGGCGAAAGCTTTGGCAGGATGGCGCGGATATTCTGGACCTGGGTGCGGAGTCGACCCGTCCAGGCGCAGCTGATATCACACTGCAGGAAGAAATGGATCGTCTGCTGCCAGTCCTGGAGGTCCTGCGGGGAGAAATTCCCATTCCCATTTCGGTCGATACCCGCAAGGCGGCTGTAATGCGTGCCGCTCATGCCCTTGGAGCGACACTCATCAATGACATCAGCGCTCTCAGCGATGATCCAGATGCCCTGCGGACCGTCACAGACTTGGGTCTGGATGTCTGCCTCATGCACAAGCGAGGTAGTCCGGCTACCATGCAGCAAAATACGCAATACGAAAATGTGGTCCTGTCCGTAAAGGAGTACTTGCAAGAACGCTTGGCAGCTTGTATGGCTGCAGGACTTGCGCGGGATGGTATTCTGCTGGATCCGGGTATTGGTTTTGCCAAGGACGATCCGGGCAACTTTCAGCTTCTGCGACAGATTCGGGAGCTGCAGTCCCTTGGCCAGCCATTGCTCTTGGGGATCTCCCGCAAGGGTTTTCTTGGGCGCTTGACGGGATTGGCTGATCCGGGCCAGCGAGATGTGGCAAGTCATAGCGCCATGCTTTGGGTAGAAAATCAACTGGGCAGAGCAATCTATCGGGTTCACGATGTGGCTGGAGCGCGGCAGGCGTTGCGGGTCTGGCAGCGACTTAGCGAAAGGGAAGAGAGAAGCAATGGCTAGACAGTATTTTGGCACCGATGGAGTTCGGGGGCGGGTTGGTGAGGCACCAATGACCCCGGAATGGATTCTGCGGCTTGGCTGGGCTGCAGGGCGGGTCCTGACCAATGGGGTCCAACGACCCCGAGTACTCATTGGCAAAGATACCCGATTATCGGGTTACTTGTTGGAGTCGGCCCTGGAGTCTGGTCTGGCTGCTGCAGGTGTCGATGTCCTCCTGGTAGGGCCACTGCCAACTCCGGCCATTGCCTATTTGACCCGTACGTTGCGGGCTGATGCCGGGATCGTCATCAGCGCTTCCCATAATCCCTATGAAGACAATGGAATCAAGTTTTTTTCGGGCGATGGTTTGAAGTTGCCCGATCAAACCGAAGCCGCTATCGAGGCAGAGATGGCAAAGCCCCTGGGCTGTGTAGCCCCCGCGGCCCTGGGAAAGGCGCGGCGCCTGGAGGACGCTGCGGGACGCTACGTGGAATATTGCAAGACCACCTTTCCTGCGGATCTGGATTTGCGTGGCTTACGCATTGTAGTAGATGCCGCCCATGGAGCAGCTTACAAGGTAGCACCCATGGTTTTCACCGAGTTGGGTGCCGAGGTTCATACCATCGGGACCCAGCCCAATGGGATCAACATCAATGAAGGTGTGGGTTCGACAGCGCCTGCCGCACTGCTTGCAACGGTAAAAAATGCAGAAGCCGACCTTGGAATTGCCCTTGATGGCGATGCGGATCGGGTTTTGCTCATCGATTCCCAGGGGAATCTATGGGACGGTGATGCCATCCTTTGGCTTTTGGCCCAAGCCATGCAGGAGCAGAGCGGTTTGGCTGGAGTGGTTGGAACGGTAATGAGCAATCTCGGCTTGGAGAGGGCCCTTGCCCAAATGGGTATCCCCCTGGTACGCGCTCCCGTGGGTGATCGTTATGTCCTGGAGGCTATGCGTCGTTTGGGCTATCCCCTTGGTGGAGAAAATTCCGGTCATATCATAACCCCAGCCAACACTACTGGAGATGGCATTCTGGCAGCCCTGCAAGTACTGGCCTATCTGCGCAGACGGGGCAGTAGCCTGCAGGAGTGGTTTGGCAAACTCCATTTATTTTCGCAAGTGCTGCTGAGTATGCCCGTGCGGGGGGCCAGGGAACTCCTGCAGAAACCTGCAGTAAAAATTGCGATAGAAGAATCGGCCTTGGCTTTGGGTACGGCCGGACGTTTGCTGGTCCGGCCATCGGGTACGGAGCCACTGTTGCGTATCATGGTGGAGGCAGAGGATTATGACCTCGCTGAACAAAGTGCCAAGGGCTTACAACAAAAAATACAGGCTTTCGCAGAAGAACAGTAATAAGGATGTTTTGGGCAAATTGACCAGTGCCAGGGGAGTGTTTAGACTGCCCGGTTCATTAGGAAATGATTGTGGCAAGAGGGGGTAAAAACGTGCGACCCATCATGGTGGCGGGCAACTGGAAAATGAATGGGCTCCACGCCGATGCACAGCATCTGACGCAAGCGATTCTGGACGCTGCTTTGGCACCAACGGTCCCTGAGGTGGTTTTGTTCCCACCTTTCACCTTGATTGCGAGTGTCGCCGCCCTGGCCAGAGGGAGCTCTTTACGTTGGGGTGGGCAGAATCTTTTTTGGGAAAACCATGGGCCTTACACCGGAGAGATATCCGGGCCCATGCTTCGTGATCATGGGTGTCGCTACGTCCTGGTGGGACACTCCGAACGACGTCAGATCTTTCAGGAAAGCGATGAGATTGTTTTCCGCAAGGTTATGGCCGCCCTCCATGCAGGTCTTACCCCGGTAGTTTGTGTTGGCGAAAGCGAACAGGAACGGGAAAGTGGTCAAACCTGGGAGGTGCTGGAACGGCAAATGACAGCGATTCTTCCTGCCCTTGGCGCTAATGGACAGCAGGCGAATCTGATCATTGCTTATGAGCCGATCTGGGCCATTGGTACGGGTAAAACAGCGAGTCCTGCGCAGGCGCAAGAAGCGCATGCGTACCTGCGTTCTTTGGTTGCAAGAAAAAATCCGGCACTTGCGCAAAAAGTCCTCATTCTCTATGGAGGTAGTGTCAAGGCAAACAATGCCGGAGCATTGTTTGCCGAGGAAGATATTGATGGCGGCCTGGTTGGTGGCGCATCGCTCCAGGCCGGGGAGTTCGTACAAATTTGTCGGGTTGCTGAACAAATAGGCCGTGGAGGCTAAGCATGTATACCGCCTTGCTGATTTTTCAAGTACTGCTTTGTGTGGCCCTGGTCGCGTTGGTACTGGTCCAGAAAGGGCAGGGTGCTGACATTGGTGCAGTTTTTGGCAGTGGGGCTTCGCAGACGGTTTTTGGAGCTGCTGGCGCCGGGAATTTCTTGAGTCACCTAACTGCCGTTTTGGCGGCATTATTTTTTCTCAACAGCCTGGCCTTGGCGTATTTGTCTGACCATGTAGCTCATTCGGCAGCAACGGGCATTTCCTTGCCTGCCTCGGCGCCAATAGCAAATACGGAAAGCCACCTGCCTGCACCGGTAGTACCGGCGAAGTCCGTTGTAGTGCCACAGGGCACTGGCGGTGCCGCCCAAACAACCGCACCCTTACATTCTGTGCCCAAGCCTTGACCTTGTTCGCAGGCCATGCGAAAGTTTTAACTCATTCGCCGAAGTGGTGAAATTGGTAGACACACCGTCTTGAGGGGGCGGCGGCGCAAGCCATACCGGTTCGAGTCCGGTCTTCGGCACCAATATCTACAGCCTGCAGGGCTGTTTTTTTGTCTCTGGAGTATTCCAGAGCACTGATTATAGTGACTAGATTATTTTTATGATGGGCCCCCAGGGGCTAGAACAGAAACGGTGGAGGAGTCGGCCTGGTGCTAGATCATTACTTGCCTGTGCTCATCTTTCTGGGGATTGCCCTGGTGGTAGGCATCGTGCCCTTGTTGCTTGGTAGCAGCCTGGGTCCCAGTCGTCCCGATAGCGAAAAACTCTCCCCCTACGAGTGTGGTTTTGAGGCTTTCGAAGATGCACGGGTCAAGTTTGATGTGCGCTATTATCTCGTTGCCATCCTCTTTATTCTGTTTGATCTGGAGATCGCCTTTTTGTTTCCGTGGGCGGTGGTTTTTGACGCCATTGGTATGACCGGATTTTTGGCCATGATGATTTTTTTGGCCATCCTGGTTGTGGGCTTTGTGTACGAATGGAAAAAGGGGGCCTTGGAATGGGAATAGAGGGCGTTCTCGAAAAAGGTTTTGTCACCACGACCCTGGACACGGTCATCAACTGGAGTCGAACGGGTTCTTTGTGGCCCATGACCTTTGGTTTGGCCTGTTGTGCTGTGGAAATGATGCATGCCGGCGCGTCTCGCTATGATCTGGATCGTTTTGGAATCATCTTTCGTCCCAGTCCCCGTCAATCGGACGTGATGATCGTGGCTGGCACCCTGGTCAACAAGATGGCCCCGGCCCTGCGCAAGGTATACGATCAAATGCCCGAGCCCCGTTGGGTGGTTTCCATGGGATCCTGTGCCAATGGCGGTGGGTATTACCACTATTCTTATAGTGTCGTACGTGGTTGTGACCGGATTGTGCCCGTGGACGTCTATGTGCCAGGCTGTCCACCCACTGCCGAAGCACTCCTGTATGGGCTGATCCAGTTGCAAAAAAAAATCCGCCGTACCAACACCATAGCCAGGTAGGATGATGAGCGAAGCCCTTGGCAACCTGCTCCAGCAAATTCAGGCTGGAATCGGAGAAAGCATCCTTGCCCATCGACTGGCGCGGGGGGAGCTGACCCTGGAACTCAAGCGGGAAAACTTTTTGTCCGACTGTCTCTGGCTGCGAGATCAGGCAGGTTTCAATCAGTTGATCGATATTTGTGGGGTCGATTACGCTGAGTATGGCGATGGGGCCTGGGAAGGAAATCGTTTTGCGGTGGTATACCATCTGCTGGGAATCGAGCATGGCCTACGCTTACGTCTGCGGGTTTTTCTGGAGGAAGACCTTCCCATGATTTCCTCCGTGAACGAAATCTGGCCTGCTGCCAACTGGTTTGAGCGAGAGGCCTTTGATCTTTTTGGGTTTCTTTTCGAAAACCATCCGGATTTGCGCCGCATTTTAACGGATTATGGCTTTGTTGGTTCACCATTCCGCAAGGATTTTCCCCTAGTGGGGACCGTGGAAATGCGCTACGACGCCGATCAACATCGGGTTGTCTACGAGCCCACCCGCACCGAGGAGCGAGTTGTGGTGCCCCGGATAGTGCGCAGTGACGAGGAGGGGCGTTACCATGCCAGAAATCAGTAACTTCACCATGAATTTTGGGCCCCAACATCCTTCTGCCCACGGGGTCTTGCGTCTGGTGCTGGAGCTGGATGGGGAGGTCATCGTGCGGGCCGATCCGCACATCGGTCTGCTTCATCGCGCCACCGAAAAATTGGCTGAGCACAAGACCTATCTGCAGGCACTGCCCTACATGGATCGCCTGGACTACGTCTCGATGATGTGCAATGAGCACGCCTATTGTCGGGCCGTAGAGGCCTTGCTGGGTCTGGAAATTCCGCTGCGGGCGCAGTATATCCGCACCATGTTTGACGAAATAACCAGGATTCTCAACCACTTACTGTGGTTGGGTGCCTACGCGTTGGACGTGGGAGCCATGAGTGTTTTTCTATATTGTTTTCGGGAGCGGGAAGACCTCATGGATGTTTATGAGGCCGTTTCTGGGGCGCGGATGCATGCAGCCTATTACCGCCCAGGTGGGGTCTATCGCGATCTTCCCGAGCAAATGCCCAAATATCAGCCCTCTCCCTACCGTAATGAGCAACGTCTGCGGGAACTCAATGCGAACCGGGAAGGCTCTGTGCTTGATTTCATTGAAGATTTTACCAGGCGTTTTCCAGGATATGTAGACGAATACGAAACCTTGCTCACTGACAATCGCATCTGGAAGCAACGCACCGTGGGTATTGGGGTAGTTTCGCCGGAACGCGCCATTGCCTTGGGGTTTACGGGCCCGATGTTGCGTGCCTCGGGCGTTGCCTGGGACCTGCGTCGCTCCCAGCCCTATGCTGCCTATGATCAGCTGGACTTTGCAATCCCTGTGGGTAAGGAAGGGGATTGTTATGATCGCTATCTGGTCCGGGTGGCGGAGATGCGCGAAAGTAACAAAATCATCGCCCAGTGTGTGGATTGGCTTCGTAAAAATCCCGGACCGGTGATCGTCGACGATTTCAAGGTCGCACCACCCTCCCGAGAAGAAATGAAGAGCAGCATGGAAGCGCTGATCCATCATTTCAAACTCTTTTCGGAAGGGATGATTGTGCCTGCAGGGGAGTACTATGCGGCAGTGGAAGCACCCAAGGGAGAGTTTGGTATCTACCTGATCTCCGATGGGGCCAATAAACCCTATCGCATGAAAATTCGAGCCCCAGGCTTTGCTCACCTGGCGGCCATGGACGAGATGGCCAAGGGGCATATGATTGCCGATGTGGTGGCAATTCTGGCGACCATGGATATTGTTTTTGGGGAGATTGACCGATAATGCTTTCCGCCAGTTCCTTAGCCGAAATTGATCGGGAGCGGCTGAAATATCCTCCCGAACAGGCCCGTTCGGTGCTCCTTGCTGCCCTGCGGATCGCCCAGGAAGAGCATGGCTATCTCTCCAATGAATTGATTGAATTTGTTGCTTCCTATCTGGGGGTACCCAGTATCCAGGCCTTTGAGGTGGCCACTTTCTACACCATGTACGATCTTGCTCCCGTTGGGAAATACCAGTTTTGCGTCTGTGGTAGTATTTCCTGTTTTTTGAACGGTTCCGATGAAATCCTGGCCCATTTACAGGATCGCTTGGGTATTGGCATTGGGGAAACGACCGCCGATGGTCTTTTTACCCTCAAGGAGGTGGAGTGCCTGGGAGCATGTAAGGATGCACCCATGATGCAGTTGGGGGATCGCTATCTGGAAAACCTGACCCCTGAACGAATTGACGCCCTGATCGAGCAATTGCGTAAGGAGGCACAGAGATGAGTACCGGGGATTTTGTCAATGGAGTGACACTGCGCAATCGTGGTCTGCCCAATTCGCACCGACTGCAAACCTATGTGGATACAGGAGGCTATGTTGCCTTGCGCAAGGTGCTTCAGGAAGCAATGAGTCCTGATCAAATCATTGCCGAGCTGAAAACCTCTGCCCTGCGCGGGCGCGGCGGGGCTGGCTTTCCCACGGGTCTCAAATGGAGTTTCATGCCCAAAGGGGTATCGGGCATGAAGTACTTGCTCTGTAACGCAGATGAAGGCGAACCAGGTACCTGCAAAGACCGCGATATCATGCGCTATGATCCCCATCGTATGATCGAGGGAATGATTATTGCCGCCTATGCCATGGGGGCAAGAGTGGGGTATATCTTCATTCGTGGGGAATTCATCGAGCCCATTCGCATCGTTGAAGGTGCCCTGGCCGAAGCCTACCAAAACGGATTTTTGGGAGAGCGGATTCTCGGCAGCGATTTTTCCTTCGATCTGTATGTACATCGGGGTGCGGGTGCCTATATTTGTGGTGAAGAAACGGCCCTCATGGAGGCCCTGGAAGGGAAAAAGGGGCAACCCCGTTTCAAGCCACCCTTCCCGGCCAGCTACGGTTTATATGGTCAGCCAACCACCATTAACAATGTGGAAACCTTTGCTTCCGTTCCCGATATCATTGTGCATGGTGGGCAGTGGTTTTTGGAATTGGGTAAGCCCAACAACGGGGGAACCAAGATTTTTTCGGTAACCGGTCATGTCCAAAAGCCCGGGAACTATGAAGTCCCTATGGGTACTCCCTTCCGTGATCTCTTGGCCATGGCCGGGGGCTTGCGTCCGGGGCGTACCCTCAAGGCGGTGATCCCCGGTGGTACCAGCACCCCCATGGTCAGTGGGGCGCAAATGATGGAAGTGACCATGGACTACGATAGCCTTGCCAAGGCGGGTTCGGCCCTGGGCGCGGGTTCGGTCATTGTCATTGACGATAGTGTTTGCATCGTCAAGGTGGTGGAGCGGATATCCCGCTTTTACATGCATGAATCCTGTGGGCAATGTACCCCCTGTCGGGAAGGAATGGGCTGGCTTTGGCGGGTCATGCATCGCATCGAGCAGGGTCAGGGTCGAGAGTCGGACCTGGATTTGTTGGAAAACGTCGGTAGTCGCATCGAGGGGCGAACCATTTGCGCCCTGGCCGATGGAGGGGTTGCGCCTGTGGTCAGCTCCCTGCGCTTGTTCCGGGAAGAGTACCTGTATCATGTCCAGCACGGGCGTTGTATGGTGGGTGGATCTCCTGGAGTGCGGAGAGTCGCCTGATGCCTAGAATCGAGATCGACGGAAACGAGATCGAGGTGAGTGCGGGGACGACCCTCATGGAGGCGGCCCAGCAGCTAGGAATCTACATTCCGTTCTTTTGTTATCATCCCAAGCTTTCGGTTGCCGCCAACTGTCGCATGTGTCTGGTGGATGTGGAAAAGCAAGCCAAGCCCTTGCCTGCCTGCGCCACTCCGGCCAGTGACGGGATGAAGGTCTGGACCCGCTCCAAGCGAGCCAAACTGGCCCAGCAGGGGGTCTTGGAGTTTCTGCTCATCAACCATCCCCTGGATTGCCCTATCTGTGACCAGGGCGGGGAGTGTCCCCTCCAAGATATCACCATGGGTTATGCCAATCCCCATAGCCTCTATACCGAAGAGAAGCGAGTCGTAGAGGATAAAGATATAGGCCCCCTGATCGCTACCGAGATGACCCGTTGCATCCAATGCACCCGCTGCGTCCGCTTTGGCACGGAGATTGGTGGAATCAGCGAACTCGGGGCCACGGGTAGAGGCGAAAAAATGGCCATTGGCACCTATGTAGCCAAGGCAGTGCGTTCCGAGCTTTCCGGTAACATGATCGATCTCTGTCCCGTGGGGGCGCTGACCAGCAAGCCCTTTCGCTATAAAGCCCGCTCTTGGGAACTCAAACATAGCCCGAGTCTCTGTCCCCACTGTTCGACGGGTTGCAACACCGATGTCCAGAGTCTGGGAAAAGAGGTAATGCGGGTCAAGCCCCGCGTGAATGAAGCGGTCAACGAGGAATGGCTGTGCGACAAGGGCCGCTTTGCCTATGCCGGATTGCAGGCCGCAGATCGCCTCACCCAACCGCTACTGCGCGTTGAAGGTCGCCTGCAGCCCGTTTCATGGGCCGATGCCCTGGAAGTGACGGCTGCTGGTCTACAGTCCGTCCTTGCCAAGTACGGACCCGACGCCATTGCCGGATTGATCTCTCCCCAGGCCAGTAATGAAGAGCTCTACCTGTTTCAGGCCCTGCTGCGGGCCTTGGGAGTTCGCGCCATCGATCATCGTCTTCGGCAAACGGATTTTCGTGCCGACCCCATCATGCCCCTCTATCCTGCTCTCAATATGAGCCTGGAGCAGCTGGAAGCGGAAAAGACAATCGTTCTCTGCCATGCCTACCCCAGAGAACAGCAACCACTTACCAACCACCGGATTCGCAAAGCCGTATTGGCTGGGGCCCAGGTGTGGGTCCTGGACTCGGTGCGGCGAGAGTTCAATTACTCGATCCGTTATGTGCAAAGTCCGCTGGACGAGGGTGCCCATATTTATGGGCAGCTACTGCGGGCAGCCCGGGGGGAACCCGTAAGCGACCGTACAGTCTCGGAAATTCTGCAAAGTTGGCAAGACAAATCCCCTCTTTTTCTACTGGGAAATGGTCTGTTGCAAGAGCCACGGGCTGCGGAACTGTTGGCCGCCCTGGGGGAATTGCTCCCCCTGGTCAATGGCCGGATTTCCTGGCTTGCCGAGGCTGCCAACAGCGCTGGTGCCTGGCTGTTGGGTTGCGTGCCTCATCGCCAGCCAGCCGGTATTCCGGTGGCCCATGCTCCCAGCAGCATCTGGCAGGACAGAAGGGCTTTTCTTCTCTATGGGGTCGAACCAGAGCGGGATGCCATGCTTGCCACGGACGCCAGGAACGCCTTGGCATCGGCTGATTTCGTTGTGCAGCTGGGGCAATTCCTTGGCGATGGAGAAAACTGGGCCCATGTGGTCCTTCCCCTTGCCAGTTGGGCGGAATCCAGCGGTACCTTCTTCAATAACGAAGGCCGGCTCCAAAGTTATCGCGCTGCCGTCAAGCCCGCTGGTGAGTCTCGTCCGGGCTGGAAGGTCTTGCGGGTACTGGCTGATCACTTCCAGATTGACGGATTGGCCTTTGATGATTTGGAGGCCCTGCAAACTGCCTGGCAAGAAGCCCTGGGAGACTTTCCCCTGGATCTTCCTGGTTTACACACCGTTCCCGAGCTTGCCCCTGTGGCCCGGGAAGATCGGGATGGAGAGTTGGTGTTGCTGGGGGATTGGCCCATTTACCAGATGGATCCTTTGGTGCGTCGTTCTCCCCCGTTGCAACGCTCGCCCCACTGTCGCGTTCATCCAGAGACCCTCAGGCAACAGGGAATACAAGGGAATAGCGTGGAAATCATTGGCTTTGAGGGCAAGGAATGCATTCTCCCCGTCTTCTCCGATGAAGGAGTTCCCCAAGGTGCTGTATGGGTGACACTGGGTTATGCCGATGTCCAGGCACTGGGTGCGGTGGGGAGCAGGGTACGCGTGCGCACCCCCTCCCTGCAGCAGCGGGCCGGGGCCTAGGGAGTTCCGGATGACGACCTTGACCCATTCTTTCTGGTGGCCTGTCCTTTGGGCCGTGTTCAAGATCCTGATGGTATTGTTGCCGCTACTGGGGGCGGTCGCCTATCTGACCCTTGCCGAGCGGAAGGTCATTGGTTATATCCAGATTCGTCTGGGACCCAATCGCGTGGGTTTTCGGGGGCTACTCCAGCCCATTGCCGATGCCTTGAAGCTGCTCTTCAAGGAAGTCGTGGTTCCCAGCAATGCCAATCGCTTTCTTTTTCTTGGTGCACCCGTATTGGCCTTCGTTCCCGCCATGCTGGTCTGGGCTGCGGTTCCTTTTGGTCCAGACCTTGCCATCAGCAATATGAATGCGGGGCTTCTCTATATCCTGGCCATTGCCGGACTTGGGGTCTATGGGATCATCGTGGCCGGCTGGGCTTCCAATTCCAAGTATGCCTTTTTGGGTGCCATGCGTGCCGCTGCCCAGCTGGTGGCCTATGAAATTGCCATGGGCTTTGCCCTGGTTGGGGTCTTGATGCTGGCCCAGACGCTGAATTTGACGAAAATTGTGGAAGCTCAGGCTGGTGGTGGTTTTTGGTCCTGGTACTGGTTGCCCTTGTTCCCATTCTTTTTGGTCTATTTTATTTCGGGGGTGGCGGAAACCAATCGGGCACCTTTCGATGTGGCCGAGGGAGAGTCGGAAATCGTTGCTGGTTTCCATGTGGAATATTCCGGGATGGGTTTTGCTCTCTTTTTCCTGGCAGAATATGCCAACATGATTTTCGTATCCTTGCTGACCACGGTACTCTTTCTGGGTGGTTGGTATCCTCCCATTGCAGTAGTTCCCTTTACCTGGGTGCCAGGGCTGGTGTGGTTACTTCTGAAAACCGCATTTCTGCTATATGTTTTTTTATGGATTCGGGCAACCTTCCCCCGCTATCGCTATGATCAGATCATGCGGTTGGGTTGGAAGGTTTTCATCCCGGTCACCATTGCCTGGATTGTAGTGGTGGGTGTTGCCCTCGAAACGCCCTTGCGGGCTCTGTTGCGCTGAGGAGTTTACCATGGCCAATCCGGTATCGCGCTGGTTCAAAACGTTTTTTCTCTTGGAGCTGCTCCGCGGGATGCGGCTAACCGGACGGTATTTCTTTGCCCGGAAGTTTACGGTGCAGTACCCTGAGGAGACGACCCCACAGTCACCCCGTTTCCGTGGTCTCCACGCCTTGCGACGCTATGAAAACGGCGAAGAGCGGTGTATAGCCTGCAAACTCTGCGAGGCAGTGTGTCCGGCCTTGGCCATTACCATCGAAAGCGAAGAGCGTGCCGATGGCACCAGGCGCACCAGCCGGTATGACATCGATTTGAGCAAATGTATCTTTTGCGGACTTTGTGAGGAGTCTTGTCCCGTCGATTCCATTGTGGAAAGTCGTATCTTTGCCTACCATGCGGAAACCCGTAGCGAATTACTCTATGACAAGCGGAAACTGCTCGCTCAGGGAGATCGACTGGAACCGGAGCTAAGCCTGGATCGCCAGGCCGATCGCCCCTACCGCTAGCAGGGAAGCAACAAGGAATACTATGGAGCTCACTACCACCATTCTTTTTTATGTTTTTGCCGCGATCCTCTTGGGATCGGCATTGCTGGTCATCACCTCCCGCAACCCGGTCTATTCTGCTCTCTATTTAGTACTGGCTTTTTTCAGTGCCGCGGCCTTGTTTCTGCTGCTGGGGGCAGAATTTTTGGCCTGGATCCTGGTGCTGGTGTATGTGGGCGCAGTCATGGTCCTGTTTCTTTTTGTGGTAATGATGCTGGACATCAACCTGGCCCGCCTGAAAGAGGGTTTTTTACACTACCTTCCTTTGGGATTGGCAGTGGCGCTCGTAGGTGTTCTGGAAATGGTAGCAATTCTGTGGACCAATCCTCTGGGCAAGGTCCCCGCACCCAGCCCGTTACCGGCCCAGGTGGACAATACCCGTGCCTTGGGGCAGCTGCTCTATACCCATTATCTCTATCCCTTCGAAATCGCTGCAGTGATTCTATTGGTGGCCATTATTGCGGCCATTGCGCTGACCCTGCGGCGTCGGCCCGATACCAAAACGCAGAATATTGCCAAACAACTGGATGTGCGTCCTAAGGAGCGGGTGCGGATGGTGGATTTGCGAGGGCCGCGCCCATGATTCCACCGCTGCTTGGTCAGTGGCTCATTCTGGCTGCTTTGCTCTTTTCCATTGGGGTGGTGGGAATCTTCCTGAACCGCAAGAATGTCATTATTCTGTTGATGGCCATTGAGATTCTCTTATTGGCGGTCAATATCAACTTTGTGGCTTTTTCTCGGTATCTGGGCAATCTAGACGGGCAGATTTTCGTATTTTTCGTGTTGACGGTGGCGGCGGCAGAAGCAGCCATTGGCTTGGCGATCCTCGTGGTTTTTTTCCGCAATCGCCGCAGTATCAATGTGGAAGATATTGACGAGTTGCGGGGCTAGTATGTGGATTTTTGACTGGCTGAATGCTTTGCCACCTCTTTGGGTATATTTCTTGATTCCCCTGGCCCCCTTGGCGGGTTCGTTAGTGGCGGGTCTGGGAGGTTGGTTTTTGGGCCATCGAGCCCATTGGGCACCGATTCTGGGCGTTACCTTTGCTTTCTATCTTGCCCTTTTCGTTTTGCTCCAGGTTCTCCATGGCCGGACCTTTTATGGCAATGTCTATACCTGGGGAGTCTTTGGCAGCCTATCGGTACCCATTGGCTTTGATATCGATAGCCTTACCGCCATCATGATGGTGGTTGTCACCTTCGTTTCGCTGTGCGTGCATGTCTATACCATCGGCTACATGCATGACGATCCGGGATATGCCCGTTTCTTCAGCTACATCTCCCTTTTTACCTTCAGCATGCTGATGCTGGTGATGAGCAATAATTTCCTGCAACTCTTTTTTGGCTGGGAGGCGGTGGGGCTCGTTTCGTATCTGCTCATTGGTTTTTGGTTTACCCGGGAAAGCGCCAATCAGGGCGCGTTGAAGGCTTTTCTGGTAAACCGCGTGGGAGATTTTGGTTTTCTGCTGGGAATTGCTGCTATCTATCACTACACTGGCAGCCTGGATTACCGGACCGTCTTTGCCGAGGTGCCAAGTCTGGTGGGGCAGACGGTAAGCATTCTGCCAGGACATCCCTGGTCGGTGTTGACCTGGATTGCCCTGTTGCTCTTCATCGGTGCCATGGGCAAATCAGCCCAGGTTCCCCTGCATGTCTGGTTACCCGAATCCATGGAGGGCCCGACCCCGATCTCTGCACTGATCCATGCGGCAACCATGGTGACCGCAGGAATCTTTCTGGTGGCGCGGATGTCCCCCATCTATGAGAAATCAGCGACTGCACTGTCCGTTATCCTGATCATTGGCGCCATCACCGCGCTTTTCATGGGACTGGTGGGCCTCGTCCAAAACGACATCAAACGGATCATCGCCTACTCCACTCTATCTCAGTTGGGTTACATGACGGCAGCCTTGGGAGCTTCGGCTTTTTCTGCAGCCATTTTTCATCTGGTGACCCATGCCTTTTTCAAAGCGCTCCTTTTTTTGGCGGCGGGTTCGGTGATCCATGCCATGGCCAACGAACAGGATATTCGCAAAATGGGTGGCCTGGCACGTTCCATGCCCATTACCTACGTCACTTTTCTGATTGCTTCCCTGGCCTTGGCGGGTATCCCCCCCTTTGCAGGATTTTTCAGCAAGGATCTGATCATTGAGGCCGTTGGCCAATCCCATCTGGCCGACGCAGGGCTTGCCCATGTCTTTTTGGTTCTGGGGGCACTGGTCACGGCCTTATATACCTTCCGCATGTTTTTTTTGGTCTTCCACGGGCAACCGCGGATGGACGAACATACAAGGGCCCATCTCCATGAGTCGCCGTGGGTCATTACCCTGCCCCTCGTGGCGTTGGCCATCCTCTCTGTGCTTACGGGTTGGTTGTTGATGAAGCCAGTGGGATTGGGAGGGTTTCTGGATTCTTCTCTGCGCATTCAGCCCACCTTTGATACGGTGGGGGCAATTGCTGCCCATTGGCACGGGACCGCGGCTTTCCTTTGGGAAGGTATACAGGCTTGGCCTTTCTGGCTGGCGGTGTTGGGAATCGGTCTGGCCGCACTTTTTTACCTTGTTGGCGAAGGGCTGCCGGCACCCCTTCAGAGGATTGTCCAACCAGCCATCTGGGTGCTCCGCCAAAAATACGGATTTGATGTCTTCAATCAAATTGTTCTGGTTCGCGGGGCCTTGCTGCTCGGCCGCCGGTTCTGGCACTGGGGTGACCAGGCGCTCATCGATGGGGCGATGGTCAATGGCTCGGCGCAGCTGGTGGCACGGGCTGCTGCATCTTGGCGTCGACTCCAGACAGGCTATATCTATCACTATGCCTTTGTGATGATCATCGGTTTTGTCCTCTTCCTGACCTACTTTACGCTGGGGAGGGGGTAAATGGATCTGCACATGGGTCTGTTGAGCGCTGCAATCTGGTTACCCATTGTGGGTGGGTTTGTGGTGCTGGCCGTTGGTGATCGTGCGGGCAGCCGGCCGGCACGCTGGTTGGCACTGGTTTTTTCCCTGTTGACCCTGCTGGTCACCATCCCGCTTTTCACGGGTTTTGACACCCATACTGCGGCCATGCAGTTTGTGGAAAGGGTGCCATGGATTCCTTCCTTGCACATCCAGTATTACCTGGGTATTGATGGAATCTCCTTGTGGTTCATCCTGCTCACCAGTTTTCTTACCCTGCTGGTGGTGATTTCTTCCTGGCGCAACGTACAGCTGCGGCAAGCCCAGTATCTGGCGGCTTTTTTGGTTATGGATGGTCTTATGATCGGGGTCTTCTGCGCCCTGGATGCCATCCTCTTTTATGTCTTTTGGGAGGCTATGCTCATTCCCATGTTCCTGATCATCGGAGTTTGGGGTGGGCCACGCCGGGTCTATGCGACCATCAAGTTTTTTTTGTATACCTTTTTGGGTTCGGTGTTGATGCTGGTGGCTTTTCTCTATCTGTATTTTCACAGTGGGGACAGCTTTGATCTGCTCACCTTCATGAAAACACCCTTGAGCGCGGCTGCCCAGATCTGGATTTTCCTGGCCTTCCTCATTGCCTTCGCCGTAAAAATCCCCATGTGGCCGGTGCATACCTGGTTGCCCGATGCCCACGTGGAAGCACCCACGGGTGGTTCGGTGATTCTGGCCGCGGTCATGCTCAAGATGGGTGCCTATGGTTTCTTGCGGCTGAGTCTGCCCATTACACCAGACGCCAGCCACCAGCTTGCCTGGCTGATGATTGCGTTGTCCCTTGTCGCCATTGTCTATATTGCGCTCATTGCCATCGTTCAGCAGGACATGAAAAAGCTTATTGCGTATTCCTCCATTGCCCATATGGGCTTTGTTACCCTGGGATTCTTTGTCTTTACCCAGACCGCAATAGAAGGGGCCATCATGCAGATGCTTTCCCATGGTTTCGTGAGTGCCGCAATGTTTTTCTGTGTAGGGGTCCTCTACGACCGGATGCACACCCGGGATATCCATGCCTATGGTGGCGTTGCCAATGTCATGCCCATTTTTGCTTCCCTTATGATGCTCTTTGCCATGGGCAATGTGGGCCTCCCTGGAACGTCCGGCTTTGTTGGTGAGTTTATGGTGGTTCTGGGCACCTACGGGCCCCATCCCTGGGCAGCCATCATTGCGGCAACCGGGCTCATTACCGGAGCCGCCTATACCCTTTGGCTCTTCAAGCGGGTCATCTTTGGGGGGGTAACCCGTGCGGAAGTGGCCGCCTTGTCTGATCTCGATGGTCGGGAAGTTCTGGTTCTGGGCAGCCTGGGTGTCCTGGTTTTGTTGATGGGACTTTGGCCAGCGCCCTTCTTAGAGGTTGTGCATAGCTCCGTTCAACACCTGCTGAGCCAGGTATCGGTCAGTAAGATCCCCAGCTGAGGAAGTATCATGTCCCTTGCCTTGCTCCATTGGTCCTTTGCCATACCAGAAATATGGATCCTGGCTATGGCTTGTGTGCTACTGCTTGTCGATGTCTTTTGGGGAAAGCACCATCCGGATCTATCCTTTGCTTTGGCCCTGTTCAGCGTTGCTGGGGCGATGCTGCTTACCTGGGGTGAAATGGGAAGAACGGGAACTACCTTTTTCGGGCAGTTGCAAATGGATCCGTTCACTAATGTGGCCGGCTTGTTTGTGGAATTGTTGACCTTCCTGACCCTGCTATATAGCAGAAGATATCTCCAGCGGCGGGGATTATATCGGGGGGAGGTCTTTGTGCTCCTGCTTTTTGCCCTGCTGGGGGCATTGATCCTGATTTCCGGTGCCAATGTCCTGGTCTTATATCTGGGTCTGGAGTTGCTCGCCCTGAGCCAATATGCCCTGATTGCCTTCCAGCGTCAGAATTTGCGAGCCACCGAGGCAGCTCTGAAATACTTTATTTTGGGGGCGTTGGCTTCGGCGTTGTTACTGTACGGCATCTCCCTGCTCTATGGTCTGACGGGGAGCCTGGATCTGGCACGGGTGGCTGAAGGCCTGATCAATAGTGGCCAAGCCAACTATCTGCTGATGCTGGCAGTGGTTTTCCTGGTGGCGGGAATTGCATTCAAACTGGGTGCGGCGCCTTTTCATATGTGGCTTCCCGATACCTACCAGGGGGCCCCGACCGTGGTAACCATCTTTTTGTCTTCGGTGCCGAAGATTGCGGTCTTTGGCCTCTTTCTACGGATCCTGGTGGAAGGTGGCTATGGTTCTCTGGAGATCTGGCGACAAATTTTTGTGGCGTTGGTGGTCGTCTCCTTGCTCATCGGGAACGTCGTTGCCATTGCCCAGAGTAATCTCAAGAGGATGCTTGCCTATTCCACCGTCGGCAATATGGGTTTTCTGGCTTTGGGTATTGTGGCTGGTGGGCAAAATGGGCTTGCCAGTGCCTTTTTTTATGCCGTGGTATACGCCCTAATGGCGACGGCCGCCTTTGGGCTGATCCTTTATCTGAGCCGAGAGGGTTTTGAGGCGGAGGAGATCGCGGATCTTCGCGGTTTGGTGCGCACTCGTCCCTGGTCGGCATTTCTGCTGCTTCTCATCATGTTTTCCCTGGCAGGTGTACCTCCCACCATTGGATTTTATGCCAAACTAGTCGTTTTTCAGGCGCTCATCGAAGCCCATTTCCTATGGCTCGCGGTCTTTGGGGTCTTGATGGCGGTCGTGAGTGCTTTTTACTATCTACGGGTGCTCAAGGTTGCATTGTTTGATCCGCCAGCAGAAGATCTTCGCTATGGGGCCGATGATCCCTTGGCCGCTTCAACCCTATCTGTGAACAGTTTGGCGTTGTTACTGCTGGGGATCTTTCCGGGGCCCATGATGGCCATTTGCTTCCACGCTTTGCAGGGGGTGCTGTGATGAATCTGACACAGTGGGCAACACTGTATATCGTGATGGCGTTTCTGGCGGCAAACATTCCCTGGTTTAGCAGTCGTCGATATCTGATTGGGCCGAACACTCCGGCGAAGACCCTGCCGTGGTACTTGGGAGAATGGTTGGCAGCATATGTCATCATGGGTCTGGTAGGTATGGCGCTGGAAAGAATGTTGCTGGGTAGCAACCATGGTCAGGGTTGGGAGTTTTATGTCGTTGCGCTGTGCATGTTTGCGGTTTTTGCCATCCCGGGCTTCCTTTGGCGCTTCAATATCGTGCCGATACTGCATCGATCTTGACGATCGGCCCACTGCACTGTTACTTTGAACCATGCACTAGGCGCGTAGCTCAGGGGGAGAGCGCTACCTTGACACGGTAGAGGTCGGCGGTTCGAAACCGCCCGTGCCTACCATACCCGCACCAGAAGGGCTTGGCTCACTGGTGCTTTTTCTTTGGAGGACCCATGCCCGAGATTCGCTTACCTGATGGCACCGTGCGCTCTTTTGCGCAGCCCCTGACAGGTCTCGAGCTTGCGCGAGAGATTGGCCCAGGGCTCGCCAAGGCCGCCTTGGCCCTGCGGGTCAATGGGGAGCTTCGGGATCTCTCCACGGTCTTGGATCAGGACGCAGCGGTAGCCATCATCACGAACCGGGATCCCGAGGGGTTGGAAATCATTCGGCACTCCACGGCCCATCTCCTGGCCCAGGCGGTGAAAGAGCTTTTTCCTGATGTCCAGGTAACCATCGGGCCGGTGATCGAAAACGGCTTTTATTACGATTTTGCTTCCAGCAAACCCTTCACCCCGGAAGATCTGGAGCGGATTAGCGCGAAGATGCGGGAACTCATCGCGGCAGATTTGCCGGTGCGCAGAGAGGTCTGGTCTCGGGAGGAAGCCATTGCCCGGTTTGCCGCCATGGGCGAGGAATATAAGGTCCAGATTATCGCAGATATTCCTGTGGATCAGCCAATCACGGTGTATCATCAGGGGGATTTCGTTGATTTGTGCAGGGGGCCTCATGTTCCCCGAACTGGAGTACTGGGAGCCTTTGCCCTGCGGAATGTGGCAGGTGCCTACTGGCGGGGGGATTCCCGCAATGCCATGCTGCAGCGGATCTATGGAACTGCTTGGGCAGAGCAGAAGGATCTGGACGCCTATTTGCAACAGTTGGCCGAGGCGGAACGACGGGATCATCGGCGAATTGGTAGCGAGTTGGAGTTGTTCTCCATCCAGGACGAGGCTGGGGGAGGGCTGGTGTTCTGGCATCCGCAAGGAGCCAAGATCCGCCGGGTCATCGAGGATTTCTGGAGAGATGCCCATGTGTCTGGAGGGTATGATTTACTCTTTACCCCCCATATTGCCCACGAACAGCTTTGGTATACCTCTGGCCATAAGGATTTCTACGCCGAATCCATGTTCGAGGCCATGGAGGATGAAGGGCAACCTTACCAGCTCAAACCCATGAATTGTCCGTTCCACATTTTGGTCTACCGTAGCAAGCTTCGCTCCTATCGGGATCTTCCCATCCGTTGGGCGGAACTGGGGACCGTCTATCGCCACGAAATGTCAGGGGCACTTCATGGACTGATGCGGGTGCGGGGTTTTACCCAGGATGACGCTCACATTTTCTGCCGACCAGATCAAATCGAAGCCGAAATTGCAGGTGTTTTGGCATTGACCCAGAAGATTTTGGGGACCTTTGGTTTTGATCGCTACGAAATCAATCTGTCGACCCGTCCGGTGCAGTTTGTGGGGAGTGAAGAGGTCTGGCAACATGCTACCTCCGCGCTGTCTGCCGCACTGGAGCGGGCGGGTCTTGCCTACCAGATTGATGAGGGGGGCGGTGCCTTCTATGGTCCCAAGATCGATCTGAAGATCGAGGATGCCATCGGTCGGAAATGGCAGTGCAGCACCATTCAGTTGGATTTCAATCTACCGGAACGCTTCGGCATGGAATATGTGGCAGAGGATGGTAGCCGACAGCGGCCAATCATGATCCATCGGGCCATTCTTGGTTCCCTGGAGCGATTCTTCGGGGTACTGATTGAGCATTACGAAGGAAAATTTCCTTTTTGGCTCGCACCTACGCAGATAGTGGTTGCGCCCATTAGCGAACAGCAGGCAGACTATGCAGCCCAAGTTGCCGCACGGCTGGAAATGATGGGGATTCGTGTGGAAACAGACTTGAGAAGCGAGAAGATCGGCTATAAAATACGCGCCCACACTTTGCGGCGGGTGCCCTTTATGGCTATCGTAGGCGATCGGGAGAAGGGTGGTGGAACAGTGAGCTTGCGAGACCGGGACGGGCGAGAACTCGGATCATTTACGCAGGATCATTTGGGGTCGGCACTGCAGGAATTGAATCGGAACCGGCAACCGGCTTTGCAACTGGCCTTGGAAGGAGGATAAGGCTATCGCGACAGAAAAGGAAATCCGCATCAATCGGGAAATCATTGCTGCAAAGGTCCGATTGATTGGGGAAGATGGAGACCAGCTGGGTATTGTTTCTCTACAGGAGGCCCAAGCTGCTGCAGAAATGGCAGATTTAGACTTGGTTGAGATTGCGCCACAAGCCGTGCCCCCGGTTTGTCGGATTATGGATTACGGAAAATTCCGTTTCCAGGAAAACAAGCGACAGCATGAAGCGCGCAAGCGCCAAAAGCAGAGTCAGGTCAAGGAGATCAAGTTTCGGCCGCGCACCGATGATGCCGATTACCTGATCAAGTTACGGAATATTATTCGCTTCCTTGAGGATGGCGATCGTGCCAAAATCACCCTCCGTTTTCGGGGAAGGGAGATGAGTCATCCGGAGTTGGGCATGGAGTTGCTCAATCGGGTGGAGAGAGATTTGTTGGAACATGGGGTGGTCGAACAACGACCACGGATGGAAGGGCGGCAGATGGTCATGGTCATCGCCCCGAAAAAGAAATAGGAGAGCTTTGATGCCAAAATTAAAGACGAATCGAGGGGCCGCCAAACGTTTTAAGCGGACTGGGTCAGGGAAATTCAAGCACCGGCAGGCATTCCTGAACCATATCCTTACCAAGAAGAGTACGAAGCGCAAGCGGCATTTGCGTCATACCTTCGTTACCTCAGGGAGTGATCAATCTGCCCTGCGGCGTTTGTTGCCCTACGCCTAGATCGGAAGGAGATCTACCATGCCTAGAGTGAAGCGCGGAGTAACCGCCCATGCCCGTCACAAGAAGGTTCTAGCCCGTGCCAAGGGTTTCCGTGGCCAACGCAAGAGTAATTTCCGTATCGCCAATCAGGCAGTGATGAAGGCGCTGGTCTATGCCTACCGTGACCGGCGAACCAAGAAGCGGGATTTTCGGAGTCTGTGGATCGTTCGCATCAATGCGGCTGCCCGTTCTCAGGGGATGACCTACAGCCGTTTTATGAATGGCCTCCAGCAGGCAGGGGTCAGCCTGGATCGAAAGGTTCTGGCTGACCTGGCAGTTCGGGACAAGATCGCCTTTAACCGCCTGGTCGAAGTTGCCAAGGGTCAGCAGCGTCCAGCGTAATTCCAGTAAGGAGGCAGTGGTGGAGAACGTAGTGCCCCTGACCTCCATTGCGGAAATTGCGGAAGTCATTGGTCGTTGCCAAAGCATTGCGGAACTGGAGAGCCTTCGGGTTCACTGGTTGGGCAAAAAGGGGATTCTGACCCAAGCCCTTCAGGGCTTGGCTAAGTTGGATCCTGAAGAACGGAAGCGCCACGGCGCGCAGTTGAATAGCTGGAAAGCCCAGTTCCTGGAGCTGCTGGATCAGCGGCGGCACCTGATTGAGGCGGCCCTGCTTGAACAAAAACTGATCCGTGAGACTCTTGATATTAGCCTACCTGGCCGTAATCGCGGGAGAGGGTCACTCCACCCTGTACGGCAAACTTTGGATTGGATAGAGGGGTATTTCTCTGGATTGGGTTTTGAGGTTGCCGATGGCCCCGAACTAGAGGATGACTTCCATAATTTCACGGCGTTGAATATCCCCGAGGAGCATCCGGCTCGGGCGATGCACGACACCTTTTATCTGGAGGATGGGCGTGTATTGCGCACCCACACTTCTCCTGTGCAGATTCGCTATCTGGAATCCCATCAGCCCCCACTGCGAATGATTGCAACTGGTCGTGTCTACCGCAAGGATTCTGACCTGACCCATACCCCGATGTTCCACCAGGTCGAAGGTCTCTTCCTGGATGAAAACGCCAGTTTTGCTGATCTTCGCGGACTCCTGGCGGATTTTCTCCAGAATTTTTTTGATCGTTCCGACCTGCAAGTGCGCTTCCGTCCTTCCTACTTTCCTTTTACCGAGCCTTCTGCCGAGGTGGATGTGGCTTGTGTCCTGTGCAATGGCACAGGCTGTCGGGTCTGTAAAGCCACCGGATGGTTGGAGGTCCTGGGTTGCGGTATGGTGCATCCGGCGGTCTTGACCATGGCTGGTGTGGATCAGGAGAAATTTTCCGGATTTGCCTTTGGTATGGGTATTGAGCGACTTACCATGCTGCGTTTGGGGATTCCGGATCTTCGTCTTTTCTTTGAAAGTGACCTGCGCTTTTTGCGCCAGTTTTCCTGAGGATTCCCATGCGTGTCCCCCTGGAATGGCTTCGAGAATATTTGCATAGCACGTTGACGCCGACCGCCTTGGGCGATCTCCTTAGTATGGGGGGGCTTGAGCTGGAAGGGATAGAGCCTGCAGGACCAGAACTCCCTGGGGTGGTGGTAGGTACTGTTGTGCAAATGCAACAGCACCCCCACGCCGATGGGCTACGGGTAACAAAAGTGGAGATTGGCGGGGGAAGACAGCTGCAAATTGTTTGCGGCGCGCCCAATGTATACGAGGGGCAGCGGGTGGCGGTAGCCCAACCTGGGGCCCAACTGCCGACAAAACAGATTACTGCGATGGAGTTGCGTGGAGTTCGTTCGGAAGGGATGCTTTGCTCGGCCAGTGAATTGGGTCTTGATGATGGCAGTCAGGGTTTACTGGATCTGGACCCTGAGGCGACTCCCGGTTTGCGCCTGGATGAGTACCTCGCCCTGGGAGATCCGGTGTTGACCTTGGGGATCACGCCCAACCGCGGTGACGCCCTGTCCATTCTGGGGGTGGCCAGAGATGCTGCGGCACTTGGTGCCGGCACCCTCCTCCACTCACAGTTGGGTCAGTTAGCAAAGCAAAGCACCCTGCAACAACAGGTCGATGATCGAACCGTACAGATTGCAGCGTCAGCAAGGGAGGCCTGTGGGTTCTATGGGCTGAGTCTCCTGGAGGGGCTGCCTGGTAGAGTGCCCGATCGCTGGCGGGAACGGCTTCGGCGTTGTGAGCAGAAAAGCATCAGTCCCGTGGTGGATTGGCTCAATGTCTGGATGCTGGCCATGGGGCAGCCCATGCATGCCTTTGATGCCGATCTGCTACAAGGAGATATAGAAATCCGCTGGGCGCGAAAGGGCGAAACCCTGGACGCTCTGGATGGTCGCGACCTGGCACTGCAGGAAGATATGCTGGTGATTGCCGACAGCGTTGGACCCGTTGCCTTGGCCGGCATCATGGGTGGACGACGTACGGCAGTGGGTTCGGCAACGCGCCGGGTTCTGTTGGAAAGCGCTTATTTTTCTCCCCGCGCCATCCAGGGAAGGGCGCGACGCCTGGGCCTGCAAACGGAGGCGGCCCAGCGTTTTGAGCGCGGAGTGGATTTTGCCCTGCCCCAACCTGCAGCCCTGCTGCTGCAAGAAAAAATGGGGACTCATTGTGTGGCAACCTGGTCGGTGATGGGAGAACTTCCTGTTTTGCCAACCATTGGTCTTCGTCAATCGGTTTTGGCTAAAACCCTTGCCTTGAAAATTTCGCCTGCGTTGGTGGAGCGTCATTTGACTGCCCTGGGCTGTCAGTTCCAGGTGGATGGCGAGGGCTGGCAGGTGATTCCACCCAGTCATCGCTTCGACCTGCGGCTGGAAGCAGATCTGGTTGAGGAAGTGGCCCGTCTGTATGGTTTCGCGCGTTTACCATCCCGACAACCCAGCGCCATTTTGCGACCACTACAGCAACACCAGCACACCCGTCGCCGGCAAGTCATGGCGCTGTTGGTGGCACGGGAATATCAGGAAATTATCAGCTACAGTTTCGTAGCTCCCGAACTGCAAGCTGCGATCTATCCGGATCTACCCGCCATCAAATTGCAGAATGCCCTGTCTTCGGATCTTTCGGTAATGCGCACCGGGCTTTGGCCCGGTTTGCTGCAGGCATTGCAGTTTAATCGAAACCGCCAGCAGGAACGGGTCCGGATTTTTGAGTTGGGTAGGGTCTTTGCGAATGGTGAACAACGTTTACAACTGGCGGGTTTGCTGACTGGCAACCTCTACCAGGAAGAGTGGGGTAATACAAAAAAACCGGTGGATTTTTTTGACCTCAAGGGGGATGTTGAGGCTTTGCTCAGTCTGTGGAATGGAGACTGGCACTTTGTCCGGGTCAATGATCCAGCTCTTCATCCCGGTCAGGCAGCGGCAATGATCCGAGCAGGCAAAGAATATGGTCGACTCGGGGCATTACATCCGCGTTTGGCCGAAGATCTGGGACTTGATGCTGCTACCTTCCTGTTTTCCCTGGATATGGAGGATCTGCTCCAGGAAACAACGCGTCGGCAATTCCGTCCCATCTCCTCCTTCCCATCCGTGCAACGGGATCTTGCGCTACTCATCCCGCAGGGAGTTCTTGCGGGTGACTTGCTGGCGGCACTGCAAGGAGTAGAATCGGAAATCTTGCAGCAGGTGGAGATATTCGATCGCTATGAAGGCCCGCCGCTGCCCCAGGACCGGTACAGTCTGGGTTTTCGCTTTCACTTTCAAGATCAAACGGGTACCCTGACAGAAGAACGGGTGCAGGAAGCCCTGGAGCGTTTATGGCAACGCCTTGTGCAGGTTGCACCCATTGCATTACGTGGATAGAGGTGAAACATGGCAGTTACAAAAGCAGAAATTGTCGATATGCTCTTTTCCACCATGGGTCTCAATAAACGGGAGGCCAAGGGAGTGGTTGAGTCATTTTTTGATGGAATTCGCGAAACCTTGGCCCGAGGGGAGGAAGTGAAACTCTCGGGATTCGGTAATTTTACCTTGCGCGAAAAAAATCCGCGGCCCGGTCGCAATCCAAAAACAGGTGAGGAAATTACGATCACGGCGCGACGGGTGGTAACTTTCCATCCAAGCCAAAAATTGAAGGTTCATGTCAATGGCGGCGGGTCTGCGGACGAGTAGGGCAAGGTCTCGAAAGGTCCTTGCCAGGCTTCCGGATATTCCAGAAAAGCAGTACTTTTCCATTAGCGAAGCAGCGGACCTTTGTGGTGTCAAAGCGCATGTATTGCGTTATTGGGAACAGGAGTTTCCGCAGTTACATCCTGCCAAGCGCCGGGGTAATCGGCGCTATTATCAGAAGCATGATTTGTTATTGATCCGGCAAATTCGGGAACTGCTCTATGGTGAAGGGTTCACCATCCACGGTGCGCGGGAACGCTTGGGGCAGCAGGGTGTCTTGCGCGAAGAAGACGCCAACCAGCTGGTTCTGGATATTGATGAAAGATCACCAGGTTCTTTGGAATATGATGCAAAGCCCTGGCAGAGCCGACTTCGCTATCTTCGTCAGGAAATTGAGGCCTTGCAGAAGCTCTGTCCAAGGAAGGGCAAAGACAATTGACCATGGCAAACTTTCTGCGTAGAGTACGACTTCTCGCGGGGCGTAGCGCAGCCTGGTAGCGCACCTGAATGGGGTTCAGGTGGTCGGAGGTTCAAATCCTCTCGCCCCGACCAATAAATCAATAAGTTACCCGCTTTTCTCTGAAGACCGTTTTCTACAATCTAGCCTTTCTTCTACAATCTTCCCCAACGGAGTGATTCGTTCCGTCTCTCTGGCACGGATATATACCTCGGTCATATCACCACTAGCATGACCAGCGAGCGATTGAGCATAATCCCGTCCAGCGGCGCGCTTTGCATCGGTCAGAGCTTTGGCACGGATGTCGTGGAAATGAACATTCTCGACACCTGACTTTGCGACAATTCGACGCCAGCTGCTGTTCCAACCACTTACAGTATAGGGTTGGCCGTTTCTGGTACAGAACAGATGGAGCGATCCAACCCGCCTCCGTAGCTTTTTTGCTCGCTCCAGGGTGTTGGCCAAAGTTGGCGTCATCTCGAAGGCCATACGCTTCCCCGTCTTGCCTTGACTGATGACCAGCGCGTCAGGGCGAATGTCCGATAACCTAAGCGCCATGATGTCACCGCGCCTCATGGCCGTCAGGTAGGCCACATCCATGATGCAGCGCCATTGCTCGTCGGCATGTTCCCTGATGATATTGAATTCCTCATCGGTAATGTAACGATCCCTGGGTTTTTCCTTGTTCCTACGCACGCCTTTGGCTGGATTATGGTCGCACCATCCCCACCGGATAGCGAATGAAAAAATGGTAGATAACAGCGCCATCTCGCGGTTTGCGGCAATCGGTGAGGGGTGTTGGTCCAAGTATGCGGCAACATCCGCGCCACGAACCTCGTTCAATTGCATGTGTCCGAATACGCTTCTTAATTTTCCTGATTGCCGAATGTATTCGCGTCTTGTTGATTCCGCCAGCTTTGCCAGCTCTGTTGCTATGTATTTGTCGATAGCCTGACCAACAGTGGAACCGGATGCGTTGCGGCCCTCTATTTCAGCCCACTTTGCTACTGCCTCCGGGTAATTGTCGGCAAGCCGTATCCACTTTCGCTTGCCATCTACCAATATAACGTAATAAAAGACTGGGCCTTTCTGGTGCATGCGAGGAGGAAGGTGATGATGAGATGATCTATGACGCCCCATGTCTGACCTCGTTGGTTTTGAGGAACTCCAGCTTTGGTCCATTTTTTCTTGGGGCTGCGCCCGCGCCGATCAGGTGCCGCTCGACCTCTGCCCAGAGAACTACCGGTCGACCCACGGCCGACACCTCATGTCGATAGCCTCTCTCCTGCAACCATCGGATCTGCCCCGGCTTGGTCTTCAACCCTGTGAGATTATATAAATCCTCTGGAGTTAGAAAGGTTGCCATGAATTGAACCTCATTTTGATCCCGCCCGATACTTCATTACGGAGCGGCTCACGTCGCTGAAAAGATCCATTCTGTCTGACGGTGCTATTGACCTGGCTGCGATGCTCACGATGCAACCCCTGCACGGGAAACCGCAAGAATCTCGCTGCCAATGGCTTGCACCATGACCTGAATACCGCGCCAGTTGGGGTGGACCTTATCCTGCCAGTAGTAGTCAGGGTTATTCCTGCTCAGCAGGTTCCAATAGATCAGGTGGACATTGGGGTATTGGGAAGCAGTCTGGTAGTACAGTCTTTGGACCTCCCTTTCCCATGGTCTTGGCATTTCGGGTACGACCAAAAAGACCTGCCGGTATCCGAGTAAATTGAGCATGGTCTGCATGTCATTGGGAGATACATACCCGTTCGTGCCTAGCTCCAGAACGACATAACCCACACCATAGGTGAGACCATCTTGATGGAGTTTTTCCCAGATCGTTATGGCTTCGCTGAGGTGTCCTGTAAATAGTGGACAGTTCCGTCTCAAGCGGCTACCCGTGTGAAGGTCTGTGCAAACACAGCGAGGGCCAAATAGCCAATCCGGGAATGCCGGCGTTGGCGGTTGTAAAAAATCTCGATGTACTCCCGAATCGCTGCGCAGGCCTCCGATCGGGTCTCGAAGTGCTGCTGGTGGACCCTCTCGTTTTTCAAACTGCCCCAGAAGCTCTCGATGGGGGCGTTATCGTAGCCATTCCCCTCCTCGACAGGGAGGCGATCAATCCCTGTTGCTGGAGAATGGCGCGATAGGCCTTGGCGCAATACTGGCTTCCCCGGTCAGCGTGATGGATCAGCCCGGGAGCGGGGCGTCGATGCGAGATCGCATTGCGCAGAGCACCAATAGTGAGCTCTTGGGTCATGCTGGTCCCCATGGCATATCCTACGATCTCGCAGGTGCATTGGTCCTTGATGGCGGCAAGGTAGAGCCAGCCCTCGGCAGTGGGGATGTAGGTGAGATCCGCATGCCAGACGGTATCTGGTCGTTGGGCCACCAATTGCTGCGCCAATAGATTGGGTGCCACTGGGTAGTTGTGCTTGGATTGTGTGGTGTTTGTAAAGCGCCGCCGCTGTTGACATTGAATACCCAGCTCCCGACGCAGTCGAGCCACCCGATCCCGACCAATGGCAAAGCCCTCGGCCAGCAGCTCTTGGTGTAATCTTTTCGCCCCATAGGTCCTCCGTGTTTTTTCATGGGCGGCACGAATGGCAATCTTCAGCCGTTCTTCT
>JAEPKX010000015.1 GCA_021375695.1 Candidatus Igneacidithiobacillus taupoensis | reverse complement strand
GTATTCATATTGATCTGCTGATTGGTAGCGAGTTCGGGATTGTAGAGATATTCCACGTTCCCCTGCTCCACCTGCCTGAGATATTCCTGGAAGTCGGCCTTGGCCTTGTCCCAGCTGATGCCCATCTTTTCGACCAGATCTTCGCAGGGCGAAGCATGCCACTGCAGCTGGACGATCTTGAAGGGGTCGGCGCCACATGCCAGGGCCGCCAGCTGCACGTCGGCAATGATCGGTACCGAGTAGTTCATGTCATGGGCTTTGCCGATCCACTGGTTCTTGTCCATGGTGGTGATGCAACCGGTGTCGATGCCAATCATGACGTCAGCCTTGGCCTCTTCCCGCGCCACCTTGATCTTGCGGTTCATGGTGAAACTACGGGTGAATTCCCGCTCGGAGATAATGTGCCGAAAACCAAAGCCACAGCAGTCATACCAGGTGGAGTAGTCAATGACCTGGGCCCCCAGGGCCTGGGCTATCGAAGTCCCCACCGCTGTGCGATTGCCACCCAGGATGCTGTTGTCATACACGGCATCTTCATGAACCATCTTGTAGTAATGGCAGGCCGCATGGACCGTGACGCGGATGTTGCTCATGTCAATGGTCTGCAATTCACTGGCAATGCGATGCCGCATGACGTGCAGCCATTCACTGTAGTGCACCACTTCCTCAGGAATGACAATCTTGCCATCCACCAGCCTGCCTAGCTTGCCGAGGATTTTCTTGACCTTCTCGCGCAGTTCCGCCGATTCCACCAGATATTTGCGGATCTCCTTGTAGTTGCCAAAGGAGGTGCCGCAGTGCACCAGCGGATAAAAATGCCCATAATCAAAACCATGCTGCTTGCCCGAGACATAGGCCTGATGGAAGTTGCGCAGGAATACCGCAGCCAGAGACTCGACGTTGCCAATGCCAGAGCCGTGGTAGTTCCAGGCCGTGCAGGAGGTCTGGTCCGTCTCGTCCAGATAGTCAATGCCAAAGCGGTTCATGAACCACATGAGACTGGTGGGATAGCCCGGGATGTTGCCACACTGCCCACAGCTCTTGTGATGCCAGAGCTGGTTGGTGGGAATCCGCTTTTTCCAGCCAAACAGGGTTTCCACTTCCACCGGCTGGTGGGCATCCGTGATCCGGTGGACGATGATCTCCCCTTCCTTCTCCAGCTCCCACATGTGCTCGCGAATGTCGTCCATCCGCTCGCCCAGATCCACCGTCCGCCGGTCCACATGACTGCGTACCCACGCCGTCGCCGCCTCCGCTTCCCGGGCCGAGAGATTCGTGTCCTGGAAAAAGGCTCCGTGCCCCGCTACCCCTTGATTCACCGTGTTGTCACTCATAAAAAACTCCTTTTGGGTCCTCTGATTCCCAATAGCAAAGTGAAAGTCCGCGCGCCTTACGGATCTACTTATACTTGACTATTATGCTCTACTATGGTTCCGATGCCAAATACCCTCTAACCACCCATTACCGGAGAAATGATGTCCAGGGAAATCGAGAAACGTTGCCGGGAACTCTTTCAGGAACCAGCCTTGCGCGCCAAGGGCTGGCGTTCCAATCTCTTTTGGCGACCCGTATCGGCGCTGGATCCCTTTGGCTCCTTGCGGGTCGATCCCTGGGAGCTGGAGGTGCTTTTTTGTGCAGTACTTGCTTGCCCATCCCAAGCCCGATCCGCATTGGAAGCCCGTGAACCAGGGCGCGCAGGATTCATTGAGCGCTCTATCGCCCACGGCGAACTTCCCCTTTTGCGTTATCGGGAAGCCCCGTGAGCAGTGCTGTATTGCTTTCACGGCATCCAGATCTTTATTCCACTCGCCGTTTGCGCGCGGCCCTGGAAGAGCGTTGGGTCCCCGTGCGAATTTTACATCCCGAGCGTTGTGTTGCCGTGTTGCAGGAGGGAAAAACCATCCTCTACTACGAGGAAGAGCTGCTCACCCCACCCACCTGGGTCATACCGCGCATTGGCGCCCCCCTGACCGCACTGGGGGCCCGCTTGCTTCTACATTTCCAGCAGATGGGTTCCCTCTGCCTCAATCCTGGCAAGGCGCTGGCCCAGGCGCGGGATAAGTTTCTTTCCTTGCAGATTCTGGCAGCGGCGGGCCTGCCGGTTCCTGACACCTGGTACCTGGCCGATGGTTCTGGTCTTGGGGGGGCGTTGGAACAGCTGGGGGTACCGGTGGTGAGCAAGCTGCTGGCGGGTTCTCAGGGGGTTGGCGTGAATCTGATCGAGAGCCCTTCGGCCGCCCGAGGGCTTGCCGATACCTTGCTACATCTCCAGCATGAATTGATTTTGCAGCGGTATCTGCCAGGGCGGACGGATCTTCGCCTCCTGGTGCTGTATGGTCAGGTAATCGCTGCCATGGAGCGTCGGGCAGGGAGCAATGAGTTTCGCAGCAATCTCCATTGTGGAGGAAGCGCACGAGCCCTGGATCCGGGCCAATTGGATCTGCGCTTGCGGGAATGGGCCATTGCTGCCTGCGTCGCCCTGGACCTGGACTTTGCGGGCGTCGATCTCATGGCCGACGGAAAAGGGGGTTATGTCATTCTGGAAGTAAACCCCGTTCCCAGCCTGGAGGGGATCGAAGGAGTAACGGGTCTGGATCTGGCCGGGCAAATCGTTGCTGCACTCATGGAGCAGGCATCGTCTGCAGTTCCGCAGCAATCCAGTCGCGTACCTGTGTCGTGAGTTGACCCGAGGACCCCTCGGGGGCAATGGGAGGACCAAAATGGAGATGGCAGTCCCCACTCCTTTTGCGAAAGCCATGGCGGGGCCAGAAGCAGCCCGTATTGAGGGCAAGCGGCACGATGGGGACACCGGCCTGCCTGGCCAAGGCTGCCCCGGTTTGATGGAATTTGCCCAGGGTACCGCAGGGTTGGCGGGTTCCTTCGGGGAAAAGGAGCACCGGAATCCCCCCACGTAATCGCTTTTCTCCCTCGGTGAGCACCTTGTGGAGGGCCTTGGGTCCGGCTTTGCGATCAATGGCGATGGGTTGGGCCAGGGGGAGGTACCAGCCAAACAGAGGAATTCGTAATAATTCTTTTTTCAAGACAAAGCTCAGTTGCGGAAAAAAAGACCAGAGCAGCAAGGTCTCCAGGGTTGATTGGTGGTTGCTCAAAAGGACAAAGGGAGCCCCGGGAAGGTGTTGCAAGCCCTTCACCGTCAGTCGTACCCGCAAACACACGAGAAATAACCGGCTGGCAACGCGGGCCCAGGTGCCGCAACCCCAGTAGCGCCACCCCTGGGGAAGGAGGGGAAAGGGGAGCAGCACCACAGCCCACAATGCGGTCCAGCAAAAAAAGAGGATCATGAACAACAGGCTACGAAGCATGGAGTAGAGCTGGACTCAAGAGAGCAGGGCATCTGCTACGGCAGCCAGGTTGGCAAAAACAGGGACCCGTTCCTGATGGGCTTTGTTTTCCAGATTCTTGCCTTTGCCAGTCAAGACCAGGAGTGGACTCGCATTGGCTTGGCGAGCCGCCTGGATATCACGCCAGCTATCCCCGACGGCGGGAACCCCTTGGAGGTCTACCTGGAAACGCTCGGCAATTTCCCGGAACATCCCCGGTTCGGGTTTGCGGCAGGTACAGCCTGCCTCGGGATGGTGTGGACAAAAAAACAAGGCATCGATGCGTCCGCCCACGTTGCTGAGTTCTCGCCGCATCCTGGCATGAATCGCATTGAGGGCGCGAAGATCAAAAAGCCGGCGGCCAATCCCGGACTGATTGCTGGCCACTACCACCAGATACCCCGCCCGGTTGAAGCGGGCAATGGCTTCCAGACTGCCGGGAATGGGTCGCCACTCCGCTGGGCTTTTGATGTAGGCGTCACTATCCTCGTTGATGACCCCATCCCGATCGAGAATGATGAGCGTACTCATCCGCGGCCCTGGAGAAGGGAAAAATCGGCAATTTGCCCAAAGGCTTCCTGCAGTTCACGAAGCAATGCCAGTCGATTGTTGCGCAGGGCTTCGTCATTGCAGAGCACCAGAATCTCGGTAAAAAAAACATCGACGGCTTCGCGTAATTCCGCCAGGGTCGCCAGGGCAGCAAGGTATTGCTGGCTTGCCAGAAATTCCTGCACTTGCCCTCGTAAGGCTTGCCATCGTCTGGCAAGCGCTTGCTCGGCAGGCTCCAGGAGCAATTCTTCGCGCACCGGGCCGCTTGCTACCATTTCCTTGCGAAGAATGTTGTGTACCCGTTTGATCAGTGCTGCCAGATCTGCGGCAGCGGGGTGATCAGCCAGAAACAGTGCCAGGCTTTCCAAGCGTCTACGGGTGTCTAGGGGATCATCGCCAGCGACGGCCAGCACGGCATTGATCTGATCCGAAGCGAAACCCTCTTCCCGCAGGAGGACCCGTAGCCGATCGGCAAAAAATTCCAGGATCTGCTCGCCGCAGGCAGGGGCTTTGCTAGGAAGGCTGGGGCCGTAGGTATCGAGACTCGACTGGATCATCCGTCGCAAGGAGAGCTTCCGTTCCCCTTCCAAGCTAATACGTAAGACCGCCAAGGAGGCACGTCGCAGGCCAAAGGGGTCCCGATCGCCACTGGGAATCTTGCCGAGGGCAAAGAAACCAGTAAGTGTATCCAGGCGATCGGCCAAAGCCAGGACTTGCCCTTCCAGGCTTTGGGGGATGCTGTCCTCTCGACCCACGGGTCGATAGTGTTCGCCAATGGCTTGACAGACACGCTCCTCTTCCTGGTCATGGCGGGCATAGTAGGCGCCCATGGTCCCTTGGAGCTCCGGAAATTCGCCCACCATTCCCGTAAGCAGGTCGGCCTTGGAGAGGGTGGCGGCTCGTTCGAGGATATCGGCGTCGACCCCAAAGTCCCCGGCCCATTGGCGTACCAAGCGTTGTAGTCGGCGGGTCTTGTCGCCCAGACTGCCAAGTCCCTCCTGAAAGAGGACCTGATCCAATGCCAATACACGCTGGGCCAGGGGTACTTGCCGATCCTGGTCCCAGAAGAAGGTGGCATCGGCCAGTCGTGCCCGTAGAACGCGATTGTTACCATGGATGACTACCTGGGGATCGCGGCTTTCCAGGTTGGCGACAAAGGTATAGCGCGGGGCAAGACGTCCATTGGGGCTGCGCAGGGGTACATAACGTTGATGTTGGATCATGACCGTGATCAGCACCTCTTCCGGAATCCGCAGGAATTCCTCTGCGAATCCTCCTGCCAAGACCACCGGCCATTCATTAAGGCCCGTGATTTCATCGAGTAGGGACCCAGAAAGCAGGGGTTCACAGTCCATTTCCCTGGCTAGTTGTTCGATGCGCCTAGCAATATACTGCCGACGTTCCGGCCAGGAAGCCCGCACCTTGGCTTGCTCCAGTGCAGCGACATAGTCTTTGGGGTGGACAAAGGGGACAGGGCCGGGGTGATGGACACGATGCCCAAAACTGTGGGCTTCTCCCAGGAGCCCATAACTCTGCCAGGGAAGGGTCTCAGCGCCAAAGCGCAACAAGAGCCAACGAATGGGGCGGCTGAAACTCTCCTCTAACTTTCCCCAGCGCATCCGTTTGCGGAAGGGAAGGTTTTGGAGCCAACGGTTGGCAAGCGTGGGGAGAAGTTCCGCTGTAGGCCTGGAGGGGTGCGTGATGCGAAAGGCAAGCACCGGCCCCTTGTCACTTTCCAGGGTTTCCAGATCAGCAACACTAACGCCACAGGATCGGGCAAAGCCTTCGGCCGCCGCAGTGGCTTTGCCATCCGTAAAGGCGCGTTCCAGAGTCGGTCCTCGGCGAATTTCTGTTTCAGGACGGGTTGCTACGGCCAGATCCTGGACCAGCACGGCAATTCTTCTTGGGCCAATATAGGGCTGTATTACTCCGTAGCCAATCCCTGCTGTGTCCAGGAGCTGCGCAAATTGATCGGCAGCGCTTTCTTGGAGTTGTACCTGCTCGCGGGCAGGGAGTTCCTCACAACCAATTTCCACCAAGAGATCGCGAAAGCTCATCGGGATTCCTTTGGGAGCATGGGATGCCCTAGCTTCGCCCGGGCCTCAGCATAGAGCTCTGCCACGCCGCGGGCTAGGTTGCGGACCCTGCCGATGTAGCGTGCCCGCTCATTGACGGCAATGGCATGGCGAGCATCTAGCAGATTGAAGCTGTGGGAGCATTCCAATACCCGTTCATAGGCAGGGAGAGGCAGACGGGCGGCCAGTAGGTTTTGGCAATCGGACTCGGCGGCAGCGAAACGGGCCAGCAGTACATCAATGGGCGCCAGTTCAAAGTTGTAGCGGGATTGCTCGACTTCATTTTGATGATAGACATCGCCATAAAGAATCCCGGGCGTCCAGATCAAATCATAGACACTATCTACTCCCTGGAGATACATGGCCAAGCGTTCCAGGCCATAGGTGATTTCCCCCATGACCGGACGACAATCCAGCCCCCCGATTTGCTGAAAGTAGGTAAACTGGGTGACTTCCATGCCATTCAACCAGACCTCCCAACCCAAGCCCCAAGCGCCCAGGGTGGGCGACTCCCAGTCGTCCTCCACAAAACGGATGTCCTGCACCGCCGGATCAATGCCCAAGGTGGCCAAAGAATCCAGATACAGATCCTGGAGATGGGGCGGGCTGGGTTTGAGCACTGCCTGAAACTGATAATAATGCTGCAGGCGGTTGGGATTATCGCCATAGCGACCGTCCGTGGGTCGTCGGGAAGGTTGAACGTAGGCGGCACGCCAAGGCTCGGGTCCGATTGCCCGCAAGAAGGTGGCCGGATGAAAGGTCCCTGCCCCCACCGGCATATCCATGGGCTGAAGCAGTACACAACCTTGCTCTGCCCAGTACTGCTGTAGTCGTAGAATGATTTCCTGAAAGGTCATAGGGTCCCCGCCCACCAAGGGCACCGATTATGACCCATGGCCTTTGTTCTTGAAAAGAGAGGCGATCAGAGCAGCTCGGCAATCCCTTGGGCAGCCCGCTTGGCATCCAGGAAGACCAGGCCGAGTTTGGCTTCTTTCCGGGCAATGACGGTCAGGACGGCGTCGTGCCCAGCGTGAATCAGCAACACATATCCACCATCACCCTTGATCATTACCTGTTCGAGTTCCCCTCGCGCCAATTCCGCTGCCGTCCGATCGCCCAAGGAGAGCATGGCCGCAGCCATGGCCCCCACCCGGTCCTCGTCCATGTTAGCGGCCAGCAAAGAGGCGATGGTAAGGCCATCGGTAGAAATCACCGCCGACGCCTCGATGTCGGCAGAGGACCCGTTCAGGTCACTGAGTATTGATTTTAACATTTCTTCGCGCATCTGGTGGCTCCTTCAAAAAAAGTGATGATTCAGCGATAGCGCTGATCAAGGACCTGGATCAATGAGACAAAAGACTGGTTTTGCAGCAACGGGGTACCGCCAATGATCAACATGAATCGCTGTGGACCAATGAAAAGGGGCCAAAAGCCCAATTCCGATTGGCCTGCGGGGTCCACCAAGGCCCAGCTTTCGCTATGCACCCGCAGATTGTTTCGTAACAGGCGCCCGTGTCGATTTTGTAGGCTCAGTAGATCGGCAGAGAGTCCTGCCAATTCTTCGGCTGATTCATGCAGAAATCCGGCAGTGGCTAGATAGAATCCATTTTCATCGGCCAACAGGGCCTGCTTTCTATCGGATAATTGAGCAAGTAAAGGGGGGAGAATGTCTTCTAGCCGCTCGGTGGGGGCGGGACGAGGCTGTTCGTTGCCACGGATGAGTCCTAATCGCTGCAGGCGAAGGATACTACGAAGGGCATCTTCTTCACTGTCCAGGCGGGTCCAGCGCAAGGCAGTGGTAACCGAAAATGGTGCTTGCGCACCCTCGCGGAGAATTCCCAGTAATACCGTGCGATTGCCTTCCAACTCCGGGCCAGAACTCACATAAAAGGCCCCTGCCGGACTCAGTTCGGCATAGAGGGGAGTGGAAGCGCTGACCAGTTGTATGCTCATACCGCAGCCCCGATCCCGGGATCAATGGAAAAGAGCAATGCCATGACCAGATTTTTGATATCTTCCTTGTTGCGGCCATCGACTTCAAAGATGGGCGGAACCGGATTGAGCATCTGGAGGTCCTGGCTCACCTCGGCAAACATTTCGGCATATTCCGTGGTGGTGGGCCGCGGGGCAAGATCGGTTTTGCTGATTCCGATGACTACCGGAACATCGCTGATATAATTTTTAAAGGCATGAAGAAAGAAATGCATATCTTTTTTTGGGTTGGGACGGGTGTTATCGAGCATGAGTACCAGACCCAGACCGCCCGTAGTCAAGATATCCCACATAAAATCAAAACGTTCCTGGCCAGGGGTCCCATAGAGGTGGACCTTGCTCTTTTCTCCCAAATGCAGGATGCCATAGTCCATGGCGACGGTGGTGTGGCCTTTGCGGTTGATCGTCATGTCCGATGCCTTGGCATCGGTGGAGATGATCGGCACGTCGGAGAGGACGGCAATGGCCGAGGTTTTGCCTGCCCCCACGGGGCCTGTAAATACAATTTTGTTGTCTTCCCTCATACGACCTCCTTGGGGTTCTAAGCCTTTTCTCCTTACAAGCCCGCGATCTTTGCCAATAGTCGGCCCAGCAGCCCACGTTTTGGTGAAGGTGGCTCTACAGTTCTGGTCGACGCCTCGCTGGTAGCGGGGGTCGTTTGATTCGAAGGGATAGTGCTCGTAGCTGCAGGACCATATTGCAGAATGCCAATACCATCGCTTGCCGCAAGAAAATTAAAAAGATCTGCAGGTTCAACTTGCAGCATCCGGATGGTGAGTAGCGGTGAGGCGGGTGAGCGAGCCAGAAATGCCGAGAGCCGTAAGGCTTCCGGTAATGGACGCAAACGCGTGAGGTTGGGCCAGCGCTGGAGCTTTACCGGATGGTGGAGGGGAATGCGACGACTCATTCGTCCCCGGGCGACGGCGGCAGAGAAGGACCAAAGGAACTCCTGTAGCCCCTGCTGGTGCTTTGGCTGGCCGTTTGCCTGGGAGCTGTCAACCCGGACCTGGAGCCGCTCCGGATCAGTCAGGGCTTTATTTTCTTCCGTGGAGCTCCCATAGCTTTCGACCAAGCCGTCCCCAGGGAGGATACGCCAGAGGAGTTTTCCCTCGGGATTGAGAATCTGGGTGGGGATTTGATCCCGCACCGCCCGTTGGACGAGGGCAAGAATCCCCTGGTCCGGGTCAAAATATTCCACCTGTTCCGGGTTCCAACGCCGGGATAGGCTGACCCGAAGATCGGCATCTGCTGCCTTGGTGGACGGCTGGGAAGCCTCTGGTTTTGGGGGGGGAGGGCTCGCCGTTTCGACAGGAGGGAGGGATGCAGGAGCATTTGCAGGCTGCTGGAGGAGTTGGGCAAGGGCCGGGAAAAGGGTTTCCATGCGAATGGGCTTGCGAAGCACCCGAAATTCTGGATACTGCTCGGGAGTGGTACTGGTTCCGAGCAAAGGAATGTGCGGCTGTTCCCTGGCAAAGGTGCGCGCCTGGGCCAGGCCCTCGGGAGAGTCGAGGTCGGCAATGGCGAGATCGACTTTTTCTTTTTCACCGTCTTCGAGCAAGCGATAGGCGTGCCTTCGATTCATCTTGAAGGCCATGCGAAATACGGCTTCCTTGCGTGCATCCATACCAATGCTTTGCACTACGAGGGATGTGGCGACGGCGTTGGGCTTTTCATTCATGCTGTCTCCTCCCTAGGCTCGGACCGACTTTGGTTCTTGCAAACGTTCTGATAGATGGTACATCTGCCGCAAGATGCTCTCATCGGGCAACTGGGTGCCGGCAAGAATTTTTTTGCTGAAGCGAGTAAAACGATCCCGGGCCTGCATCCTTTCATACATCTCCAGTAAAGGGGCAAAATAGCTTCGCTGATGTGGTGTGCTGAGGGCGGCATTTTCCAATAAATCCACAGCTTCCTCGACTTGACCGTAATCAAGTAAGAGATTGAACTCCCGAAAAACCTGATCATCGCTCTTTGCTTCGCTCAATTCGCCATCCCGCCGCAATCGCTCTTCTACTAAGGGCGGGTTACTCAAAGGAATGGCTGCAAGGGGAAGATATAGTCCATAACGCTCTGCCAAGGGGGCGAGTTTTTCTTCAGCGCCTTCACAAGCTGCCAACTCTGTCCAAAGTGGATGGACTCCCAAATGCTTGCCGACCTCCAGCAGTCGCTGGCGAAGAGCCTTACCCAAACCCCAAAGAGCAATATACAAACGGAGCAGGGCGAGCCCATAGGCATTGAGGTCTTGCCGATGAAAAAGCAACTGCAGCAGTAGTACATGAAAGTGCAGTTGCTTGGGATGCAGGATGATCTGTCGTTGCAGTAGTTCTTCTGCAGCACGCTCTTGTCCACTGCGCAAGAGCAGTTTGGTCAAGCGCGGTACGGAGACTAGGGTAGAAACCACCTGTTGTTCTTCATCGCTCAGCGGCGACAGGGGAGAGTTGCCGCGTACCAAGGCTTTTCCCTCGAACTCTTCTGCCACCACCGCCGCTGCACTTTTTTCCCGGGGAAACGGTTCCAGGGACGGGAGACTGCTCAGGTCGATGGGCTCGGGATGTACGATGACCTGCTGCAATTCTGCCCGCAAGCCAGATAGGGCTAGCTGCTCGGTCTCGGGTTCTGATGGCCCTGTGTGTATGGGTCGACGCCTGCGAAGTTCCGCTTCCAGATCGTCGAGGCTAAAGTGCAGGCGGTCTTCTGCAAGTACCCGCAAAGCAAGATGGCCTGGATCCTGATCCAATGCCTCCAGGACCAGGGTACGCGCACTTTCTGGGGTAATGGCTCCCAGGGTGAGATCTGCATCCAGCTGTTCTGCCAGTCCATCGAGATCATTGAGTGCAAGGTAGAGCTTTCGCAAGCGCTCCCGTTGGGGAAAATCCCCGGGATGATGATCCACATACCAGCGGAGGGTGGTAACTGCTTGCTCCTTGTGTCCATAGGCCAAATAAATCTCTACTTCATCAAGAATGGAGACTTCTTCGACGGCAAAGTCTCCTGCACCGTTGCCTGCTGGTACGACAGGGGCTGCTGGGGGGAGTGTCGGTGCTGCTGGAACCTCCGCAATATTCCCATGGGGCGCAGCATTTGACTTGGGTGTCATCCGCTGGGAGGGAGCCCTGCGCTGCTGGTAAAGCTTCCAGCCGATGGCACCCAGCAGTAAGAACACTGCCAGTCCAATGAGGATGAGACTGCTGCTGGGAATGGACATAAACCTTGGGCTCGAAGTCACTGCTTTGTTTCTTTCACTTGCGAGAAGTACTTAGTTGCTTTTGGGTCCCTGTCAACGCTGCAACAATTTGGCAATTTGCTGGAGTCGTCGAAGGCTGGCCCGATCCTCGCGCTGCGACCGGGCAACCTGGACATATCCCAGAAAAAATCTGGGCAGGGCATGGAGTACCAGTGGAAGGCGTTCCCGACTGACCTTTGCAAGCCGCCATTCACTGCGGGGATGATTGCTCTGGGCATAAGAACATACCGCGACTCCCCAGCCACGCTGGGCACCTGTCCAGTGATGCTCGGCTACGCGTAACCGGTGTAAACCGGAATTGGTCCCAATGCCAACCTCTGGACCATCATAGTCCACTTGCAGATCCTGGGCGATGTTCGCAACAAGATGGTCCAGGGCCTGGAAATCTGATCGGGTGGTTTCACTGATCCGTCGCTCGCCATCCAGAGTTTCTCGTATTCGCAGTAAAAAAGGTGATTCCATTATGCTCTCCATTTTCGGTACAATTACGCTTTGAATCGATACAGGATGCAAGGCCGAGTTTTTGTTTGCCCGGTCACTATTCGAGGAAAAGATGCCGCGAATCTCTTTCAATGCAATTTTGTTGTTCATCGGTGGAATCCTTCTGCTCAGTTCCTCGGCCCAGGGTACGGTTTTCCCCTTGCCTGCGCATGGTAATGTGGTAGGCAACCTGCTGGCAGTCACTAGCCACCGGGACGACACGCTGCTGGATATCGGACGTTTCTATGACGTAGGTTATAACCAGATTACCCGGGCCAACCCTGGCGTCAATCCCTGGCTTCCAGGTCAGGCCACCAAGGTGATTATCCCGGCAGAATACGTGTTACCCCCCAAGCCTTGGACGGGGATCATCGTCAACATTCCAGCCCGTCGACTGTATTACTTTCCCGCTGGTCAGCATGTGGTCTTTACCTATCCCGTAGGGGTCTTTTTGCCGGGCTGGAAAGAAAGCCTGACCACCACCAGCATCATCCAGAAGTTCAAGATGCCGGCGTGGAATGTTCCCAGAAATATCCATGCGTGGTTTGAAAAGAAGTTCCACATGGACATTCCCTGGTACTGGCCCCCTGGGGCCGAGAACCCCATGGGCGAATTGGCCATGGAGACTGGGCTTTCCGGTATTTTCATCCATGGTACCTATCACCCATGGGGTGTGGGAATGCGCGCCAGTCAGGGTTGCTTCCAGATGTACCCGGAAAATATTGCCCAACTTTTTCCGATGGTTCCGGTAGGAACGCCAGTACGAATCATTGATGAGCCCAACATGGTGGGGGAGCGCAACGGACAGGTTTATCTGCAGTCCTATAAACCATTGCATGCCTACCATAAACACGGTCCTGATGATTTGCAGCGGGCGGTAGTCAGCATCAAGAATTTCATGGCCGCCAACCATATCCAGGAGCCCATTGACTGGGCTCGGGTGCGGCGGATAGTTGCCGAACACAACACCGTAGCCTTGCCCATCAGCAAGGGATCCCCAAGCTACGCTACCCTTGCCAGGGCGCTGCCAGCCAAACCCTACGCCTATGCCCCCTATGGTCCAGGTGCCAATGATGCGGCGGTGCCACCACCACTACCCTTGGCGAGTCAGGCCAACAAAGATCAGATCCATGTCAAGGTCTATCTGCCCGATCAAAAATCCAGTTGATGGGTTTGTATCCTGAACCAGAGGAGTCCCAGATACTCGTGGATGACTTCGCTACTGATTTCTTCATAAATTGCCCGAGGAAGCCAGGATTGCCAGCGACTTTTGGAGGGTTTGCTGGCCAGACGATAGTCACAAGGCACAGGGACTGCTTGTACACCTTCGTGGGTAAACCAGGCCATTGCCCGGGGCATGTGCAGGGCAGAAGTCACCAGATAAATGCGCTGGATTCCACGTTGGGACAAAAGCAAAGCGCTATCTTTGGCGTTGGCAGCAGTATTGTAGGATTTTCCTTCGCACCAGATGGGGTTTTTCAATCCAAAGCTTCTTCGCAGGAGCTTGGCCATGGTGGCCGCTTCGCTTGGGGCTCCATAGCGGGGGGCCCCGCCACTGGGAATGACCGGCAAATCTGTTGCCTTGGCCAACGCGGCTGCCGCCTGTAATCGCATCAAGGTGCGAGCATTGGCCATTTCCGGACTGCTTTGCCCAGGATCCATGACCTCACCACCACCCAAAACAACAATGGCCTCGGGTCGGTTGGGACCGTTCCAGGGCTGGGTCAGGGGTGGATAACGATTTTCCAGGGGAGCCAGCAGGGCATAGCATCCCAAAGGGGTGCTGCTGGCATAAAGGATCAGCAGGGCGATACCCGCCAGGCTTCTACCCAGCCAATGCCAGGCAGCCCACCAGTCCAGGAGTAGTCCCACACCAAGCAGGATCAAAAGAACACCTGGGGGCTGCAGCAGGGCCGAGGCGATCACCAAGAGGTCAACGGCAAGCACGGAAAAAGATCAGTCGCTGGACCATTCCCGAAAGCTATGTTCGGCGTGGTAAGAGGATCGAACGAGAGGCCCCGCTGCCACGTGACGAAAACCCATGGCGCGGCCGCTTCGTTCGAGTTGCGAAAACTCCTGGGGAGTTACATAGCGCACGATTGGCAAATGTTCCCGTGACGGTGCCAGGTATTGACCCAGGGTCAGCAAGGAGCAGCCGGCTTTGCGAAGATCGGCCATGACCTGGAGGATCTCCTCCATGGACTCTCCCAAGCCAAGCATAAGCCCGGATTTGGTGGGAATGTCTGGAAAGAGTTCCGTGAATCGGCGCAGGAGGGTCAGGGAATGGTGGTAGTCGGCGCCCGGTCGGGCTTGGCTATAGAGCCTGGGAACGGTTTCCAGATTATGGTTGAAAACATCGGGAGGTGCCTTTCTCAGTATGCTCAGTGCTTTTTCCATTCGCCCACGGAAATCAGGCACGAGGATTTCGATTTGCGTATGTGGACAGCGCTCGCGCAGGGCATGGATGACAGCTGCAAAATGACTGGCCCCGCCATCCCGGAGGTCATCGCGGTCTACCGAAGTCACCACCACAAAACGCAAACCCATACGCGCTACGGTCTCGGCAAGATGGATGGGTTCTTGTGGGTCAGGGGCGTGGGGACGGCCATGGGCGACGTCACAAAAAGGACAACGACGGGTGCAGAGATCTCCCAGGATCATGAAGGTAGCAGTGCCCGCGCGAAAACACTCCCCGAGATTGGGACAAGAGGCTTCTTCGCACACCGTATGCAGCTGTGCGTCGCGGAGTATTCCTTTTAAATGGTCCACGACCGGATGCAAGGGGGAGCGCACCCGCAACCAGCTCGGCTTGGGTATTTTTACCGTCGTGCCAGAGACAACCGAGATAGGAATGGGATTGCGCTGTACTTTTTCTCTTCCTCGTTGGGCTATCGTTCCTTCTTCAGGATGGCTGGTCATTGGTGATCCCCCTTTTGCAGAGGCCGTCCGAGGGTCTTGCCTAATTGCTCCAATAATTCTTGTCCGACTTTTGCCAGGGTTAGATCTGGACAATGATCCTGGACCTGGGTTACGGCAAGACCGGGCGTACCACAGGGATGAATACGGGCAAAAGGACCGAGGTCCATGGCACAATTCAGGCTCAGACCGTGGTAGCTCAATCCTTTTTGTACGCGTAAGCCCAGGGAGGCGATTTTGGCGCCCTGTACATAGACGCCGGGTGCATCGCTACGCGCTTCTGCTTCGATCCCATGGCTATTGAGCAATGCAATCACTGCCCCTTCCAGGGCGTGGGTAAGCTCGCGAATACTCATTCCGGCGCGTGGGAGATCCAGCAAGACATAGATGACCCATTGACCTGGACCATGATAGGTCACTTTACCGCCACGATCGCTCCGAATGACTGGAATGGGACCAGGATCCACTACGTCGGCGGGATCTGCCCTACGCCCGAGGGTGAAAACCGGGGGATGTTGGAGCATCCAGATTTGATCTTCGCTTTCTGCATCACGCTGGCGAGAATACTCCCGCATGGCCTCAAGCACCGTATAATATGGCAAAAGGCCGGGCCAGCAACGAATGGCAATGGGATGGTGATTCACAGGCACAGCAAGACCCCTTCAATTTTTTGGATGGCTGCGTAGATTGCCTGTAACTGTTCGGGGTTCTCTACGACCAGCGAGCAGGTAACCGCCGCATATCGGCCCTGCCGGCTTTCCCGTAACTGAAAAGCGCCGGGCTCCAACCCGGGAGCAAGGGGATCAATGGCTTCGCGGACCGCTTGCAAGAGATCTTCATGCTGGCCAATGGCCTTCAGGTGGTGTAGATGCGGAAAATCCGGATCGGGTGTATCGGGAATCATCGCCAATCCTCCAGGCCCATGACTGATTTTTGAAGTAAGGGACCATGGTAGTGCTTCCCGGGCCCAACGGGAAGCCCTGGACCTTACAGCGCAGCTTGGACTCGGTGCCAGATTCTTTCCAACCAGCTCGCTTTTTTTACCGCTACCTGGGTAAGCACGGGGACCGACTGAATGGTTTTTCCATCCAGTTGTACCAGGAGCTGCCCTACTATGGTGCCTTTGGCAAAGGGTGGCTGCAGCTTGCTGTTCACTTGCACCACCGTCTGCAAGTCAGCGGCGCGACCACGAGGGATGGTGACCACCACCGGCTCGGTGACCTCCAGAGGTACCTTTGCCGGGGACCAGTCCATCTCGTGCAAGGTGCTGACCCGCGTATTGGGCCCATAGAGTGGATGGTTTTCGTAAAAACGATAACCATAGTTCAGGAGAGTCTCGATGGCATCTGTTCCACTGGACCAACTTGGCGCTCCCATCTCCACAGCAATCAGGCGGCGACCATTACGCAAGGCGGTGGCATCGATGCAATGGCCAGAGGCATCGGTTAGGCCCGTTTTGAGACCATCCACACTGGGATCACGAAACAGTACCGGGTTCCAGCTTCGTTGGGTGATTTTGTTATAAGTATAGGATTTCAATCTGGTGATTTGCAAAATCTGCGGGTATTGCTGAATGAGTGCCCGCGACAGTTTGGCAACGTCCATGGCGGTTGTATACAGATTGTCGTCGGGAAGCCCATCTGCATTCGTGTAATGGGTGTGATGCAAACCCAGCTTTTGCGCAGCTTCATTCATTAGGGGAACAAAACCACTCTGGCTGCCACCTACGGCTTCCGCCAGGGCAACCGCAGCATCATTCCCAGAATCGATCAAGAGACCATGCAGCAATTGATTTACCGTGACCGGCAGACCGGGTTGGATAAACATCCGCGAACCCCCCGTTTTCCAGGCTGTATTGGATACCGGTAGATTCTCCTCTGGATGTAGGCTGCCACTGGCAATTGCCTGATAAGTCAGATAGGCCGTCATCAGTTTGGTCAGACTGGCGGGAGCGCGCTGCAAATCAGGGTCCTTGCTGGCAATGATCTGACCAGTCTGATAATCCATGAGTACATAGCTGGCAACGTTGGGTAAGCCAGGTGCAGGGGGTATGGGTAGTACCGGAGTTGGCGTAACCGCCGAGGCGGTACCACTACCACCTGCAGCAAGAACGATGGTGACCAAAATACAGGTTAGCAAGCGGACAAAATCCATGAATTGCCTCAATAGCAGATAGGTTCAGTCGTGAAGTCGGGGATGAGAACGGACCGACATGAGGATACCCAGGCCAATCAGGAAGGTCAGCATGGCCGTACCTCCATAACTAACCAGGGGGAGTGGTACGCCAACCACTGGCAAAATACCCGTAGTCATGCCCATATTAATGAAAATATAGAGAAAAAAGGTCAGGCTCAAGGTGCCAGCGATGAGCTTGCCAAAGCGGTACCGACTCTCGAAAGCAATGATAAGCCCCCGCAGGATAATCAATAAATAAGCCGATAAAAGGACCAGGACCCCCAGCAATCCAAATTCCTCGGCAAACCCGGCAAAGACAAAGTCCGTTTGTGCTTCCGGCAAGAAGTCCAAATTTACCTGAGAGCCATGGAACCATCCTTCCCCAAATAATCCCCCGGAACCAATGGCAATCATGCTTTGAATAATGTGGTAACCAGCCCCCAAAGGATCCCGCTGCGGATCCAGAAAAGTGAGGATCCGCTGCTTCTGGTAGCCATGCAAAAAGTGCCAGAGAATGGGACCGCTGATGGCTGCCAGGAGGACAAGGGCAATGAACCAGCGTCTGGGTACCCCGGCCAGCCACATGGCAAATAGCCCAGCAGCACCAATTTGTACCGCAGTGCCTAAATCCGGTTCTTTCGCAATCAGCAAAAAAGGAATGGCAATGAGACCAAAGCCGATGAGGGTGGCCTGCCAGGAGCGTGCGTCGTCTGTTTGTGAGTAGTAATAAGCAAGCATCAAGGGTAGGGCCAGTTTGACAAGTTCCGAAGGCTGAAAGCTGAGGGAACCGATCCCCAGCCAGCGTTTTGCGCCCAAACTGCTTTCACCAATCAACAGGGTCAAGATCAGCAGCGAAATACTGATAGCATAGAGCGGAAGTGCCCACGAGCGAAGACGTTCGGGAGCGATGTTGGCAACCAAGGTCATGATGGTCATGCCAATACCAAAGCGGAGGGCTTGAGCCCAGACCACATGGAGATTTTCCTGACTACTACTATAGAGGACGGCAAGGCTGATAGCCATCAGGATCAACACGCCGGTGAGCAGCGCTGGATCCAGGTGCCCTAACCAGCGCCGGATCCTGGCTGGCCAATCGATCTGATTCATCCCTTGCTTATACCCCTTTTTTGCCAGGCCAGGCACGTTCCAGGCTCTCGCAGAGAAAAACGAACAACGGCCAGAGGGTAGCTCCCAGCGCGGGTCCCATCAGTAGAGAATTTTCCCAAAGGAGAGCCCCCGTCCATGCTTGCCAGAGCCAAGCTATAAGCCGTTCGACCAACAGTAAGACAAAGATGAAGAAAAGCTGTTCCCAAGACGGTAGGCGCCGCACGCGTTGAATCCAGGCATAGAGCAGAAACACCATCACCACCAGGGCAATACCTTGGCTGCCAAGGACGGTTCCTTCCAGGAGGTCTTGGAGGATGCCGATGGTCCATACCAGGAAGTAGCTCAGGCCATTGGCACTGCTCAAGGCCCAGTAGAGAATCACCAGGGCGACAAAATTCGGGTGCAGATGGGCATAGAGTTGGCCCAAGGGTAGGGTCTGGGCAACGAATGCCAAGGCCAACAAAAATACGATGACACCAATTTTCATTGGGCAGCTGGTTCACGGGACTGGGGCCAGAGTAATAATACCGTGGTCAGTGCAGCTAAATTTGCGCTTGGACGAACCCGAATACGGGCAAATGGGCCCGTCGAGCTCCGATCCACGGATGCAATCACGCCAATGGGTAAGCCTGGGGGAAATCTCCCCCCAAGCCCTGAGCTGATCAATTGGGTTCCTACCGTCAACGGAGTGTTGTGGGGCTGAAAAGGAATCTCGAGCTGGTCAATCCGACCGGTTCCGCGCACGAGCAGGTCCAGCTTGCCATCAACGGGTCGGGCGGGAATGGAGCTAATCAAATCGGAAAGCAGAGCTACTTGGGCATTGTCCTTGCTGACCGCAAGGATCTGGCCGACGATCCCTCCGGATGCCAGAACGGGCTGGCCTACATAGGCACCTTGGGCACTTCCCAGATTAATGTCGATGCGTTGATTGCCGGCACTGACGTTCTGCGCCTCAATTTGCGCCACAGCAACGCGCCCGGGAGGGGTTGGAAAACTATCCAGGAGTGCCAGGAGTTGCTGGTTCTCGGTCCGTAGAATAGGAATGCTCAGATTCTCTGCTTGCAGGTGTTGCAGCGTGGCACGTAATTGGGCATTTTCCTGCAAGAGTTCGCTACGGGATTGCAGGTACTGCCTAAGGGTGTACCAGCCCCCAAGTAGCTGACCATTGATCCAAAAAATCGGACGAGCAATTTCTAAACCCAATCGACTGATTTGGGGGCTTCCGACACTGTAATAGCTAAGAACAGCGCTCAGAACCAGTAGCCCGAGCAGTCGCAGGACGGAAGGAACGGGCCGGCTTGCAAAGAGTGCAGACATTGCAGAACTACGGTTATTCGTCGGCAAATACCTCGCCTAGACGCTCCAATTCTTCCAAGGCCCGACCACCACCACGGGCAACACAAGTCAGGGGATCATCGGCCACCACCACTGGTAAACCGGTTTCTTCCATGATCAAGCGATCCAAATCCCGGACCAGGGCGCCACCGCCAGTGAGCACCATTCCCCGTTCGGCAATGTCACCTGCCAATTCCGGCGGGGTTTGCTCCAAGGCAAGCTTGATGGCCCCAACAATGGCACCCAAGGGCTCCTGTAGGGCCTCCAGGATTTCGTTGCTGGTAATGGAGAAGGTCCGGGGAACCCCTTCGGCCAGGTTGCGCCCGCGGACCTCCATGGTCAAGGTCTCCTTCAGGGGATAGGCACAACCTACGGCTTTCTTGATTTCTTCGGCAGTGCTCTCGCCAATCAACATACCGTAGTTGCGACGGATGTAGTTGACGATGGCCTCGTCCATTTTATCTCCGCCAACGCGCACGCTCTGTGAATAGACGACCCCGCCCAAGGCAATGACACCGACTTCGGTGGTACCTCCACCGATGTCCACGACCATGGAAGCAGTGGGCTCTGCTACGGGCAGGCCGGCGCCGATGGCAGCAGCCATGGGTTCTTCGATCAAATGCACTTCTCGGGCACCGGCACTTTGGGCAGATTCGCGGATGGCGCGTCGCTCTACTTGTGTCGCGCCGTAGGGGACGCAGACAATGATCCGTGGGCTTGGACTCAAAAATCGTTGTGGGTGTACCAGGCGAATGAAATGCTTGAGCATGGCTTCGGTGATCTGGAAATCGGCAATGACCCCATCCTTGAGTGGGCGGATGGCGATGATGTTGGCGGGTGTTCGTCCCAACATCCGTTTTGCCTCTTCGCCAACGGCCTGGGTTCTTCGATCGGCTCCATGACGACCGATGCGAATGGCAACTACCGAAGGTTCGGAAAGAACGATCCCTTTGCCGCGGACGTAGATAAGGGTGTTGGCGGTGCCGAGATCGACGGCGAGATCGCTGGAGAACAATCCGAGGAAGCGTTTAAAAATCATCGAAGCAAGAATCCTGGTGTCAAGTTGGGGAGTATTGGTCATTATCCAGTAGCAACATCGAAGCCGCCAAAGACCTCGGTTGATGGATTGCTGGCAGTCTAGCACGAGGGAGCTGGATGCCGAAAGACGCGGCATGATCAATGCGTTGCCTGTAGCCAAAGGGCTACAAAAAAAGCCGACCAAAGGGTCGGCTCAGGCTGCTCGTTTACACAGATGGTTCAGAGACCATAGCTTTTGGGGAAAGCGATCCCGTGGTTGTTACGCATGTCGGCATTCAGAATGGGTAGATTGACCTTGTCAACTTCCACGTGCTTCTGATGCTGCAACCATGCCGCAAAGACCTCCCATACCGGTTTTCCTTCAACGGGCTGCATTGCCGCCCAACCCGCCACTTTGTACTTCTTGTTGGCCTGGACGAGCTTGCCGCCGATTTGTAGGTTGCTGATCCGGTGATAGATCTTTTCATCGGGGTTGAAATGGTACTGAATATTGCCGACGCGAATCATATCTCCACCCTGTTGGTAATAGGGGTTGGGGTTGAAGATATTGTCGGCCACTTGCTCCATGATGTTCTTGATCTGTTCCCCGGTATATTCATTGACCGTGACTTGTGGATAGGTAATGGCAGTCTGGCCCATGACGTCTTCCATGGTGATGGTTTCTCCCGGTAGCTTGCAGTAGCCCCAACGGAAGCCCGGCGAAAAGGAAGCTTCGCAGTCCATTTCCTGCCGCAGTGCATCACAAAGGAGCTGATCAAAGGTGCCATTGAAGTTGTCGCGCCGATAGAGCAGGCTGCCTGTAGTTGCCAAAGGCTGCTGGAGTTTTTCCAGATAGGGTTTGCGGACTCCTGCGATGTACTGCTCCATCTGCGGGTCTGCAGGAATGAGGTTGGAGAAAACCGGCAGGTAATGAAAGCGCCAGCCCTTCAATTGCCCCTTGCCAACGTCCAGATCAAAGCGGGCCAGAATTTTGCCATTGGTACTGCTGTTGATGATCAGTGTCTTGCCGACCTGGAAGGGCTTAGGCCCCATGATGTCGTGGGTATGTCCACCAAGGATAATATCAATGCCCTTGACCAGCGATGCCATCTTCTTGTCTACATCGGCGCCATTATGGGAAAGCACGACCACCACATCGGCATGCTCGTCCTGACGACATTTGTCGACCATTTTTTGCATATTTTCGGTATGGATGCCAAAGCCCCAATCAGGAATCAGATAAGCAGGATTGGCAATGGGCGTGAAAGGAAAGGCCTGGCCAATGACAGCAATACGACGGCCACTGATTTCATGGATATGGTAGGGTTTGAAAACCGGCTCTTGCCAGGTGTTGCTGAATACATTTTGCGCCAAAAAATTGGCCTTCAATTTGTTTTTGATCAGGTACTCGACCTGTTTTTGACCAAAGGTGAATTCCCAATGGCCAACAAAATCGTCAACCCCCAGTAAATTTTGCGCACCGACCATGTCCTCGCCCTTGGTCCATAGCGAGGTTGCCGATCCTTGCCAGGTATCACCGCCATCCAGAAGCAAGGTACGTTCTGCACCCAACTGCTGACGATACCGTTTCACCAAGGTCGCAATATGGGCATATCCGCCAATCTTGCCATACTGATGGGCCAGGGTAGCGAAATCCAGACAGGAAAAACTGTATTCATTCCGTTTGCCGTGGTTGACCTTGTAGTAATCCAGCATCCACTTGCCGCAGAGATGTGGCGTTTGGTTCAGCACGGAACCCACGCCAATATTGGTATCCGGCTCGCGCCACCATACCGGGAGTAATTGGGCATGGGAATCAGTCATATGCAACAGGGTGACATTGCCGAAAGCAGGGATGTCATAGGGGTCTTTATCACTTCCCCAGGCTGCCTGGATTGCGCCGGGGGCAAAAAAGTTACCGGCTGCGGCAATGCTCAATAATTGTAAAAAATCTCTTCTACCTAAACGCATGATGGCACCTCCCCAGTTATTATGAAAATCTACAGTCCGCCGGATTTTGCTTGCTTCATCACAGTAATGATTTGTTTGTCAAGTTCAGCGGCAACTTTCGCGGCCTCGGCATTCTTTGGAAAATACTTAAGCGCATACGTCGGTAAGTAAGTCATCAATTTCAGTTGGCCATGGCTCTCAAACATCACTATTTTGCAGGGAGCAAATGCACCAAATTCCGGGTCCTTGGTGAGAATCTTTGAACCCAGAACGAGATTGCATACCTCATAAATTACGTAGGGGGAGTTACTCTTGATGCCTCTCTCTTTGAGCCCCTGCTGCACATCCAGAGTGCCAACGACATTCATGTTTTCCGATTCAGCGCCGTTGGTGATTCCGAGTTTTACTTGGGCAGGAGTAACACCTTTGTCAACATTCACTACATACAGAGGGCTTTCTGGATTAATGGGCGGCATGCCGGCCACGGGAGAGGGAATGAGCGCAGCCTGTGCAGTCGTGGCCAAACTCAATGTGACAAAGAGGGCAGCACCAGCAGCGGCCCTACGAAATGGCAAAACAGACATCTGTGGCTCCTGTGTTTACGGTAGTGCTGGCACAACACCAGCAAGGTTTTCTATGGGCGATATCCAGGTACGTTGATTTTGATGCCATTGCTCAGGTAAGTCATGAAATACTCGAGATTTCGATAATCTACACTCTCCAGGGGCTCGGGCTGTGCCTCCACCTGCTTGTTACAACCCTGTATTCTTTTTTGTAGCGTGTTCACCGCTGACCATGCAGCGCGATAGGTGGGAAAATGGGCACTTTCCCCCAGGACAGGAGAAATGATTTGATCGCGCAGATACTTGCCAGCATAGGCCACATGGCAGGAGGCACAAGAGAAATTGAGCTGACCTCGCTTCATAAAATAGTAGGCTTTGCCTTCTTCAAAGGCTTTGACGGCTCCCGGTCCTTCCACTTTGACATCAACGGGCATGCCATTGGCAAGGGAGGCAAGATAGGTCTGGAGGGCGATAAGGCTTTGGCTACCGTATTTCAATGGCGCCTCACCATTTTGTTGACGACAGGCATTGATGCTCATGCCCAGGGTGACCACCTCTCCGGTTTTATTGTCAAACATCGGATAGTGAGCAGCCACTCCCTTGCCCCCGTTGGGATAACAGCTGGCATAAGTCTTGCCATTCTTGAAAGGGGTTTCCCAAAGCTTTTTCCCTTCGGACAGGGTCAAGTCACCAGGATTGAATTGTATTGCTTCTTGGTACTGACTATACAGTTCCGGACTGAAAGCGTACGCACCCAGGGCATATTTCTCGAGGGGCATCTTTGGGAATTTTTGCTGGAAGTATTCATGAAATTCCTGCAAGGTTTGTTTTGGACCAACTTTGGTATTACCCAGATCCCACCAATTGACCGCATTGGCGGCAGAACTGGTCACTGCTAGGGCTATGGCTGCAATGGGTGCAATCCAAGTCTTCATTTTCATTTCCCTCCCGGATTTATTTGGAAATCGGCGCAGTGCACACAAGCCAGCACCGCGCCTGGAAGGTCAGCTTACGGTGATTTTGGCGGTGGCTGACCAGGTTCCGTTGGTATTATCTTTCCATGTCATCTCCAAGGTGCCGCTCTCTTCTGCACGCATTTTGAATGCAAGATAGGGATTGGCGCTAACTGCAGTACTCCAGTCCACATCGAGCAATGGTTTTTGGTTGAAAGTAACGGTCACGGTCTGAATGAAATGTGCTGGAATGACTTTACCCGCCTTGTCTTTGGTAAGCCCAGTGGTCATGGGATTCATGATCAAGGAGCGAACCTCGACAATGTCTCCTTTTTTGGCACTACTGGGCATGCGAATCATAGGATTACCGAGTGCTTCTGCCATAATCTGTTTCCTTTCGAAAAAATGGAATCAAAAAAATCAACCGCCACAACCACCAATGGTTACCTTGACTTCCTTGGGAGCAGAAGCCATCAGTTCGCCCTTGTTGGTTTTGGCAACCACCCGAACATTGTCCGTCTTGGCCATCTTGATTCGTTCCTGGATGTAAGCCTTGCCACAAGCAGGAGTAAAGTTGAATTGACTGGCAAGGGGAGTCGGATTGTGATCGACAAAGAGCCACACCGTGCTGATGTAGTCATCGGCGGTCATGGGGGAATCGACTTCAATAGTGACCGGAACGGAACCGCCGTTCTCGGCAATGGTGGGGGCCTTGAGGATGACTTTGGCAGAAACAGGAATGTTCGTTTTGCCAATGGAGTCGGTCATGGCCTGATCGAGGGTCTTGGCATCAAAGGCCTTGGCAGGCCATCCCGCCACGTTGCCGGCAATTGCGCTGCCTGCCCGCAAGAGGCTACTTCCTGCAACCGCCGCAACGGCAACCGCTGTGGCGCTAGTCCCCAGAAATTGTCTACGCTGTACTTTTTTCATTCGGTTCTACTCCTTACAAGGGCTATTTCAGTGACCAAAGATAATCAGCAATTTGTTCCAATTGCGTGTGGGTAAGGACCTTATACTTGCCAAACTCGGGCATGTTTGCATAGGGAAAAAGTGATTCTGGATCACTCAAAAAAGCCACCAGCTTCTCCTTGCTTTGGAACATCTGCTGGAAGGTAACGCCTTTCATGGGCAGGGCTGGTCCTACGTTTCCAGGCTGTGAACCACCAGGGAGGGCATGGCAAGCCAGGCAATTGCCTTGGGCACGGTTAAAAGCCAGCGCGCGGCCGGCTTCAATATTGTTGACTGCGGGAGCTGCCCAAACGGTTGCACTTGCTGCAAGCATAACCATCCCGATGAAACCCGCATGGACACCAGAGCGATTGTGTCGATGAGCGTTCATAACTACTCCTAAGGTGCTGTCCGGGCCATTACCCGGCTGACCTTAACTACAGCAGTTTTTGTGCCAGCTTCCAGCAGAAAGATGAGACCAGAGAAAAGAAACCAATCCTCCCTTCTCTTGGTCCGTGAAACAAAAGAAAACATTTTGTATTCAAAGGGGGTATTGTATTTGTTGGGAGAGAGCCGAGTGCTTGCAGCAGGGATAGCCAGCCTGTGTAAACTAAAAAAACGGCCCAGTGCGGGCGCCAGCCTGTGCCTTTTGGCACAGTAGGGCTGCTTTAATAATCTATGTCTGTTCCGTCCTCGTCTGCCTGATCTGCCAAAAGCCCCATGTTTTTCATTTTGGTGCGCAGTTGTTTGCGACTGATACCGAGGAGCACCGCGGCCTGGCTTTGGTTGAAGCGTGTTTTTTCCAGCGCGCTCAGCACGGTTTGTCGTTCCAGGGCAGGAAGATCAAAGGGGCTTGCGATCTTCCTATCAATATGGGATTCACCTTGGCGGATTTCGCTGGGTAGATCGCGCAAGCCAAGGATAGACTGTCGACTCAACACCACCATGCGCTCAAGGAGGTTTTCCAGTTGACGAATGTTGCCCGGCCAACTATAGGCTTCGAGGGCAGCCAGAGCGTCAGCATCCATGGTTACAGCTTCCCTTCCGATTTCGTTGCAGATTTTCCCCAAAAAATGTTGTACCAAAGGGATGATGTCGGCTCGACGTTCGCGCAGGGGTGGAATATGCAGGGGAATGACATTCAGTCGATAATAAAGATCCTCGCGAAAGCGTCCCTCTTTAATGGCTTCTTTGAGATCAATGTGGGTGGCAGCGATCACCCTTGCTTCCAAACGAATGGTTTGATGGGTACCGAGGCGGTTGAACTCGCGTTCCTGGAGCGCACGAAGCAGCTTGACTTGCATGGGCAGTGGCATATCCCCTATCTCATCCAGAAACAGCGTGCCACCTGCCGCAGCCTCCAGTTTTCCGGGTTGGCTGCGGATCGCTCCGGTGAAAGCCCCCCGTTCGTAGCCAAAGATTTCACTTTCCACCAACTCCAATGGGATGGCACCACAATTGAAAGCAACAAAGGGTTGTTCCCGGCGCGGGCTGGCATTATGCAAGGCACGAGCAACCAATTCTTTCCCAGTCCCCGACTCTCCGGTGATCAGCACATTGGAAGGTGCTGGGGCCACCAGGTCAATGGTTTCCAGCAGTTGCTGGATGGCCCGGCTTACGCCAATCAGACCATGGCGACGGGGTGCTTGACGCAGCGGTGGCACCTGCCGTCCCCGCCGTTCCAGGATCTGGCGAATAAGAGCAATCAACTCTCCCTCATCCACAGGCTTGGTTAGATAGTGCTCGGCACCAGCCTTGATGACTTCCACCGCCTGCTCGATTTCGCCGTAGGCGGTGCTGATCAAAAAAGGGATTTCGGGCCATTGTTTTTTTACTGCGTGCAAGAGTTCCACGCCAGATATTCCTGGAAGGCGTTGGTCACTCAAAATCAAAGAAGGGATATCATTGGCGAGTAGTTCCAGTGCCCCCTCGCCACTTTCGGCTTCCATCACCGAAAAACCCTCCGCGCGTAACACGGCAGCCAAGACCCTGCGAAGGTTCCGCTCATCTTCGACGATGAGAATTTGCGTTGCCATGGGACTCCTTGATTAATGGGATTGCGAGGAAGGGGCGAGCTGGGTTTCGGCCACACTGGGTAGATACAAGGCGAAACAAGCGCCTGGTCCATCGGTGTCCTGCAACTCTACTGTCCCTTCATGGAACATCATGATTTTAGCTACGACAGCCAGGCCCAATCCACTGCCTTTGGTCTTCGTGGTGACGTAGGGTTTGAAGATTTCGTTGCGACGCGCAGGCGGTATCCCCGGACCATTATCCGTAACCAGAATTTTTATCCCACCATTTTCGGCATAGGCGGAGATCTCTATGATACCAGATCGCTCAGGTGCCGCATCGCAGGCATTGAGGAGTAGGTTGCTCATGGCCTGAGCCAGCAGAGAAGCATCGAAACTGGCCTTCAGACCAGCGGGACAATGCAGATGGACAGTAATGGCCCGAGCTTCCATATCAGCATGGTGGCGCTGCACGCAGCGTTCCAAGAAAGGCCGCACTTCCTGGATGCTGGGATGGATTTCGTAGCTTCGGCCAAAGTCCAAAAACCCTTGGGTCATGTCATAGAGCCGTTGTACTTCCTCTTCGATAATCCGCAGAAAATCCTCTCGATTGGCTGGATCATCGTAGCGCACCAGATAACGGGCAGCGCCACGGACGGAGGACAAGGCATTGCGGATTTCATGGGCTACCTGGGAAGACATTTGACCAATGGTCACCATGCATTGCATAGCTTGTTGTCGTTGATGGAGCTTGCGTAACTCCTGGAGGTGTTCTTGGAGGCGTTGGGTCATGGACCGAAAGGCAAGCTCCAGGCGGTAGAGCTCATCCTTGGAAGCGTCTGCTGAGTGACCATGGGTCAGGGAGGCAAGACCCAACTGTCCCTCCATCTGCGTCATTTCTCTCATGAGTCTGGATACTGGACGCGTAATGGCAAGACTCACGAGATAGGCGCCAACCAAGCCAATGATCGCAGTGCTGATGCCCAGCAAAAGTAGTCGACTAATGGTGTGATTTAATTTGTTATTGATTAGCTGATTGATTTGCTTGTTGTTGCTTTGCAACCAGACGGTACCCAAGAGATCTTTTCCGGCCTGGATGCTGGCTTGGTACGAATAGATCCTGGGCAACCCTGCTTGCTCTTTTGGGTTCAGTTGCTCCCCCACCAGCGGGAGTTCGGAACTGGCCACCACGGTATCAGAGGAATCCGTAATAATAATTCTTGCAACCAGGGAGTTACTGCTCTTAGCCAGGGCCTCCAGCTGGCCTGCGTTGCGCAGTAACAGAGGGTTTGCTGCCGCTTGGGCAATGGATTGGGTCAGTCGCTGCAACTCGGTTTGGACTTGGCTGGTGAGGTCCTCGCGCACCGAGGTGTACACAAAAAAAGCAATGAGAAGATAGATCATTGCTACCAAGAGCAGCACCAGTGCCATGCTTTTGCTGCGCCAGGTGAGTCGCTGCCAGGCTTTGGAAAATGGAAGCATTAGGGCAAATGATAAATCGGCATACCAGTATTCATTGGGCAAGCACGATCTCCTGAAAACCAGCTTTTTCCAAAGACTGCTTCGGTATGCTAGATAAAATTTTGCCAAGTTGCAGTCGATCCTGGCCAGATAGGGGCGAGGTACTGGCAAGAATCCAGGCTGGAGCTGGCCCTCTTTGGGCTATGATTTCCCAAGTGTTTGGAGCCGTCTTGCGCAGATTTTCCACGGTCGCACTGCGCACCACGCCCCAATTGGCCTGGCCACTCCCCAGGGCAGCAAAAACAGCCCGCTCCGAGCGCACCGGCACCCATTGTACCGGTTGCCGATGAGCCAGAGAAAAAATGGTTTTTTGGAGAAGGGAGCGCGCGCTGCAGTAGGGGCTCTCGTAGGCAACCCGAAGGGCCCCATGGGTAGCCGGATGGTCAACTCGAATGATCGAAAGGCCCGTCTCGCCCGCATTGGGTAGCAAGGTGGCAATGGGGTGTAATTCTTTGCCTGCTGCTCGCAGCAAATCTGGATTCACAAGTACATAACGGTATCGCTTTGCCCGAATCGCCGAGAGATATGCCTGGCTACTCGCGGGTACGGAAATCGCTATGGAGTGCTGGGCAGTTAGCGTTTGGAGAGCCTGACGAAGGGGAGCAAAAAGATCTTCCGCTGCCAATGGCGAAAAAGCAGGTGGGACCCCAAGCCGCCAGAGGGATCGATTCTTTTTGGGGTTGAGTTCGATACCGTAGGTTTCCTTGTAGAGGGAGCGCAGGGGATCATAGGTACCCGGTGGAATGGAGATCATTCCCGAAGCCAAGGGGGCAATGGCTGCCATTGCCTGGGGATTGATCTGGTCAAGATGGAGCAGGGTTTGCTTTATTTTGCCCAGGGTATGGGGATGAACCTCGGCCGATGCCGCGATGAGATCCCCAGGCCCAACCGGCGTTCGCGCAAGGATCTTAAGGGTGCCGGCGCGCAGGTAGGGCTCCGCAACGTTTTCGGCAACTGCTGTGGCATCATAAAAGCGAGCGGCAACATCCAGCAACGCATTGCTGTCGCTGCCACCGTGATGGAGTGCCCCCAGGGATTTGATGGGAATACCGACGGAATCAAGCAAGGCCAGAGGAACCAGGGAGGAGGCTGCGCAAGCAGGATTGCCCATGACAAAAGACTTGCCACGCAGTTGCAGGAGGTTCTGAATGGGGCTATCACTCCGCACTACAATGACACTATGGTTACCACCAGGTGGCGGTTGGAGGCCAGCCAACGGGGTGTAGGGGACCTCGTGGGCGACCTTCAGATAGGCTATAGGGCAATACAAGACAATTTGCGCCCTTTTTTCCTGAGCCTTCAGGTAGAATTGACCAAGGTCGGCGGTGAAACTCAGTTGAACCGGCTCGTGGATCGCCTTCTGCAACGCTTTGGCAAGGGGAGTAAAGGCCGTATACATGACCTCTGGACTGCTGACCGGGGGGAGCAAGAAGCGAAGATCCGCCTTCACCCCCAAGGGCCACAGGGCAAGGCAGAAGCAAAGCAGAGTCAAAACACGAAGAACTGGAAGCATGGTTCCTCGATCACCCGCAAGAAAAGGTTCTGAAACAGGAAGCAAGATAGGTGCCAAATCACATGAAAGAAGATCATCTTACCCATTTCAATGCGGCTGGCGAAGCCCATATGGTCGATGTCGCAGCAAAATCCACGAGCGCCCGGTTAGCCATTGCTACGGGTGAAATCCACATGCAAGCAGCTACTCTCCAGCTCATTCGCGATGGTGCGTTGCGCAAGGGAGATGTTCTTGGCGTGGCGCGCATTGCTGCCATCCAGGCCAGCAAACGCACGGCCGAGTTGATCCCTTTGGCACACCCCTTGTTCCTGACGGGTGTGGAGGTTCATTTTTCTTTCCACGAAAACCCGAGCAGGATATGCTGTGAGGCCGAAGTTCGTTGTCAGGGTCAAACCGGCGTGGAGATGGAAGCATTGACGGCAGTCAGTGTGGGACTGTTGACTATCTATGATATGTGTAAGGCCGTGGATCGAGGAATGATCCTGAGTAAAATCGGCATTACCCGAAAGGAGGGGGGGAAGTCTGGCCGCTGGGAGCGATCCTGATCTGGCAGGGATGACCCGTTATTGGCATCAGTCCCCGCCGAAAAACCAATTTATTTGCCCCGACTAGGAGAAGAACTATAGCGGACCATGATGTCCCGATCCTTCCAATTGCTCTCTTTGAGCACTTCTTCGGGGATCAGGTAGCGATCCTGCGGGGCCACCTCTTGGGATTTTACAATGCGCAATACATCGGCATAGGGGAGCTTGCGAAGCAAGCCATCCTTGTCGGTGGCACGAACTATCATGGCATCTTTGAGCAGGGCATAGACGTAGAAGTTGCCGGGGCGGAGTTTTCCTTCTTTGTCTTTCCAGGTCACGGTGATCCGGGTGTGCTCTTTGAAGTCACTGCGATTCATTTCATGGTCTCCATCCGGTATGATTCAACGATGACCTTATCCTGTTAAGGACAAACTGGCAAATAAGCACGTCTTATTATCAAATCAAAAAACCTGAGTTGCCTTCTCTCTTTACCTTGGTCAACATCTGTCGTCCAGCTATCCGGTGTGCAGTGTCGGAGCAGAAACAACGAGGGGTTGCAAATGGCTACGGTCATGGAGTTCGAGGACCACAAGAAGCAAGAGATCAAGTACAGTACCTGCTACATGTGCGCCTGCCGATGTGGAATCAAGGTCACGTTAGAAGACAACAAGGTGCGATTCATTCAGGGTAATCGCAATCACCCCATCAATCAGGGGGTTCTCTGCGCCAAAGGCTCTGCCGGGATCATGAAGCAGTATTCCCCTGCCAAGCTTCGTAATCCTCTCCGCCGTAAGCCCGGCGCCGAACGGGGTTCTGGCGAGTTCGAGGAGATTTCCTGGGACGAAGCCATCCAGATTTTGACTGAGCGCCTTGCCCATATCCGAGCCACAGACCCCAACAAACTCGCCTATTTTACGGGTCGCGATCAAATGCAAGCGCTAACGGGTCTTTGGGCGCAGCAATTTGGGACCCTCAACTGGTCGGCCCATGGTGGCTTTTGCTCCGTCAACATGGCCACGGCGGGTCTCTACATGCTGGGACATGCTTTCTGGGAGTTTGGCGACCCGGATTGGGATCGTACCAAGTATTTCATGCTCTGGGGCGTAGCCGAAGATCATTCCTCCAATCCCATGAAGATCGGCTTGGAAAAACTCAAGCGCAACGGTGGCAAGTTCGTGGGTATCAACCCGGCCCGCACCGGTTATCAGGCCATTGCCGATGAGTGGGTCCCCATTCGTCCGGGTACCGATGGCATGTTTGCTCTTTCCATGGTCCATGTCCTCTTGACCAACGAGCAGTTCGATTGGGATTTTCTGCTCCGCTATACCAATGCTCCCTTCCTGGTGGTCCAGACCCCGGGTCAAAAGGGTGATGGTCTGCTCTGGCGGGATGGGGAAGGCCACCCCTTGGTCTGGGACCTGGAACAGGAAGCTTTCGTCAATGGAATGCAGCCGGGCGTGAAGCCCGCCCTCTTTGGCGAATATCAAACTCCGGATGGTCGGCCGGTGCGAACCATTATGTCGATTTTGGCCGATCGGTATTTGGATGAACGGTACAGTCCGGTCAACGCCAGCAAAATTACGGGGATACCTGCAGAAACCATTGAGCGCCTGGCCTTGGAGATGGCCCATGTAGCCTTCCAGGAGAGCATCGAAATTGCGGTGGAATGGACAGATTGGGCTGGACGCAAGCACGACAGATTTATTGGCCGTCCCGTATCCATGCATGCCATGCGCGGCATTTCTGCCCATTCCAATGGATTGCAGGCGGCACGCGCCATCCATTTGCTACAAATTCTCTTGGGTACCATCGATTGCCCAGGTGGTTTTCGTGCCAAAGCACCTTACCCCAAGCCGGTACCGCCGCCCAACAAACCAGCCCAGCATAGCGCTCCCAACACCCCCCTTTCGTCCCTGCCCCTGGGGTTTCCCACCGCCCCTGAGGATCTGGTAATCGACGAAGAGGGCCGACCCAAGCGGATCGACAAGGCATACTCCTGGGAAGCGCCCATTGCCAACCATGGTCTAATGCATATGGTCATCACCAATGCCGTTAACAAGGACCCTTATGGTATTGATACCCTGATCTTCTTCATGGCCAACATGAGTTGGAATTCCACCATGAATACGGCCAACGTGCAGGAGATGCTCAAGGCCAAAGATGAGAACGGCGAGTACAAAATACCCTTTTTGGTCGTCGTCGACGCATTTCACTCGGAAATGGTCAATTTTGGCGATCTCATTCTTCCAGATACCACCTACCTGGAACGCTATGATTCCATCTCATTGTTGGACCGACCCATTTCCGAACCAGATGCAATCTGCGATTCCATCCGTCACCCCATCCTGAAACCCGATCGCAACGTGCGGCCCTGGCAGGATGTGATGGTAGAAATTGCCGGAAAACTGAAATTTCCTGCCTTTACCAAAGAAGACGGTACACCCAGGTTCAGTAGCTACAAGGATTTCATTGCCAACTTCGAGCGTGCTCCGGGGATCGGTTTCCTGGCCGGCTGGCGCGGCAAGGATGGACAAAGTCATTTACGTGGTGAGCCCAATCCCAATCAATGGGAACACTACATCGAAAACCAGGGATTCTTCCAATATCACCTGCCCAAGTCCATGCGCTTTTATCGCTTTGCCAACAAGGAATACCTGGAATTGGCCCAGCGTATTGGCTTCAATCCTACGGCGGATCCCATCATTATTGAGCTCTATTCCGAGACATTCCAGCGCTTTCGTTTGGCAGGAATGGGCTTGTACGATGGTCCCTGTCCCAAAGATCCAGTGGATCGGGAGCGCTTGGCTACTTATTTCGATCCGCTGCCTGACTACTATGAACCCTTGGAGCAGCAGCGTATTGACAAGAAGGAATATCCCTTCTATGCCGTTAATCAGCGCCCAATGATGATGTATCACTCCTGGGATAGCCAGAATGCCTGGCTGCGGCAGATCATTGCCCAGAATTATTTGTATATGAACCGTAAGCGGGCAGAGCAAATGGGCATTGCAGACAAAAGCTGGGTCTGGGTAGAGAGCCACAATGGCAAGATCCGCGTTCAGGTGAAGCTGATCGAGGGCTGTCAAGAGGATACGGTATGGACCTGGAATGCCATCGGCAAGCAGTCGGGCGCCTGGGGCCTGAAGCCGGACGCCGCCGAAGCTACCCGTGGTTTCTTGATGAACCATTTGATCTCAGAACTCTTGCCTCCGAAACAAGGGGAGAGGCGTCTTACCAACTCCGATCCCATTACTGGTCAGGCAGCATGGTATGATCTGATGGTCAAAATCACCCCTGCTGCTCCCGGTGAAGAAGGAACATGGCCGACCTTCCCCACCATGAAACCGCTACCGGGGAGCGCTCCGGCACCGGACGTGTTGCGATATCACACCCATGAACCCGTCAACCTCAAATCTTGATTGGGTAAGGAGTTAGCCATGAGACTCGGACTTGTCATCGATCTCGATACCTGTGTTGGCTGTCATGCCTGCGCGGTCGCCTGTAAGGAGTGGAATACCAGTGGTACCACCGCACCACTGACAGATTATAACCCCTACGGCGCAAAACCCTCGGGGGTATGGTTCAATCGGATTCGCCACTATGAAATAGGCGAATATCCCTACAACAAGACTGTCAATTTTCCCATGTCCTGCATGCACTGCGAGAATGCGGAATGTGTCACCGTCTGTCCCACAGGTGCAAGTCATAAGCGTCCGGAAGATGGTATTGTCCTGGTAGATCAGGATAAATGTATGGGATGTAATTATTGCTCGTGGGCTTGTCCTTATGGAGCGCGGGAATTGGACAGGGTATCGGGTACCATGAAAAAGTGTACTCTTTGTATCGACCGCATCTATGATATGGAAATCCCTGAGGAAGAGCGGCAACCCGCCTGTGTGCTGACCTGCCCGGCCCATGCGCGCATGTTCGGGGATTTTGATGATCCCGAAAGTCCCGTGAGTCGAGCTGTCCGCGAACGGGGGGGGTATCAGTTGCTGCCGGAGCTCAATTATGATCCAACCAACCATTATCTTCCGCCTCGGGTACATGCCCCTATTCCAACGGAAGGCTTGAAAAAGAAAGCTGCCATCAAGGTAAAGGAATGGGTCAACCGGGTCATAGAGCGCTGAGGAGTCGTTTATGCATGCAGCATTGGCGGTAATTTTTCTCACCCTCTTCTCGGGAGGTGGGTTTGGGCTGATGGCACTCATTGCCATCATCAATGATTTGCACATTGATGGGGGCTTGAGCCCATCGCAAACCTTGATTGGGGTTTTGCTGTCCTTGGTTTTTGTCACCATTGGCATGCTTTCGTCCACAGCGCACCTGGCCAATCCCAAAAATGCCTGGCGTGCCTTCACCCGGTGGCGGACATCCTGGCTGGCGCGAGAAGGCGTTTTCGCTGTGTCCTTCTATCCCTTCGCCATCGGCTATCTGGTCTGGGTTTTTCTTACCGGTGCCCCTGACGCCCGTATTGGGTTAACGCTTGCTAGCATTGCCGGTTTACTGGGGCTGATCACTATTTTCTGTCAGGGCATGATCTATGCGGTTCTTCGTACCATCCGGCAGTGGAATACGCCGCTGGTGCCGGCAAATTTCTATGCAATGGGATTGGCCACGGGAGCAACCCTACTGGCAGCCATTCGGGTGATCACGGGTGGCAATGCATCGATTTTCATTGGCTTGGCCATTGCCTTGATTGCCGCAGTCGCCCTTCTCAAAGGCATTTATTATTTCTGGATATCCCGTCCGGCAGGTCCTACCATCCATACTGCTACCGGTTTTAATCGTTCCACTGTACGCTTGTTGGACCAGGGGCACACCTTTGGCACCTTTTTGACCGAGGAATTTGGTCACATCTTACCGCAAGAAAAAGCCAGATCCATCAAAGTGCTCATGTATCTTCTAGCCGTTGTGGTACCCATAATCGCACTGGGCGTTTCTTTGGGGGCACAGTCGGTGCCAGCTGTTATCGTGGCAGCCGTCTCCATCGTCGTAGGTCTTGGTCTGGAGCGTTGGCTCTTTTTTGTTGAGGCGCAGCATGTGGTCAATCTATACCATGGTCGTCAACGTTGCTGACGACGTGGAGTCCAGATTTCTCTAGGATGAAGAAATGAAGAATCCGGAAGCTACAGGGAAAGAAAGCGGCTTGCAGGACCGCTTTGGTCGGCAGATTACCTATCTGCGCCTTTCCCTAACCGAGCACTGTAACTTCCGGTGCCAATATTGTAGCCCAGCCGAAGGGACCCCTTATTTTGATCGGGAGGATCATCTCAGTGGCCCAGAAGCCCAACGCTTGCTGCGCATCTTTCGGGGTTTGGGTTTGCAACATTTGCGTCTTACTGGTGGGGAACCGCTGATTCATCCTCGGGTCGTGGAAACCGTTCAGTATGGGGTTGGTCTTGGAATTGGTAAGGTAAGTCTCAGTACCAACGGCTACTTGCTGGATCGTTTTGCTGCTGACCTCCAGGCGGCCGGGCTCAATAGTCTCAATGTCAGTTTGGATACCCTCGATCCGGAACGCTTCCGCGTCATCACGCGAGGCGGTTCCTTGAAAAGAGTGTTGATGGGGATTGAAAAGGCAAGATCCGTAGGAATTCCAAGGATCAAACTCAATGCGGTATTGATGCGGGGAAAGCACGAGGAAGATATTCTCCAGCTAGTGGACTTTGCCCAGAAACGCAATCTGGATATTCGCTTCATAGAAGCGATGCCGCTGGGCACTGCTGGTACTACTACCCAGGATAGCTCCTATTTATCGGCGGTGGAAGCCCGTGAGATATTGGAACGGAATGCCGGGACCCTCTTCCCCATTGCCAGTAGCCGTGACCAGGGACCAGCACGCCTCTATCGCTTCGCCAATGGCTCGAGCCAAATTGGTTTTATTACTCCTATCAGCGATAACTTCTGCGCTTCCTGCAATCGGGTCCGGCTTACTGCCACAGGACGCTTGGTCTATTGTCTTGGTCAGGAACAGGGAATGGATCTTCTCCCCCTGCTTCGAAATGCTTCTGTGGGCGATGAAGAGATAGCCGCAACCATTCGTGCCGGAGTCTGGGCAGACAAGCCTGAGCAACATGCGTTTCTTCAGGATCGGGAGCGATCCTCCAGAATATTCATGATGCGCCTTGGGGGTTGAAATCCATTAGAACTTGCTGCTGTAGAGGTGTATTATCTTCCATCCTGGAACTGGTAGGATTCGTAATCTTATGTATGGATTCAAAGAAATTACCGCGGAGCAGCTCAAAGAATGGCTGGAGGAGGGGCATGGTGCGAAACTTGTCGATGTACGCTCCCCAGCGGAGGTGGCTCGAGGAATGATACATGGGGCCAAGCACATCCCCCTGCATTTGTTGCCTATGAGCATCGACGAGCTTGCGAAAGACCAGCCCATTGTTTTCTATTGCCTGAGTGGTGGCCGTTCTGCCCAGGCTTGTGCCTTTGCAGCCGCCCAAGGCTTTGGTGAAGTATATAATTTGCGAGGTGGGGTATCAGCATGGGTGAATCGGGGTTTCCCTTTGGTCTGAGCGAGTATTAGTATTTTCTGAAATATGATTGCTTAATCAAGAAATCAAAAACTTTACCTTGCGTGTTACTTGGATCCTGTTAGAGTCAGTATGTTCTGAATAATCGAGAATGGAGGTTGCAATGGTACAAGAAGACAAGTTGCTGGACGCCCGTGGTCTGAATTGCCCCTTACCGATCCTGCGTACGAAGAAAGCCTTGGGAGAAATGTCTGCGGGACAGATCCTCAAGGTTGTGGCAACGGATCCGGGTGCGGTGAAAGACTTCGAGGCGTTTTCGAAGCAAACAAAGAATCCGCTCCTTGACCAGGCTGAGGCTGGTGGTGAGTTTATCTTCTTCATTCAAAAGGCCTAGGACTCGCTACGGAAGCTTGGGCTTCAGTCAGCTACGAGGAGTGACGCAATGGACGAAAAAAAATTGGCGATTGTTGCCACCAAAGGTACATTGGACTGGGGTTATCCCCCCTTTATTTTGGCTTCGACGGCAGCGGCCCTGGGCTATAGCGTAGAGATCTTCTTTACGTTTTATGGTTTGCAGTTGCTGAAGAAAGACTTGGGACATTTGCGGGTAAGTCCCTTGGGCAATCCAGCGATGCCGATGCCGGTACCCATGCCTAACTTGATGATGATTCTTCCCGGGATGGAAGGTATGGCTACCTCCATGATGAAGAACAAAATGAAGGCAAAAGGGGTTGCAAGTCTGGAAGAGCTGCGGGAACTTTGTGTGGAGGCCGAGGTACGGATGATCGCCTGCCAGATGACCGTTGATCTGTTTGAATTTGATACTGCTGATTTTATTGATGGTGTCGAGCTTGGTGGTGCGGCTGCCTTCTTTGAGTTTGCGGGAGAGTCCGACATTACCCTCTTCATCTAAGTCAAGAGGGAACGGATGCTTGGGGTGGCGGTCAGACTGAATGTAGGTAGTTTTTTGCGAGTGAGGAGCAAGTGAATGGCGACTTACGCTGAAATGAAAGAGATGTACGACGAGATCCGCGCAGATTTTCGCTACGATCACGAACTGAATGGTTGTCTCAACTGTGGTATCTGTACCGCCACCTGTCCATCGGCACAGTTTTATGATTATAGTCCGCGGGAGATCGTCCAGCTCCTGTGGACGGAAAATGTGGAGCAGATCTACGATGCCATGCAGGAGAAAATCTGGGCCTGTGCCCAATGTATGACCTGTGCTGCACGTTGCCCCTTCAAGAATTCTCCTGGTGGATTGGTCATGATCATGCGCGAAGTAGCCATTCGGCACGGCATGCAATCTGCCAAGGACGTTTTGCGGCCTTTTGGACGAGTGATGCTCAAGCTGATCACCACTGGCAACCAACTTTCTCCAGATATGATCCAGCCTGATCACTTCCCCGATTGGGGTCCAAACATCCAGAAAGTAGAGGGTGATCTTCGGGTTTTGCGCAAAGCTATCCCTGTCCGGACCCTCCAGACCGTAGAAACTGCCTGGGAAGTATCTCTGAAGACCTCGGTGGAAATGTACACCATCTGGGAAATGACCGGGGTACTGAAGTCTCTCGAAACCATGGATGAAAACCTCTATGACGTAATTGAGGATTTCATTGACGAAAAGCGGGAAGATTATGAGGACTGGCTGGAAAGCCAATCTGACAAGGACTGAGAGGGCTAGACTTATGAGTGACAACACGGTGAATCAAGGGGTAGCGGGGCACGGAGCCTTTTTCCAGGACACGAATCTCTCGGCCCGGGAAGCGGAGGCGGCGACGGCGTGGGTACGCAGTCATGTGGACCGGCGGA
>JAEPKX010000050.1 GCA_021375695.1 Candidatus Igneacidithiobacillus taupoensis | reverse complement strand
GAATAATCCTTTTTGGTCCATCCTCCATGACGAGGTCAGTTTTGTCATCCAGGACCGGCTACAACGGGATGGCTTCAGCATGATGATTGTACCTGTCCATGTACGGGGAATGCCCAGCAAACTGGCCCCCATTTCTCTTTCTATTGATTTTGATCCGGATATGGAATTGGTCCAGACCGATAGCAGTGACAAAAAAGCCCCCAAGGAGAGCAGCAATGACTCCCATTGATCGGCCCCTCGGTCCCTTACTCATCGATCTGGAAGGACCGACCCTGCAAGCCTGGGAGCGCCGCCGATTAGAGCACCCTGCGGTGGGTGGCGTGATCCTTTTTGCACGTAATTGCCAAACGGCTGCACAAGTGCGTGCCCTATGCACAGAAATCCATGGGCTACGCAACCCACCCCTACTCATTGCCATTGATCAGGAGGGGGGCCGGGTGCAACGTCTACGCGAGGGAGTCACTCCTTTTCCACCCCAGGCAAGTCTTGGCCGCTTGGCCGAGCGGGAGGGTCTGCCCAAGGCCGTGGCCATGGCCAGAATCTGGGGTGAATTACTGGCCTGGGAATTACGGGAACTTGGCATCGACGTGGATTTTACCCCTTGTGTGGATCTGGATCGGGGGATTTCCAGCGTCATCGGGGATCGCGCCCTGCACCATGATCCCGAAGTGGTTTCGGCATTGGCCTGCGCCCTGTGGGCCGGATTGCAACAGCAAGGGATAACGGGGGTAGCCAAGCATTTCCCAGGACATGGCGGGGTGACAGCCGACTCCCATTGCGAGTTGCCCGAAGATCGCCGTTCCTGGGACGCGTTACAGGAGGATCTGCGTCCCTTTCAAAGGCTGATTGCTGCCAGAATCCCAGCCATGATGACTGCCCATGTCCGCTACCCGGCGGTGGACGATCTCCCCGCCAGTTTCTCGCCGCGATGGCTTACCCAGATTCTCCGGCATGAACTGGGCTTTACTGGCGTCCTCATCAGCGATGATCTGAGCATGGGAGCAACCCTGGGCCTGGGGAGCATAGAACAGCGTGTGGATGCTGCCCTGGCGGCTGGCTGCGATCTGCTGCTCCTGTGTAACGATCCCGACGCCGTGGATCAGGCCCTTGCCCATCTGCCCAACCCCACCGTACCACACCATTCGTCTCTTCTTGCTGGCAAAAAGGGGGCGCTCTGCGCCCACGAGCTCAGCCGATATCGTCAACAAATCGAAGAATTGGCTAGCCTTTGATTCCATGGGGCTTGTAATCCCTGGCGCAAGCGGTAGAATACGCCCTCACCTTTTGGGGTGACTCCTTGTCTGGATAAAGATCGTCCAGACTCTTGCCGATCCGTAAGGAGAAAACTTTGCGCCATTATGAAATTGTGTTTCTGGTCCACCCTGACCAGAGTGAATTGGTACCACAAATGATTGAACGGTACCGGGGAATGATCGAGGGGGATGGTGGTCGCATCCACCGCCTGGAAGATTGGGGCCGTCGCCAACTGGCCTATCCCATCAAAAAGGCCCACAAGGCCCACTATGTTTTGATGAACGTGGAATGTAGTGCTGCCGCCCTGGCCGAGCTGGAAGATGCCTTCCGCTTCAGTGATGCCGTTCTTCGCCATCTCATCTTGCTTCGCGACGAGGCGATCACCGAACCCTCTTTCCTGGCCAGGGATGAAAATGATCGCCGTGATCGGTCCGAAAGCGAGAAACGACCAGAAGTCGTTGCAGATGTCGTTGAGCAAGGAGAATAATTATGGCTTTTCAAAGAGATCGGGATAGCGACGATCGTTTGAATACTGGTGGATTTTCCAGGCGCCGCAAGGGCTGCCGCTTCCAGGCGGAGGGTGTCAAGGAAATCGACTACAAGGATCTCAAGACCTTGCAGGCCTTCATTAGCGAGACGGGCAAAATCGTCCCCAGTCGGATTACCGGAACCAGCGCCCTCTATCAACGGCAACTGACCACGGCCATCAAGCGCGCCCGCTTTCTGGCCCTCTTGCCTTATGTGATCCGCTGATCCCAAAGACCCCAGGAACAAGACCATGAAAGTCATTCTGTTGGAACGCATCAATAAATTGGGTCGCCTTGGCGATGTGGTCGAGGTTCGACCTGGATATGGACGGAACTTCCTCGTACCTCAGGGTAAGGCAGTGGTGGCAACAGCAAGCAATCTGGCAGCTTTTGCCGAACGGCGGGCAGCCCTGGAGGCAGCCGAAGCGGAGCGTCTGCAAACTGCACGCGCCCGGGCCGAGGCATTGGCGAACGTGGTCCTGCGCATTAGCCAGCAGGCCGGTGAGGATGGCCGCCTGTTTGGCTCTGTAACCCACCATGACATTGCGCGGTTATTGATGGAAAATGGTCATGGCACCGTACAACATGGGGAAATCCGCATGCAGGATGGCCCCATCAAACGGACGGGTGAATACACCGTGCGACTCCATCTCCACCCCGAGGTTGAGCTTGACATCCAGGTAGTTGTCGAGCGCGCGTAATTTCTTGGTCCCGGTGAGCCTCGACGAAGAAGTAAAGGGCAGCCCACACTCCCGGGAAGCAGAACAATCGGTGTTGGGCGGCCTACTCATTGATCCGGAAACCTGGGACCAGATTAATGAAATTGTCAGTACAGCCGACTTTTATGAACGGCGGCATCAGACTATCTTTTCTGCCATCGCTGATATGTTCCAGGCTGGGCTGGAGATGGATGCCGTTACCCTCAGCGAATTTTTGCAGGATCGAGGGCAGCTGGAAGAAATTGGCGGCCTGACCTATCTGGTTGAACTCGCCAATCGCACCCCCTCTGCTGCCAATGTCAACGCCTATGCCCGGATCGTGCGGGAGCGTTCGGTACTTCGATCCCTTCTGCGGACGGGTCGAGAGATTGCCGAAATGGCCTACCACACCGCAGGAAGGGAAGCAGCGGAACTCCTCGACGAGGCCGAACGAAAAATCTTTGCCCTGGCCGAGGGGCAAGCGCGAGGCAACAAGCATTTCCAGCAACTGAAAGAGGCCCTGCCTGCGGTCATTGACCGAATCGAGCAGATTGCCCGGGAGCGCAAGCGAATTACCGGCCTGCCCACGGGCTTTATCGATCTGGATGAACGGACCTCGGGGCTTCATCCGGGACAACTCATCATCGTGGCCGGTCGCCCCAGCATGGGCAAGACGGCCTTTGCCATGAATCTGGCCGAACATGTCAGTTGTGTGGAAAAACAGGCAGTGGCTGTCTTCAGCATGGAAATGCCTACCGAGGAGATCGTCCTGCGGGCCCTGTCCTCGCGCGGACGGGTGGATCAGCACCGCTTGCGCAACGGCAGTCTGGGCAAAGATGACTGGCCACGTATCGCCACCGCCGTAGGCGAGCTCAATATCGCGCCCCTTTTCGTGGACGATTCGGCGGCCCTCAGTCCGGGGGAATTACGATCCCGGGCACGACGCCTGAAACGGGAGCATGATATTCGATTGATCGTGGTCGATTATCTGCAGCTCATGCAGGTGCCCGGTCGCAGCGACAACCGCGTCGCCGAAATCTCCGAAATCAGCCGTTCCCTCAAGGCCCTGGCCAAAGAATTGCAACTCCCCATCGTTGCCTTGTCGCAATTGAATCGAAGCCTGGAAAACCGTACCGAAAAACGTCCACAAATGTCGGACCTGCGCGAATCAGGGGCCATCGAGCAGGACGCCGACCTGATCCTGTTCCTGTATCGGGATGAGGTCTACCACAAGGAAAAAGAAGAGGTAAAAGGCATCGCCGAGGTGATCATCGGCAAGCAGCGAAATGGCCCCATCGGCACCATACGGATGAGTTTTTTTGGCGAGTATACCCGCTTCGAGAATTACGCCCCCGGCGACGACAGTCCAGCAGCAGGTGCCAGCTACTAGGGCAGCAGGATAGGGGCTGCTATGATGCCGGTCATGCGCCCCAATGTTCTCGAAATTTCGGCTGGCAATTTACTCCATAACCTCCAGCTTGCCCGCACCCGGATGCCGGGCAGCCGGGTCATGGCGGCCATCAAGGCCAACGCCTATGGGCATGGCAGCGCGCTGGTGGCCCAGATTCTGGCCGAGGGGGGAGTGGAAGGCTTTGCCGTGGCCAGCCTCGGCGAAGCCATGGAACTCACTCGGCAACACCCCCAACTCCCACCCTGTACCGTCCTGGCTGGTCCCTTTGCTCCGGAGGAGATCCCGCTGGCCGCAGCAGCCGGACATCGCCTGGTCTTGCATTGTTGGGAACAAATCGGCTGGCTGGCCGAGGCCCGCTGGCAGCAGCCACTAGCGCTTTTCCTCAAACTCGATAGTGGCATGCATCGCCTGGGCTTTGCCGCCGAGGAACTCCCCAGGCTCCTGGACCAGCTTACCCAAAAATCCGGCGGACCCCTGCGCATCCTGGGTTTTTTGAGCCATCTGGCACGCGCCGATACCCCCGGGGATTCCTATAACGCGCAGCAGATTTCCCTTTTTTGGCAAAGCGTCCAGCAGTATGGGGCCCTTACGGAAGGGCAGCACTCGCTGCCCAACTCCGCGGCCATCCTCGCCCTGCCCCAGTCCCAGAGTCCCTGGATCCGACCGGGGCTGATGCTCTATGGACTCTCCCCATTGCCGGGACGAAGTGCTACGAGCCTCGGTCTTCGTGCCGTTGCCCAATGGTGGTCCAAGATTATTGCCATTCGCAGGCTCGCCCCTGGGGAATGGTTAGGTTATGGGGCCGCCTGGCAGGCTGAGCGCCCCAGCCGGATTGGGATCATTGCCTGTGGCTACGGCGATGGCCTCACGCGACAACTGGGTCTTCTGGGCGCTCCAGTTTGGATAGGTCAACAGCAAAGCCGATTGCTGGGCAGGGTGAGCATGGATCTGGCCTTTGTGGATTTGACCGAAATCTCCGGCGTTCGCGTAGGGGATCGGGTATTGCTGGCCGGCGGCAGCGACTTACCCCTGGAGGACTGGGCCGAGGCCCTGGGTACCATTCCCTATGAGGTTGGGACGCGGATCACCCAGCGCGTCCCCCGCAGGCGTGTGCCATGAGTCGTTCCAGCATCTTCGTCTGCCAGCATTGTGGAGCAAGCAGCCCCAAATGGATGGGCCGCTGTGCCGAATGCGGTGCCTGGAACAGCCTCGTGGAAGAGCGCACGACCGGAACTTCCAGCAAGGGCAACACCCGCGGGAGCAGCGCCTATGCCGTGGCCAGCAGCGTCCAGCAGCTCTCCGAACTCTCCCTTGCGGAGAGTCGGCGGCAAAGTTGTGGGATAGGGGAACTGGATCGGGTCCTGGGCGGGGGCCTGGTGGAAGGCGCGGCTATTCTCCTGGGAGGAGAGCCGGGCATTGGCAAGTCGACCTTGCTGCTCCAGGCTGCCGCAGGTCTGGCCCAGGGACAGCCCGTGCTCTATGTCACCGGGGAGGAATCGGCAGCCCAAGTGGCGCTCCGCGCCCAACGTCTGGATCTGCTCCAATCCCCCATGGAGGTACTGGCCGAAAATCACCTGGAGAGTATCGAATCCGTCCTCGCCCAGAAAAAGCCCAAAATCCTGCTCGTAGACTCCATCCAGACCCTCTTCACCGATACCCTGCAATCCGCGCCGGGCTCGGTGGCCCAGGTCCGGGAAACGGCCGCCCGCCTCGTCCGCCATGCTAAGGGCAATGCCATGGTCCTGTGGTTGGTGGGTCATGTCACCAAGGAAGGAAGCATTGCTGGCCCTCGGGTCCTGGAGCACATGGTCGACACCGTCCTCTATTTCGAGGGGGAGGCCGGCAGCCCCTACCGCATCGTCCGCGCCATCAAGAATCGTTTTGGTGCCGCCAACGAGCTCGGAGTCTTTGCCATGGAGGAACGGGGACTCCTGGAGGTTCGCAACCCCTCCGGGCTCTTCCTCCGGCAACATCCACAACCGGTGCCGGGCAGCGTGGTGCTCGCCACCCAGGAAGGGAGCCGCAGTCTGCTGGTGGAAGTGCAGGCCCTGGTCACACCAAGCCCCCTGGCCAACCCCAGGCGCGTGGCCATGGGCTTCGACCCAAACCGCCTTTCCTTGCTGTTGGCAATCCTCCATCGCCACTGCGGGAGCTTCTTGTTCGACCAGGATGTCTTCGTCAACATTGCCGGTGGTATGCGGGTGCTGGAGCCCGCCGCGGATCTAGCCGTGGCCCTGGCAATACTCAGCGCCTTTCGCAACCAAGCCCTGCCCGAAGGTCTCGTGACCTTTGGGGAATTGGGTCTTGCGGGAGAATTGCGACCGGTGGCCCACACCGCAGGACGCCTTCGAGAGAGTGAAAAACTGGGCTTTCGCCGCGCCATTGCGCCCTGGAGTGAACAACTGGGACGCAGCAACGAGCTGGCATTGCACCCCGCGCAAAGTCTTTCCGATGCGGTATCCCTGGCCTTTTCCTCCTGAGCCCTGGAGATTTTCCGGACCATCCGGTGGCAGCACCCAACTTGCAAGCTTCCAGGCAATGGCTCCATCCCTTGGGCTTTATCCATGCACCTTCAGTTGCACCCACTCTTGCGATAATGCCTCGGCCTGCTGCAGCACCGTCTGTACCGCAGCATCCTGCAAATCGGGCGGGTAGCCGTACTTGCGCAGGATGCGCTTGACCAGCACGCGCATGCGGGCGCGGGCCGATTCGCGGTGCGCCCAATCCACGGTGACGTTCTCGCGCAAGCTGGTGAGCAGTTCGTGGGCGATGACTTTGAGCTTGGCGTCGCCCATGATTTGCACCGCGCTCTCATTCTCGGCCAGGGCGTCGTAGAAAGCGATCTCCTCGTCGGTCAGCCCCTGCTCTTCGCCGCGCTGGCGTGCTGCGCGGATATCCTTGGCCAGTTGGATCAGCTCCTGCAGCACCTCGGCGGTGGTGATGGCGTTGGCGTGGTAGCGCGCCACCGCGTCCTCCAGCCGCTGCGAGAACGCCCGGGTTTCCACCACGTTGGCCTT
>JAEPKX010000014.1:15585-38943 GCA_021375695.1 Candidatus Igneacidithiobacillus taupoensis | reverse complement strand
GCGGTAACTGGGCAAGCTGCAGCTCGGTTTCCGGTATATCAACCAGCTCACCCGAATCGATATAATAAAAATGATGGTGTCTGGAGGTATTGGAATCGTAGAACACCTTGCCAGGCTCTACGATGACCTCGCGGATCAGGCCATGGGCAACAAATAGTCCCAGGGTGTTGTAAACAGTTGCTTTGGAGACGACGGCGTACTCTGCATTGACCTGCTGCATGATTTCTTCTGCGGAGAGGTGAGCATGGCTGGAAAAGAGAATATATCCTATTTCCACACGCTGGCTCGTTGGGTTGACTCCAGCTGCCCGAAGTATCTCCAGAATTTCCTGCTTGCTTGGTCGGGTGTCGTGCATGAGTTAGTCCTACTTCAAAACTGTACTTTGTTTAATATATTCTTTCTTCGCCTACTTGGGAAGGGAATAGGGAGAAATATCCATCTTTGCTTGCCGTCCCAGTACCAGGTCCGTGATGATCTCGGCCGTGATGGGCGCAGTGGTCAGTCCGTAGCGGAAGTGGCCAGCAGCCACCAAGATATTCTCCATACCCGGAAGGTAACCAATCATGGGAATATTCTCCGGACTGCCAGGCCGCAATCCGGACCACTGTCGAAGGATTGGGTAAGAGCGCGATGGAGGAAAAACCCGATGGCTGAACGACAGCAACTCCTCCCGCGCCGCTGTGGTAGTCCCCTTGTCGAACGCCACCAGCTCCGTGGTGCTACCGACCAGAACCTGCCCATCCCGTCGTTGCACCAGATAATGATTTCCCTGGAGAACCGGAACTGGCAAGGTCCCTGGCTCGCCTGCCAAAAGGATAATCTGGCCACGAACAGGGGCAATGGGTAGCTTTCTGCCTAGCGAGGCCAAAAGATCCGCTGTCCAGGCACCGGCACTGACCACCACCTTTTGGGCCTCCCATATCTTATTACCCACCTGAAGTATCACATGACCCGCGCGGGGGATGATGGTATCAATCCTCACCTCTTCCTGAATGGCCACCCCCAATGCTTGCAGATAAGCGCGCAATCCTGCCAACAGGCGGGGATTTCGAACCTGTGCCACCTCGGGACAGTAAATGGCCCGTTCCCCCTGCAGTTGCGGTGCGATCTCGGCGAGCTCTGCAGCAGTAACGTTGCGCCAGTTCCATCCCCAGGATCGTCCCCAGGAGACGGAATCTTCGGGAATCGGGCTGGTAGGACTATCCAGAACCAACAGGCCGCTTGCCAGATATTCAGGATCGATGGTCGATGCCTGAAAAATTTCTTGACTGAAGGCGGCATAGCGCAGCATTCCTTCGCGGGCAAGGGCAAGGAGGGCTGGCTGATACCGCCAGGGATGCAGAGGGCTCAAAATTCCGCCCCCGGCCCAGGAGGCCTCTTTTCCAACCGCTCCTTGCTCGAGAACCGTAACCTCCAGTCCAGCCTGACGAATACGCAAGGCACAACTCAGGCCAATAATACCGGCACCGATCACGATCACTGTAGATCTATTCATGAGCTTTCAAAAATCAATCCGGTAGAAAATGTTGGCTCCATCCTGGGTGCCACTTTCGGTCTGTAGCTCAACATGTCTGGAGACACGATAGCGCAAGCGCGCAATGGTTCCCTGTCCAAAGATCGACTGACCCACACTGAAATAGAGATTGGGAGTGATGTAATGGCCCAAGGTGACCATATCACCTGCCAGGCCACCATTACCATTTCCGCTCGAACTCACTCCCAAATCAAAACCGCTTTGCAGGCCATTACCAAAGACCGCCGCACGGCCAGCAGAAAAGAGTTCTCCTGCTGCAGCGGAGAGCACCGCATCCTGGCTCTGCAGCCCGGCACTGGGGGTACCCAGAACCAGGTAAGAGAGAATATCGTTTTGCGCCATACTGGGTTGGGAATATAAAGAAACAACTGGGTGGGACAATGTACCTGTTACCCGCACACCAGCTTCCACCGGCTCGTTATTCACGGCAAAACTATTACTGACCTTGATGATACGAACGGCCAAGACATCCAGACTCGCCTCTTGTGGGTTCCCATGAAACAGGATGGCCCCTTTTTTGAACGTCAGGGAATTGCCATAAATTTGATACGAGCCGTGTACCATGTGCAGGCTTCCTTCCAGATCCGGCGTGGTACTGGGCGGAGTGACCCGGAGTTGCAAGGTTCCCTCCAGGCCGGCTTCCAAGCCTCCAATGAGGATTTTGGCATCCTTGCCCAAATCGATTTTGACATTGGCCTCCAGATGGGAAGGAGTGGTTTTTTGCACCTGCTGGTGGACGAAAACTACGTCGCTGGAAGGTTTGGGACCACCAAAGTCGGTCCCCAGGATGCGCAGACTGGTGGTATGGAGGTCCCCATCCACATGCACGATTCCATCGCGATGATTGATCTCCAAGTGCGGATCGACACTGGCTTTGACTTGGGGCAAATTCAAGGCAAGAAAATTTTTCCCACCCACCTGCAGTTGGTACGGCATCCCCTTGGCCCAGGAGAATTGGCCATGGGCTTGCAATACCCCCGAACCCGAATGGATCTGTGCTTGCTGCAAGAGTAATTGATCACCACTGCCCTGCACCGTTGCAGAGATATCCTGCAGGTGCAAGCCCGCTTGCGGGATATAGCAGCCAAGCCCGGTTGCCTGGGCTTGTCCCTGCCATCGGGGTTTGCCAACTGTACCTGCGACCTGTAGCCCAAGCTGGATCTGGCCGGCAGACTCGATCTGGATATTCCCCGTTGGTAATTTGGCAAGCAGAAGCCCAGGAATCATTCCCTGGAGTTTGGCATCCAGGGGGTCGTTATCGATCCCCTTCCAGGGCAAACGCAATACGGCTGGACTGTGGGCTGTCAGAGCAAGGTGGCCCAGATTTTCTCCCAAGGCCAACTCCGCTTGCGCTTGCAAACCCTGATTGCCCCAATGCAGCTGGCCGCCGAAGCGACGCAATGCCACCACTTGTTGCTGCTCGCCCTGCTGCCAATGGACTTGGGTATGGACCACATCCCAATCTCCCTGCACTTGGCACACACCCGCACAATGGGCCTGCAGCGCTGCATTCCAGCGCCCCCGAACTCCCGCATCCATGGCAACATTCCAGAAGTCGAGGGGTAATTCGTGGGCCTTGGCTTGTACCTGGCCTTGTTGGCGTTGGATGTTCCAACTCCCAGCAAGAGCAAGGCTCGCCCCCTGCTCTCCATCCACCTGGAATGAACGCACCGCAATGGTGGAGCCTTGCCAAGACCACTGGCTAGGGTCCTGGAGCCGCCAGAGACCCAATTTCGGGTCTTGGAAACGCAAGTGGTGCAGGAACAATGTCCAGCTGGACCCTTGATGACGTACATCACCGCCGACTTGGAGCTGGCGATCCTGTTCCTGCGCCTGCAGCTTAACCCTGGCCTGCTGGAGGGTTCCCTGGAGATTGCCTTGCAGCGATAGCTTTTGTCCTTGGATCCTCAGTTCGTGGGCGTTGAGCTGTACCCGCAAACCCTGATCATTTTGTAAAGCCCCCTGGATTCCCAAGCTGGCAATGGCTATTTTCCCATAGGAGAGATCAGTTCCCGTCAGTTGCAGAGCACCACTCCAGTTCTTTCCTCTTTGCGATACCCAGCCCTGGAGCGTGCTGCTCCCGCTGACGCCAGGGGCAATCCCAGCCCAGGCATGGACCGCGGCCTGGATCTGCAATTTTTTTTGCAAGGAACCGTCGGCGCTGACTTGAAGCCCGGGGCCAACGAGCAGCGCCTTTTCCAGCGTCCATTGCGAACCGGCAAATTGGAGCGCGCCACTCCCCTGGAAAGACTGTTGCTCCATCCGACTGGGGAGAATCTGCCATTGGACTTTTCCTAGCCAATGCCCCTGCAGGGACTGTGCCTGGATCTGGAGATCGGTAGATAATTGTCCGGTCAGCTTTGGCGCCAGCAAAGACCAGGGGAGCTCCCGAAACTGCAGTGTACCCTCGATCGGATGCTTTGGCCCCAGGCCAATGGCAACGGCAGAGGGCAGAATCCGCCCCCGGCCGAGGGTTCCTTGCAAACGCAACAGGAGTTTTTGGGCGGCGCTGTGGAATTGTACTTGCAATTGATTCTGTTGGGCGAGCAAGGCAAGCTTGCCCTGAAAGGACTGAGCTTGACCCTGGGCCTGCCATTGGACTACAGGGTTGAAAGCCTGTAAGGACTTTGGCGCCTCCCGCCAAACAATGGGACCCAGCCGACCTTGGGTCTGATATTCCCCGTGCAGTTTCCGGGGGAGTTCCAGTGCAAGGAAGCCCTGCACAGGACGAGCCAAGGCAGGATTGGAGAGCTGCACTATTGCCAGGTGCAGGGAATGGGGGGCCAGCCGGGCAATGGCCTCCAACCGGCTACGCTCCCTGCCTTCCCGATAGTTTACTAAGATGGGTCCCCCATAGTGTTTCTTACCCAGGGATTGCCAATCCACCTGGAAGTCTACTTGCTGCTGCTCTTGTGTCCATCTCCCATGGGCATGCACGATGGATCTTCCCGGCCAGAGGGTTGCGTCCAGGTGAATCAACCCCAGGTTACTTTGCGCGTGGACTTCCCGAGCGCGCAATTGACCATGAAACCAGGCAAGATCACGCCACCCACCCTGGCGGATGGCAAGGAGCTCCTTGCCTCCCTGGCGAAGCGCAACATCCCGTATGGAAACATCATGCAAGCGCAGGGCCAATCCATAGCTCCAGGTTGGCACTGGGGGCATGGACAAGGACAAGGGCTGGGTGGCTGGCTTAGCCGGTGGCAACCAAAGTACCGCATGTTGAAGAACGATATGGGACAGATCCAGCTCCCCCCAAAGCACGGCATGGGCCTCTAGTTGCCAGGCCAAGCGCTCCGCATGAAAATGCAATGATCCTTGCTGAAAGTCCACAGCAGTCAGTTGCAGGCCCCGGAGCAGATTCCCCTGAACTTTTTGGACGCGCAAATGGGGAATTTGCTCCAAAATCCATTGGGCCCCAGCCTGGGTCATTAGCAGCCAGGTTCCCAATACAAAAAAGGTCACAATAGGCAGCAAGATACCCGAAAGGAGTAAGCGCGGCAGGGAGACTGGCAATCGCATCAGAGGGTAAACCCGACCGACAATACCACGCGGATAGCTGGGGCCCGAGGCGCGATCAAGGGATGGGCCAGATCCAGGACGATGGGACCTACCGGTGAATACCAACGCGCCCCAATCCCCACATCCTGCAGAGCATGAAAATGGGCAAAATTGTCGAAGGCATTACCCACGTCATAAAAAGCCCCCACGGCCCAATCCTTGCTCACGAAGCGATCCAGATGAATCCCGCCAACTGCCAACATCCGTCCACCTACTACGGCACCAGCAGCATCCGTGGGTCCCTGGGATTGAAAGGCATAGCCTGGCAAACTGTTTTGCCCCCCCGCAAAAAACCGGAGATCCGGTGGCAAGGCAGCAATGGGACCATGTAACCATAGGGCACCCAGAGTAGCGCGGGCACCAACTCCCCAATGGGACCCCAACATGGTATCCCAGTTACCACGGACCCGCAGGCGCGCAAAATTGCTGGTACTACCCCAGACCTTACTGGCACCTTCGACGCTCGCATGCACGGCAAAACCCGATACGGGCCGCAAAATATTGCGATAATCCTCGATGTCATAGGAAAGGGAGGGAAAAATATAAAATGACGAGTCGCTGATTCCGGAAACCGTGTAACTCGCCTGTTCCAGATTGATCATGGCGGCTAGGGTAGAATTCAAGTTTTTTTTGGCATTGTTCTCCAGCGCCCATTTCCTGCCAACGGCAGCCCGTAATTCATTGGCAGACCAAATCTGATAGCTTTGATTTTGGAAAGATACATTGGCAAGATATTCCGAGCCCAGCGCAGCACCCACTGGCCAGGTATAGCCTGCACCAATATTCCGGGTTTTCTGTGCCACTTGGGCAGCAACATGCAGGTGCTGCGCACGTTGGAACATATTGTAATTGTCATAATCAAGAATCCCATTTACCCCAATGTCCGTAGCATATCCTGCGCCGACTTTGAGGTGCTGTTCTGGTAGACTTTTGAGCTGAATGGTTACCGGTACCTCGCCGTTGGCCGCATGCTCCGTATCGGCACTGACCACAATATCTTCGAAGCGATTTGCATCGTGCAAATTACTTTGAGAAACCGACAGGGCGCGGGGATAGTACCAATCCCCGCTCTTGAATGTCAGGTACCGTTCAATAAACCAGCGAGGATAGCGTTGGGCGCCAACGATTGCCACCTTGCCGATCCGAAAACGCTCCCCACTATTGAGCCATAAATAAATATCTGCCCAGTATTCTTGACGATCAACGAGAATCTCGTGGCGGTCATAATGGGCACGAATATAGCCAATGGATTGCAAAGAAGATAACGCCTCTTCTTTCCAGGTCTCGTAGGCGACTTGATTCAGAACATTCTCTTTTTTCAGGGGAAAGGGGGGAATACGACGCAGTTGCTGGGGATAATCCTCTACTTTTCCTGTAATTTTGATATCCGTTTTACGTATTCGAATGGGTTTTCCCAGGTTTACGGCATAGATCACCAAAGCATCCCCATTCTTTCCCTGCCGAGTCTGCGCATGGAAGGTCGCGTCATAATACCCATAGGCCTGCAAGGCATCCTGAAGGCGAAGATCGAAAGAAAGGATCAGTTCTTGCAATCGGCTTTCTTTCCCGTCATAAGGAGTATTGGGTAGGGCTGCGAGCAATCGCTGCTGCAAGGATGGGTCCACGCCATCGATCTGGAATCGGATGGTATCCTTTGCCGATGCCATGAGCGGCATGGCAGCAAGTAGCAGCAATCCGCCCAACAGCAACCGCCGGAAGCTTGCCACCTTAGCTCTGCTTGAAGAAACTGGGTGCATCGCTCTTAACTTCCCTCACCCCCTTGTCCTGCCACTGTACCATAAAGGGCTCTCTCTAAAGAAAGGCAAGTCCTGCCAAAAGACCAGAGAAATTGTCCCCAGGCCATAGAGGATCTGTAAAAGTTTCGGGCTTTCTCGTAGAATGCATAGATGTCCGTCGTGCAGCCTGTCATTCATCTTCGTACTTACGTCTACATCGATTCCCTGCAACCGCAGTTGGCGGCCTATATGGCCTCCGTATCCCAAGGCTTTTTGCCCGTTCCCGGAGATGCGGCCCTGTGGATCGAGGTATCCCCAGGCATGGCCGTTCATCGACTTACGGACATTGCGCTCAAGGCCACCCGGGTGCATTTGTCGCAGCAGGTCGTCGAACGGGAGTTTGGTAGCATGGTTGTCCACCACCGAGACCAAAGTGACGTGCGGGAGGCCGGCAGGGTTGTCCTGCAGCGCATGGGGGCCGATCAGAGCGATCGCAAGGCCTGCCGGATTTCCTGGAACGAGATCATCCGCGGCATGATGCCCGACCATACAGTGCTCATCAATCGCCAGAATCGGCGCGGATCCATGATCCTCCCTGAGCAAAGCATGTTTATCCTGGAAACCGAACCTGCGGGCTATGTGATTTATGCCGCCAACCAGGCGGAAAAGGCTGCCAACATCACGCTCATTGATGTGCGTGCGGTGGGTGCCTACGGGCGACTCACCATCGCTGGTAAAGAAGCCGATGTGGACGAGGCTGCCGCAGCTGCTATTCATGCGGTGCAGAATCCCTCCTGGACATAAGCCAATGGACCGCCAGGAATTACAACGAGCATTATGCAATTACCATACCCTATATCCGGAAGAGTCTGCCTATGCACGTCGGGGCTGTGCCCTCCTGCAGCTGGTTCCCGACTGTTTTTTGCGGACCAGCCCAGGACTACATCTCACCGCCTCCACCTGGGTTCTCAATCCTGCCGGCGATCGAACCCTATTTCTACACCACCGGAAACTGGACCAGTGGTTCCAACCCGGCGGTCACTGCGATGGTGACGAGGATGTCCTTCGGGTAGCCCTACGGGAATGCAGCGAAGAAACCGGACTGCCCCAGTCGGCCATCCAGATCCTGTCATCCCGGATTTTTGATATTGACATTCATCGGATCCCCGCCCGACGCCACGAAGACGAACACCAGCACCTCGACATCCGCTTTCTGGTAGGTATTGACGATCAGCTCCCTCTGGCCGGAAATACGGAATCCTATGAACTTCGCTGGATCCTGCTTAGCGAAGTGCACCGGTATAATCATGAGCTTTCGATCCATCGAATGCTGGTCAAGAGCCAGCTTTGGCTTCGGCAGCAGCAAAGGGCAAGGAATCCTTTCCAACCCTAGGCGATGCGACAGCTACCGGGTTACCCTGGCCTTTTCAAAAGAAGGTACTCACCGCCGCATCCAAGGCATCGCGCATATCGGGATCATCGGTAATGGGCCGCACCAGCGCCACACTACAGGCTGCCAACGGTTCAATGCCCTTTTGTATCAGTGATCCGGCATAGATCAACATGCGCGTCGAAATCCCCTCATCCAAACCGTGCCCCTTGAGATTGCGGGAACGTTCGGCAATAGAAACCAACTTGCCCGCCAAATCGGTGGAAACCCCCGATTCGTGAGCCACGATTTCGATTTCCAGATCGCGTTCGGGATAGCCAAAGTCCAATGCACCGAACCGCTGTTTGGTGGAGGGCTTGAGATCCTTCATGGAGGACTGGTACCCAGGGTTATAGGAAATCACCAACTGGAAGTCCGGATGGGCGCGAACCAGTTCCCCTTTCTTGTCCAGGGGTAAGGTACGCCGATGATCCGTAAGGGGATGGATGACTACGGTCGTATCTTGCCGGGCTTCCACCACTTCGTCGAGATAACAGATGGCCCCGATGCGTGCTGCAGTAGTCAGTGGTCCGTCTTGCCACTTGGTTCCATCCTTGTCCAGAAGAAAACGACCGACCAGATCCGAAGCCGTCATGTCCTCATTGCAGGCAACGCTGATCAAGGGACGGTGCAGCCGCCATGCCATGTACTCGATGAAGCGAGACTTGCCACAACCCGTTGGCCCTTTGACCATCATCGGCAGGCGTGCCGCATAGGCCGCCTCAAATAGGGCGATTTCGCCGGCTACTTCCTTATAGTAGGGCTCTTCCGGGATAATATATTGCTCGCTGTCACTGTGCACCACGATCCTCCTTAGTTTTTGAATTTGACCAGGCGACTAACCTGGATATCCGAAACAAAGACCACCCCCTGATGCTTTTCAAAGAAGGGGGTGAACCCTTCCAGAATCGGGGCCACCAGCTCTTCCGGCACGGCGACGATGATCATGATCAACACATCGTCCTCATTGAACATCAGGTGACTGTCATAGGTCCCATGACTGCCTTTGCCAGAAAGGTTTCCCACAATGGTATAGCCCTTTACTCCAGCCCGATCCAGTAAATCTGTCGCAAATTCGCGATGTGCGCCCTCCAGAATGATCTCGATCTTTTTCAACGGGTGCAAATTTAAAGTGTTCATAGACAGTTCTCCATAAGCATTGTTGCAAAGCAGCCAAAGAGGGTGTGCCGTATTGGTACGATGATCATGCCCGATGCCCACCTCGCCGAACCATATCGCATGATTCCCTGCCCACTCTCCTGCGCATTGCCATGGGAGTATCCGCCAAAATGTGCCACGATGCCCATGGGTGGCGCAAATTATACCAGCGAAAGTTACGAGTACCCGCACTTATCAACAAGACGCGCCCATCCTCGGGATGGGTCCAAGAACAAAACAAGTATTGTACGCCAATAAACAGAAGGGTCTTTGCCGATTCTCACCGGGGGAGCGAGTACCGCGGGATCGTCCTCCGCGTGCCATCCGGGTGATTGTGGATCGGGGCCTTACGACGCGAAACAGCCACGTTGACACCATCGGTTCTGATCTGGAAGCTGCCGTGTGGGTGCTGGCGGTATGTTTCAACGGGTGGATAGCCTACAGCTGGGATTGTCATTTCGTGCGCAATTTGCACCAGATCAAAACTGCAGGACGCCCACCAGGGCAAGGAGGGTAAGTATCAGCACGGGTGGGGTGAGTAGTAGACCGGTTTTCATATACCGCCCCCAGCCAATGTGCACCCCCTTGCGATCCAGCACATGCAGCCACAGCAGGGTTGCGAGGCTGCCGATGGGCGTAAACTTGGGTCCCAAGTCGCAGCCAATGACATTGGCATAGACCATGGCTTCGTGGATTTTCGGGGCGGTCTCGGCGACCGCGCTGTGGTGGATGCTCAAGACCCCGACCAATACCGCTGGCATATTATTCATGACCGAAGAGAGCAAGGCGGCCAGGAAACCGGTTCCCAGGGTGGCGAGGATCAAACCTTGTCCGGAAAGCCACTGCAAGGCCGTGGCAACGTAGTCGGTCAGCCCGGCATTGCGCAGACCATAGACCACGAGATACATGCCGAGCACAAAGACCACGATCTTCCAGGGCGCTTCCCAGAGGATTTTGCGCACCGGCAGGGTGGCACCCCGCCCCCCTTGCCACCACCTTCCCGCCACGGCCAACAGGATCAAAGCGCCGGCTCCAGTGACCACCGAGACGGGAACCTGCCAGCGCGCCGTAACCAAGTAGGCCACCAAGAGCAGCAACAACACCGGAAAACTGGCGCGAAATACCCCGGGGTCCCGGATTGCCGTGCTGGGCTTGGGGAGGTGCGCGGTGGCGTAATGGGAGGGAATTTGTGCTCGAAAGGCCAGTCGCAAGACCAGTAAGGTGGCTAGAAACGCAATGATATCAACGGGGATCATGACCACGGCATAGCGATCGAAGCTAATGCCAAAGTAATTGGCACTGACAATATTGACCAGATTGGAAATCATCAAGGGTAAACTGGTGGTATCGGCCACAAAACCGGTAGCAATGACAAAGGCATAGGTTGCTGCCGGGCTGAACTCCAATTGCAGGAGGATGGCCAGCACGATGGGAGTCAACAAGAGCGCGGCGCCATCGTTGGCGAAGATCGCGGCAATGAGGGCTCCCAGGAGAATAATGAGCGGAAAGAGCAGCTGACCCCGGCCTCCACCCCAGCGCGCGACATGCAGCGCGGCCCATTGAAAAAAGCCGGCCTCGTCCAAGATCATGGAAATGATAATCAGGGCCACGAAAGTAAAGGTGGCATCCCAGGTAATTCCCCAGACGACGGGAATATCGTGCCAATGGATCACTCCCGTCGCCAAGGCCAGTGCCGCCCCCCCCATCGCCGTCCAGCCAATGTTGAGACCGCGGGGTTGCCAGATGACCAGAATCAAGGTGAGCAGGAAGATGGCCAGGGCAAGCATGGGATTCCTAGGGTCATAATGGAAATTACGAATAGTCTTGACGATTCCCGAATATCTGTCAATACTACAAATGTTATTGAATTGATAAACAGGATGCCCTATGGCTACCAGCGTTGATTTCTCCACCGATCTTCTGCACCGGGTCACGCAATTGGAGGCCTTGGCCTCGCCCCAACGCCTGGAGATCTTTCGCTTGCTGGTGGAGCACGAACCTGCAGGGCTGTTCTCGGGCGAGATTGCCGAGTGCCTTGGACAGGCCCCCAACGCCATCTCGTTTCACTTGAAAAGCCTCCAGCACGCGGGCCTCGTTTCGGTCCAGCGGGAAGGTCGCTTTCAGCGCTACCGGGCGCGCGTGTCCGAAGTACGCGAGCTCTTGCATTATCTGACGGAAAATTGCTGTCGCGGTACCCAAAACTGTATTGTCCCCTAATCCTGCGCAAGGAGCTCTTCATGTCCGTTCCTGAAATCCTCTTTCTCTGTACCGGCAATTCCTGTCGTTCCATTCTTGCCGAGGCCACGCTCAATGGACTTGCCCAAGGCCGGCTCCATGCCATCAGTGCGGGCAGCCACCCTACGGGAACCGTGCACCCCCGTTCCCTGGCCCTCCTGGAGCGGGAGGGGTTTGCCACCCAAGGCTTGTCCAGCAAATCCTGGGATCATTTGGGCGTGACTCCCGACATTGTCATTACGGTCTGTGCAAGTGCTGCGGGGGAAACCTGCCCGGCCTATCTAGGGCCGGCTGTCCGTGCCCACTGGGGCGTGGAGGATCCCGCCAAGGCCACAGGTACCGATGCAGAGATCGAAAGGGCCTTCGTGCAGGCCTATGGGATACTGCGTCAGCGCATCGAAGCCCTATTGTCTTTGCCCGTGGCCGAGCTGCTCCGCGAAAATCCCAAACAACTCCAACAGGAACTGGATCGCATTGGCCAGTTGGGGGAGTAACTGATGGAATTGATTCCAAAAAGAGAGGAATTTCATCTGAGCATCCGGGTTGCTGATCTGGCGCGCAGCACCGATTTTTACAGTCAGTTCCTTGGAGTAGAGCCTAAAGACCGGACCACGCGTTACAGCACCTTTCTGGTACCCGCCTTGCATTTGAACCTGGTGCTTCTGGTCAATGACCGAGGTACTCCCCTCGACACCTACAGTCTGTACCATTTGGGGCTGGGTGTAGCCGATCGGCAGGCGGTCATCGAAAGTTATCATCGTGCCAAGGCCCAGGGGGTGGAAATTGTCAAGCCGCCCCGGAGCACCTGGCGGGGAACCCCACTCCATGAGCTCTGGTTGCGCGACCCCAGCGGGTATCTGATTGAAATCTATGCCCGGATGACCGAAGAGGAGCTCGCCGCTATGCCTCCCGACCAGGAACCCACCTTCCTGGTTCCAGGGACCGAACCCCCTCCGAAAACACCACTTCCTAAGCAGACGGAGTAGGCTAGAGAATCCCTGGCAAGCTTACGGCCCAGTTCATCTTGCTGCGCTGGGGTATCCTTACCAGTACGGATACCCCCACCAGCCCCAACCCCAACCAGGACCCCACCAACCCCAACCGCCATTGACGAAGACGGTAGTTTCAGGGGGCTGGGGTCTCGGAATGGGCCACAGATATACGGTGCTGGCCTCCAGGACTGGATAAGGATATTCGTACGTCCCTATTTTTTGTTTTTGAACACCGGTGATGGTCCCAACAAAGGTCACCTCTCTGCCCGCCCCATACACCGTGGGATCATAGAATCCGGGAGCACAGGCCAGGAAACGCCCCTGATCCATGGCCTGTTGGCGTAGCTTGGGACGGCCATTGGATTGCAGGGGGTAGCCCAATACCGTAAAGCAGGTTTGGGTTGCCTCCGGAAGCGTGTGGATGATCTCCCCACCCCAACGAACGAGCTTGCCGGTTTCGGTGCCGGCTTGGGCGTCATGGGGAGTTATGGGAGAAAAGTTACCTGCCAGGGGGGAAGGCAGAGTAGCGCACGCCGAGAGTAGTGCAGGAAGAGCAAGAGATACAGTCAACCGCCACAATTTCATGGAATGTCCTCCACTGAAATGGATTGATACTCTTTTGATAATATATCAAAAAAAGATCCTCGGAGGGACAAAAGATTAAAAAATATAAATGGAAAATTTATCATGTCCTCCTGGCAAAGCCAGAAAGGACAAGATCCAAGCAATCAGAAGCAAAATCCAGGGGGGCACAGAGTGTTCATGCCCTGGCCTCCCAATGTGCTTTTGGGCGCAGTCCCGAATCTGGATGCACCATGAATTGCCCTTCTTCCAAAACCAACGCCTGATACCCCTGCTCCGGATCGAGCACAATGACCCGCAACCAGCCACCAAAAATCAAGGACTTGACTTTTGGCAGCCGCCCTACCACATCAAGCACGAAGGGGGCTGGGGCCTCCACCAGGGCGATCAAGCGCAGTGGTTCATGATAGGGCTTACCATCCTTATACATGGATTGAATGGGCAAGCCGGTGCGCAGGTCACTCTGATTGCCGGTCATCACGCCAAAACGGCCTGCCACGTTGTGATACACCTTGCTACCGCTGCCAAAATGGTGCACATCCACAGTGGAGAAATAGTGTTCGAGGTTGATCCATTCCCCGACCACCACCGGGGCCGAAAGAATGTTTTCCAGAAAACGACCCTTGGGGTCCAGGCGGTAATCATAGGAAAGCAAAAAGGAACGACCCTCCAGATCGACCCCTTCGGTGAGATAGCGACCACCAATAATTCCATAGAGATTCCGGGAAAGACCCCATTCGGGCCGTACCTGCGACCAATCGTGGGCCTGACGACGGGCCACTACCGCTGCGGTGTGCGGATCCCTGGCGAGCTTCTCCGCTACACCCAGGGTGGGCATCCGTTCGGCAGCGTTGCGCCTGCTGGCCGCCTGCAGACCATTTCGCAAACGCTCCAGATAGAGCAAGTGACGGGCCGGCAACAGATCCAGGTCCGCAAGATGGATTTCATCTGTGGTGGTATTGTGACTGGCAGGTACAAACCAGGTATCTTCAGGAATAATGATATCGCGATCCCGGAGTCGGCGGCGCACTTCGGGATTATTGGCCATGCCACAGATCACGCGAGCGTTGGGTAAGCCCCGTCCACCCCCACAGGCGCCACAATCCAGGGCTGACTCATAGGGATTGTTCTGGGTCTGGCTTTCGTGACCCACCATCAACACAAAACGCGAGAAATTTCGATGCAAGCCACAAGAAAGCAAGGCCTTGGCCACATATTGCACCTGCTCTTCCAGACTAAAACCAAGGCGACCCAAGCGCTCCAACTGCAGGCTCGTTTCCTGACGATCCACTCGATAATCCGAACGCAACTTTTCGATAAAATCCTGCTCCTGTTCCGCCGTGAATCCCATCCGTCGAACGAGAGCGGAAGGGCCTGACGCATGGGCAAGGGCAATTTCCCGCAATTCGCGCACTTCGTCATCGGTCACCTGGTGCCTACCCAGGTGCAGCTCTTTCTGCAAGGCCCTGACGATCATCGCCCGCTGTACGGCGCGCAGGATGGAGTCGGCCTGCTCCGCAGTAAGCTTGTCGATCAGCAGTCGGGTCAACGGCTTTTGGGCGTGGAGACGACCATGCAGTTCATGATACAACACCGGCGATACGGTCTTGCCAATAAGCCCCAGACTAAAAAGCAGGCCAACGGCTTCTACCGCAACGAAAGGGGAAAGAACTGAAGACTTGAGATCATGAAGGACATGCTCCAGGGCCCCATACAGTGGCTCTTCTTCCAGTTCCATCTCCGCAGGAATTTCAGCGATCAGATTTTTGGGTGTCTGGATGGCGGGGCAGAGATGCTGTTCGCTGCCCTTACCATACTCCAGATACCCAATGGGAACCCCAAAGAATCCCGCGATACCAAAAGTCTGATAGTCTCCCAGGGCTTCCAGATGGCGACGAATGGGCTCAGAACGCACATCAATACAGAAAAATGCCTGGGCAAAGGGGCGTTTAATCTCCTTTTGCTCCGCAGGCAAACGAACTTTTCGCACCAATTGCGTCATATAGTGAGACTCCATGGCGCGAAGCCAGGTGTAACCCTCTTGTTTTTCCCAGGCACCCAAAAGCTCTACCAACTGGCGCAGGGAATCAGGCTCCAAGGCCAACAGGGCGGCCTCGGCACCCCCACCCACTTGCCTGGCCAGGGCCCGCAAAGCCAATGCCTGCTTGCCAGCCTCCTGTTGCGCCTTGGCACGGATATAGGCAAGGGCCAGCTCCCGGTAGCCCTGCCGCGGCGGCCGCGCAATGGCATCATCCACCCTTTGCGCCCACCCCGGCAGAATACTGCCACCATAGAGCTCCAGGCGAAGATAGGCGGCAAAGGGATCTTTGCGGACAAATTCTTGGATCGCTTCGGCATCCCCAGGACAGCCCTGCTGTCGCATGGCCTCCTGCAGCAGGGTCAGTCCCGTCACCATCCGCACCGCCAGGAAATCCGTAAGGTCTGCAGGATATTTCTGCGCCCAGTAGTAATGCTTGGCCTGACTGCGAAAGCGGATGAAGCCGGCCCAGCCATGGAGGTGGGTAAGCTGCTGGAGGATGTATTTCTGCCAGGAATCCTCGGGAATTTTGAGTTCCATCAGGATTTGGGCAATTACCCCTTCGGGCCCCTCATCGGACGACAGGAGGGCAGGCAGGTGCAAGCCATGGAGCAGCAAGCGGACATTCCGTCGTGCCACCTCTTTCCAGGCGCGATAGAAACCCTTTTCCCGACCCGGCAACTGCCAGGCCGACTGCCCCTCATCGAAAAAGTCCAGGCAGCTCTTGACCAGCAATTCGTCCAGGGTTTCAGTAATGCGAGTACCAAAGAGGAGATCCACATTGCTGTAGACGGGGCCATCCAGGTGAATTTTGCGGGACAGAATATCATCTAGGCGGCGGACCAGTTCCTGCTCCTCCAACGCAGTCGGGTGTCCATGCAGTACTGCTGCCAGGACCGTACCATCCACCCAATCACCGGCAACCATCACCTGTGGTTTTACATATTCCACCAGCAGTGTCCACAGCCACTGTTCCAGCTCTATGCCTGGCAGATCCAGGGAGTGTTTGCTCAGGAAATCCTGCAGATATCGACGCAATGCCCCATCGTCGACCTTACCTTCCTTGCGATACTCCTGATATTGCTGACGAGTCAGGTACCCTTGGCCATGGAATAGGCGGCTTCCCTCCTCTACAGCGTCGGGAAAGGGCAAATGCTCCAAGCCAAAGAGTGGATTGTGATGGATAAAGGTCCGCATGGGCCAAAAGCGCGGAATGGGCTCGCCAGCCACATAGATCATCGAACGGACCTTGAGACGATCTCCCAACGTCAAATTCCTGTCCATGTGCCACTCCAGATCAGTGTCGACAAGGCAAACAGAAAAAGGACTGCAAAACCACCGGCCGCCAATCCATAAGAAACGTCCTCCATGGGCTCGCCGCGGTAGCTACCAAAGAGCAGATCCTGCAGAAAACGACCGATATTCCAACCCCAAAGCAGAAGGAGGATCAGCAAGGGCCAAAGCCAGGATACGGCCAACAAATGGAACACCTGCAGCAGTGCAAAAAATCCGGGAAAGATCGGCGTTGCCACCAAGGCCAGAGCCGTCAGGGTCATAAGGCTACTCAAGCGGGGAAGGACCGTAGCCAGACCACCTTGCAAACCCAAATAGGCACCACCCATCCGCTGCCGCAACAGGCCCGCCCAGACCAGGAGGAGGGCCGCCGGTAGGGACCATGCTAGGGCAAAGATCTGCACCCCATGAACGTTCTTCCCTGCCGCCACCAAGATCCAATCGAGGGTGAGTCCAGAGCTTGCCATCAATCGCGTCCAGATGGTTACCTCGCGCACACTGAGCGCACGAAAGGCATAAAACAAAGTGGTAAAGAGCACCAGGAGCAGGATCACCCGCTCCAGGCTCGTGGGCAAAGGCACCGTTGGCACGGTATAGATCAGCAATATGCCCAATTGGGGCAAGACCAGGATCGCCAAGGCCCGTCCCCAACAGCCCGGGGCCGTATCTACTAGACGATTGAAGAGCCAACTCAAGGGAAAGACAGGAAGCAAAATGGCGGAAAGAATCAGCAGAATCCATTCCATGGCATTAGCTCCACCGGAACCAAACATTGAGTCGTCTCGACCAGGACAGCAATACCTGGCTCAAGCGAACATAGAAATCATTGAGATAGAGTTCCCGGGAAAGAAATGCATACATAGCCAAATACATTCCCTGCCAGCGTTGACTTAGATTTCTTCCCCAGTCCTTGGCATCAGCAAAGAAGGTCAGTGCCCAGCCACCCACAAAGAGCAGGGTTAAAATAATGACCAGGACATCGTAAGAAAGAACACCAATGCTCGCAGATTGAAATAAGCGAGCACTTGCTGATGGGGAATATAGAAAATCGACAAAGTAATAGCTGATCAAGGTGTAACCAAGCACAACAAGCACAAAAGAACCGAGAATCCCCCCCATCAGCTGCCAGGGATTGGTATGGGTCATCTTGTGTGCAGCAAAAACTGCTTGCGCTCCCGTTACCCAGGCGAAAAAGAGCAAGATGACCACCCCTTGTTCAAAGAAGAGACGGCTTGATTCCACGAAGTGAGAAAGACTCAACACGATCACTGGTACCAGGATGGTGAGTGTGGCCGCTGTCCACCAGGGAAGTCGGGAGGGCTTGGCCGGGCGCCGTTCCACCACGGAAACATATAACGGGTCCGGAGGAACTCCATCATTCCTTCGCGCATCACCGATGGCGTCTCCCGCACCCAGGAACAAGGACGCCTTGAAAAAGCCATGGGCAATCAAGTGGAAGACCGCCAAGGGCATCGCCCCCAGACCACATTCCATGACCATGAAGCCCATTTGCCCCATGGTGGAATAGCCCAGGGAGCGCTTCACGTCATTTTGAATGAGCATCAAGGCCGAACCAACCACCGCAGTGATCAAACCCACCACAAAAGCAATATGCAAGGCAAGGCCCGTATACTCAAACATGGGCGCAAAGCGGTTGAACAAAAATCCACCCGCATTGACGATACCGGCATGCATCAAGGCGGAAACCGGTGTCGGTCCATCCATGGTATAGGGCAACCAACCATGCAGGAGAATCTGCGCCGATCGGGCAAAGGCCGCAATGGCCACCAGGATTCCCACCCATGCCGGCACCGACATCCCCCACAACTGCATAGCCGTTGGTGCCGCCGCAATGCGCTCGAAAATCACGGGTAAGGAGAGACATCCATAGTACTTGAACAGCAAGAAAGCAGCCAACCAGAGGGGCAGATCACCCACCCGATAGGTGATTTGGGTCCAAAACGCATAGCGACCCGCTGCTGGTCTATCGGTATCGTGACCCAAGAGAAAATATAGAAATACGCCAACCAAAAACCAGGAAATGAGCAGAGTTATCAAGTCTCCGGCCGAAACCATGAATAAAATGGTAGCAGTCATGCCATCGAGGTAGGCAAAAAACCGCGGATAATTGGGCTCTTCAATCATGTACCGTACGGAATACATATGTACCAGCAGGCTGATTCCCGAGACAAAAGCCCACATGATCAGGCTCAAGGGATCAAGCCAAATACTCCCCCATAGGGAGCCCAGCTGTTCGACTCTAGGAACTTGGTTGCCAATATACAATGTAAGGAGGATCAAAGAGAAAACAAAGGTCAGCAAGGTCGCCAACACGCTGATCCTGGCTGCTATTGCTTTCTGCTGGCGAAAGAAAAGCAAAAGCAGTACGGCTGAGAGAATGGGCACAAAAGGAATGATGATCGCTAACGTGTCCATTTACCAATACCTCCATTGAGGATTCCAAAAGGTGCTCCTGCAGCCGCATCCATCACCATAGGTAACGCTCCTTTATTTACCCTTTCGTCATGGAAAGATACAACTGCGGTAATTTGAGCGGCAGGCTATCCACATGATCCAGCACCAGATAATTTCTCTGCCCAAAAATCCGGCTGACATATTCATCGGCATAGGGATCCAGAGACAAACAGAACGTCCGGATTCCCTGACGGGCCAACTCCTCCACCGCTCGCTTGGCATCGAAACGTAAATATTGCGGATCGCGGACATCGTTATCAGCCGGCTCGCCATCCGTCAACAGCAGCAAGAGTTTTTTCTGGCTGGGATACTGTCCCAGCAGGTGCCCGGCATGACGCAAAGCTGCTCCCATTCGAGTGGATAATTGACCAGTCATGCCAGCAAGACGGGCCTTGACCTTGTCATCGTAGGGCATATCGAAGGACTTGAAGGTATAGAACTCCACATCATGGCGACCATTGGAGTCAAAACCACAGAGCATGAAGGGATCACCAATCCGGTCCAAGGCTCCGGCAAGGAGCGCGGCTGCTTCCCGGGCCAGTGCCAAAACCGTGACGTCACCTTCGGTACGGGTGCGTAACTTGTCATTGGTGGATTCGGACAGATCAATAAGCAGCAATACCGACAAATCCCGAACATGAAGCCGGGTCCGAATACCAATCCGGGGATCAGGCTGCAGACCCATGCGGATGTCGGTCATGGCGAGAATAGCGGCGTTGAGATCGATGTCATCCCCATCCTCTACCTTCCGCGTCCGGATGACCCCCTGGGGCTGGATGGCTTCGATCATCTTGCCCAGGCGCTGTACCAATGGCTTGTGTCGTTCCAGCAGGGCATCGATATCCTTTGCCTCTCCCATCTTTGGACGTTTTTCGTAGACTGTCGCCCACATGGGTCGCTCCAATTGGGTCTGGTAATCCCACTCGGCATAGCTTACGGGCTGTGCTACCGGGGTGGTGCCATATTTTTCCTGGAAGGTCTTGCCGTCATCGTCAAAGAGCTCCGTCTGCAAAACCCAAATCTCCTGGGCATCATCGCCAGCAAACTCCACCTCCACCGTATTGAGCATCTCCATCAGGTTGACATACTTTCGCACCTGCCCCACGGCCCCACCCAGCAGATCGGCCTCGATACTTGCCGCAGGAGTCCAAAGATAGCGGTTATCATCCCGGTACGCGCTACGCGCCTGATCTCGGGAGGCTACAAAGGCAATCCCCAATTCTTTACTTTGTTCTGCCAAGCGTTCCGCAGCTTGGACGATGGTCCCATACACATCCTCCGTAGCCTGCAGAATCCCGGGAAAGAGGGAACGAACCAGCTCCACCTGGGGATGGGGATCGGTATAAGCCGGATCCATCAACGCCAAGGCGGCACGCTCCGCCAATGGCCCAGCACTGGCATCCCGATCCTGGGTGACACAGGCATCGGTCCAGGATAGTCGTTGCCAAAGTGGCAAAAGCCCTGGGAAGCGAACGCAGGCAAGGTGCTCAACCCGGGCATCCTCGAGAACTCCCGCCCACAGTCGCTGGAGGGGGGTAGCCAATTCCAAACGGGTATCAAAACGGGATTCCACCACATGGGCGGCAAGATGGGCCACCGCCGCCCGGTAGAGATCCAACGCGGCAACCTTTTCTCCCTGGGGACTCTCCCAGTCATCATAGGCATCGGGCAGGAACAGAACATGGTTTTCAATATAAGGCTGATAGCCGCTGCGGCTTTCATAATCTCCAGAGGTAGGACGTAAGAAGAAATCCCTACCCCACAAGGCACGCAAATACATATTGAGACGCCGTTGCACATCAATGAAAAGAACTCCGCGTCGTTCCTGTTGCAAGACAGCCAGTGATTGCGCGGTCTCCAGACCAAAGAATTCTGCCTGCGCATCGAAATCATTGCGGTACGCTGAGATTCCCCAATTGGCCCAACGCCGCAATCCGCCCAGGGTCATCTGCTCCAGCAAGATTTCAATTTTGCCGAGCATCGGACGAACCCCACGCGGTGCCTGCGCAAGCAATTGATCCAGAAGCAATAAATAACTGCGAAATAATTCGATCTCACCCAGACGTTGGGCGACCACCGGAGCAGTGGAAAAGAAGAGCACCAATACTTCGCCGCTGGTCTTGGAAAACATCCGGATGGCTGTGGACAGCATCTCAAAAACTGCCTGCTCGCCCAGCTCGCGAGCGACGTGCGGTGCGGCCTCCAAGAAGCTGATGACCAATTCACTACCACGCCCGAGAGCTTTGAGACTACGCGCACCCTCCAGATAAGCTTCCAGACCGCGATGACTGAAGACGCGCGCGGCATCCTGCCAGTTGGCCTCCAGAATACTGTGGGCGTCGGCACCCAGTTCATCAAGGAGATCGGGATAGTCACTGAGCAATATAGCCAAAGCAGTATTCTCCTTCCCCAGGGGCGCGAACGAATATCACCGCCTTTCAGCAGTGTGAAAGATAAGGGCTAGTACTTGGAATTAATCTGGCCAGATTCGGGGCGGATTGAGGCCAAGACCCATACCGGAGTTGAGATCCTCTTCTGTCTTGACTGCACTTGACCGCCCTGGCGTTACTTCCACTTGCCTGGCTGTGGGTTCGACCGGGACACGTTTCGCTGTCGAGGCCCGCGGCCGAGAAGTATTCATGCTCGCACTCAATTTGTCTTCCAGATTGCTCATTGCAACACCTCCTTGATCAGGCTCTCCATTTCTGCTACCGCCGGATAGCCGCGTTTGCCCATCTGGTAAACACTTTTCCCTTCCACTGCAGCGCTACGATAGATGGCGCGGCGGGCAATACAAGTCGATAATACGGGCAGCCCCAGACCGGCAATGGCATTTTCTGCAGCCCGTGACAATGCGCTGCGACCTTCCACCTGATTGAGAACAAAGGCAGCTTGCAGTTGCGGACGACGCTCCCGAAACTCCTGAATCATTGCAATACTTGCCTGGCTTGCCCAGAGATCCAGGGGAGAAGGCAATACCGGCAGCAGGACCCAATCGGCTTGCTCTAGGGCCTTGACCGTCGCCTTGGACTCCAACGCAGGTGGGCAATCGATGATCACATATTGGATCCCTGCGGATACCTGGCTTTCCAATGCCTCCAACCCACAGATCTCGATCCTCTCCCCACTCTCCATGGCCCAGTCTGCCCAGCGTCCCAGACTCCCTTGGGGATCTGCATCTACCAGGCGGGACGGACCACGACGGCCCAACCCCATTGCCAAATTCCATGCCAACGTTGTCTTGCCACAGCCACCTTTGGCATTGAACAGGACAATTTGCCGTGGCGTTGCCAATTCAAGTCCCCTGGCTACGCTGGTAGATCAATTGCACCCGGTGAGCGAAATCTGCCAAATGGGAGGCAGGGATAACGTCATCAAACTGGATGGCAACCACCACAAAGGTTCTGGCAAAATTTAAATTGGGATAGTATCCGTTTGACTCGGAAAGATTGGCAAGCTGGTCCAGAAACGCCCTGGTGGCTGCATAATCGACAAATTCGAAACGCCGACTCCAGGTGAGGGGTTTTTGCCGTTCTTCCCATCCCGATGGACAGGATATCTTTGCTTCGCTTCCTTCCACCTACCCCCTCCCGAGCATGTTCGCCAAGGTTTCCTGCAAATGTTGCAGGTGCTCTTTTTCATCCTCCAGAAGCCTTGCGAACATGGAGGCGGTCGCAGCATCCCGCTGGCGCTTGGTAAAATCCATTGCCTCGGCATAGAGCTCCACTGCCGACCACTCAATCTCCAGATCCTGCTCAAGCATTTCCCGAAGATCCCGACCTGGTCGGGATGGACGCAGGGTACCAGCACTGGGAGACACGCCAAAGCGAAGCAAGTAATCGCTGAGGATGCCGGCATGTTCCAATTCTTCCCGGGACTCCCCGGCAAAGGTAGCAGACCAGTCCTGCCAACCCCAAAGCGCACAAAGGCGAGACTGCACCAGATACTGCTGCACAGCCAGAAACTCATGGTTCAGCGCCTGGCTCAAAAAGCCGACGATCCGGGGATGGGGTCGCAAACTGTACCTCTCAACTCTGGGCAGTCGTTACGTCCCCATCCCGACCACTGCCATCGGCAGAGGGACTGGTTGGCAAGATGTGCTCCACTTCGGAATGGACCCGGGCAATGATGTGCGCAGCTACCAGGCCATCACCCACCCGTTCACAGGCATCCGCTCCCGCCCGAACCGCAGCGTTCACCGCACCCGTCTCCCCGCGCACCAATACCGTCACATATCCACCACCTACAAACTGGCGACCGATCAAACGGACTTCCGCCGCCTTGGTCATGGCATCCGCCGCTTCAATGGCCGGCACCAATCCACG
>JAEPKX010000014.1:0-15485 GCA_021375695.1 Candidatus Igneacidithiobacillus taupoensis | reverse complement strand
CCGCACCCGTCTCCCCGCGCACCAATACCGTCACATATCCACCACCTACAAACTGGCGACCGATCAAACGGACTTCCGCCGCCTTGGTCATGGCATCCGCCGCTTCAATGGCCGGCACCAATCCACGAGTCTCAATCATCCCCAATGCAATACCTGTTACATCTGCCATATCCATATCTCCTTGCTACTTTCACAAAAAATCAAAAAGGGGCCTTGACCGGCAGCCGAAGCAATTTAAGCAGTCGGGGCCTTGGGCAAGATGTGCTCCACTTCGGAATGGACCCGGGCAATGATGTGCGCAGCTACCAGGCCATCACCCACCCGTTCACAGGCATCCGCTCCCGCCCGAACCGCAGCGTTCACCGCACCCGTCTCCCCGCGCACCAATACCGTCACATATCCACCACCTACAAACTGGCGACCGATCAAACGGACTTCCGCCGCCTTGGTCATGGCATCCGCCGCTTCAATGGCCGGCACCAATCCACGGGTCTCAATCATCCCCAATGCAATACCTGATACGTCTGCCATTATCACCCCTCCTTACCAGAACCAAACATGAACCCGTCAGGGCTCCCAAAAATCGATGATGCCACCAATGGTGAGGTCCGTAAGAACTTCAAAATCACCCTGAGCATAGCGCGCCGCTGAACCCGCCACAGTGAATACCCACTTTCCGGGCGGAACCCCAACAGGATCGGTTGCCACATGAATCTTGCCGACCTGATCCCGCAGCACTCGTAAGGAACTTTGCTTGAGACCGGGAATCCGCCGGGTAGTAACCAAATCCGACAGGACACACATAATTTCCATCAGCCGTTCCAATTATCGATAATACCAATGATGGTGAGATCCGATGGATAATCCTTGCTCCCCGCCGCCTCACGCGCTGCAGATGAACCCACACAGATCACCCAATCACCGGGTATACAACCAACGGCATCAACCGCAACGGAACGCGGCCCTCCCTCCTTTTCCTGAACCACTAACAAAGGCCGGTGTCCCATCTCGGCAATCCGGTTGGTAGATACCAGAGTCTTTTCCACCCGCATAATCTTCATGACAGTTTTACCTCTTCCAATACACTTCCTAAAGGAAGATCCTTCAGACTGCCCTGGAGATACAACAAACCCTCCTGATCCAATACGTGGTAACGCTGACGAATGGCTGCGGCAACCCGTTGGATTTTGCTTACCACCCGCTCTCTATCACCCGGTACCCGGGAGTCATAGCGATAATGGAGAAACATAGGGATCGGCAAACCACGTTCTACCAAAAGGTGTGTAAAGATCTTGATCCCGACGTCCAGATCGTTTGCTCCTTCCTCCACCGTACTTAGATGGGCATAGTAAGAGAGGTTACGCAGTTGCAACTCTTGCAAGCCATCGCCCACATTGATAAATCGCTCCGCATGCCCTCGATCTGGATACCACCCCCCAAAGCGTTCCGCGACATACTCGATCTGACTGAAATTGTTGATCAGCAAAGTGGCAATGAGACGCCGCATACCATCATGGGGCATTCCTTCCCCTTGCCCCCAACCCGTAGTCTCAGCAGCTGCCCGGATAGCCTCATAGACGGCAAGACGGGCACGATCCGCATCCAGACCCAAGGTTTCCCGATACAGCACGGCAGAATCAACATAACGATATGCGTTCAGATTGCCGCGACTGTCGGGAACATGAATACGAATCGCATCGGTATCCGTATCGACCCCAATCAACAGCAGGTCCGTACTGGCGCCACAGCAAAACGCATTCTCAATGGCCTGCCGGAAATCTTCCAGCCGCTGCAGGGCGGCCTCAATGGCTTTGCTTTCATTGCTACCATGGGCAGCGCAACCCTCGTGGGTAGGGTCTAAAGAGCTACCATGGTAGACGGCAATTTTGAGATATCGACTGGGCACATCGGCCGTACACGGAAACCCCTCGCGATAGCGCAGCAATTCTGCTGCCTGCCAATCCTCCACATCTCGATCGATATCAAAAAGGGTCCCAGCAAAGGCACTCCAACGCAACAATCGCCCGGCCGGCAGACGAAGAATATAGGAGAAAAGCCCCTTCAAACGGCCATCTGCACAAGCAGAAATATTCACCGCATGAAAACCGCAATCTACGAGAAAGGCATCAATATTCTCACCTGCCTGCAGTTCATTACGGATCCGCTCAGCGAAGCGTTCGACACCAGCGTGCACGGCAGAAAAGGTAGCCGCAGCAAACAGACCGCGCATGTCGGGACCTCGAACCCAGGCCATATGGAGTAATTTCTCTGGCAGGGCATAACCCAGTTGCTCCATAGCGAGACGCTGGGCGATTTCAGGAAAATCTGGTCCGGCTGGATATCCCGCCAATTTCTGCAAAAAGGGTTCTATGGCGTCGAATTTTCCTTTGATCTCCTCTTCGAAGCGGGCAAGACGTTGGTTTTCAAGCCGATTTACCAAGGCATGCCGGCATCCCTGGCTGGGCAAGGACGGACAAGCAGGATGGGTGGCGGATTGCCCAGCCTGATCCACAGGAGCCTCAACAGCCAGCCTGTGCGCCAGGGGCATCCCCATTGCCGGACGCAGGGCTTGCTGACGACGGATGCGCTTACGCGTGTCCATGATCGATTTAGCCTCTGGCTCCACCAGAATAGGTTACTGTCGCACCACGGGGTGAATTACCACTACTTCCCGTAATCTTGGAATCAGGCACAGGAGCAGCCAGCGGCTGGTTCTTGTTGATAGCAGCATTCATTACACAACTGCGAATACTACCCCGCTGGGTTGGATTCCGGGATTTAGCCCAAGGCCCTTCCGTTCCTGTAATTCGATTGCTGCGACTCCAATCGTCACCGGTTACTTGCCAGCCTCCGCGCTCGGGGCCGATATCCTCCGACTGGGCAGAAGAAGCTGCAGCCTCCCTGGCTGGCATGGGCGCCATGGGGATGGGATCAGCTTCCCGACTCCGAAACTCCGGAGTTCCCGTGATCAAACCGCGGGCCAGATTTACCGGTCCCGTGACGCGCGAAGCCTGGTCAAAAGAATTCCCGGTAATCAGTGTACGACCCTGGCGTGCCGGTGGAGTGATACTGAAAGTGCCGGGAGTTTGCACTGCTTGCACAGCAAATCGGCCACTGACGGCAGCCATCTGCGATTGCTGGGCAGCCTGCCTGTAGGCACAGCTGTCACATTGGCAGGAGCCTTGCTTTTTTTCCACCGATACCGGAGTCGTGGGAACCGGCTCCATAGACAAGGTCTGTTCCTCACCGAGGTACGGTGTACCCGAAACCGGGAGATCTTGTCCTGCTTCGTTGCCAGTAACCAACGGGGAAGGCTCCATGGCAGGACCACTCACCATTTGCCCTCGCGGGGTCAGACTGAGGGCTACTTTGGGGGCTTCGGGTTGCGGGGTGCTTGCGCAGTGGGCGTATTGTTCCAGCCCATGATATTCGGTTCCGGTGACGGGCCAGCACCCGCCACGCTCGTCACCGGACATTTTTGGGAGGCGATCCATCCCGGTACCGGTAATGGTCGACCCACCCAAAGTACTCATTTCCTGCACCTTGTCGATACCACCACCACAAAGGTTGGGACTGGTGTATCCTGTTCCCGTCACCCGTTGGCAGGAACCGGGCTCATTGCCCGTTACCTTTTCCGAACGGTCAACGAGATTGCCGGTAATCCGCTCTCCCTTGGCCGTTTGGGTGATTCCCACTTTTGCCGGGGAGGGTGGCGGAACGCTATTGCACAGACTCTTGTAGCTTTCAAGGCTTAGGTATTCCGTGCCGGTCAATTGTCGGCATTCGCCCGCCTCCAACCCGGTAATCCGCTGGTTGCTATCCACCGCCGTACCCGAAACCGGTTTCCCGGACAAGGTTTGTGTTACTGTGACCTTTCTGGGCGCACCATTGATGGTCATCTTGGCAACACCCGCATCGGCATATTGAGAGCCGGTAATGGTACGCTGTACTCCCGCTTCCACCCCCGTAACCCGATTGGGGCGGAATTCATCGCTACCAGTCACCGGCATTCCCAACCGCTCGGTGGCACCAGGCACGACTTTCGGAGATCGTGCGGGCAAATTGGTACTGCAAAAGCTTTGGAAGTCCTCGCTACTCAAATACTCGGTTCCCGTGACATTACGACAGGACCCGGCTTCATCACCCGTAACGGCAGGGGAACGGCCCAGCTGGGTACCCGAGACTGCTTGCCGTCCCGATGTACTGGTGATTCGTACCTTGGGTGCACCAGTTGGGGGGATAGTGCCACAGAACTGACCATACTGTTCTGCGCCAACATATTCGGTTCCCGTTATGATTCGACAGGTGCCACTCTCGGTACCCGTAACCGTCACCTGCCGGTCAACCTGGGTTCCCGTGATTGCAGTGCCAGCGAGAGTAGTCCCCTCCTCAACTTTCCGGAACTTGCGGGAACGCTGCTTACCGGTGGGTTCAGCGGGCTTCGCCTGGCTTCCGCGCCCATGTTGGGCAAGCTCTTCGCGCCGAAGCTTGGCGTATTCCCGGACGCTACCATTTTCCAGATAGCGTAAACGGGCAGCCGCCGAACTGAGGCCACGTACCACCGTTAACGCTGCCTTGCCTCGCTGTGCCATGGTCTGGCGCCGCGCCCGGCACAATTGCCGCACGGAGCGCTCCCGCCAGCCAAATTCTGCAGGACTTTTTTCGACCAGGTCGCAGACGGAGTCCAGAAACTCTTCTTCCACCCCTGGAATCAGGGCGGGTGAGGATTCCAGCTTGCTTGCGCTTTCACCTTGTGCTACTGCCTGATCTGTACTCCGTCGCCGGCGGCGAGGAATACGCTGGGCAGGATCGGCCCAACATTGGGCCCCAGAGCAACGCATGGCGCGATGGGCCAGCGCAGCCTCCCGACCCGGACTGCGAACCGCCATTTTATCTGGATTTACCGGGATGGACGCCGTCCATGCGCTTTCTGCTGTCTTGTTGGGCACGCTTCCAGACTTTGGCGCCGAAGGCACGACAGTGGAGCCAGAAGCACCACCTTGCTTGCGCATTGCCTGCTGACGCCGTTTCTCCTGCGCCAAAGCCCGGCCATGCAAACGGCCAGAAACCGTATTATCTGTCATACAGATATCCCCCTGTCACTGGCACCCGGCAGGAAACCGGGTGCCAAGCTTACGATCTGCGTTCAGGAACCGCGATACACCACAAAGGCTAGACCCTGGCTCTGGGTATAATTATCGTAACCGATCAAGCGGACCAGGTGCTTGGGATATTCCCGCCGACAAGCGTCCAGTTCGGCAAGGACGGCATCGACATTCCGTTCGCCAAACATCGGCAACTTCCACATATACCAGTAATGGTTTAGGGAACGCTCGGGTTCCACATGTTCTACCGCCGGGTTCCAACCCTGGGCGATGATATACTGCACCTGGGCGCGAATCTGCTCCGCCGACATTGGGGGAAGATACGAGAAAGTCTCGTAGCGCCGAACCTGCTTGTAATCTTGGACTTCAGCCATGACCAACTCCTTTCCGAAGCAAATGGGTTTGCAAAGAGATCAACGGTTCTGGACGTCGAGCTTGTCAACGGTATCGAACTCGAACTTGATCTCCTTCCAGGTCTCCAGAGCAATTTTCAGCTCAGGCGAGTGGCGGGCAGCGTTGGTCAAGATTTCCTTGCCTTCCCGCTCCAGTTCCATGCCCCGGTTCCGGGCTTCGACACAGGCCTCCAGGGCTACCCGGTTGGCTGCAGCACCCGCTGCATTGCCCCAGGGATGTCCCAAGGTACCGCCACCAAATTGCAGAACGGAATCATCGCCAAAGATGGTCACCAGGGAGGGCATGTGCCAGACATGGATACCACCGGAGGCAACGGCAAAGGCACCCGGCATGGAGCCCCAATCCTGGTCAAAGAAAATACCCCGGCTCCGGTCTTCAGGGATGTAGGATTCCCGCAGCAGATCGATCCAGCCCAGGGTAGAGGCCCGATCTCCTTCCAGTTTGCCGACCACGGTGCCAGTATGGAGATGGTCACCACCGGACAGACGTAGGGCTTTGGTCAGTACGCGGAAATGGATACCGTGGTGCGGATTCCGGTCGATGACTGCGTGCATGGCCCGATGGATGTGCAAGAGCAGCCCATTTTTCCGGCACCAGCGGGCCAGACCCGTATTGGCGCAGAAACCGCCCGTCAAGAAATCATGCATGATGATGGGCATGTTCAGTTCTTTGGCGAACTCGGCACGCTCGTACATTTCCTCGGGAGAAGGCGCAGTTACGTTCAGATAATGACCCTTGCGCTCGCCAGTCTGGGCCTCGGCATTGTGAATGGCATCGGCCACGAACAGGAAACGGTCACGCCAGCGCATGAATGGCTGGGAGTTGACGTTCTCGTCATCCTTGGTGAAGTCCAGGCCACCCCGGAGGGCCTCGTAGACGGCACGGCCGTAATTTTTGGCCGAGAGGCCCAACTTGGGCTTGATGGTGCAACCAAGCAAGGGACGACCGTATTTGTCGAGCTTGTCGCGCTCCACCTGGATTCCATGGGCAGGACCGTTACAGGTCATGACAAAGGCAAGGGGGAAGCGAACATCTTCCAGTCGCAGGGAACGCACCGCCTTGAAGCCGAACACGTTACCCACCAGCGAGGTGAAAACGTTGACGACGGAGCCTTCCTCAAAGAGATCGATGGGGTAGGCAATGAAGGCATAGAATGCCGTATCGTCACCAGGAACATCTTCAATGCGGTACGCCCGACCCTTGTAGTAGTCCAAATCCGTAAGCAGGTCGGTCCAGACCGTGGTCCAGGTGCCTGTCGAAGATTCTGCAGCCACGGCGGCGGCAGCTTCTTCCCGATCCACTCCGGGCTGTGGCACAATCTTGAAACACGCCAACAGATCCGAGTCCAACGGCACGTAGTCTGGAGCCCAATACGTCTGGCGGTACTCCTTCACGCCGGCTTCATATTTACCAGCCATAGATCCCTCCTAAAAAGTCTTACTGCAACTTGGCCTGCACGAAAGCTTGCAGGAATTACTGTACTGAGGCTAAAACATAGGGTAAAGTAAATGTTATTTAACGATACCTTATGGAATTGTATAAACATTGACTGTTCGTCAGGTAACCTTACATCAACTGCGCATCTTTTCCGTGTTGAGCCGGCATCTTAGCATGAGCAAGGCGGCTGCGGAATTATTCCAGACCCCCTCTGCACTCTCTTTGCAAATCAAGCAACTGTCCGAGAATCTTGGCGTCACCCTGTACGAACAGATTGGCAAAAAGCTCTTCTTGACGCCAGCCGGGGTCCTGGTCGCCCAGGCCGGAACCGAAGTCCAGCAACGCCTGGAGCGGCTCATAGGCGACCTGGCCGCCCAGCAAAACCTGGAACGGGGGCAGTTGCACCTGTGCATTACCTCCACCGCTGAATATTTTGCCCCTCGTTTACTGGGTGCATTTTGCGGTCTTCATCCTGGCATCGAGGCGCATCTGGAGATTGTCAATCGCGTGAGCTTGCTCCAGCGGCTGCGGGACAATGTGGATGATCTCTATATCATGGGTCAGGTACCAGACGGAATCGATGGGGTTGCCCATGCCTTTCTCGACAATCCCATTGTGGTCGTCGCCGCCACTGCGCACCCGTTGGCACAACAAGAGCAGATCCCTCTGCAGCGTCTTGCCACGGAACCCTTCATCCTCCGGGAAGCGGGTTCCGGAACAAGGCTCACTGCCGAGAACTTTTTGGCCGAACGAGGCATCCGCTTGCAAACGCGCATGACCTTAAGTAGCAATGAAGCCGTGAAACAGCTGGTGGCTGGGGGCTTAGGTTTGGGGATCCTCGCCCGACACACCGTTGCCGCCGAGGTAGCCACTGGTGATCTGAGCATCCTCGACGTGGAGGGCTTTCCTATTTTGCGGAAATGGCATGCGGTACATCGCCGGGGCAAACAACTATCGGCCATTAGTCAACGTTTCCTGGATTTTCTGCTTGCTTCCGAGAATGCCGATCAACCTTCAGTCCAAGACCCCTAAGGGTGTCAGCAAACGCCCATAGTCATTGGCCCGGTGAATGCAAATGGGGTGGACGGCCTGGGCCAGCATTTCCCGATCACCACGACTGTTACCATAGGCATAGCGCAGCTGGGTGATCCCCAGATCCGCGCGTAGGCGCCGAGTCTTCTCAGGCCCCCAACAATTGGCTCCCGCCAGGCGGCCCGTGAGTTTCTGCTCGGCATCGAGTTCGAGGCGCGTGCCCAAGACCGCCTCGAATCCCTGCGCCAGGGCCCATGGGCGGGCGTAAAGCTCCAGAGTTGCGGTGACCAAGACCAGTCGATGACCCAGGCGTTGATGCTCCCGCATCCTGGCCAAGACCGGGGTGCGCAGCAAGTTCGGGAGAATTTTCCGGGCAAAAAGCTCGGCAACGGGTTCCAGATCCTCCAGATGACAGCCTTTCAGGGAGTGCTGCAGGGCAAATTCCTTGGCCTCGGTGTTGCTGCGCCAGCCCAGGGCGTAGCCCAGCATCATGGGGCTTGCGCGCAGCAGCAAGGCCATGGCCCGTCGCTCCCCCAGATACATGCGCAAAAAATAGACTAATGTTTCCCGACGAGTCAGGGTTCCGTCCAGATCAAATGCCACCCAGTCACTCATGGGGCCAGGAACCCGGCGTCGGCCACTTGCCAAGCCAGCAACTCTTTTCGTAAACGGATCAAAGCGCTTCTGGCAGATTCCTCGGGGCGGACGGTCCCCAAAAGCCGCCGCCAGGTTTTGGCGCCCGGGTGCCCGTAGTAGAGGCCATGCAGATGACGGGTCAAACGCGGTGCTGGCAGCCGCTCGCCCCAGGTCTCGGCATAGCCGAGCAGCCCGTTCCATATTTCCTCCACATTGGGCTCACTGCTCCGATATCCCAGGGTCCGCTCCAATGAGCCCAGGAGCAATGGGGAATGATAGGCAGCCCGGCCAAGCATGACCCCGTCCACTCCTTCTCGTACCTGCAGGACATCTTCCACCGAGCGCAGACCACCATTGAGCTCAATGCGCAGGATGGGAAAATCCTTCTTGAGTTGCTGCACCCACTCCCAGCGCAAGGGCGGGATTTCCCGATTGGCGGCGGGGTTGAGGCCCTGCAACCAGGCATTGCGGGCATGGACAATAAAATGTTGACACTGTCCCTGGGCTACCGTCTCGACAAATCTTGCCAAGCCCCGGTAGCTCTCTTCGCGATCCAGGCCCAGTCGATGCTTGACACTCACCGGCAAACCACTACTGGCCAGGGCATCCAGGATCTCCCGCACCAGGGTCGGCTCGCGCATCAGGCATGCGCCAAAACGGCCCTTCTGCACCCGCGCCGAGGGGCAACCGACATTGAGATTGAGGCCGCTGTACCCGTAGTCGCGGGCAATGCGGGCCGCCTGGGCCATGGCGTTGGGATCATCCCCACCCAGTTGCAGGATCACCGGTTGCTCCATAGGGCTAAAGGCCAGGTACCGATGGGGATCGCGTCCCCGCAAAATGGCCGAAGTCGTAAGCATTTCCGTATACAGTACACAACTGGGACAAACCAGGCGTAAAAAAGCGCGACAGTGACGATCTGTCCAATCGAGCATGGGAGCGACAGAGAGGGTTATGGAGCGCGGACGCAGGCCCTGGGTGGACCAATGGTCCCTAGCGGGAACCGGAAAAACCTGCGCAAACACGCTGGCTTTGGCCGTCATGACAGTTTCCCTTTCCTTGGGTAAAACTGGTTCCTCTACGGTCGGATTGCTTCGGTTTTCCGTCAGAAAACGCCTCCCTTTCTGCATGCTTGCAGCCAATCCATCCAAGTGCCCCTGGGTTGTCCAGACCCTGCCCAATCCACTGTAGCATAGCATTAGCTGGATTTGTTGCGCAGTTGCGCCAACAGTCACAAAATCGGCTGACCAAGGCTAGCAACCCACGACAGATCGCAGAGACCAGACTCCGGTACATGACTGATCCCAAAAACAGCAACGGTCACACCCCCGTGATGCGTCAGTATCTGGCGCTCAAAGCAGAAAATCCCGATGCCCTGCTCTTTTTTCGGATGGGAGATTTTTACGAACTCTTCTACGAAGACGCAGAAGAGGCGGCCAACATTTTGGGGATTGCCCTAACCACTCGTGGCCAGAGCGCAGGTTCCCCCATTCCCATGGCCGGCGTGCCTTTTCACAGTTCCGAGAGCTATCTGGCGCGATTGGTCCGGGCCGGAAAGAAGGTTGCCGTCGCCGAGCAAATGGGCGACCCCAATGTGGCCAAAGGCCCGGTGGAGCGGGTCATCACCCGGGTCATCACTCCGGGGACCCTCGTGGATTCCTCACTCCTGGAGCCCGAGGAGGAAGCCCTGTTGGCTGCCCTGTATCCTGACTCCGGGGAACGATTTGGCCTGGCAATCCTGTCGGTGGCAACTGGCGAACTGCGCATTCAGGATTGGCAGCAAAAGGCCGCACTTTGGGACCGCCTTGCCCAACTGAAGCCCGCGGAGTTGCTGCTTCCCCACCCCTACCAGGCTGATCCTCCCCTGCCCCACAGTCAGTTCATCGATGGGGAAAACTTTGGCCTTGTATTTTCCCGACAAATCCTCGAACGCTATTTTTCCCAATCCCTTCTGCAGGGCTTTGGGGTCGCGGCCCACCCCTTGGGACTGCGCGCCGCCGGCGCCCTCCTCGCCTATGCCGAGTCGAGACTCAAGGGCAGCCTTGCCCAGGTGCAAAAGATCATTGCCGAACGGCCGGAGCAAGAACTGGGCATCAGCAATACTGCGTTGCGCGCGCTGGAGATTTTTCCTTCCCGTGATACCGGAGGACCCAGTCTCTGGGCTTTGCTGCAACACTGCCAAACCCCCATGGGGGCGCGGCTGTTGCGCCGCTGGCTACAGCATCCGCTACGCCAGGGGGAGGAACTGGAGAAACGCCATGGGAAGGTGGCTGCCCTGGTGGCGGGTGGTCGGCATTTGCCCGTGCAGGAAAATCTTCGCGGATTGAGCGATGTGGAACGGGCCCTGACCCGGATCAGCTTGCTGCGGGGTAGCCCCAGGGATGTGGGTCAGATTCGGCGTTTTTTGGAACGGCTTCCCGGGCTGCAAGAGGTGCTGACCGAAATCTCTACTGCCTCCTTGGGTACGGATCTTCGCTTGGAACTCCCCGATCTCCACGACCTGCAAAAGCTCTTGCAAAGAGCGCTGGTAGACGAGCTCCCTGCCAGCATTCGTGATGGTGGCATGATCCGGGAGGGGTTCGATGCCGAACTGGACCAGCTTCGCCACGCCGAAGTCCATGCCAGTACCGAGCTGGCTGCCCTGGAAGCCCACGAACAGGCCCGCACAGGCATTCCCAGCCTACGGATCCAGTTCAATCGCGTCCAGGGCTATTTCATTGAAATACCGCGCAGCTACACCGGTACCCTGCCTGCTGATTACCGCCGTCGGCAAAGCACGAAAAATGCCGAACGTTATAGCATTCCCCCCCTGCAGAGCATCGAAGACCGTGTCCTTTCGGCGGAGGCGCGCGCATTGGCGCGCGAACGCCTGTTGTTTGACGAGCTACAACGACAGATTGCGGCCCTGGTGGCCCCCTTGCAAGACCTGCTGCAGCAGATTGCCCAACTGGACGTCCTGGCTAATTTTGCCGAACGGGCACGGACCTTACGCTGGTCTGCGCCGGAGTTTACCAGCGAAAACGTCCTTACCATCCAGCAAGGTCGCCATCCATTGGTAGAGGGGGAGTTGGGAGCCGCCTTTGTCCCCAATGATCTATCCCTCCACCAACAACGACGTCTGCTGCTGATCACCGGCCCCAATATGGGGGGAAAATCCACCTACATGCGGCAAACGGCATTATTGGTTTTCCTTGCCCATGTCGGTTCCTGGGTCCCGGCCCAACAGGCGTCCATCGGCCCCATCGATCAGATCTTTACGCGCATTGGGGCGAGTGACGATTTAGCCGGCGGTCGTTCTACCTTTTTAGTGGAAATGCAGGAACTTGCAGAAATCCTTCGTGGCGCCACGGCAAACAGTCTGGTCATTCTGGATGAAATCGGGCGCGGCACCGCCACCTACGATGGCCTCGCCGTGGCCTGGGCAGCTACCGAAGAACTCCTGCGTATAGGTGCCTTCACCTTGTTTGCCACCCATTATTTTGAGCTGACCGAACTCCAGCATCCTGGTTGTGCCAATGTCCATCTGGATGCCATCGCTGAGGAACAACGGGTAACTTTCCTTCATCAGGTCCGGGAGGGTCCCGCTACCCAAAGCTATGGTCTAGCCGTTGCTCGTTTGGCCGGGATTCCTGAGCCCGTCGTGCTGCGGGCGCGCGAGCGTCTCCAAAACCTGGAAGAAAGCGCGGCGACGGCTACATCCAGAACGGTCAGCCAGCAGCAGCAATTGTCTCTCTTTGCACCCCAACCACATCCGGCAATGGTGCGCCTGGCCGAATTGGATCCTGATCAATGTTCACCACGGCGCGCCCTGGAACTGCTCTATGAACTTCGGGATCTAATGGACAAGATGCAATAAATCTCCAGGGTAAGCTCTGGACCCTTTCGGAACTAAGGGAATATCGCTATAGTCTATTTAGTTAAGGGGGCGACCGGCTTCGACGCAGGTCGCGAAGCCTTCGGTGCATGCAGAGCTGCGGTTCGCTCTTAAAACTGATCGCAACGTCATAATTGCCAACGACAGCAATTACGCCCTCGCTGCGTAAGCAGTGAGCCCTCTGCCCGGGTTGTTCTCTGGGCCCGGTGACCGCAAGGTCCGCAGGGGGTCGACCACACAGAGAATCGCGCTGGATCTGGTCGGTGGATCCCGCGCTAAAGCAATGCCGAATCGCTGGCAACGCATCCTGTCCATCGGAGTCGTTGCCGGTTAAAACCCAATAGATGGACTATGCATGTAGATCCGGTGGTCTAGGTCTTGCGGACGCGGGTTCAATTCCCGCCGCCTCCACCATACACAAGGGTTCGGACCATCTCCGGGCCCTTTTCCTTTGCGCTCATCCCCGCGTGGCGCGGGGTTCTGGCCAATATTGCTGCGGGTGGCTGTCCGTCGAGACGCCCTGTTTTCAGCGTTTTCGGTTCTGCACTTGGTCACTTTGGCACGCTGTTGAACAGACCAGGGCGGCTCGCTTGGCACTCATGCACTGGGTCTCGGGTTGCAGACTGGCGAGCACTGCAAGCTCCACGCCACATTACAGGGCAACGGCGTCATCAATGCGGATTTGGTCAGCCAGGTACCAGTAGCGCAGGCAGATGTTCGGGGTGGATGTGAATGCCTTCTTTCAGTGGGTTGGAATAAGGGTCTTGCCAAATTTTGCCAAAGAATCTACGCTTACGCCATGAGCACGATGAACATCTCTCTCCCCGATACCCTGAAGTCCTTCGTAGATGAACAGGTCCGCCAGCGCGGCTACAGTACGAGCAGCGAGTACGTGCGCGAGTTGATCCGCAAGGACCAGGAGCACCTGCAACTGCGCAACCTGCTGTTGGCCGCAGCCACCTCGGCCCCGGCGGCCCCCGCCGATGCCAGCTACTTCGACGGACTGCGTGACCGAGTGCGCAAGGCCGCAAAACCTGCTGCCAAGGCGTGAAGGCCAAGGCAGTCATCCCGCGTGAGCAGGCCAATCGGGATGTGGACGAGGCGGTCGCCTGCTACCTGAGTGAGGCGAGTGAAGTCGTGGCAATAGGCTTCGTCGATGCATTGGAGAAGACCTACGGCCACATCGGTCGCCACCCCGCTACGGGCTCACCACGCTACGCCCATGAACTCAACCTGCCGGGCCTGCGCGCCTGGCCGCTGAAGGGCTACCCGCACCATGTGTTTTACGTCGAGCACTCGGACCACATCGACGTCTGGCGCGTGTTGCACGGCCAGCGAGATATTCCGGCGTGGATGCAGGAGTCTGACGGTGTATGACGGTCGGACCGCCAGGGCATATCTGTGTGCTGGTCGGTGTAAACCATAAGCTGCGACCGTCACGACCATCACTACTGTCACGTAGGGCCAGTGCCTGTGATGGTGGTGACGAGGGTCAGCGCCTATTGTTATGGCCGGAGCACGCATATGTGCTCCAGGCGCCAGACGCCCTTCCAGGCGATAGTCCAATCCGGGAGGCGATAGCGCAGCATTGCGCTTCCTTCCGACCTAAAAACAAGGTTTGCAGGATTTGCGGTTCGTACCTCGAAATCCGACAGAAACGGTGACGGATAATATGCTTGGGTGGTAGCATCTCGAAATCACAACGCGGAACCCAGGCATGCGCACTGTGATTGGCAACTTTCCGCCCCAATCCAATCGTCGGGCAGTCGATGATGCCAACGTCCCCACGCCCACTGTCTGGTTCGTTTCCTGGCGGCAGTTGTCCAGCCTGCTGTCGGACGAAAACCGCGCTCTGCTGCGCCTGATGCAGGAGTGGCAACCGCGCACGGTGCTCGAGCTCGCCGAGTAGTCTGGCCGGGCGGCCAGCAACCTGTCGCGCACTCTGCGTCATTTGGAGCAACACGGCCTGGTCAAGAGGCACCGCAGCCCGGACAACCGCGTCGTTCGCCCGGAGGCACTGGCCAACGGGTTTCTGATCGTGCTGGATTGATCTGGGAGGATTAGCGATGAAGTTCGAGTTGTATTGCGACAAAGCCAATTCGGATGTCCTGATATCCGCGAATGTCCGTGCGCGTCACCTTATGCTCGGTAGCCTATCGCTACCTGAGGAATTGCGCAACGAAATCGATTTCGCCGGTATGGTCGCGGGCTGCGTGCTCCCGCTTGCCGGGAGGTGACCCGTGACGGCAGCCCGAAAAAAACAAAGATCACCGATTCGCTACGCGGGTTCAGGAGCCGAGATCCCGTTAGGTTCAAAGCCGACAGGCAGTGATCTCAATTCAGTGGTCTACCTTGAGCAGCATTTTTGTCAAGCCGGCTTGGCTTTGGTTCGATGTCGGGCCTGTCTTCCCGCCTTGCGCCAGGACGGTGCCCCAAACAGCCAGCAGCGCGCTGTAACACACTGTCTTTACGGGCGTTTCACCTTCGCTCATACCTGCCCAATGACCCAAAGCAGGGAGCCGGGGCCCCGGCCAAGGATGACGCCACATACCCCTCCCCAGTCTGGCCCCAGGGCCACTCTACAAGAATAGCAACAAGGCCCTGCATGCCCACACTGCACTGGATCGGCAAAGACGCCGTGGTCAAACACCACAAGGAGGTGCCTTATCGCCTGCTGGAGCCGGTGCCCGAGTTGTCCTGCGGCGACGCCGACAGCGGCAACCTCATCGTGCAGGGCGACAACCTGCATGCGCTCAAAGCCCTGCTGCCGCGCTACGCGGGCCAGGTGAAGTGCATCTACATCGACCCGCCGTACAACACCGGCAACGAAGGCTGGGTGTACAACGACAACGTCAACAGCCCGGAGATTCGCAAGTGGCTGGGCGAAGTGGTGGGCAAGGAAGGCGAAACGCTCGACCGCCACGACCGCTGGCTGTGCATGATGTACCCGCGGCTGGTGTTGCTGCGCCAGTTTTTGCGCGAGGACG
>JAEPKX010000013.1 GCA_021375695.1 Candidatus Igneacidithiobacillus taupoensis | reverse complement strand
GAACCCGCGACCAAAGGATTATGAGTCCCCTGCTCTAACCGGCTGAGCTACAGGCCCAAGGGGGCCCATGGGACTAACCCAATGGGCCGGGCAAATGGTATCAGGAATTGATGGTGATTTCGCCGTCAACAAAGCTCCGCAATCGCTCAGAGCGAGAAGGATGGCGTAATTTGCGTAATGCCTTGGCTTCGATCTGGCGAATCCGTTCACGGGTCACATCAAACTGTTTACCCACTTCCTCAAGGGTATGATCCGTATTCATCCCAATACCAAAACGCATGCGCAGAACCTTAGCCTCCCGCGGCGTGAGACTCGTATCGAGCAAGTCTTCCACCACTTCCCGAATGGCCGCGTTGATGGCCGAATCGGTGGGAGCAGGAACATTTCGATCCTCAATGAAATCTCCCAAATGCGAGTCCTCATCGTCACCAATGGGTGTTTCCATGGAAATGGGTTCTTTGGCAATTTTGAGTACCTTACGGATTTTATCCTCAGGCATTTCCATGCGCTCGGCCAACTCTTCGGGGCTGGGTTCCCGACCCATTTCTTGCAACATCTGGCGGGAAATCCGGTTGAGCTTGTTGATGGTCTCGATCATGTGGACCGGAATCCGGATGGTTCGCGCCTGATCGGCAATACTCCGGGTAATGGCCTGACGAATCCACCAGGTTGCATAAGTGGAGAACTTGTACCCGCGTCGATACTCGAATTTATCGACTGCTTTCATGAGTCCAATGTTGCCCTCCTGAATCAGATCCAGGAACTGCAAACCCCGATTGGTGTATTTTTTGGCAATAGAAATGACCAAACGAAGATTGGCCTCGACCATTTCTTTCTTGGCGCGCCGCGCCTTGGCCTCACCAATGGACATCAGCCGGCTCGCTTCTTTGATCTCGGCGATGGGCAAACCAGCTCGTTGCTCGATGCTTTGCATGCGCATCATGACCGCCAGGATTTCTTCACGATGCGCTGCCAGTTTGGGAGCATAACTGCCCCCTTTGGCAATCTGTTCATCCACCCAAGTCAAATCAGCTTCCCGACCTGGAAAATTACGCATAAAGTCTTTGCGCGGATAACTGGCGCGATCAATACAGATATGCATGATTTCCCGCTCTGCCTGGCGGACTTCTTCCATGAGTGAACGAAGGGCGTCGGCCATGAGATCGATTTGACGGGAATTGAGCTTGATTTCCAGAAAACGATTGGCAAGGACTTGCCGTTGGGCCTGATACTCTGCGTCCCGCTCTTTTCCGGCAGCACGCAGCGCCATGAGCGCCTCGTAGTCAGCGCGAATGGCGGCAAAACGTTCCAGCGCCTCTTCCAGTTGCGGCCCCTTGTCTACCTCTGCCAAGGAACCGTCTTCGACATCCTCCTCATCCTCATCGCCAATCCCATCTTCTGCACCAGCAATGGCAATCTCATCCTCACTGGCGGCAGCATCGATGGCATTGGGGTCGATAAACGAATCCACGAGTTCATCCAATCGCAACTCATGATTCTCGACCTTGCGCGCTGCTTCCAGCAGGATTTCGATGGTGGTAGGACAGGTAGAAACGGCGCGCAGAACCTGCATGAGACCATCCTCAATGCGCCTGGCAATCTCGATTTCCCCTTCCCGGGTCAGCAACTCCACACTACCCATTTCGCGCATGTACATCCGCACGGGATCGCTGGTCCGACCCATATCGGATTCGACTACGGCGAGGGCCTCCTCGGCAGCCTCTTCGACTTCCGGCGAAGCAACTCCTGGCCCACCCTCGTTGTCCTCCAAAAGCAAACTGTCGTCTTCAGGGGCATCTTCAAAGACCTCGATCCCCATGTCGTTGATCATGGAAATGACGTTTTCCATCTGCTCCGGATCAAAGAAATCCTCGGGCAAGGCATCGTTGATTTCCCGATAGGTCAGGTAGCCCTGCTCTTTTCCTCTGGCAATCAGGGCCTTGAATTCAGAACGTTGAGATTCTACGTCCAAGGTTTGTTCAGTTTCTCGCATAGCTGGTCCAACGGCACGGAAAGCCGATCATTATAAAGAAAAACATAGCCACTCGAAAAGATGGTTTCCCACTTTTTTTCAAGCCCCCTTGACCGTCTTGGGACGCTTCTTTCGTCCCAGATGCCGGAGCAACTCCTGGCGCTCCTCGATGGACAGGGCCCCCGGACCCAGTCGATCGCCCAAGCGCCCCAATGCAACACTTCGCAGTCGGGAAAGTTCACCATTGATCCACTGCACAGTACTTTCCACCATGGTCTCGCTCCAGAGCTCTCCAGAAAAAACCGCGCTGAGAGCCAAAAACTTCTCCCCATCTGCCTCTTTGGCCAGAGCCAGGCACAACGACTGAGGTGTTAGATGGTGTAGATTCGCGGAAATTTCAAGGGCGCGTTGCAAGGCCTGAAGCTCTTCTCTCTCGTCGGCATGACGGGCCAATAATGTCTGGTCCACCTGCTGCCAGGCCGGGGCTGCTGGAAAGGCCAGGAACAGTGCCAACACCCGGGCCCATTCCTGCCGCCATTGCGGGTGGTTCGGGGCCACGATCCTGGGCGCCTGGGGGCGTTTTCGGGGCAGACGCACTCCTGGAATTGCTGCCAATCGCTCGATGAGGACCTCCCGCAAATCCGCATCCGCAACCCTGCCAACGAATTCCCGGGCTTGGCGGCGGAACTGTGCGAGCTCATCCGTTCGCGTAAGATCAAAATTGTCTTGCAGAACTTCCAAATAAAAATCCAGGGCCGGCCGTGCTGATTCCAGGAGCTTAGCAAAGGCATCTGACCCTTGTTGTCGGATCAAGGAATCCGGATCCTCGCCATTGGGCAGCAAGAGAACCCGCAACAGGCGACCAGGTCGCAAATGTTCCGGACTCAATGCAATTGCCCTTTGCGCTGCGAGCCGTCCGGCTTGATCCCCGTCAAAACACAAAATGAGTTCTGGACTGGCCCGAAACAAATTCTCCAACTGCATGGCGGTCAAGGCCGTACCACTGGCAGCTACAGCATTGTCAAAGCCCGCTTGATGCAAACTTATGACATCCAGATACCCCTCTACGAGCAGCGCCTTTCCCAAACGCCGGATTCCGGCCCGGGCCCGATCCAGTCCATAGAGGATTTGGCCCTTGTGATACAGGGGAGTTTCTGGAGAATTGAGATACTTGGGTTCGCGGCCATCCATGCTTCTTCCGGCCAACCCGCACAAACGGCCACGGGCGTCCCGGATGGCAAAAATCACCCGGCCCCGAAAACGCTCATAATACCGTCCCCCCTCCCCAATCCCCAGTACTCCTGCGGCTACCAACTGCTCCCGTTTCTCCCGCTGCCGACCAAGTCGGGACAAGATCAGCTCTTCGGGCGGGGCATAGCCCAAGGCAAAAACCTCCCGGCTGTCTGGGCTGACGCCACGGGAATCCCAGTAGGCAGCAGCCTTGGGATGCTGGGACAAGGCTTCCCGATAGAGCGCAAGACTCTCTTCCAGGGCCTTGCGCAAAGCACTGGACTGATCTGGAAGCGTGGCTGCCGACCCTGGCTCTTTTGGTAATGGGACGCCAGCCTGTTCCGCCAGGCTTTCCAATGCCTCCAGAAAATCCAGCCGCTCGTAATTCATCAGAAAGTCCAGGGCATTGCCATGGGCATGACAACCAAAACAATAGTAAATCTGTTTATCCGGGCTCACGGAAAATGAGGCGGTTTTCTCTTGATGGAATGGACAGCAAGCCCAGTAGTCTTTGCCCTTTTTTTTGAGCGATAGGCGCGATTCAATCAGCCGTACCAGGTCGGTTCGTTCGAGAACGCTATCGATAATCTCCCGCGAAAATCTGGCCATATTTCAGCGTAGTTCCAGCTCGCTCACGCCGCCACCGCCTTGCTCGGGTGTGGCCATGCGCCAGGCCAGGACACGCGGATCCTCCCTGGCAAAGGTCCGCACCATCTCGGCAAGAATCCCATCGCCCGTCCCATGCAGGATGACAATCTGCCCCCTCCCAGCGGCAATGGCATCATCTACATAGCGTAACAAGGTAAGCTCTGCCTCCTCCCGACGCTGACCACGCAGGTCCAGGCGCCAAGGCTGATCTTCCGGCGCTGCGTACTGGCTGCGACCACGCTCCCTGGGTAATTGTAGCTTGGCATCGGGTTGGAACTGAGCCGCAGGAATCCAGAGCAGCTTGCCCCGCACAGCGATCTGCAAGCGCCCGGCGGCAGGATCCACCCGCTGGATTTCAACGGGAACACGCAGTGGCAAAAACAGTCCCCGCTCACCCACAACAGGCAAAGGCACGGTATCTTCCGGGGGTTTGGGCATCCGCTTGTCCAAATCATCCAGCAGCGCGCTCACTGCCTGGGTATTGCGGCCCTGTTTGAGGGTAGCGATGGCAGTGCGGACCTGTTGGCGGGCATCCCGAAGTAACTGTTCCCATTTTACCTGTTCCATACGGGCGGCCCGTTGACGCTCTTCGGCCACCCGCTGCAATTCCTTGGCGGCCTGACTGCGGAGGGTTTCCTGCTCCAGGACCAACTGTCGCGCTTGGGCCAGCTTTTCCTCTGCCTCCTGCAACAGGGCTTCCCGGCGCGCCTCCCAACCTTCCCAGTTCTCCTGCTCACTTGCATGGAGGGCTTCGGCCTGGGCCAATACCACCGGCGGTAAGCCGATCCGCCGAGCGATTCGCAATCCCTGGCTGGAGCCAGCCACTCCCAATTGCAAACGGTAGGTAGGGCGTAGGCTTTCCAGATCAAAGCCCATCCCTCCCAGTTGGACCCCCTCCTGTTGGAGGGCATAGCGTTTGAGAACGGCCATGTGGCTGCTGAGCAAGGTGCGACAGCGGCGGCGGCCCAATTCGGCAACCACTGCCTGGGCTAGCGCAGCCCCCTCCCGAGGGTCAGTGCCATTACCCAATTCATCCAGGAGCGCCAGGCTCTGGTCATCCGCAAGTGCCAAAATGCGGCGCACCTGCTGCATCTGACCAGAAAAACTGGACAAATCGGCCTGGATATCCTGGGCGTCGCCAAAGACGGTGAAAATCTGACGAAAATAACCTACCTGCCCCCGCGCCGGCACTGGTAATCCCAGGAAGGTGAGCAGATGAACAAGCCCCACCGCCTTGAGCAAAGCGGATTTTCCGCCGGTATTGGGACCCGTGATCAGGATTTGCCAGGTGGAATTCCCCAGGGCAAGATCATTCGCCACGACCCGGTCGCCATGATGGAGCATCAACAATGGATGGCGTAGCTCCTGGAGATCAAAACAAGCCTGGCCGACAAAGACGGGAAACTCCCCTTGCCAGCGGCTACCCAACTCCAGGCCAGCACGAATGGCGTCCATTCTTCCCATGACCTGCAAGGCGATCGCGCATGCCTGGGCTTCCTTCCCAAGCCAGGCGGTCAGGGAACGCAGTATGCGCTCTTCCTCTCCCTGCTCGGCAGCTTGCAGTTCTACTAACTGATTATTGGCTTCGATCAGGTCCAAAGGTTCCATGAACAGGGTCTCGCCACTGGCCGAGCGGTCGTGCACTATTCCCTTTAGTCGACCTTTGAAATTGGCCTTGACGGGTAACACATAGCGTCCTCCTCGTTGCACGATGGAGTTTTCCTGCCAAATCTCGCGGCGGTCACGATCCCGAAGCAACGACTGGAGCTGTTGTTGTACCTGATTGCGCTGCCGACGCAGCTGCGAACGCAAGCTTCCCAATGCGGGGCTTGCACTGTCCAGCAAGATGCCATCACTGTCGATACTTTCGCGCAAACGGGCCATGAGCTGGGAATTGGGGCGTAGTAAAGGCTCTTGCTCTTGTAACAAACCCCCTGCGCCTTGACAGAAATCGGCATAACCTGTCAACGCTTCCAGAACCAGGATAACCCGTCGTATTTCTGACCCCGACAGGAGTGCCTCGGGCTTGGCTGCCAAGTGCAGCAGTTCCGTAATATCGGGTAATGGGGTCAGGGGTAAAACGGCGCCGCTCTGGAGACGAGCCCCCACTGCGGCACTCTCGAGCAGACGGAGCTGGACTTCCTCGGCACTAACCCAGGGGCTCACATGATCAACATAACGTTCCCCGTAGACATGGGCACAGGCCGAACGCCAATGCTCTCGGATTTTGGAAAAATCCAGGGCAGAGAGGGCGGCATCCTGCAAGAATGTAACAGCCGGATCGGCCGTTTCCATCATTATCCAGCCAGACTATTTTTTACCTTTTCGGAAAGCAAAGCCATGTCCACACGCCCTTGCACTTTCGGACGCAAAACCGCCAGCACTTTGCCCATGTCACGGGCGCTGCTGGCACCGCTTTCCGCAATTGCTGCAGCAATAGCTGCCGAGATTTCTTCCGGGGTGAGGGGGGGCGGCAAAAAGCTTTGCAAAATGATGATTTCGGCCTCTTCTTTCTCAGCCAATTCGGGGCGTCCCCCATCGCGGAACTGCCGAGCCGACTCCTTGCGCTGCTTGATGAGTTTTTCCACTACGGCAAGCACATCGCCATCGCTTTGCTCACGCCGTTCATCCACTTCCCGCTGCTTGATGGCCGCCAGCAGCATGCGGATGGTACCCAGTCGCTCGCTATCTCGGGCGCGCATGGCCGCCTTCATTTCTTCTTGAATCTGCTCGCGCAGGGACATCAATACATCCGCACCAAACGCAGTTGCTGACGGCGCATGCGCTTCAGGGAACGCTTCCTAGCTGCTGCCGCCTTCCGTTTGCGTTCCTCGGTGGGTTTTTCATAAAACTCGCGGCGGCGAACTTCGGTGAGCACGCCAGCCTTTTCACAGGAGCGCTTGAAACGACGTAAGGCAACTTCGAAGGGTTCATTTTCTTTGACGCGAATGGTTGGCATGAAAAGCGTTTCCTCTCCAAAAAGGTATCCAAAAGATAGTAAATGATACCTGCAGAGCAAGAATGAGTCAAAAAAAGCTCCCCCCAAAGAACTTTGGGCGGTATGCGGATACTTGTTGCAAAAAAGAGAATATCTCCTTGACAGCTGGCTCACAGAAGTTCCTAATGTGTTCAACAAAAGAAACTATGTAACATTAGGAAACCACAGTATTTTGATGATTGCTTCACCTTTATCCGCCAACGGGGTTCATCATGCCAAAGGTCCGCCACCGAGAAGTACCTGAACTGCTGCATCAGCCAGAAATTCCAGACCTTCCCCTAGCAGCGGAGCCGGATATTCCCGAAGAAGCCGCAGCGGAGGAAGAAACAGGTCCTTTCCTGAGCAAATCCCAGGAGTCTGCACTTTTGATCCGCTTGCGCCAAGGGGATGCCGGCGCTCGCGCGTCGCTGATCTCCGCCCACATGCCATTGGTTCGGGCCATTGCCAGGGGATACCGCAACAAGGGACTGAGCCAGGATGACCTGGTCCAGGAAGGATACATGGGACTCCTGCGCGCCACGGAACGCTACCGCGAGGGCCACGGCACGCGCTTTTCCAGTTACGCCACCTGGTGGGTACGGGAAGCCATGCAACGGGCCTTGATCCGCTCCCGTTTCATCCGCTTGCCGGACTATCTTGCCAAATCCCTCCATGCCCACACCCAAAAAGAAGAACAATCCGGCAATTCCTCCGTAAGCCCTCTGGAACAGCGGCAACGTCGGGTAGAGGCATTGGGGGTTCGGGAAAGTACCGTGCGGGCCCTGGAGTTTGCCGATATTCGGGTTTCCTCTCTGGATGAGGAAATCCAGGAGGGTGTCCAACGAATGGACCATATCATGGGTTTCATGGCTTCCCCTTGCCAGGAATATGATCGGGAAGCCTGTGCCAGGGCCTTGCGTGGTTTTTTGCTGCAACTCAATGCCAAGCAACGGGAAGTGATGATCTACCGTTTTGGACTGCAGGGGGATGCCCCCATGACTTTGGAAGCCGTGGCCGAAAAATTGGGGGTCAGTCGCGAAGCCGTCCGCCAATTGCAAGTGCGAGCCCTGGGAAAGCTTCGACAATTGCTCGTGGAAGGGGGCTGGGAAGAGGAATCACCGGACGCCTAAAGATACTGGCAGAGCTTGCGCAGCGCTTGCCCCCGATGACTCCGTAATTCTTTGTCCGCAGGAGATAATGCAGCAGCGCTGACCTTGCAACCCTCAGGAAGAAAAACAGGATCATACCCAAAGCCTCCTGGCCCCGATTCCTCCATGGCAATGCTTCCTTGCCAGCTTGCTTCGGCCACCAGGGGCTCGGCATCCTGCGGGCCACGAAACAATACCATGACACAGTGAAAATAGGCGGAACGATCCCGCCCCTCCCGTCCGGCCAGACGCTGCAGTAGATATTGGTTATTGTCCTGATCGCTGGCATGGGGTCCCGCGTAGCGGGCGGAATAGATACCCGGCTCACCGCCCAAAGCTGGAACAACTAGACCGGAATCTTCCGCCAAAACCCAATGCCTGGTGTAGCCCAATGCATGCCGCGCCTTGAGCAGGGCATTTTCCTGAAAGCTCTGCCCGGTTTCTGGAGGACTTTCCATCTTCAATGCAGCCATCGTCAGTAGTCGAAAACCCAAACGCAGTAAGGTTGGCTCCAACTCCCGCACCTTGCCCTCATTATGGGTAGCAAGAACGATGGTACGATTCATGCCCAATGGGGAAACTGGGCCCGCTGAGCCGCCACCAGCTGATCGATACCGCGGCGGCCCAAAATCAGTAAATCAGCCATTTGACCAGCACTGAATGGTTGGCCTTCGGCGGTGCCCTGGATTTCCACAAATTGTCCCGATTCGGTCATGACCAGATTCATGTCCACTTCGGCGCTACTATCCTCGACATAATCCAGATCCAGCACGGCCTCTCCGGCACAAATGCCCACCGAAACCGCCGCCACCCAATGTTGCCAAGGGTTTTGCTCCAAAGAACCACGTTCCAGCAAGACCTGGATGGCATCGGCCAAGGCAATGCAAGCACCGGTAATACTGGCCGTACGGGTTCCGCCATCGGCCTGTAGGACATCACAGTCAATCCAGATGGTCCGTTCGCCCAGGAGCCGTAAATCCAGGGCAGTTCGCAAAGACCGCCCAATCAACCGCTGGATCTCGTGGGTACGCCCGCCGATTTTGCCCTTGGCGGCTTCCCTTGGCGTGCGGCTATGGGTAGAACGGGGCAACATACTATATTCCGCAGTGATCCATCCCTGGCCGGAACCTCGCAGGAAAGGCGCCGTTTTCTCCTCAATACTGGCGGTACAAAGCACGCGGGTATCACCAAAACTCATGAGCACCGAACCTTCGGCGTGTTTCGTAAAACCCCGCTCAATTTGGATGGGCCGCAATTCGGCAGCAGCACGACCGCTAGGACGCATTTAGGTCTCCTTACTTTGGGTATCGCCAAAATGATAAACGAGATTGACAGCCGTGAGGGTATTGAAGGGCTTGAACCCTGGCCTGACCTGGGCATTGTAACTGGCCAAAAAGGAAAACCGCATCCCCAAGGACCCCACCAGTGGGGTATCCACCGCGAGGCGAGATTGATAGGTGTTGGCTCCATCATCCACCAGGATTGCCTGCACCTCTTCGCGCAAACGCGCCTCCTTACTGATCTGCCAGCGATACTTGGCACCCACTCTGACCACGGGCAGGAACCTTGGTGTTTCCCCAATGAGATGGGCCTGCCGCCCACCTACGGCTGCTTCTACACTAAGACGCATGTCTTTGCGGGGATAAAAATAATGACCGAGACCTGCCAGCAAATTGACACGATAGTAATACCCATCAAAGTGGTTGCGAATGTAATCCACATCGCCCAAGGCATAGGTATTGCGATCAAAAAGATAGTGGGTGTCATTGCGAAGCGCCAGGCGATCGGCGGAAACTTCGCTATCACTTCGTGCGTAGTTGTAAGATAGATGCGTTTGGTTGGACCACGGCCCACCGACCCAATACAACGCATCTTCGGTGTTAAGACTCAAAGCTTGGCTGGTCCCGGTGCTGCTACTGGCCCCCAGGCCCACATCGCCGCTGAAACCCTGTGGCGGAGCAGCAACGGCCTGTATGGGTAGCGCAAGCAAAAAACCACTTAGCCAAAAGTGTTTGCCCATGACCCCCTCTTTTTGCAACAAAAGGACGCCTACCCTAGCAAAATCCCGCTTCCGGGGCAAAAAGTCAGCCAGAATCAACGGGAATACTTCACGGTGCCGGGGCGCTGACGGCGGTTTTCGTGGCGGAACGTTCCTGGACCCTGGGCCGCAAATAGACCCATACGCCAACGAAAAGGAAGGCAATGACATAGATATTGGTAGTGCCCAATACGTCGCCCTTGTTGGCGGTCATACCCGGCAGGTAGGGCGCACCCCAACCTTCAGCGGTGGTCCACACCCCGAGGCTGTAGAAAATCCCTACGGGAACCAGCCAACGCAGGGCAACGCCAGTGAGCAGGGAAAAAGCGATGATACTTTCCATCAGGGCGGCAACGATCCCAAAAGTCACGGGGCCCAAGAGGTTGATGACATGGATGAAGAACGAAATATACGCGACGATCCAGGCAGGCTCCCCAGGCAGGGCTTGTTGCAGGTAGGTCACGGCATGGGTCAGAAAATAGGGTTGCCATTTCCAAAAGGCATCAAAGGCCCACAACAGCCCAAAGACAATACGGCCCGTTTCCATGCCCGCCGCCTGCGGCAAGCGCACTGGGCTTGGCTGCAAGCTCCAGACCTGCCAGCTGCGGCTCCAGATCACCAGCAAGAAACACAGGGCATAAATGATGGCAGTCCCAGGGTCCGTGGCCCCCGTAGTGTAAGGACCACCCAATCCGCCCACCGTGGACCAGAGCCAGAGATTGTAAAAAAAGCCAAGCCAGGCAAGAAAAGGAAGACCCAGGCCCGTAATCAAAGACACTGCGAGAAGCGCATCGAGAACAATGGTGACCTTTGCCACCAGTGCCGGCCCCACGATCGTAACCCAGTGCAGCGTCCAAGCCCCATAGGCCTGCAACCAGGCCGGTTGGCCCGCCACCAGATCGGCTTGCAGGCTATGGGCAAAGAGATGGATATAGGCTGGATTAAGCTGCAGATAGGTATTGATGAGCCAAACCAGGCCAAAGAGTATCCGGATGGCCGCAAAAGAGCGATACAGTCCTTGGGTAGAATTTGTGGTCATCTGCGGTGTATCCCCTCTCTCGTTGCTTTCGTTCGCGAAGATTATACCTTCCAAGACCTAGGCAATTCATCAAGAAATTCCCATGCCGGTGGAGTTGATGAGTTTCACAGCAAGGAAAAATACCTTTCCTGCTGTCATGGTCGGCAATAGAAAAATGATTTTGTCATGGTTTTGTCATGAAATGTTCATAATATTGTAACATTCCTTTGCTAAGATGCCTTGGTGTTAAGTGGTATTACCACCAACACAGTGAACACCACCAATTGCTACCAATATGAGGGATTTCATGAAAGCATCATTAGATCAAAAGGCTTACCATTATGCGAAGCAAAAGCCACTGTCCTTGCGAACGCTGACCATCGCCCTGCTCGCCACGGGCCTTTTCCATAGCGGTGCTCTTCTGGCTGCAGACAATGTAACTGCAGCAACAAACTCCTCCCCAATTTCCATCGGCGAAGTGAGTGCTACTAGCACTGCGGACTCCTACCTGGGCAGCCAGGAGGCACAATCGTTGACCCAAAGTAACAACTTCCAATCCGGCCAGTCCATCAAGATTCTCAACAAGGAGCAGATTGCCGCTGCTGGACCTCTTGGAGGGAGTGCCCAAGCCCTTTCTTATGCCCCAGGCGTTGGGGTTTCCAGCTACGGGAACACGGGAGCTACCAAAAACTCCATTAGCATCAATGGAATCAAGCAGGGATGGGGGGGCTTCTCGGGTGGCCAGATTGACGATGGCAGCCTGTCGGTTACCTTTGATGGCGTTCCCATGGTGGACCCTTCCACGGGCCTTTGGCAATCGCCACAAGTCCCCCAAACGGGAATCCTGCAAGGCATTGGCATCACCTATGGACCCGGTAATCCAGAGGACCGCTGGTATAACAACATCGGTGGGCAGATCAATTTTGTCCCCTTGCAACCCACGGCCAAACCCGGTGGAGACATCAAACTGACCTACGGCAGCTATGATGCCAAAAACATTGTGTTCAACATTCGCACTGGCAACATCGATGGCTGGTCGACCATCATTGCCGGCGGTGCAGGCTCCTCCCACAGCTACCGAACTAGCCCCGACGGTTTTGATAACCCCAGCTACAGTTACGCCTGGTTTTTCAAGACCCGAAAAAGTTTCCAGAATGGTGACTTTGCTTTTGGAGCGTATCTTGCCAAAGGCGCGGGTTATCGTCCTGTTCCCATTCCCGTCACCAATGAAGGGGTAACCTTCGATGGAACCCCCAATTCCGCCAACTATAGTCAAAGCACCAGCGGTTTTTATTCTTCACTACCATACAATGTCTGGTACAAGCAGGATAGCAACAGCACGTGGTTGCTCTACAGCAAGCTCAATGTGGATCTGGATCAAAGCTGGTCGCTTCACAACCTGATCTGGTATCGTTATGGTCATCGTCTGCACTTTCATTATAATAACTATGGTTTGAGTAGTCCTGCTAATTTGTATGAATACAACAATCCCCACGACGCTGTTTATGGTGACAAGATCTATCTGACAGCGAAACTGCCTTTCAATACCATTAGCTTTGGTGGCTATTTCCTCAATAGCCACTATAACACGCGCAACGCTTTCTACAATCCGGCCGATGGCGGAACTCGCTTTGTTCCCAACGCGAAATATCGCAGCGATTATTTTGACCAGACCGACCTTGCGGCGTTTTTCCAAGATCAGATCACGCCCATGAGTAATCTTCACATTACCCCCGGCGTTCGTGTGGTCAACTTCCAAACCAATTATACGCCGGCCGGACAATCGGATTTTGCCCAAGCCTACGCCCTCTATCCCCAAAATGATCAGGGGAAACTGCCAGCCGCCAATACCAGCTTTACGCAAGTAGAACCATCGGTGGATTTCAACTGGCGACCGATCCCATGGCTGGCGGTCTTTGCCAGCTATGCGCAAGCCTTCAAGGAACCAACCGTAGGTGGTGGAGGCGGCCTGTATCAAAAGATATCGCCCATCTATAAGCTGGAAAAGGGCGCAGATTACAATGCCGGGATCAAGATTCATTTTGACAACGCTGCTTTCCTGCACCATTTTCTGTTCACGGCCAGTTTCTACCATCTCCATTACTCGAACCAATATATTCCTCTCTATGATTCCAATGGAAATTATATTGGTGATGCCAACGGCGACTCCATATACCAGGGCGTAAATCTGGCTTTGGAGGATAACATACTCTATAACCTCAGTGCGTTTTTGAATGCCAATTTCGAAAAGGCCGTATTTGACCACTATGTAACCGGCGGTGTGAGTTATGATGGTTTACCGGTTTCCAATGTCCCGAACAAGACCTTCAATATCGGACTTAATTACCGAGTACCCGTGGCAGGCACCGTGCTCGAACCACGCATCTGGTATCAATATGTAGGAGCTCAAGCCCTCTTCAATAACAACACCGGGGCACCCAGCAGTCAAAAAATGCCAAGTTACGGTACACTCAATTTGGGACTTGACCTCAAAGTGCCTACCCAAGGGACGCTGCCCATGCTCAAACATGTGGACGCAAGCCTGACTTTCCTCAATATCACCAACAATCATTACAATGAGTTCGAATATATCAGTAGCGGTGGTCTATTGGGTGGTAACTCCCAAGGTCAGGTCCTGGCTTTGCCTGGTGCTCCTTTCACCGTCTACGGGAGCATTTCCGCTCATTTTTAAGGTTTTTTTGTACCATTCAATCGGCTTCCTTCGGGAAGCCGATTTTTTTGTCCAGTCCGCAGCTGAAGGCTATGGAACGGTCCGGCATCTATTATGGAAATCGCACCCAATGAACCATTCTTCCATTCAGCAGGAATCCGGCCGACACAGCCAGGCATCTTTTTCTTTGCCGGTATGGTCCAGGCGCAAATGGACCTCACCGCGCTGCCGGAGCCGCTGGGACGCCGCTGCCCCAAAGGGCATGAGCTCATCAAAATCCAGTTCGCAGCGCAACTGCGTACCGTACCGATCTTTTGGGGCTCACTTCTAGGAGTCCTTGGCCGTGATCGTAGCGGGACTGAGTACGCTTTCCTTTGCCTATTATCTCTCGGTCCTCTGGCAAAAAGATGCGAATCCACGTCCTCCAGCACTGTTAGGCGCACGATCCTGGTCTATGCTAGCTGCCCTTGGAATCTTTCTCTTACTGCTGGGCTGGCTCGGACTACCCCTGTTCTTTTTTAGAATATAGGAAAAATGTTATTGGGAGCATAGTGGTCGATCAAAATGGCGCTCCCAAGGGGGTTCGAACCCCTGTTACCGACGTGAGAGGCCGGTGTCCTAGGCCACTAGACGATGGGAGCGGGTCTTGGATGATGCGGATGCGAACTATAGACCATGGGGTCTAAGCAGGCAATAGCTGGTATTTCCTGGTTTCACCCAAAGTACTTGCAAACGTTATCTGATCGGGTCTATTATTAAGTCATCCGATCGGTGCACCGATCCGAACGATACGCTCCCTCCATCAGGAGGTTTGGGTACGACAGGTTTCCTGATCGTACCTTTTTTATTTTGCTTATGGCGATGGCAGAAGCCATACTCGAATTGAGGGTACAATGGGTGCAATCACGCGAGCGCTGATCAGCGTTTCCGACAAACGGGGAGTTGTGGATTTTGCCCGTCAACTCCGGGAATTTCAGGTGAATATTCTCTCGACGGGAGGGACTGCCAGACTCCTTCGGGAGGCCGGCATCACGGTGCAAGAGGTCAGTGATTACACCGGTTTTCCAGAAATGCTGGATGGTCGTCTCAAGACCTTGCACCCAAAGATCCATGGTGGCTTGCTCGCCCGGCGCGATGACCCGGCACACCAGGCAGATATGGCCCACCAGGGTTTTCCGGCTATTGATCTCTTGTGTGTCAACCTGTATCCCTTTGAAGCCACTGTAAACAAGGAGGGGGTGAGCCTGGATGAGGCCATCGAACAGATCGATATCGGTGGTCCGACCATGCTGCGTGCCGGGGCCAAAAACTGGCAGTGGGTCACGGTACTGGTAGACCCTGACGATTATGAGTCCGTCTTGCAGGAAATGCGGGCGAGCCAAGGGGGAGTAGGCAGCAAACTCCGTTTTCGTCTGGCAGCCAAGGTTTTTGCCCACACGGCGCGTTATGATGGCGTCATTGCCAATCACCTTTCCCGCTATCTGGAAGATCAAGAACATCCGGCAACCTTTCCGCAGATCCTCACCTTGCAGCTTGCGCAACAGCAGGAACTACGCTACGGAGAGAATCCCCATCAGCGGGCAGCCTTCTTTGGCGACGGCAGCAACCGGGGCCTTGGCCAGGCGAAGCAGCTGCAAGGCAAGGAGTTGTCTTACAATAACCTGGGTGATAGTGATGCCGCGATCAATCTCGTCAGGGAATTTCACGAACCAGCCTGCGCCATCATCAAGCATGGCAATCCATGCGGAGTTGCTTTGGGAAAAGATATTGCCGATGCCTTTGCCAGGGCCTGGTCAGCAGACCCTGTCTCGGCCTTCGGGAGTGTCATTGCCTGCAATCGGCCCATTGAAGAGGAGTTGGCCCAAGCCTTGCTGGAACCCTTCGTCGAAGTGCTGTTGGCCCCCGCCGTGACACCTGGGGGTATGGCCATTTTGTCGCGCAAGAAGAATTTGCGGATTATGGTCACCGACTCCCTCGAACTTTGGCAGGAGCGAGGTGGCTGGGATTTCAAACGGGTGCGGGGCGGGTTTTTGGTTCAGGATTTCGACGATGTCCAGGAATCTCCAGATCATTGGCGCCTGGTCAGTTCCAGGACTCCTTCGGCCAGCGAAGAGCGAGATCTGATTTTTGCCTGGAAGGTGGCCAAGCATGTTCGCTCCAACGCCATCGTCTATGCTGCCCATGGTCGAACCTTGGGCATTGGTGCCGGCCAAATGAGTCGGGTGGACGCGGCCCGCTGTGGGGCTGCCAAGGCCGCAGAACTAGGCTTTGATCTGCATGGAGCCGTTTTGGCTTCCGATGCCTTTTTCCCGTTCCGGGACGGAGTAGATGCCGCAGGGCAGGCCGGGGTCACAGCCATCGTCCAACCCGGTGGCTCCATTCGCGATGAAGAGGTCATCGCTGCGGCGGAAACCCATGGGATCGCCATGCTCTTTACGGGAACCCGCCACTTCCGGCACGGCTAACAGGAGTAAGGCAATGAGCACAGTCATGGTCTTGGGTGGGGGTGGTCGGGAACATGCCTTGGCCTGGAAGCTGGCCCAGTCCCCGCAAGTGGAAAGCGTGCTCTGTGTTCCCGGCAACCCGGGCACAGCCCTCGAGGCCAAGTGTCATAATCTCCCCATCTCTCCCCTCGATCCTACTGCTCTACTCGAGGCCATTGGCCGGCACGGGGTCAATCTGGTGGTCATCGGCCCAGAGGCCCCGCTGGTGGCAGGGGTGGCCGACAATCTGCGTCGTGCCGGGGTAGCCGTTTTTGGCCCCAATCAGGCAGCAGCCCAACTGGAGGGTAGCAAATCCTTTGCCAAGGCCTTCATGGAGCGCCATGGCATCCCGACGGCGCGCTATGGTCGTTTTACGGATTTGTCTAGCGCGTCTCACTTTTTGGCGCAACAATCCTTTCCCACCGTCATCAAGGCAGACGGCTTGGCAGCCGGTAAAGGGGTGGTCATTGCCGAGGATTTTACCGAAGGTCAGCGGGCCCTAGAGCAATTTCTGCCGTGGGGGCCGGTGGTCATTGAAGAATTTCTGCAAGGTGAAGAGGCCAGCTTCATTGCCATCGTTGTCGACGGACAGGTGCTACCCCTGGCAGGTTCTCAGGATCACAAACGCTTGCTGGACAGTGATCTAGGTCCTAATACCGGCGGCATGGGCGCCTACTCCCCCACCCCCATCCTGAATCCGGCCATGATCGAAAGGGTGCGCCGAGAAATCATGCTCCCCACGGCCAAGGCCCTGTCGCTGGAGGCACTACCGTACCGGGGATTTCTCTATGCGGGCCTGATGATTACCCAGGAAGGTCCCAAAGTCCTAGAATTCAATTGTCGTCTGGGAGATCCGGAAACCCAGCCTCTGCTCATGCGCCTGCGCTCCGATCTTTTCCCCATCCTCTGGACGGCAGCACAGGGAGATGCCCTCCCCCCCCAACTCGACTGGGATACGCAACTGGCGCTATGCGTAGTCCTGGCCGCACCTGGCTACCCGGACGCACCCAGGCTTGGGCAGGAAATCCTTGGCCTTGACCGGGACCCCGGACCCAACGCCAAGATCTTTCATGCTGGTACCCAATGGCATGGGGGCAGGTTCCAAACGGCCGGGGGACGCGTTCTGGGAATCACAGCCCTGGCGCCTTCCATCGGGGCGGCGCAGGCACGGGTATATGAATTGGCAAGAATGGTGTCCTGGCCCGGGCTGCAGATGCGACGGGACATTGGCTGGCGGGCCCTGGCCAGCAGGCGCTAGGCATGTTGCACCGGTGTCCTGGGCGAATGGCATTGTCCCGGGCAGCAGCCCACCTGCGCCGGGGCGGAATCGTTGCCTATCCCACCGAAGGGGTCTGGGGTTTGGGTTGTGATCCCCGGCAGCGGCGGGCCTTTGCCAAAATCCTGGCCCTCAAAAAACGACCCCAACGCAAGGGGGTGATATTGATCGCAGCCAAAGAACAGCAAACCCTCCGCTACTGGAAGAAAGAGACAGATCTGGCGCTGGATCCCGCGCAATACTGGCCAGGAACGACCTTGGTATTACCGGCCACCAGCTACTGTCCCAGATGGATCCGCGGCCAACATCAGGGAATCGCGTTGCGGGTCAGCAGCCACCCTGCGGTGCGCCGCCTTTGTCTGGCCTTCGGTGGTCCCCTGGTTTCTACCAGTGCCAATCCTGCGGGGAAAAAACCAGCCCGTTCCCTGACCCAGTTCCATCGCTACTTTGGTAGACGAATCCTGATCCTATCGGCGCGCTTGGGAGGACAACGCCGACCCAGTAGAATTCTCGATGCCCGAACCGGGCAAATCCTTCGGAGCTAAGCATGACCCTTCCGCAGATCCACGTCCTCGAAGACTTTCTGACCCAACTCCAGGATGAAATTTGTAGTGCCCTGGCGAAAGCCGACGGAGCTGCTTCTTTTCAGGAAGACCTCTGGCATCGGGATGAGGGCGGCGGCGGTCGTACCCGGGTCCTGAGTGAGGGGGACCTCTTCGAAAAAGCCGGGGTAAACTTTTCCCGTGTTCATGGCAACACCCTGCCCCCTTCCGCCACCGCCGCGCGCCCGGAACTCGCCGGTCAGTCCTTTGATGCCTTGGGGATCTCTCTGGTACTGCATCCGCGCAATCCCTATGTACCCATAGTCCATATGAATTATCGTTTTTTTCTGGCAGGTTCCACCTGGTGGTTTGGCGGCGGCGCCGACCTTACCCCCTGCTACGGATTTGTGGAGGACGCACAACACTTCCATGGTACCCTCAAAGCGGCTTGTGATCGCCACGACCCAAGCTTTTACCCCCGCTTCAAGGCCTGGTGTGACGACTATTTCACGATCCGCCACCGCGGAGAAATGCGCGGCATTGGAGGCATCTTTTTTGATGATCTCCAGGGTGATGCACAAGCCATACAGGACTTTTGGGAAGACGCGGCCAATAGTTTCTTGCCGAGCTACCTTCCCATCGCCCAGCGACGACGCGCTATGCCCTATGGTGGACGGGAACGACACTTTCAACTTCTCCGGCGTGGCCGTTATGTAGAATTCAATCTTGTCTATGATCGGGGCACCCTTTTTGGGCTACAGTCGGGAGGACGCACGGAAAGTATCCTGATGTCACTCCCTCCCATTGCCGCCTGGGAATATGACTGGCATGGGGAACCGGGCAGCCCCGAGGATCGACTGAAAGAGGAGTTTCTTACCCCCCGGGACTGGGTATGAATCGCCACAGTTGGCAACCCTGGCTCTTTGCCATGGAGCCCGAGCGGGCCCATACAATGGCTTTGCTTGCCCTGGAAACCCTGGCAAAAATGCCCAAGACCCGCGCCCTGCTCTGGCCCAGGCACGATCCAGACCCCATCCTCCAGCAATCTCTATGGGGTTTGGAATTTTCCCATCCTTTGGGTCTTGCGGCAGGCTTTGACAAGGATGCCCGTGCCCTCCCAAGCCTTTGCAGCATGGGTTTTGCCTTTGTAGAGATCGGCACCGTCACCCCCCTCCCCCAAAGCGGCAATCCCCGTCCGCGAATCTTCCGCTATCCAAAAGAACAGGCCATCATCAATCGGCTGGGCTTTCCGAGCGATGGCATGGAAATGGTTGCCAGGCGCCTACGATCCTGGGGAAAGGGTTCTGTTCCCATGGGCATCAATCTTGGCAAAAACAAGGATACCCCCCTGGCACAGGCCCTTGCCGATTATGAGCGTCTACTGCAACACCTGCATCCCTATGCCGACTATTGGGTCATCAACGTCAGTTCTCCCAATACCCCTGGCTTGCGGACCCTGCAAAGTGTCGAGAATCTGGTGCCCTTGCTTGTTGCGCTACGGAAAGTGCGGGAAGATCTGGCGGACAATCAGCGCCTCCCCCCCCTATTGGTCAAGATTGCACCCGATCTGGAACGGGAAGAAATTCAGGAACTCGGCCACCTGGCAGAAGACTCCCGGGGATTGTTGGATGGCTTCATCGCCAGCAACACCACCATCAGCCGGCCCGAAGGGTGGACTTACCCTCCCGAGGCCGGTGGCTTGAGCGGTAGACCACTGCGGGAGCGGGCGCTGCAGACTTTGCAGATTCTCTATCAAAGCAGCCGGGGGAAAGTCCCCATTATCGGGGTGGGTGGCATTTTTACGGTGGAGGATGCCTACCAGCGCATACTGGCAGGTGGAAGTTTACTGCAAAGCTACACTGGCTGGATCTACCAGGGTCCCCGTATGCTCGAAGACATACCTCGGGGACTGGGGGACCGTCTGCGCCAGGATGGATTTACCCATATTTCCCAGGCCATTGGCCAGGGAATGTAAGCTTACTGCATGGGAATGGTTTGCTGTTGGGGCTCCTGGGCTGCCGGGGCTGGCGCTACGCTTTGCGTCGGCACCGCGCTTTGTGGTATAGGCTGCAAACCCAGCTGATTGGCAAGGGCGTTCTGAAAAGCAAGTGAAAGTGATTTGTCGCCAAAGGTGCCTACACGGATATTGACCTTGCTGACCTGCGTTGCCATGGAAGTGATGGTGACCTTGACCCGTTGCGCACGTTGATCGCTGCCCTCAATGAGGACTTCCGATGGGGTTTTTTGGATCATTCCCTCATAATGCACGCCAATCTGGCCAAAAGCAGACTGGGTCGCCTGGGCAGCTTGCGCTACCGTTACTGGATAGTAGGCATAATAGTTGGCAACACCACCATTCTCCACATAAGTAACTGCACCTGCGCCTGCACCTGCACCCAGCAACGCGACGCAACCACTTAATGGCAAGGTTGCCAGCAAGGCCAATGCGGCTACCCCAGCATAAGCATAACGCATAGTCCCATCTCCCAAAGCGCCCTGCGCTTACAAAAAGGCCCGGTGATGACCGGGCCTTTTACCATAATGGTACCGAGAGTCGGAGTCGAACCGACACGGTGTCACCACCACCGGATTTTGAGTCCGGCGCGTCTACCAATTCCGCCATCCCGGCAAATTTGTCGTATCTGGAAATAATAACAAGGGAACCTTACCCTGACAATGGTAGGGAAATTACGCTAGCATTTGTACCAATACTTTTACTGGCCAACTAGGCATGCATCCCTCCCAAACGCACCAAGATCCAGAATGTATCCAGCTGCTGCGCAAGGATTGGCCCGATGACTGGCAGCAGATCCAGGATGCAGGCAGAGCATTGCTTGCCGCCCAAGGAGATGGGCAACAGCTCTGGCGAGCACAGGAAGAGGAACAACGCTTCTGGCGTCTCCTTGCCGTAAGTCCCTTTGCGCGTCGCCAACTACTGCAACATCCCCATTGGCTGCCCTTGCTGCTTTCGGGTCAGCCCGTTCACGAGGCGGACCTTTGCAGTGAGCAGGAAGAGACCTTTTTACAGGCCTTGCGCAAGCATCGGCAACTTCGGCTGCTACAAATCATCTGGGCTGATCTTCAAGGCCCTGGTGCTCTCGATCAAACCCTGCAGGATTTGACCCTACTGGCCGAAGAAAGTCTGCAACTCGCCTTGGAATTTGGCCAGCGAAAACTGGAGCAAGCCCACGGAATCCCGCGAGATGAAGAGGGCAATCCGGTACCCTTTGCCGTCATTGGCATGGGCAAGCTGGGGGGGGCGGAACTCAATCTGTCTTCGGATATCGATCTGATTTTCGTGTATGGCAAGACGGGCGAGAGTGATGGCCCGCTGCCCATGGATAATGCCAACTATTTTCAGCGGCTAGGTCAGTGGTTGATCCGCGCCCTGGATGAACGCCGCGCCGAAGGCTTTGTCTTTCGGGTTGATATGCGGCTACGCCCCTTTGGCGATGCCGGCCCGCTCTGCGTCACGGGCGATGCCTTGGAACAATATTATCACCGCCACGGCCGGACCTGGGAACGCTATGCCCTGCTCAAGGCGCGACCCGTTGCCGGTGATCTTACCTTTGGGAGGGAAGTCCTGGAGCGACTTCAGCCCTTTTTGTTTCGCCGCTATCTGGACTTCACTGCCCTGCAGGGTCTGCGCCGCGTCAAAGCCCTCATGGATGCCAATGAAGGCAGCGCCAGTCAGGACCTCAAAAAGGGCCTGGGTGGTATTCGGGAAATTGAATTCATTGCCCAATCTCTCCAGTTGATCCATGGCGGAAGACATCCCGCCTTACGTCAGCGCGCCACTCTCCCCGTCCTGCAAAGCCTTGCCGATCTCCAGATCCTAAGCGCCGCAGACGTCCATTTTTTATCTTCCAGCTACCGTTTTTGGCGTCGCATCGAACATGCCCTGCAAATGGTAGAGGATCAACAGACCCAAACCCTGCCGCAGAATGATCTATGCTGGCTGCGTCTATCCTGCGCTTTGCTGGAGAACCCCGACATCCTCCCGGAAAAAGTCACGCGCCTTCGGCAAGAGGTACACAACCTCTTTCTGGCGACCCTGGGAACGAGCGAGGAAGCCCCCGAAGATTCGGCAAGCCTCGCCTGGCTTGCTGCCCGCCACAATCTGGAAGAAGAAGAACCATCTTATTGGTCAACCATCATTGCAGCGCCCAACCATGGGGAAAGCTGGAGCAAACTGCGACGTTTTGCCCAAAGTCGCCGCCTGCGCAGTCAACTGTCGCAACGGGGGCAAGCGAGACTCGATGCACTCCTGCCTGCCATCCTGCGCAAAATATCTACCATGCCCAATGCCGGTGCCATGCTGGAGCGCATCATCCCCTTACTGGAAGCCCTCCTGCCCCATTCCCAGTACCTTGCCCTGCTGGCAGAGAACCCGCCTTGGCAGGAGCGCCTCCTACGACTCTGTCAAAGCCCTTGGCTCACCCAAGCACTCACCCGCTGGCCGGAACTGTTGGAAGAGGTATTGTGTCAACCCAGTCCATCCCCATGGACAGCAATGGCAGAGAGTTCCGGGCAAGGAGCAAACCTGCCAGCAGAGGAAAAGCTTGAGCAGCTTCGCCGTACGAAAAATGGTCAAGTTCTGGAATGGGCCAGCAGCTTTTGGGCAGGGGATCTCCCCATTGCGGAGCTCCTCCACTCCTTGAGTGACCTGGCTGCCTGGACTCTGCAACAGTGCCTCCCCTGGGCCGTGCAGGGTATGGTTCTACAGCACGGCCACTTACCTGGAGACGATTTTCCCTTTGCGGTCATTGCCTATGGCAAGTTGGGGGCCCGGGAAATGGGTCTTGCGTCGGATCTCGATCTGGTCTTTTTGTACGACGCCCCCGAAGAGCTGGAAAGTAATGGCCGAATTCCACTGAGCAGTTCCGCCTGGTTTGCCCGCCTGGGGCAACGACTCATCCATCTCCTCCACACCCACAGCCGAACCGGAAAGCTCTATGAGATCGACATGCGGCTGCGCCCCAGTGGTCAATCGGGGCCCTTGGTGAGCTCCTTTGGCGCCTTTGCGCGCTACCAACGGGAATCGGCATGGACGTGGGAGCATCAGGCCCTGACCCGAGCCCGTTTCGTGCTCGGAGATGAGCGATTGGGAGCCGCTTTTACCCAACTTCGTTCAGAAATCCTTAGCCAAAAACGGGACCCATCCACCTTGGCCCAAGAAATCTGGGCCATGCGCCGGCGTATACAACAGGAAAAATTCCCAAACCCAAAGGGTTTTCATCTCAAATTCAGTCCTGGTGCCCTATTGGATATCGAATTTCTCCTCCAGTTTGCTATGCTACAACACAATGCTGCAAATCCAGCCCTGGCCAGACCCACCGGTGTTCTGGACCAGCTGGCAGCCCTGGCAACAGAGGGCATCTGGTCTGCTGACGCTGTAGATAGGCTGCGGGAGCATTATCTGGACCTGCGCAAGATGGAAAATCAGCGTTTTCTGGAACTGCAGGGACCATTGCTCGATCCCCAGGATCCTGTGACAGCAATCTGGTTGGCAAAGAGCCAGGAAGTTGCATCGATGATTCACAAACTGGGCCACCGGCCCTATGAGGAGTAAATAATGTCCATGGACGATCGCGACGGTTTTATCTGGATGGATGGTTCTCTGCGCCCCTGGCGAGAGGCCCAGGTGCATGGCCTCAGCCATAGCCTGCACTATGGCATGGGCTGCTTTGAAGGGGAGAGAGCCTATGCGACTCCCAAGGGACCGGCCATTTTTCGGCTGGCCGAGCATACCAAGCGCCTCTTCAACAGCGCTAAGATCCTGCAAATGGACGTTAGCTTTACCCCCGCAGAGATTGATGCCGCCACCAAGGAGGTCATCCGGGCCAATGATTTGAGTTCAGCCTATATCCGTCCGCTCTTTTTCTACGGTGCCGAGGGGATGGGGCTCGCTGCCAAAGGCTTGCGCGTCCACGCGTTGATTGCTGCCTGGTCGTGGGGTAGCTATCTGGGACAAGAAGCACTGGAACGAGGCATTCGCGTCAAAATCAGTTCCTACAGTCGGCACCACGTCAATATCCACCTCTGCAAGGCCAAAGCAACGGGGAATTACATGAACTCCATGCTGGCCCATCGAGAGGCTCATTATGCCGGCTACGATGAAGCCCTCTTGTTGGACCGGGAGGGCTATGTGGCTGAGGGATCTGGAGAAAACTTTTTCCTGGTGCGCGATGGGGTGCTCTATACGCCCACCTTAACGAGCGCCCTGGAAGGGATCACCCGCGACACCATTCTCCACTTCGCCCGGGATGCCGGAATTCCTGTTGTCGAAAAACAGCTAACCCGGGATGAATGTTACATTGCCGATGAAGCCTTTTTTACCGGGACCGCTGCCGAAGTCACCCCCATCCGGGAGATTGATGACCGAAAAATCGGTGCCGGGCGGCGGGGTCCCATTACGGAAATGTTGCAGACCCGATATTTTGACACGGTTTCGGGCAAACGTGACGATCATCCAGAGTGGCTCCACCATGTCGTTTGAGCAGAAGTCTTCCTCCCCGGAAATACACTGCTGTGCCCAAAACTTTGTGGAAATTGACCCCAGGGAACTCCCGCTGGCCTGTCCTCAACCGCAGGGAGGGGTCTGGAACGGACACCCCCGCGTCTTCCTGAAAATTGAGGAAACGGGTGAGGCACGCTGTCCCTATTGCGGCACCCTCTATATCCTCAAGGGCGGGCCCAGGAGCAAGGGCGGTCACTAGGGAGTACGATCCTTCGTCCCATGAAGCCAATGGACAAAGGCATCGGGCCCCAAAAATCCCTCCTGTACCGCTTGCAGTTTTCCTGAGGGGCTGATCAGCAAAAAGGCAGGAGGGCCGGCCAAGTGATGTTGCCGGAGCAACTGACGGGAATCCTGATCATTCTCTGTCACATCGACACGGATCAACCCATACCCAGCAAGAGCCTTCCTCACCTTGGGATTCTGAAAGACCATCTGGTCCATGCGAGCACACTCCACACACCAACTAGCCCAATAATCCACCAGCACCGGTTTTCCTCGCGCCTGGGCCAAGGCTTGATCCAGCTCCGCTGGCGAGCGAACCCGCTGAAAATGGAGCATTGGCGCAACGCTTGGGATGTCGGTATGGGACGTTGGCAACGGCGCAAAGGGATCCGATTGTCCCTCCAGGGCCCCTACCCCCATGACCAGTCCCCAAGCCAGTAACACGATCCCCAAGGCTTTGCGGAACAAGGTCCAACCCGCCGCCGAAGCGGATTCCAGGGCACGCAGATAGACCCCCGCAAAAATCGCCAACAGGGCCCATAGAGCCAGGGTGACCGGACCTGGCAAAACGCGGCTTAAGAACCAGATGGCCACTCCCAACATCAAGACACCAAAAATGGCCTTGATGGCATCCATCCAGGGTCCCGCCTTGGGCAGGAAATGGGCCGCCGAACTGCCGATGATCAACAACGGAAAACCCATGCCAAGACTTAGCACAAAGAGGGCCAAGGCCCCCAAGAGGACATTGCCACTTTGGGAGATGAACAGTAACCCCCCAGCCAGGGGGGCAGCCACGCAAGGCCCAACAATCAAGGCCGAGAGGGCACCCAATACCAAGCTACTCAGTAGATGCCCCCCTTTTCCCACCCGCGCAAGGCGGCTCTGGATGGCAACCGGCATTTGCAATTCATAAAAACCAAACATGGACAGGGCCAGCAGGACAAATATGGCTGCAAAGGCAGCAATGACCCAGGGATTTTGGAAAAAAGCCTGCAGATACGCACCACTCAATGCCGCCAAAACCCCGGCAATGGTGTAACTCAGTGACATGCCTAGTACATAGGCCAAGGACAACATAAAGGCCCGCAAGCGATTGGGTCGCTCTCGTTGCCCGACGATGATCCCAGAGAGAATCGGGATCATGGGAAACACACAGGGGGTAAAGGCAAGTCCGAGGCCAGACACAAAAAACAATACCAAGGTCCAGAAAAAACTTTTGTCCAGGGACTCGGCCAGTCGACCCGCATTACTCACCGGTCCAGGCTCCTTGGCGGAATTTGCTGGCTGCGTTGCTGTCACTGCAGCCTGGTGCGTAGCAGCTACCGGCGCAAGGGAAAGAGTAATGGTCCGCTGTTGCTGGGGATAGCAGACCCCAGCGTCGGCGCAGCCCTGATACGTGCTGGTCACCACAATGGATTTGGGTGGTGCTCCCTCGATCGTATAGGGAACAATCACCCGATTGGTGCCTTCCAGGACTTGCACCTTGCCAAAGGCAGGATCATCCAGCAGCTTCCCCGGCGGCAGTTGCCAGGGACCCAAATGCACATTGGCTGGAGCAACCTCGATATGGGTCATCTGCCGATACAGGTGGTATCCCGGGGCAACCTTCCACTGCAGTTCCAGGCGATCATTACCAAGATTTTGGGCGGAAAACTGAAACGCCTGTTCAGCGGACAGGAAATGATTGCCCCACGCCGTGCCCAGAATCGTCCAGAACAGTCCCAGAAAGAACAGAAAAGGCAGATAACTTTGTCGCGTAAGACTCCGCTCCTGCCCCCGAGTCATTTTTAACCTATTGTTTTTCATCAAGAGAGTGTCATCCTCTGCCTATGCCTTTTGCAATCAATTAGCAAGACTCGGGCCGCCTTCTTCCAAGACTTGGGCCAACCACAGTCCATAGGCTTCATGAACATATCGGACCGGCACGGCCAGGATCTCTGGAACCTCATAGGGATGCAAATCCCGTAAGCGCTGTTCCAGACTGGTATAACGACTTGCCAGGGTTTTGCAAAGCATCAGATGCTCCGAGGCGGATTCCATTCGCCCTTCCCACGGGAAAAATGATCGCATCGCCGGCAAAATCTGGACGCAAGCGGCCAAACCTTCGGAAAGAATCTGGCGGACTATCCTTTCGTTCAACTCCTGTTCTGGCCAAGCACACATCACCAACAGTATCTCTTCCATGGAAAAGCTCCCTTCGCCGCGTTTTCATCTTAGCAGGAATGATGGCTTGGAGACCTGGGGGCTTGACGATCCGATGGTTTTCCGGATAATTTGCAACTTAGTTGCTTTTTAGTGTTATTCAAAATATTTTTGGGAAGAACTCATGAAAAAATCCGTCCTTGCCTTGGGATTCTTTGGGTTATTTACAAGTAATGAAATGTTGGCGGCTCCCATCTCCCAGTCCAGCCCCGAAGTGCATCATAGCCAGTGGTGGAAGGGTATATCCTTCACCAACCAAATAGACCTGGAGGGAGTCGCCAATCTCAGTGGGGGTCAAGCTCGCGGAAGTGTAGCCACCGGCCTCTGGCAGGGCAGCTTGCGTCTGGATACGGAAAAAGCAGGCTGGTGGCAGGGAGGGGCTTTTGTAGTGGAAGGCCTGGTGGCCAACAGCGGCAATCCAGACAACTATGTGGGTGACCTGCAGGGGGTCTCCAACCTGACCACTCCCAGGGCCCATGTTGCCCGCCTTTATAAGGCCTATTACCGGCAAAATGTGGGGCAATTCACCTTTCGCCTGGGCATCCTCAACCCCAATGATTACTTCAACACCACCGGGGTTGCCAGCGAACTATTCAACGCCTCCTTTGGCATCTATCCCACCATCTCCATCAACCTCCCCTACACTCCCACCTATCCATACTCGAGTCTCGGAGCCATGCTTTCGTACACCTGGCAGCAGAGCACTTTGCTCGTGGGTGCCTTCAATGCCGATGGTACCCAAGACCTGCGCCACCCCTGGGGGGCCGAGGGGCAGATCTATTACGGGGAGTGGGATCAGCTTGTGCCGGCAGGATCAGGAGAGATCACCCTCAAGCTGGGGGGCTATTACAATCACGTCAGCAGTGCATATCTGGCCCAAAACACCCCCTTTGGAGGGGCACCGAGTCAAGGGGGCTATTACGGGGCCGCCGAGTACCGCTGGAAGGCAGGCAATGGCTCTGAATGGGGAGCATTCCTCCAGGGGGGCGGCGCGCCCAACAGCAGTGTGGTTTCCCCCGTCAATGCCTATGTTGGCGCGGGTCTGCGCCTGCGCAATTTCCTTCCTGGTTCGGCAAGATCTACCCTGACGATCGGCCTCAATCGCGCGTGGCTACGGCAAAGCGGTGCCGAAAGCGCTATCGAAATCAATTTTCGCCAACCGGTGTTCCACTCCTTCTATCTCCAGCCAGATCTCCAATACATCATCAACCCCGGTGCCAGAGCTCCTGGCAGTACTCTCCCTAACGCTGTGGTCTTGATGCTTCGGGTAGGCTGGAGTGGAGATATCTGGGGTTGACGGAAGGGGCAGCCAAGTCTATGCTACGGCAACTTTTCCCCGGTAGCTCAGTCGGTAGAGCGGGTGACTGTTAATCACTAGGTCGGCAGTTCGAGCCTGTCCCGGGGAGCCAAATAAAACAGGCACTTAGAAGAAAAATCTAAGTGCCTTTTCTTTTTGCTGTCCACTCTGGCCCAGTGAATACCCACCAAAGCACGGCCGGGATCTGGACATCGAGCGCAGGGATGGCCGTTATCCCGCCATACTCCTTCTGGAGCACATGCTTATCGAAAAGCGCGAAGGACACGCCCCGTTTTCACCAGCAATGAGGCTGGGATGCTGACACCAATTTTGCGCGGGGGTCACAACACTCGCAACGAGGAAAGCAAAGGTCCGCACGCTCGCCTCTTGCAACTTTGGAGCTTTCGGCTAAGTGTTAGAAGGCTAGAAACAAACACTGGATGGCTTGGGGCCACTACCTGTTTTACAGAATTGGATAATGGGACACCCATCTGTCATTCAGCACTGGTTCCCAAGAGTTTCAGGGTGAGAAAATGAATCTACTCGAGGCGGCAAAACTGACATTCTGCCTCAGACATTTCTACGAGTGGTCAAGTCTGAAATTTGCTGTTAATTTCAGACTTGACCATCGTCTATTGGCAGTCACAGGAATTTCTAAAACTCTACTTGATCGCTTGATGACGGCATGAATATGGAAACAAACTATGATCTCATTGCGCGCCAGGCCATCCTGAGCTCCAAAGGAATAGTGCAAGCCTACGAGTTATTGGCCAGGGATGAACTCAGTTCCAGTACCGATCCATTTCTTGCCTCTGCTCGGGTGTTGGTAAAAGCTTTTACTAGTTTTCGTATTGAAGAACTCTTGGACAATAAAATTGCCTTCATCAATTTTACCGATAGTTTTTTTGATGAACGCAGTATAGAACTATTTCCCAGTGAACGGGTTGTCCCAGAATTTACCCTTACCGCATCTCCAGATCCACAATTTCTAGAGAAATTGCAGTTCCTCAAAAAGGCAGGATTTCGACTTGCCATTGATCGCTTTTCTGGCAAGCCCTGGGAAATAGCGCTCCTCCGCTGGATCAATTATGTAAAAATTGATTTTTTGGGATTGGATCTAGAAATTTTACCTAATCTTCTCAAAACAATACGATCCCAACCTTATACCAGCAAAGCGCCCATTCTCATTGCCACCCGAGTTGAAACCAGACAAGCAGCGGAATTTGCCTTTGCGGCGGGCATGGATTGGGCCCAAGGCTATTATTTTACGCGCCCGCAACTCATTACAAACCAGCATGCAAGCAGCAGTCAGAGAAATATTTTTCATCTTTTAAACCTACTGATTGGTGACAATTCTCTGGAAGAAATTGAAGACGGGTTTCGTCGCGATCCAGCATTGACTGTCAAACTATTGCGCTATCTCAATTCGGCAGGCATGCGCAGGAGCCAAGCTATCGATAGTATTCGTCGAGCACTCCTTTTACTCGGGCGAGCCCCATTACAACGCTGGCTAACTCTGCTGATGTTTGCTGATCAAGGTTCGGCCAAGGCATCGTTGCTGGTAATGGCTACCAATCGAGCTCGCTTAGCAGAGCTCTTGCGCGAACGGAGCACTGCACTGGATCAATCACCAGCAGCATTACACCGCTCCTTTTTAGTGGGAATGCTCTCTTTGCTGGATGCTCTTTTCGATCATCCCCTATCGGCACTCCTTGCCGAGCTCCAGATCGATTCTTCTATTTCCCTTGCTTTGCTGCAACGAGAAGGAGAGGACGGCCTGTTGCTACAACTTATCGACGCCATTGAAAGAATGGATCCAACGGCTATTCAGCAGTATGCAGAGACTGCTGGATTAACCTTGTCTGCCATTAATAGTGCGTCTCTCGAAGCCCTGGCCTGGTCGGCGGCTCAGTCCCAAAACGCCTTCTAGTGCCTCCTCATCCCTGGTCCATTGCTGTACCTGGTTAGCGAACGAAAAAGCCCTGCAGCCGAGCTTCAATAATCTTTGGGTTTTCCCCTTCGGCAACCCCAACCAAGCCCTCAATCAGCATCTCGCGGAGGTAGGCTCGTTCATGAACGATCCCTTTCAGTTTGTTGGATACCGGTAAAAAAAAGATGTTTGCAGAACCCACTCCATAAATGGTTGCAACGAAAGCTGTCGCAATTCCCGCCCCAAGCTTGGATGGATCTGCCAGATTTTCCATGACATGAATTAAACCCAGTACCGCTCCGAGGATGCCGATGGTTGGCGCATATCCTCCAGCCGACTCAAAAACCTTCGCCGCTTGCCGTTCCAGCGCGTCGCGCGCCTCTAGCTCAACGAGAAGGGTATCGCGAATCTTTTGCGGCTCGGCGCCGTCGACCAGCATTTGCAAACCCCGACGCAAAAAAGGATCACTCACTCCATCGAGGCTGCTTTCGAGGGCCAATAGTCCACTCTTGCGCGCCAGGTGGCTCCAGGAAATGATTTGCTCGATGAGCGGGGCCGGTTCACTTGCCGGCGGCTTCACCATCCAGGGAAGCATTTTTACTGCGCGAAGAAATATGGGCAACTTATACTGAATCATTACCGCCCCAGTAGTACCGCCAATGACAATGACAAAGGCCGTGAGCTGCACAATGGAGGAGATATTTCCGCCTTCCAACCATTGTCCCAGCAAAATCCCGCCGATTGCCAGGAGAAGACCCAGAATACTCAAGATATCCATCAAGCCTCCTCTTGCCACTTGATCAATGAGGAGCGGAGTCGCAATACCGCTTGCCGGAGAATTTGAGAGACGCGAGATTCCGTCAAGTCCAGCACTTGGCCAATTTCCCGAAGGGTTAATTCTTCTTGATAGTATAATGCCAGAACCAGCCTTTCCCGTTCTGGCAAGCGCAAAATGGACTGCTCCAGGTCGCGCTGAAACTCGGCAGCACCCACCAGGGTAGAAATATCCTCCTGATCTGCTCGCAAATATTGATTTACAAAAGCGTCATTATCTGCTCCGAGGTCCTCCAGGTATAACAATTGTCCGCCCCCGTCGCGTAACGCCTCCTGCAATTCCTGGAGGGACCATCCCAGGGCAGCCGCAATCTCCTCCTCGCTCGCTGCACGGCCCAGGGCCTGCTCCAGACGACTCATAACCTTGGCAATGCTTTGTTCTTTTTGCCGCGCCCGTCGTGGTAACCAATCTTGTGCCCGCAGTTCATCGAGCATAGCCCCACGAATTCGAATGCTGGCATAACCCAAAAAGGCATTCTCACTTTGCTCGGATTCCCACTGCTCCAAAGCATTCATCAGGCCCATGAGACCTGCCTGGATTAAATCGCCAATATCCACATTGGCAGGCAGTCGAACCCGCAGACGTTGCGCAATCCGCTGTACCAGTGGCAAGTAACGAGCCACTTGGGCACTTCTCGTCGGAGCGTCTAGCGTCGCACCCATTCATCGCCCCGAGGCATCGGACTCCAGCAGACGGGACACAAAAAATTGATGTCCTCCCGAGTGCTCTGTGGGCCTGGGCCAGGCTAATACCTGCTCAGCCAAATCGGCAAAGGCCTTCGCTGCTGGCGACTGGGGATAACGCAGCAACAAAGGCTCCTGCGCGCGGACTGCGCTACGTAGAAAATGATCCAACGGGATCCGGCCAGCAAGGTGCACCCGGATATGCAAATAACGCTCGGCAACCGTAGCCAAACGCTCAAATAGTTTATTGCCCTCCGCAAGATCGCGAACCATATTGGGAAGGACATGAAAGTCGCGCAATCCATAATCCCGGCTCATGACTTTCATAAATGCATAGGCATCGGTAATTGAGGCGGGTTCGTTGGTCAAAACCACCAAGACATGGTCCGCCGCTCGGGAAAATTGGAGGACTTCCGATCCAATCCCCGCGGCCAGATCGACAATCAGATAGTCGAGACGGGACTCCAAGGCACCAATGGCGTCCATTATGCCCGCTTGCTGCCGGATATCGAGACTGGCCATGCTGGCGATGCCACTGGCTGCTGGCAATATCTGGATGCCCGCAGGACCCGTAACGATGATTTCCTCCATGGATTTTTCCCCGGCGAGAACATGAGCCAGGTGATATCGAGAGCTCAAGCCAAGGAGCACGTCGACGTTGCCAAGCCCAAGGTCCGCATCGAGAAGCATGGGACGCCGACCCCGTTGGGCAAGGGCAACGGCGAGATTCACTGCCACATTGGTCTTACCCACTCCACCCTTACCACTGGCTACCGCAAGAACCCGAGCCCTGGCAGACTGCAAGTGGCGCAACCCATCGGCCTGATCTCCTGTATCCTGCATCGACATGTCAAGACTTCCTCTCATTGGGCTTTATGATAGCGAGTGCTGGGAACCGCTGCGAGTCTAGCATCCTCCAGCCCCATGAGGTCGAGGAGTTGCTCCCAGACCAATGGGTGGATATTTTCCGGAACTTTTTGACCATCACTCAAAAAGGCAATAGGTAAGTGCTGGGTGGCCATCCACTCCAGCAAGGAACCGCACGCCGGCGATTCGTCAATTTTACTGACAATGGCCGCCGTCAATGGGATTACTTCATAGGGTTGCAGGACCTGCTTGAGACTTTCGCCAGCAAGACTTGCAGGTAACAGAAGAAAGCGCTGCAGAGCCGGTCCAACCGCATCAAGCCACTGCAATTGCTCATTGAGACGCTCGTCTTTGGGGCTCAACCCCATGGTATCGATAAATATCCAGCGACGCTGATGATGCTTTTCCAACGCCTGCAACAGGTCCTCCGGACCGCGAAGGACTTCCATCGGCACGCCAAGAATTCGTGCATAGATCCCCAGTTGTTCTACTCCAGCAATACGGTAGGTATCACTGGTAAATAGCGCCACACTTTCGGGCCCGTACCGCAGCACCTGTTGTGCAGCCAGCTTGGCAACACTGGTAGTCTTCCCTGCTCCCGTAGGTCCCAAGAGCGCGAAAAGGCCCCCGTCACCCAGCGGATTGGCAAGAGAACCCACCTGCTTCTCCAAAGCCTGGCGAACAGCATTGCGATCATCCAAGTGCGGGAATTCGCGTTCTACCTCCTGTAACCAGCTGCTAGAAAAACCCAATTTTACCAAGCGGTCCGGCGAAAATTTTCCTCCTGACCGAGGCTCTGGCTGTCGTCCCCAACGTTTTTCAACAAGGGTACGCAGGGCCTGTAACTCCTGGCGTAGAGGCTGCACCGCTGCCTTCTCTGGGACTGATTCTTTGGGGGAATCAGCTATCCCCTCGCGCGGCACTGGAGAGGCTATGAGCCGATCAGCGGGCATGCTTGCGTGACTTGCATTTCCATCTATGGCATCGGCATCAAAGTCGATGGCAGCGACAATTTCTACCTCAGAATCTATACTCCGATTGGAGAGAATGATCGCATCTGGCCCCAGAACCTGACGAATCTGGGCCAGCACCTCGCGCGTACTGCTTCCTTGAAATCTGCGAATTTTCATGGTCTTTTTCCCTGTGTAAGCACCTTATGCCCCCAATGTGGCTACCACACGGATCCGCTTGTTGTCAGGGATCTCCCCATAAGACAGCACGCGCATACGGGGTGCTGCCCGCGTCAGAAAACGAGCCAGGAAGCTGCGCAGTGGCCCCATGGCCAAAAGTACTGGTTGCATTCCATTGGCCTCCATTTGTTGCATCAAACTTCCTGCTTTTTCCAAAATCCTTTGCGCAAGACCCGGCTCCAATTGCTCACCGTTCCCGTTTCGCAGGCTTTCTTGCAATAACTGTTCCAATGTTCCATCCAATACCGCAACCGGTAATTCCACCTGTCCTGCAAACAGGTCTTGTACGATATAGGCCCCCAACGATTGACGAACTGCAGCCGTGAGGCTGTCGATATCCTGACTCTCTGGGGCATGCTCCGCCAACGTTTCGACAATCGTTCGCAAATCTCGGATCGGCACCGACTCCCGCAACAGGTTTTGCAGAATCTTTTTGAACTTGTCAGGCGAAAGCAGTTTGGGGAAGACATCTTCGACAAGTTTCGGCGAGCGACTTGCCAAATGGGAAATGAGTCCCTCCACTTCCTCCCGCCCGAGCAACTCTGCGCCGCGCTGCAATAACATCTGATGAAGGTGCGTAGCAATTACCGTTGCCGGATCCACTACCGTATACCCCAAGGCTACCGCCTGATCGCGCCGCTGGGGATCAATCCAGTAGGCTGGCAAACCAAAACTTGGGTCACGGGTAGCCGTGCCTTCGATCTTGCCCAATACATTGCCTGGATCAATGGCTAACAACAGATCGGGAAGAACTTCTCCTCCAGCTACTTCCACCCCTTTGATGGTGATCCGATACAAGGTGGGCCGTAATTCCAGGTTGTCTCGCACATGCACGGCAGGAACCAGGAAACCGAAGTCCTGGGCAAACTTTTTGCGAACCCCCCGGATACGGGCCAACAATTCCCCACCATGGCTCTGATCCACCAGGGGAATCAATCGATAGCCCAACTCCAAGCCCAAGGGATCCACGGGCTCGACACTATCCCAACTGACCTCTTCTGGGGCTGCCTGCTGTGGCTCTGCTTGTGTCGTCACTGTTGGACGGGATCGCCGACGCCACCACGCGTAGCTACCCAAAACGAGTGCCGCACCAAGAAAAGGGAGATGCGGCATTCCGGGGATGATCCCCAATATCCCCAAAATCACGGCAACGATCACCAAAACCTCTTCTTTGCGCAACAGCTCGCCCATGAGCTGCTTCCCAAGGTCAGAGCCGGTATTGACCGTACTCACTACAATACCTGCCGCAATGGAGATGACCAGCGCCGGGATTTGGGCAACGAGGGCGTCGCCAATACTCAGCAAGGTGTAATCATGGGCCGCGGTGTTCAAACTCAGGCCATGCTGCCATACCCCAATGATCAAACCGCCAATCAGGTTGATGAACAGGATGAGAATGGCGGCTATGGCATCACCGCGCACAAATTTACTGGCACCATCCATCGAGCCAAAGAAATCCGCTTCCTGGGCGATCTCCTGACGTCGGCGTTGGGCCTCTTGCTGGTCGATCAGGCCGGCATTGAGATCGGCATCGATAGCCATCTGTTTGCCGGGCATGGCATCCAAAGTAAAACGAGCACTGACTTCGGCAATGCGCCCAGCGCCCTTGGTAATGACCACAAAATTAATGATCACCAAAATGGCGAAGACAATAATACCCACCGCATAGTCGCCGCCCACCACGAACTGACCAAAGGACTCGATGACCACCCCGGCAGCACCGGGGCCATTCTGCCCGTGCAGCAGGATGATTCGCGCTGCTGCCACATTGAGGGAAAGACGGAGCAAGGTAGTGAGGAGCAGAGCCGTGGGAAAGGCAGAAAATTCCAAGGGTCTCGTCATATAAAGACTGACGAGCAAAATGATCAGACCCAGACTGATATTGAAGGTAAACAGGGCATCCAACAAAAAAGTGGGAAGCGGAATGATCAGCATGGCCAGGATCATGACCACCAAAATCGGGGCTGCCAGGGTATGCCAATTGATTCGTCGTAACAGTCGTAAGATCCCTTCCATGGGTTATTGCCCTCCTGGATCTAGTTCTTTGGGCACGGACCAGTCGTTGGGGAGCGTCGGCACCTGTCCCGATCGCGCTACCCGTAGTTGATAGAGATAGGAAAGCAGCTCTGCCACGGCTCGATACAGCACTGCTGGAATTTGCTGCTCTACTTCCACGTGATGATAGAGGGCGCGGGCTAGGGGTGGGGCATCGATGATGGGGATCCCATGCTTTTTGGCAAGCTCACGGATTTTTGCGGCCAGATGGTCCGCGCCCTTGGCAAGCAGGACGGGAGCAGCATCCCTCCCCTCCTGGTAGCGTAGCGCCACGGCAAAGTGCGTAGGATTGGTGACCACTACCGTCGCTTTGGGTACCGCAGCCATCATGCGCCGACGGGCCATCTCCCTTTGCAGGCTGCGGATTCTCCGCTTGATTTGTGGATTACCCTCTTGTTCTTTCATTTCCTCCTTGACTTCCTGCTCCGTCATTTTCAATTTTTCGTTATAGGTCCACAGCTGAAAGGGGATGTCAAAGAGGACAATCAACAGCGTGCTGGCCGCCATCAATAAAAAAAGCAGACTCAACATCCGAAAAAGATGGAGGATGGCGGCTTGGGGCGTTTCACTCACCAGACCCAACAGGGTTCTCCGCTCGGCGTAGATCAAGGTCATGCCGATGCCACCAATGACGACCGCCTTCAGTACCGCTTTCACGAGTTCCAGCAGCGCATGGCGAGAAAGTAATCGCTGCAGCCCCTGGAGAGGATTCAGGTGGCTGAAATCTGGCACCAGGGCAGTCGTACTGAAATTCCAGCCACCCAAGGCCATCCCTGCCAAGACGACTACCACGAGCAAAGCCAGCAAGAGGGGAAGCAAAGCCCGCAAAGCCAACCAGGAAAGCTCTGCCACCTGGCGTAACAGATCCTGTGCATGGAACATGGCTGCCGTGGAAGGTTGGAGTCCTATGCGCAGCAAGTCCTCGGCACCAAGACCAATGCGACCGCCAAACACATAAAACAGGCCAGCCGCCAACAATAGCAGCGCACTGGTGGATAATTCCCGAGAGCGAGGAACCTGCCCCTTGCGCCGGGCTTCCTCGCGGCGTTTGGGAGTGGCTTCCTGGCTACGTTCCTGTCCCGTCTGCTCGGCCATGACTTAGCGCCCAGCCCCCTGTAGCAGCAGCTGCGAACTCAATTGCAAAGAGAGATGCAGGAGATGGCCCACAATCCATTGTAGTGCAGGGGCAAGCAAAGCCAGAGCTATCAGCCCTACAGCAATCAACAACGGGAACCCAAGAACGAAGAGATTGAGTTGCGGAGCGAGTTTACTCAGTACCCCCAAGGCGACGTTCACGAGCAGGAGAGCCCCCAGAACCGGCGCAGCAATGGCAAGCCCCAGGGAAAAAATCATCCCTCCGGCACCTACCAACGTTCTCCAGGCCTCTCCATGCAACGTCAGCTGATCACTTACGGGCAGGATAACAAAGCTACGATCCAGGATTACCAATAGCAACAGCTGTCCATTCAAGGACAAAAAAAGAAGCAATACCAGTAAATTCAAAAAATTGGAGAGGGTCGGAATCTGCACGCCAGTTTGCGGATCAAAAAAGGTGCTAAACCCTAACCCCATTTGCAAGCTGATGACGGATCCTGCAAATTGCACGGCACTGAATACCAAGGTCACGGCAAAGCCGATGGCTGTGCCAATCAGGATCTGCTCCAATAACAGCCAAAGCCCCCCTCCTGCAAAAAAGTCCACAGGCGGCATGGTCGGCAATGCAGGGGCCAAAGCAACACTGATCAACAGGGCCAGGCCCACCCTCACCCGGATCGGCACCTGGGTAGCACTAAAAACTGGAGCTGTGGTCAAAAAAGCCAAAATACGTACAAAAGGCCAAAAGAAGGAGCCAATCCAATGTTCGATCTGTAGGCTGCTCAAGGAAATCATTGGCTAATCAGCTGGGGAATTTGCTGAAAAAGATGGGTGGTAAAACTCATCATCAACTGAAGCATCCACGGTCCAGCGACAATAGCAACCAACGCCATGGCAAGAATCTTTGGAACAAAACTCAGGGTCATTTCATTGATTTGGGTAGCTGCCTGAAAGATGCTGATCAGTACCCCAACAATCAAGGCCACCCCCAATAACGGCAGGGAGAGCCAAAGGCTGGTCCAGATTGCGTGTTCACTGATGGAAATAATGGACCCAGGACTCATCGCCGCTCCCTCAATGTATGAAACTCTGCACCAAGGAACCAATCACCAAATCCCAACCGTTGACCAACACAAAAAGCATCAGCTTAAACGGAAAGGAGACCGTCACGGGCGAAAGCATCATCATCCCCAAGGACATCAGCACTGCTGCCACCACCAGGTCGATGATTACAAAGGGTATGAAAATTAAAAAACCAATTTGAAAGCCGGTTTTCAACTCCGACGTCACAAAAGCCGGGATCAGCAGATCCATTGGGGTGTCAGCAGGTGATTTCAGCTGGGGATGTCCCGAAAGTTTCACAAAAAGGGCCAGATCATCGGCCCGGGTCTGCGCCAGCATAAAGGATCGCAGGGGACCTTCGGCCCGCTCCATGGCCTGCTGCAGATTGATTTGGTGGCTTGCTAAAGGCTGCAATGCCTCGGTATTCAGTTTTTGAAAAACTGGCGCCATCACAAAAAAGGTAAGAAACAAAGACAAACCGACAATGACCTGACTGGGAGGCATTTGGGTGGATCCCAACGCCTGCTTGAGCAAGGAAAGGACAATGATGATTCGCGTAAAAGCGGTCATCATCAACAACATGGAGGGTAAAAAAACCAGCACTGTCAAAAAGAGCAGGGTCTGGATGCTCAGGCTGTACTCCGTCGAACCACCAGGCCCGGGTTGGGCGGTAACACCTGGAAGAGCGGCTGCCTGCGCTAACGCCGGGCTGCTGAGGAGGAGGATTCCGCCGAGGGGGAGGAGGATATCGAGGATTCTGCTCCCGGATGTTTTGATTCCTTTTGCGCTTGCCATGATCCTGACCGTTGCCTCTCCAATGCCTGTCGAAGCCAACCAGCAAAGGGCTGACTAGGGGTTGCCAAGGACAGCGGCTCCGCCAAGGTATGAAGGAGGGTGATCCCTGCCGGTGTCACACCGAGCAGAAGCTGCTGCTTTCCCAGCTCCACAAGCAAAAGCCGTTCCCGGGTTCCCAACGGTAGGCTTGCAACAATTTTCATGGGGCTTGTTGCACCCATGGCAACTCCGGGCTGCAGCCGCCGAAAAACCCAGACCAACGCTAGGAAAACCAGCAAAACCAGGATCAGTGCGGCAATGAGGCGAAAAATCTCCCATCCAGAAAAAGGGGTGGACGACAGAGCTGCCGCATCGGCCCCGGTAGGGAGAAAGAATAGAAGCAAAGCAAGGTGACAGAGTTTTGACGGAGCCAACGCCAAGTCCCTGACGGTACGCATCAAGAGCGCAGGCGGCTGGCGCGTTCGGCAGGACTGACGATGTCCGTTAGCCGGATGCCGAATTTATCATTCACCAGAACCACTTCCCCTTGCGCAATCAGATAACCATTGACCAATACATCCATTGGCTCGCCAGCAAGTCGTTCCAGCTCCACCACCGAACCCTGGGCCAATTGTAGCAAACTACGGATCTGAATTTTGGTCCGTCCCAGTTCCACCGATAGGGTTACCGGGATATCCAGGATCATGTCCAGATTGTTTCCAGAGCCTTTGCCAGTAGTATCATCCAGAGTTGGCATAGGAACGGGCTTGACCCCTGCTCCTGTCGTGGCTGCCGCTGCCGCCTCTGTATCTTCCTGCTTTGCACGTGTTTCTGAGGCAGATTGCTCGGCCATGGCCTGTGCCCAATCGGCCATGATGTCATCGGCTGCACCCTGAGGAGCCTCCCCGCTCTCTTGTTTTTTATCTGTTTCGTCGACCATTTCTAATCCTCCCACGCCGCCATAGCCGCCAGCCCCTCTTCCGATTCCGGCGTCACGCCATGCTCAAATTGCAGGGCATATCGCTCTCCGTGAATACCATAGCGTCCCACGAAAATGGGAATTCCCTGCACTCGCGCCGTCAAGAGCTCAGGCATTTCGATCGGAATCACATCCCCATTGCGCAGACTCAATAGCTGACGAACGGTCAGTTGCTTGCGCACAAACTCCACCTGCAGCTCCAGTTCGGCTTCTTGCACTTCGTCTTTGAGAGACTGCACCCAGCGTTTATCTACTTCCGAGCGATCTGCCATGGTCCCGGCCGTAAGCTGATCACGCACGGGCTCCACCATGCCGTAAGGCAGACAAATCTGCAAGGAACCCGTACCCGATTCCAACTCGACCTGAAACTCGGTGGTGATCACCACCTCCGTGGGGGTAGCAATATTGACAAATTGCGGATTCACCTCTGATCGCTGTACTTCTGTCTGCAAAGGAATGACTGGATTCCAGGCAGTCTTGAAGTCTCCCAAGGCCATTTGCAGCAAGCGGTTGATAATCCGCATTTCCAGGGGGGTAAAGTCGCGCCCTTCAATGCGAGTATGAAAGCGCCCATCGCCACCAAAATAATTATCGATTACTGCAAAAA
>JAEPKX010000049.1 GCA_021375695.1 Candidatus Igneacidithiobacillus taupoensis | reverse complement strand
TTGTTTGATTTGGCTGGGGGACGTGGATTCGAACCACGGTTGACGGAGTCAGAGTCCGCTGTCCTACCGCTAGACGATCCCCCAATCAAGGTTGCAAAGCATACGGGCGGCCAGCCTTTTCTGTCAATTCCAGATTCGTTGCAAAAAAGGTGTTGTGAAAATGTTGCAAGCCACCCCAAGGGGTGCTATAACTGCATCGTTGTAAGTTAACAACGGCTCATGAGGAGGAGTCTTGTCATGAAGAAAAATCTCGTAGCTTTTGCAGTTGCAGCGGCCATGATGGCCCCCGTGGTAGCATTTGCGGCGGATGCTGATGGCAGCAACGATGCCAATACGGGTCCTATTCTGTATGGTTATGCGCAGATCACCGGTGCCCAGCAGTTTGGTACCAATGGCCCGGAGGGTCTGATTTTTGGCGCCCACCGCATTCGTCTGGGGGTGAAGGGTACGGCTGTTCCTGGCGTGACCTATAACTTCCAGTACAAGTGGGATGGCGCTTACATGAGCGGTGGTTCTCTTGCGGGTGCTTCCGGCATTTTCAAGGGGGTCAATGGCAACTCGGGAGTGCAGGATGCAGAAATTAACTTTGGTTTCATTCCTGCCCTACAACTGAAAGTGGGTAAGTTCCGGGTGCCCGTGGGCATGGAGCGGACCCAGTACAGTGGTAACAATTTGTGGTTCATCCAGCGTTCCATGAACCAGTCCCTGGGTGCCGATCGCAGTGCCGGTGCCATGTTCCACAGCAGTGATGTGATGAACACCGGTATCTATTACTCTCTGGGTGTTTTTGACAACCACTCCCTGGATGGTAACAACGCCTTTACCTTGTTTGGTAATGGTAATCCCACCGGAGTAGCCAATGTTGGTGTGCCTTTTGGTGGTGTGCCCAATGGCGGTGTCAATGGATCTGCTTTAAGTGCCAATGGTCAAACGGATGTTGGTGGGGTGCTTAGCAATGGCACGGGCAAATACCTCTTTGCTGGTATGATCGGATACAAGCTGAACCCCCTGCTCAACATTGAGCTTTCGGGTGCTCGGGCTGACACTTTGTACTCCGGTGTGATTCCTGGCTCAACATACCTTGCCGCCAATCAGATTGATGCCTGGAATGTTGGCGCAAGGGGTGGTTTGATGGGTCTTAAGTACATGGCGGAATACAGCCATGTCACCAGTTATCAGGGTGTAGGCGGCCTCAATGCCAACGATTGGTATGTGGCTTTGGCAGCCAATCTGCACCAGATGACCCTGACCCCCAGCTGGTTGGACATCGAGCCTGCGGTTCGCTTCGAGCGCTTTGACTGGAATTACAACGGTAACCATGCGTATCTGAACAATACGACCATTGGGTTGAACTACTCCGTGGATCCCAGCAATCCGTATGCTGCCCGGGTGCAGTTGAACTATGTCATTCCGACCCAGGGTTCTGCATTCCGTGCCGCTTATACGCGTGGCGACTTCGGTTTTGTGCCAACCAATGGCTACATCTACAACACCCTGGCCCTGCAGTTCCAGGCTGGTTTCTAAGTTCGCTTAGTAGGAGGTGTTGGGCCCCTTTCTGGGGCCAGCGCAGCCGCCCCTATGGGGGCGGTTTGCTTTTTGTGAGGCTTGTCGCTATAAGAGAGCCCGCTGCCCTGGCCGTCGGCTCTCTTCTGGTTTATTGGGGAATCTTGTGTTACGCCAACTTCGCAACATCGCCATCATCGCCCATGTGGATCATGGGAAAACCACCCTGGTCGATCAGCTTCTCAAGCAGTCGGGAACCTTTGCTGCCCATCAGCAGGTAGAGGAGCGGGTCATGGACAGTAATGCCCTGGAAAGGGAACGGGGCATTACCATCATGGCCAAGAATACGGCCGTACAGTGGGGGGAGACCCACATCAATATTGTCGACACCCCCGGGCATGCCGATTTTGGCGCCGAGGTGGAGCGCGTCCTCGGTATGGTGGATGGGGTGCTGCTTTTGGTAGATGCGGTGGAAGGTCCCATGCCGCAGACCCGCTTTGTCACCCGCAAGGCCCTGGAACTGGGTTTGCGTCCCATTGTGGTCATCAACAAGATCGACCGGCCCGGCGCCCGGCCCGATTATGTCATCAGCGCCACCTTGGATCTTTTTGACAAACTGGGTGCCACCGAGGAGCAGCTGGACTTTCCGGTCCTCTATGCCTCCGGTCTGCAGGGCTACGCTGGGACCGATCCCAGTATCCGGGAAGGGGACATGCGCCCCTTGTTCGACCTGATCCTTGCCCATGTCCCAGCGCCCGTGGGCGATCCGGACGCTCCCTTGCAAATGCAGATTGCCGACCTGGATTATTCCAGTTATGTGGGACGCATTGCCATTGGCCGGATCCGGCGGGGACGGATTCGGCCCGGTCAGGAAGTGGTGCTATTGGCCGGGCAAGATGCCCAGCCTAGCAAAAGAAGAATTCTCCAGGTCCTCGGTTTCGAGGGGCTGAAGCGAGTACCCTGGGAGGATGGCGCCACAGTGGGCGATATTGTGGCCGTGACGGGTATTGAAGACCCTGTCATTGGAGCCACCATTGCCGCCCCCGAAGCGCCGGAATCGCTGCCTTGGAAACCCATCGATGAACCGACCTTGAATATGACTTTCCAGGTCAACACCAGTCCCTTTGCCGGCCGTGAAGGCAAGTTCGTTACCAGCCGACAATTGCGGGATCGACTTTACAAGGAGCTGCTCACCAACGTCGCACTGCGGGTAGAGGATACGGAAAATCCTGATGTTTTCCTGGTTTCGGGTCGGGGCGAGCTGCATCTGACCATCCTCATCGAAAATATGCGCAGGGAAGGCTACGAGCTGGCCGTATCCCGGCCGCGGGTGATCCAACGGGTGGTGGATGGGGTACCGGAGGAACCCTATGAATCGCTGACCATCGATGTGGAGGAGGGACACCAGGGGACCATCATGGAGCGCCTGGGAACCCGCCGTGGTGAGCTTTTGGACATGCAGCCCGATGGTCGCGGACGGGTGCGCCTGGAGTATCGCATCCCCGCCCGGGGGCTGATCGGCTTTCATACGGAATTCATGACGGCCACTTCGGGAACAGGGGTGATGAGTCATATCTTCGATGGCTATGGTCCGGTCAAGGGGCCGATTCCTGCGCGTATCAATGGGGTGCTGATCTCTGCGGAAGAAGGCGAGGCAGTGGGCTACGCGCTTTTTCATCTCCAGGAACGGGGCCGCCTCTTTGTGAGTCCCGGTGAAAAACTGTATGAAGGGATGGTCATTGGTATCCATAGTCGCGACAACGACCTGGTTGTCAATCCCCTCAAAGAGAAAAAACTCACCAACATCCGGGCGGCAGGTTCCGATGAAAACATTTTGTTGACGCCTCCCATTCGCCTCAGTCTGGAAGCAGCGGTGGAGTTCATTGCCGATGATGAATTGGTGGAGGTCACTCCCCAATCCATTCGCATTCGCAAGCGCTTCCTCAAGGAACAGGAACGCAAGAAAGCCGCGCGAGCCGGGGTTAGCTAACGCGATATCCGTTTGGGGATTTGTGCAGACGCAGGCGGCGAAACCAGCCGCCTACGGCTGCTGCCTGGTCGCAGTCAAGTTGGAGCTCCGGACGCTTGGCCAAGAGATCCTCTATTACCAGATCCGTTCGCGTGGCAATGGCTGCAGAGAATGGGGCGATAGCACGACGCAGGGGCGCTCGCTGTCCGGGACGTAAAAATTTGTCAAAGATGAGAAGGACGCCGCCTGGTTTGAGAACGCGGCTGGCCTCGGCAAGGGCCTGATTGGCATGGGGTACCACGGCCAGGATCAGGTGAAGCAGCACCGCATCGCAGGAAGCATCGGCAATGGGTAAGGCTTCGGCATCGGCTTGGAGGAGCTGTACCCCCGGTCCTGCCCGGGGACGAGCCCGCTGGAGCATGGCCCAGCTGATGTCCAGGGCAAGGCAAAGGCGACCTGATGGCAGGAGGGGGAGGTCCAGACCCGTTCCCGCACCAACCACCAGTATGCTTTGGGCGCTGGCAGGAATTTCAGCAATATTGGCTGCCCGCGCTCCCCGGGAAAATCCCTGTACCGCAAGATCATAGATGGGGGCCCAAAGGGCATAGGCCCGCTGTAGGCTACCTCGGCTCAATGAAATATGGTGGCAACTGCCAGACGAAAGGGGGGAATGGGAGTGAGAAAGTTGGTACCCTCTTCACTAATCCACTCATAATTCCCGTGCATACTACCAACGGGTGTGGGTAAAACGGTACCACTGCTGTACTGAAAACGTTCTCCTGGTGCCAGCCGGGGTTGTTCGCCAACCACTCCAGGTCCACGGACCTCCTGGACGCGGCCCTCGGCATCGGTAATGATCCAGTGTCGATTGAGCAGTTGAGCTGCCAGGGGGCCCCGATTTTCGATGAGAATCTGGTAGGCGAAGACATAATGATTTTCGTCAGGGCTGGATTGCTCCGGCAGATAGCGGGTATCCACTTGGATATGGATATCGGTGGGATTCTCGGGCATGGGTCCTGACTCCGTGTAGGTAGATATGTCAAGTCTAGTCGTCATGGTCGCAACTGCCAAGCTAGGCGAAGGGGCCCCAAGGGGGCTAGACTAGGTAATTGCAAACAGTGAGAGGCCCTATGGCAGAATTACCGGAAATCGAACTATTCAAAGAAAAATTGCAACGCATTATCTTGCACAAGAAACTTGGAAAATTACGACAACTCAATGCCAAAGGGGAGCAGTCCGCTGAGGCGGGCGGCCTTGGCGAGGATGCCCTCCTTGGCAAAGAGATCACCGATATCCAGCGCTATGGAACCCAGATTTTTTGGGAATTGGATCGTCGGGAAATTCTCGCTCTTCAGCTTGGTGGTGAGCTGGCCATGGAACTGGAGCGGGGGTTCCCGGTTGCAGGGGACGAAGGTCGCGCAGGGCTGGAAATTGCCATTAACGCCAATCTTCGTCTGCGTCTGCAGGGTGCCCAACTGGGAACCCGCTTGCGTTTGCTAAACGAGGACAGTGATGTCGATTTTCTCACCAGGTTAGGCCCTGATCCCATTCTGGTTCCCAAGCCGGGCTTGGAGTCCTTGCGCGAATCCCTGGCACGGCGACGCAGCGCTCTTCGCAATGTGCTGTTGGATGATGGTTTTGTCACGGGCATTGGACCGATCTGGGCCGATGAAATCCTTTTTCAGGCACGGCTACGACCCGACCGCCTCGTGCCGACTCTCGATGAGGACGATCGGCAACGGCTCTGCGAGCAGATTCGTCAGGTATTGGAGCGAGCCTTGCGCTCCCAGGCCAAAATCCCCCTCTTGCCCCGAACTTTTTTGACCCGCCATCGAGAGGACGGCCATTGTCCGGCCTGTGGTGGTGCCTTGGAGCAAATTTCTGTGGGTGGCAGGATGGCAGTTTTCTGCCCATCCTGTCAGCTGTGATGATTTTACGGATGCCGCCAGGGTAATCCCGCCGCCTTCCAGCCCTCCAGTTTGCCCCGTTGCCCCAGCGGGTCGGGTTTGCCCTCGAAGCCTCCCAGGATGTTGAAGGCATGCTGGAAACCCCGATGCCACAGGTGCTCAGCGGCCTCTTCCGAGCGTCCCCCCGTTCGGCAGAGCAGGAAAATCCAGTCTTCGGGTGAGGCGTTGGCATCGATCTGCTGGTCGAAGTCAGGGTTGGGCACCATACCCGGGTAGAGTTTCCAGGGAATATGACAGCAGCCTTCCACGAAGCCAGAAAATTCCAGCTCTGGATGGGAACGGACATCCACCAGCTTGGCGTGGGGATGACGTTGCAGCAGAAAATGGGCCTCCTCAGGGCTTAGATCGCCAGCATAGTGTTTTCCTTTTGCCTGCACCCGCTGCGTAGCTTGGGTCAAGATCGTTTGTTCATCCATAGTGACTCCTGTTGGTGTTGCCTTGGGGTGATCATCATAGCAGCTGCCTGTTTTCTGTGCGCTAGGCCTCTAGGCGCAGCCCCTTTTCCGCCGTACACTGAGGAATTGGAAAATACCCCGCTGCTTGCGGGATCAGAACTTGTTTGCATGTGCCGGAGGAACCGCTCATGGGTCATAGCCCCAAAGACGTAGTGAAGATGATGGAAGAGAAAGACGTGAAGTTTGTGGACTTTCGTTTTACGGATACCAAGGGGAAGGAGCAGCACGTATCGGTACCGGCCCACACGGTAGACGAGAAGACCTTTGTGGAAGGCAAGATGTTCGATGGTTCCTCCATTGCTGGTTGGAAGGGTATCAATGAGTCGGATATGGTGCTGCTGCCCGAGGCCAGCTCTGCCGTTCTGGATCCCTTCACCGATGAGGTGACCTTGATCCTGCGCTGCGACGTTCTGGAACCGGCCACGGGGCAGGGCTACGGTCGGGATCCCCGGTCCCTGGCCAAAAGGGCCGAGGCCTATCTGGCGAGCACGGGGATAGCCGATACGGCCTACTTTGGTCCCGAGAACGAATTTTTCGTCTTTGACTCCGTTACCTGGCGGGTGGAGATGAGCGGTTGCGGCTACCAGATCGATGCCGAAGAAGCGGCCTGGAACTCCAACAAGGCCTATGAGGCCGGCAACATGGGTCATCGCCCGGGAGTCAAGGGGGGCTATTTCCCGGTCCCGCCAGTGGACTCGGCCCAGGACCTGCGTTCGGCCATGTGCCTGGCGCTGGAAGAAATGGGGCTCAAGGTAGAGGTACACCATCACGAAGTGGCCACTGCTGGTCAGCACGAGATCGGGGTGGCGTTCAACACCCTGGTGCGCAAGGCCGATGAGGTACAGATCCTCAAATATGTGATCCACAACGTGGCTGCCGCCTACGGGCAGACCGCCACCTTCATGCCCAAGCCCATTGTTGGTGACAATGGTAGCGGGATGCATGTACACCAGTCCCTGGCCAAGGATGGCAAGAACCTCTTTGCGGGAGATCTCTATGGGGGTCTGTCGGAGCTGGCCCTGTACTACATCGGCGGCATCATCAAGCACGCCAGGGCCCTCAATGCCCTGACCAATCCCAGCACCAACAGCTACAAGCGCCTGGTCCCCCACTTCGAGGCCCCAGTGCTCCTGGCCTACTCGGCCCGCAATCGCTCGGCCTCGATCCGGATTCCCTACGTGGCCAATCCCAAGGCCCGGCGCATCGAGGTCCGTTTCCCTGACTCCACCGCCAATCCCTATCTGGCCTTCAGTGCCATGATGATGGCGGGCCTTGATGGGATCCAGCGCAAGATCCACCCCGGTGAGGCCATGGACAAAAACCTCTATGACCTGCCCCCGGAGGAACTGAAACAGGTGCCTGGCGTTGCCGCTTCCCTGGAGGAAGCCCTGCGTGCCTTGGAGGCCGATCACGATTTCCTTTTGCAAGGCGATGTCTTTACCAAGGACATGCTGGAAGGCTACCTGGCTCTCAAGTGGGACGAGGTCCAGACCCTGCGCATGACCACCCACCCGGTGGAGTTCCAGATGTACTACAGCCTCTGAT
>JAEPKX010000012.1 GCA_021375695.1 Candidatus Igneacidithiobacillus taupoensis | reverse complement strand
CCCCGGAAACCGCGTTGAAGGCGGCGCAGGCGGCCAAGGCAGAGTGCGCCAAGCGCGGCTGGCAGGTGGCGGTGGCGGTCACCGACCCGTCGGGGCTGCCGCTAGTGGTGCTGCGCGACCGCTACGCCGGCTGGCACACCGTGGCCGCCGCCGAAGGTAAGGCGCGCACTGCGGCGAGCTGGCGCGAGGCGACGAGCAATGTCGCCGTGCGGGTGAACAAACCCGGCTCGGCGGAATCCGCGATCAAAAACCTACCCGGGGTGGTGATGATCGGCGGCGGTCTGCCGATTGAAGCCGCCGGGCAGATGGTCGGCGCCATCGGCGTGTCGGGCGCACCCGGCGGTGACAATGACGACGTCTGCGCCAAGGCGGGGCTAGACGCCATCGAGGGCGATCTGGCGTTCTGAGCCCGCAGCACAAACCCGCCCGGCTCAGCGCTGCTGCACAGCCGGTCCGGGCCGGCAAAGCCTTCGCTCGCTACCGCTGACAAGAGGGTAGAAAGCGGATTGTCTTGGCCGATTTTTTTATTGGCGCCCATGCTGCTGTGGCATGCTACCCTGTGCTAAGCAGAGAAACCCAGGCTTACACCGCGTATTTCTTCGGGGTCTGCCTGACAAGGCCGACATCCGGGCTGAGCAAACGATGAATGAATACAGCAACAGCAATTACAGGGGCACAAGTAGTGCGTATTCTCAATCAATACTGAGTCTTTCAATCGGTTTCGGATCGTACGTGGATCACATTTGGTCCTTTGGAACTGGAAACAATCGACTCGCTTTGCGAGTACCTTGGATGTGGCGTGGGGGATTGGTTTGAATATGTCTCGTCGAGGGATCAAGCGCCAGAATGACACCAGAATGGTCACGGCGGCTTACAGTCGAAATCATGAAAAATCACGCTGACCAACTATTCAGTATGGTCACGGACGGAAAGTTGAAGGAGAGAGATTATCGTAACCAATTGATTTATTTGGCGCGCGATAGTGGATTCGAACCACTGACCTTTGGCTTCGGAGGCCAACGCTCTATCCAGCTGAGCTAACCGCGCAAAGTTTTGACATTATAAGGAAGCAGGGGAAAATCGTCCAGCATCCTTTGGGAAGCTCCAGGGATCTCCTTATCTACACCCAGGACTTCTGTTCGTGCCGCGAAAACCCAAAGCCAACCAATACTGCTCGGCAGATCGAGCCCGCGAGGCCGCGGGTTTACGGACCACGATTTTGTCAAACTGGACACGTAATTGTTGCCGTAAGGAATCCGCCCCCGCCCCCATGAAAACTTTCATCACGAGATTGCCTCCCGGTCGCAGCCATTGGCCGGCCAGCTCCAAAGCCAGCTCACAAAGACCCATGGCACGGGCTTGGTCAGCACTGACAATACCCGAGAGGTTCGGAGCCATATCGCTCAACAGCAGATCAACTCCGCTCGGCAACAGCTCGTGACATTGGGCAATGATCTCCTCGTCGTAGATATCGCCACAAAGGATCTGGGCGTCCCCAACGGGATCCATGGGGAGCCGGTCTACGGCCACCACGCGACCCGTGGGCCCCACGATCCGGGCTGCCACCTGTGTCCAACCTCCCGGTGCCGCACCCAAATCCAGGACCGTCATGCCCGGGCGCAGAATCCGATCCTTTTCCTGGATTTCCAACAGCTTGTAACTGGCCCGGGAACGGTAACCCTCTTTGGCCGCCCGCTGTACAAAGGGATCTTGAAAGTGCTCCCTAAGCCAACGTTTGCTGGATATGCTTCGCGCCAAAACCCCTCCCTTTGACCCATCTACGGTCCGACCGTACACTTTGCTTCTTTGCGCAAGGCATAGCATAACATGTTAACCAGTTCCGCCCGACAAGGACTCAAAGCCAAGGCCCATCACCTAAAACCCGTGGTGCTCCTGGGTGCCAGGGGGGTCAGTCCGTCCGTGCATGCAGAGTTGGATCGTGCCCTGGAAGATCATGAGCTCATCAAGGTCCAGCTTCCAGCCCTGGATCGGGAAGAGCGGGAAGCCTGCATTGCCGAACTCGTCAACGCCAACGGTGCAGAAATCATCGGCCGCATCGGGCGAGTGTTGATTCTGTACCGTTCCCGCTCCGATTCTCCCAAACCATCGAGTACCAACCACCCATGAGTCAAAGCTACGACCCCCAAAGCCTGGAACGATCCATCCAGCAACGCTGGCAGGACAGCCAGGTCTTTCGTGCCCCAGCAAAACCGGGGCCCAACAAATTTTACGCCTTGGCCATGTTCCCGTACCCCTCTGGGCAGTTACACATGGGCCATGTTCGCAACTACAGCATTGTGGATGCCATTGCCCGGTACCAGCGGATGTTGGGCAAGGATGTCTTGCATCCAATGGGCTGGGATGCCTTTGGCCTTCCTGCCGAAAATGCCGCCCTCAAAAATGGGGTTGCCCCGGCCCAATGGACCTTTGCCAACATCGAGCACATGCGCGCCCAACTCCAGCGTTTGGGGCTGTCCTACGACTGGTCACGGGAAATCACCACCTGTACACCGGAATATTATCGCTGGGAACAATGGCTTTTCTTGCAATTATGGAAAAAGAATCTCGTCTATCAAAAAGTAAGCACCGTGAACTGGGACCCGGTAGATCAGACGGTCCTGGCCAACGAACAAGTGGTGGACGGGCGGGGCTGGCGTTCGGGTGCCTTGGTAGAACGCCGAGAAATCAACCAATGGTTCCTACGTATCAGTGCTTACGCCGATGAATTGCTGGCGGGTCTGGAGGGTCTGGAAGGACAATGGCCAGAGCAGGTACTGGCCATGCAACGAAACTGGATCGGTCGTTCGGAGGGAGCGGAAATACAGTTCCCCCTTGCCGATGGCAGCGGTTCCATCAAGGTTTTCACCACCCGACCTGACACGCTCCTGGGTGTCAGTTACCTTGCCCTTGCCCCCGAGCATCCCATCTGTCAGCAGGCCGCCCAGCACAACGCGGAACTAGCTGCTTTTCTGGAGCGCTGTAAGCTTGGCGGGGTGTCCGAAGCGGTCATTGAGACCCAGGAAAAGTTAGGCGCACCCCTGGGTCTGGACGTACTCCATCCCCTGACTGGGGAACGTCTTCCTGTTTGGGCAGCAAACTTTGTCCTAATGAGCTATGGCGAAGGTGCGGTCATGAGTGTGCCCGCCCATGACCAACGCGATTTTGAGTTTGCCCGCAAATATACCCTGCCCATCAAAGTGGTCATTACGCAGGATGGGGAAGTTCCCCCAGCCGAGGCCCTGACTGCTGCCCTGACCAAACCAGGGATTCTCGTCCACTCCGGCCCTTTCGATGGGCTCGACAGCGAAAGTGCAAAGAAACGGATCACCGAGGCTTTGGCGGCCAGGGGGCTGGGGGCTCGCCGCATCCAATACCGCTTGCGGGATTGGGGGATTTCGCGGCAACGCTACTGGGGAACCCCCATCCCCATGATCCACTGTCCACAATGTGGTGTGCTTCCCGTCCCCGAAAGACAGCTTCCCGTGCTGCTGCCCACCCACTATCAGCTCAAGGATCCACGCTCACCCCTTCTGGATGACCCGGAATTTCTCGAAGTGACCTGTCCGCAATGTGGCGGGCCTGCCCGGCGGGAAACCGATACCATGGACACCTTTGTGGAAAGCTCCTGGTACTATGCCCGCTTTACCTGCCCCGATGCCCAAGCCATGCTCGATGAGCGGGCCAGCCACTGGCTGCCTGTGGACCAATATGTGGGGGGCATCGAACACGCGGTTTTGCATTTGCTTTATGCCCGCTTTTTCCATCGTCTGCTGCGGGATTGTGGGCTCCTACCCAGGCAGGATAGCCGTTTTGACGAACCCTTTGCACGCCTGCTGACCCAGGGCATGGTCCTCAAAGATGGCAGCAAAATGAGTAAATCCAAGGGCAATACCGTCGATCCCCAAGGTATCATCGACCGCTATGGGGCCGACACCGCGCGCCTGTTCATCCTTTTTGCAGCGCCCCCCGAGCAATCGCTGGAATGGTCCGACAGTGCCGTGGAAGGGGCCCATCGCTTTCTGCATCGGGTCTGGCGCTTGGTCCACGAGTACACTCCCCCTGTCCCTCCCCAACCCGCAAGCCTTGGTGATGAGGCGCGCCTGCTGCGCCGACAAATCCATCAGACCATTGATCGGGTCAGTCAGAACCTTGCCGAGCGCCAGCATTTCAATGTGGCCATTGCTGCCTGTATGGAATTGAGCAATGCCCTGGCAAAGGCATCGGGGCGTACGCAAGAGCAGGACCTTTCTGCCGTTCTTGGCGAAGGCTTGCGAACCCTGGTGTTATTGCTGGCTCCCTTCGCCCCCCATTTGGCCGAGGACTGCTGGCAGCACCTGGGTGAAGAGGGCTTGGTGGCCCAGGCCCGCTGGCCCCAGGTGGACCCTGCTGCCCTGGCAGTAGATCAGATTTCTTTGGTCATCCAGATCAATGGCAAGTTACGTGAGCGCCTGGAATTTCCCGCCGATGCCGCTCCGGCCAAGCTGCAGGAGCTGGTTTTGCAACACCCCCAGATGCAGCGACACTTACAGAATAAAACTCCGGCCAAGGTCATTGTCGTTCCCAATCGCCTCATCAATATCGTGCTGCCATGAACCGCCGACATTTCCTGGCTATGTTGACCTTCTCCACTCTGGCAGGCTGCGGTTTCCATCTGCCCGGCGGCAGTACCATCCCCCAGAGCCTTGCGGGGCTGCAAGTGCAAAGCACCGGTCCTGCCGGGGGTCTGCTTGCTTCAGCCGTGGAACGGGCCTTGGAACGGGACGGCAACCATTCCTCTGCTAGCGGTCCCGTCCTGCGTCTGGAAAATATCCGCATCGATCAGCGGGCCATTAGTATCAGCCCCAGTAGTGGTGCGGCCCTGGAATTTCTCAACACGCTACGGGGGCAGATCAGTGTCGAGCAAGGCCAAAAGATCCTGCTTCCACCAGCCCCCCTGCTGGTGGAACAAAGCTTTACCTACAATAGTGCCAACCCCCTGGCCACCAACGTCCAGCAAGCAGAGAACCAACGCCAATTGGTGGAGGAGGCTGCCCAAGAGGTCCTCCGGCGGGTCTTGCTCTCGCCGCGCTTTGGCTGATGCGCCTCAAGGCCCGCGACTGGCCCCACGATCTGCGTACGGATCGGCCCTGCTATGGGATTTTTTCTGATGAGCCACTGTTGCTTGCCGAGACCGAAAAGGAGATTCTGGGCTACTGGCAGCGGGCGGGCTTTGACCAGCGCCAACGAATCACCGGCGAAAACCAATGGGGACGATTGCGGGAAGAGCGGGATAGCCTTTCGCTCTTTGCCGAACGACGGGTAGTGATTCTCCGTTTGGATGATCTCCGCCCCGGGAAAGAAGCCGCCACCAGTCTGGCCTTTTGGTTACAATCTCCTCCGGCCGAAACCCGCCTTCTCGTCCTGGGCCCGCGCCCCGATGCCCAGGCCCAAAAACTCAAGTGGTTCCAGGAGCTCGATCAGTCAACCCGCTGCGGCGTCCTCCTCCTCTATCCCCCCGAGACCAGGCACTGGCCGCGCTGGATCGCCCAACGCTTGCAATCTGCCCAGGTGGCCGCCAGCAGCGAAGTGATCGCCGATCTGGCCCAGCGTACCGAGGGCAATCTGGCTGCTGCCGAGCAGGCCATTCGTCGTTTTGCCGAGCTCTTTCCAGGACAAAGTCTGACATCCCAGGATCTGCCAGAACTCCTTGGTGATAGCGCTCAGTTCTCCATCTTTGATCTAAGCGAGGCGGTCTTGGCCGGCGATCCCAATCGCATCATCCGGACCCTTCGTCGTTTGCAGCAAAATGAAGCCGAACCCATCCTGCTGCTCTGGACCCTGCACCGGGATATCGTTCTCCTCCTCCAACTACAAGACGGTAGTCCGGAAGAAATCTTGCGTCGGGAACGCATCTTTCCTCCTCGCAGTGAAGCCTTGCTCGCTGCGGCTCGTCGTATCCCCCGTCAGCATTTGCTGGAATCCCTGTCTTTTTGCGGTCAGATTGACGCCCGGATCAAGGGGCAAGACCCTCGCCCCTTCTGGCCAGCCTTGGCCGATTTGGCCCTCCAATTTGCCGCCCACGGCCTTGCAGGTCACAATATTCCCTCGTTGCAATGGCCAGTGGCCAAGGAGAATACCCCATGACCGAACAATGGCACACACTTCTCCGCCCCCTGGGGGAGCGCGCCCGAAACGCCCAACGGCGCCTCTTGTCCATGGAGGCAGGGGCCAAGAACCAAGCCCTGGTCTGGATGGCAGAGTTCCTGCGTCGTGATCAGGACAATATCCAGCGGGCCAATCGCAAGGATCTGCGCACGGCCGAGCAGGGAGGTCGGGATGCGGCTTTTCTGGATCGGCTGCGCCTGGACGAGGCCCGCATTGAGGCCATGGCCAAGGGGCTGGAAGAGATCGCCGCCCTCCCCGACCCCGTCGGAGAAATCCATGATCTTCGTTTTCGTCCATCGGGCATCCAGGTGGGCAAGATGCGCATGCCTCTTGGGGTCATTGCCATGATCTATGAATCCCGTCCCAATGTGACGGCCGATGCCGCTGGTCTTTGTGTGAAGTCCGGTAATGCCGTGATCCTGCGGGGGGGCTCTGAGTCCTTGCATAGCAATCAGGCCATTGCCGAACGGCTGCGGGCGGCCCTGGGCAAGGCTGGACTGCCCCTGGATCTGGTCCAATATGTCCCGCATCCTGACCGGGAGGCCGTTGGTGCCCTGCTCCAAATGGAAGAATATATCGATGTGGTCATCCCCAGGGGCGGCAAAGGTCTGCTTTCCCGCATTCGGGAGGAATCCAGGATTCCGGTCATCATGCATCTGGACGGGAACTGTCATGTCTATGTAGATGCCGATGCCGATCCCCAAAAGGCCCTACGCATTGTCCTCAATGCCAAAACCCAGCGCCTTGGAACCTGCAATACTGCCGAAAGTCTGCTCATTGACCGCGCGCGCATGGACGATCTCCTGCTCCCCATCTGTCAGGCACTCCAGGAAAAAGGCGTAGAAATTCGGGCTTGCAGCGAAAGTCTTCCCCGCATTCCCGGTGCCCTGGCCGCTAGCGAAGAAGATTGGGGCACGGAATATCTGGCTGCCATCCTCTCCGTCAAGATCGTCGCCGGCCTGGATGAGGCCATTGCCCACATCAATCGCTATGGTTCTCAACATACGGAGGCCATTGTCACCGAAAACTACTCCCATGCCCGGCGCTTCCTCCGGGAGGTGGATGCAAGCTCGGTCATGGTCAATGCTTCCACCCGCTTTGCCGATGGTTTCGAATACGGCCTTGGGGCAGAAATTGGCATCTCCACCAATCGACTGCACGTGCGCGGACCCGTTGGGCTGGAGGGACTGACCCTGGACAAATGGATCGTCCTCGGTGATGGCCAGATCCGCAACTAAAGCACCATCAAAGGCTCTTCTTGCGATCCTTGACGAGCTCTATGCGGGTAATGTGGTGGATCTCCCTCCCATCCTCCTTGGCGAGGCGCGGGAATGGGGTTTACCGTTGACCCATTGGCAAGGCTCCCATCGCCTGACTCCTCCCCTGGAGCCTTGGCAACGGTCCTTGTTGGCTGAACAACTGCAACTACCCCTGGACGCCATCGGTCTCTGGCCCCTCTGCGATTCCAGCAACACTCGCGTCCTGGAATCCCCCCATCTGGTCCTGGGGCTTGCCGAGGCTCAATGGGCTGGACGTGGGCGCCAGGGTCGGCCCTGGCATTCTCCCTTTGGCTTGCATTTGTACCTCAGCCTGCGGGTTTCCCCCCCGAAGGAATCTCTGGGCGTCTTTCCCCTGGTGGCAGCCCTCGGGATCTGGAAAGTCCTTTCCCCCTGGGTCCCGGAGCTCTGGGTCAAATGGCCCAACGACCTCTGGATAGGGCAGCAAAAGCTGGCTGGCGTCCTGTTGGAGGGACGATATCGAGCGGAGCACCAGGACTGGGTGCTGGGTCTTGGTCTGAATGTGGGCAAAGACCCAGGCCTCCCCCCCACTGCCATCAGTCTGGCCGACACCTCGTGGCAGGGCCAGCGAAGGGATCTACTGTGCAAGATCTGGGCGCAGTGGCAACAAGACTTCCCGCAATTGACCCGGCATGGGTTCGCCCCATTTCGCGAGCGCTGGTGGCAAGCGGACCGCCTACGCGGGCAAGCTGTCTATGTGGAGCAAGGGAACCAAGCCCAAGTGTGGCAGGTTCTGGACCTGGAGAACGATGGTCGCCTGCGCGTCGGGAATGGTCAAGAAGTCCACTTATTGCAATCGGCGCAGTTGCGGCTGAGGCCACTACCATGATTCTGATCGCCGTGGGTAATACCCATACCCTGGTGGCCCGCCGGGCAGAGGGCCCACATTGGGAAAAAGAACGCTTTTCCAGCACCCTCCCCCCCCCTCAAGTGCGCGCCCAACTCCCCCAACACTGGCACGAGTATTGGCAGGAAGAACCCGCGTACATCGCCGGCGTCGTTCCCCAACAAGTCGCCGCATGGAAACAGGAATTGGCAATGCTACAGCTCCCATCCTGGGATCCCGAACGATTTCACCAACTCCTCCCCAATCATTATTCCCCCCCCCAAAGTCTGGGCTTTGATCGGCGCTGCTGCCTTTTGGGCGCACAGCGTATGATTTCTGGCGGCAGCGCCCTGGTCATTGATGCCGGGACCGCCATCACCATCGATTGCCTCCATCAGGATCACTTCCTGGGTGGGCAAATTCTTCCGGGACTGCGCAGTCAACTGCGCGCCCTGCGCCAAGATACCGCCTTGTTGCCGGATCTGGAGGGTTCTTTTCCCAGCCATGGATGGCTTGGCAACGGTACCGAGGAAGCCATCTTTGCCGGGGTCTGGCATGGCACCCTGGGTGCGCTGGGGTCCGCCATATCTCACTTTCAAAAACACTATCCGGGTGGCCGCATCCTCCTTACGGGCGGCGACGCTCCCACCCTGGCCGCTGCCTTACCCGCGGCGGAAGTCCAACCCGATTTGCTGCTGGATGGTTTTTTTCAATTGGTACGTGCTGGCTCATCATCAGAAAAAGACTGAGGAAAAGATCTTAGCAGATTGTTTAGAAAGGATAATTTACAATATATTGATTTATCATGGGAATTTTGCAATAGTCTGATTCCCATAAACTATTGCTCCAGGAGAAGGCGTACTAACGCCCCAGCCACGAAGAGGGTCCTGCGACAGAAGGAGAAGTTTGGTTGTTGGAAAAAATTGGCGCCGGGCTAGGAATTGTGCTCTTGGCAAGCTTCCTACCCAACGTGATTGCTACTTCCGTTCCGGATGTACCATTAACCCTGCAACAGCAGGTATTAGCGAAACAGACCCAGGAAAGTTCCGCGCTGGGGACAGTCAGCAACCCCGTGGCTGGAAAGAGCGAGGGCGATGGGGACATACTCGTTGGCCACACCCCCCTCTTTCTGCAGAGAGTTACCGCCTACAATGCCGTAGCCTGGCAAACCAACAGCGACCCAGCCATGTCTGCTTGCGGTCCCACCCGACCCAATCAGATTGCTTTGTCCCAGGATCTTTTCTTTCGTCCCGATGGCGGTAATCGTTGCGGTGAACAGGTGGAGATCGTGCTGCGCAGCGGGCAGGTAATTCGAGGGGTGGTCTGGGATACCATGAATGCCCGTTACCATATGGCCGCCGACATTCTCATGGGTAACGTCCAGCAGGCTGTGGATTTTGGGGTACATCAGGCCCGTTTGCGCATCCTCAGCCCCAGGCAGACCAAGCCCATCAACTCCTGATGGGCTTCCTTATTGGAAGACTCCGCCCAAGGCCATGAGCTCCTCGATTTCCCCGATACTTTTGGGGGCACCCTCCGAGAGAATTTGCGGGCCTTGCTTGCTGACCAGGATATCATCCTCGATGCGGATACCAATGCCGCGGTAGCGGTCGGGGGTGGCCGGGTTGTCGGGGGCAAAGTAGAGTCCCGGCTCCACCGTCAAGACCATTCCTTCTTCCAGCAGACGCCACTGCCCATCCTGCCCACGGTAGTGCCCCACATCATGGACATCCATACCGAGCCAATGACCGGTACGATGCATATAAAAACTGCGATAGAGTTGCCGCTCCAGGATTTCCTCCCGGCTCTCCTGCAGAATCCCCAGGTCCCGCAATCCCTCTACCAGGACTCCGACGGCTGCCTCGTGATAGTCATTGACCGAACGGCCCACTTGGACCGCCTCGATGGCCGCCAGCTGGCTGGCCAGGACCAGTTCGTAAATGTCTCGCTGGGCCGGGCTGAAGATCCCATTGACAGGATAGGTACGGGTAATATCCCCGCAATAACCGTCCAGCTCCGCCCCCGCATCCACTAGTACCAGGTCCCCATCCTGCATTTCGGCGAGGTTTTCGGTGTAATGGAGAATACAGCCATTACTCCCTGAACCGACAATACTCGGGTAGGCCACACTCCTGGCCCCCTGACGGGCAAAGACATATTCGATCTCGGCCTGGAGGGCGTATTCGTGCAACCCTGGACGACACTGCCGCATGCCATGGCGGTGGCCAGCGGCACTCAAGCCCACGGCCGCGCGCAAGCGCTCCTGCTCCTGTGGATCTTTATAGAGACGTTGTTCATGCAAGAGATGTCCCAGATCCACCAACTCCACTGGATACCTGATCCCCTGTCGGCTGCGGGCTTGGGCCTGCCGACGCCAGCGCAGAACCCGCTCGTCAAAGTCCATGCTGCGCCCCATGGGGTAGACCAGGATCTCCCGATTTTCCAGCAGACCCGGTAGCAGTTCGTCCACTTGGCGGATATCAAAACACTGATCTACCCCACAGAAATCCCGCGCCGCATCAACCCCCAGACGCCGTCCATCCCAGGTTTCCCGTTCGGGATCGCGCTCCCGACAAAAAAGGATTTCTTGCCCCTCTGCTCGTCCGGGCAGCAGCACCAGCATCGCCTCAGGTTCCCCGAAACCCGTCAGGTAGAGGAAATCGCTGTCTGGCCGGAAAGGAAAATACACGTCACGACTGCGCACCTGTTCCGTTGCTGTAGGAACAATCAGAATTCCCTTTTCTCCGAGCTGCCGTAAGAGTCTTTGTCGACGCAAGCGGTAATCCATCATTCCTTCCTACCATCGCAAACCAATGGGTCATGCTAGCACAAGGCCGGGTGCTCATGGCATGATCATTGGCCATGAATTTTTCTATTGAGCCCATTGCCAAGCCATGAACAGACAGATCCTGGTAACCAGCGCGCTCCCCTATGCCAACGGCCCCTTGCATCTGGGGCATCTGGTGGAATATACCCAGACTGACATCTGGGTGCGTTACCAGCGCCTTCGCGGTCACGAGTGTCTTTATTTTTGTGCCGACGATGCCCACGGTACTCCCATCATGCTGCGGGCCCAGCGGGAAGGGATCAGTCCCGAAGAGCTCATCACCCGCATGCACCAGGAACACAGCCGCGACTTTGCGGATTTCCACATCGACTTTACTCTCTACCATAGCACCCATTCCCCAGAAAACTTCGAGATTTCCCAGGAACTCTACCGGGCATTGCGGGCAGCCGAACTCATTGAAATCCGCGAAATCGAACAGGCCTACGACCCGGTTGCCAAAATCTTCCTGCCGGATCGATTCATTCGCGGTACCTGTCCACGTTGCAAGGCTCCGGACCAGTATGGCGACAACTGCGAGATCTGTGGCGCCACCTACAGCCCTACGGATCTCCTTGATCCGGTCTCTGCCATTTCCGGAGCTCGGCCGGAACGCCGCCGGTCCGAACATTATTTTTTCCAGCTTCCAGACTTTCAGGACTTTCTCCACCACTGGATTCATAGTGGCACCCTCCAACCGGAAATGGCCAACAAACTGGAAGAATGGTTCGCCCACGGCCTGAGCGACTGGGACATCAGCCGTGACGCTCCCTATTTTGGCATTCCCATTCCCGACGCCCCGGGCAAATTCTTTTATGTCTGGCTGGACGCTCTGCCAGGCTACATGGCTGCCACCCTCCATTGGTGTCGACAGCAGGGTCGCGACTTTGGGATGTTTTGGGGTCCCGACGCCAGCGTCGAGCTTTATCATTTCATCGGCAAGGACATCATTTACTTCCATGCACTTTTTTGGCCGGCCCTCCTCAAGGGCTCCGGCCATCGCTTACCCAACGGGGTCTTTGCCCATGGCCATCTTACCGTCAATGGCGCCAAAATGAGCAAATCCCGGGGCACCTCCATCACCGCCAGACAATATCTGGAGCACCTGGATCCGGAATTCCTGCGCTACTATTTTGCCAGCAAGCTCAATCCCCACGTCGAAGATCTGGACCTCAATCTCGAGGACTTCCTGCACAAAGGAAACGGTGATCTGGTGGGCAAGGTCGTCAATCTGGCCTCCCGCGCCGCGGGCTTCATCCATCGCTATTTCGACGGCAAACTAGGTGCCAGTCTCGGCCCTGACCAAAGCTTTTACGACTCCTTGGTACATCAACGGGAAAGCGTTGGCCAGGCCTATGAACAGCGCGATTATGCCCGCGCCGTCCGCGAAATCATGGCCCTGGCCGATCAGGTCAATGCCTATGTGGACCGCGAGGCCCCATGGCTCCTCGCCAAGGAAGAAAGTCGTCGCGACCGCTTGCAGCAGGTGGCCACCTGTACCCTCAACGGCTTTCGCTTGCTCATGACACTCTTGCATCCCATCGTACCAAAGCTCAGCGAGCGATCTCTGGCATTTCTGCGCTGCTCCCTGGACTGGGATGGAGTCACCCACCCCTTGCTCAAGCATTCCATTGCAAGCTACGAGCATCTTTTACAGCGGATGGAGAAGAGCCAGGTGGATGCCCTCATTCAACCCAGTGAAACCATTCCAGCTTCCGCTCCCGAGATCCCTACAGATGCGTTCATCAGCATCGAGGACTTTGGCAAGGTGGACTTGCGCATTGCCAGGATCGTGGCCGCCGAGACCGTGGCAGGTGCCGACAAGCTCCTTCACCTGACTCTCGATATTGGCGAAGAAAAAACCCGATCGGTCTTCGCCGGCATCAAAAGCAGCTACGACCCTGCCCAACTCGTCGGCAGACTTACGGTCATGGTTGCCAATCTCGCCCCCCGCAAGATGCGATTTGGCCTGTCCGAAGGCATGGTCCTGGCCGCCAGCGATAGTGAGGCCGGCCCTTTCTTGTTGAGCCCTGATAGCGGTGCCCGCCCGGGAATGCGGGTCAAATAGACTGACGCCTAGGCGCCGGCTTCTCTTTGGGCACCGGCCAAAAGACAACGTTCCTCGTAGGTTTCCCGGGCCAGCCGCACGTCTTCCAGAAACCAGGGCAACTCCTTGAGAAGAAGCGCCTGCGGGCCATCCACCAGGGCCGTTGCCGGATCGGGATGAAAATCCACCAGTACCATGTTGGCACCGGCAACAATTCCCTGGGCGGTAACCTGAAAAATATCAGGAATACCATCGGGACCGGTATCTCTACTCCCTACCGAGTGGGAGGGATCGATGCACACGGGCATACGGGTCAGACGCTTGACCACTGGAACCTGGGCAAAATCCACGAAATTGCGGTGGGGGTCTCCCAAATTACTCTTCATACCACGTAGACCAAAGATCACCCGGTTATTTCCCTCCGAGGCCAGATATTCGGCAGCATTGAGGGATTCTTCCAGGGTGATGCCAAAACCCCGTTTGAGCAGCACCGGAAAATCCTGCTGCCGCCCCACCGCCTTCAATAACTCAAAATTCTGGGTATTGCGGGTACCGATCTGGAGCATGACTCCCGTGGGATTTCCGGTCTGTTCCAGGGCCTGACGAATCTCGTCCATATGGCTTTCGTGGAGGATCTCCATGGCAATGACCTTGATCCCGTATTTCCCTGCCAGCTCAAAAACATAGGGAAGACACGCCGAACCGTGACCCTGAAAGGCATAGGGGCTGGTCCGCGGCTTGTAAGCCCCCATGCGCGTGCAGACCTGTCCATTTTCCTGGAGGGCCCGCATCATCTGCTCCACATGTTCGCGGGTATCGACGGCACAAAGCCCCGCAAAGACATGCAGGCTATCCTGGCTGAAATGGACCCCATTGTAGGTAAAACCATTGCCGCGCACATCATTATGATGCCGCCCCAGAACCCGATACTCGCGGGACACGCGGATAGCCTTGGCTACCCCGGGCAGGGCCTCCATCTGGGCCAAATCCAGAGACTGGGTATTGCCAATCAGATACACCTCGCGGAGCAGCTCTTCGGCCCCTTGCACCCGATGTATCCGGTATTCGATACCTGCCAAACCGTCCAGAAAACGGGTCATGGCCTGATACGCTACCGAATTTTCCTGCAGATCTGGCTCCAGAATCAAAATCATGTGCTTTTCCTTTTCACTACCCCAAAGTCTTGTCTTTTGCGCGCCGCATCGGTGCCAACATCTGCTCCGGACGCAAGAGTTCGTCAAGTTCTGCTGCCGAAAGACCATGGGCCATGGCCGCTTCCCGCAGGCTTATTCCCTGGACATGGGCTCTTTGCGCAATCGCCGCAGCCTGCTCATAACCAATCTTGGGCACCAGGGCCGTGACCAGCATGAGGGAGTTTTCCAGATGTCGCCGCAAAACATCTTGGCGAGGCATCAGACCGCGCACGCAGTGTTCGGCAAAAGAATCCATGGCATCAGCCAGAAGCTGCAGGCTTTGCAAGACATTGTAACCAATGACCGGTTTGTAGACGTTTAGTTCAAAATTCCCTTGGGAGGCGGCAAAGGCCACCGTCGCATCATTGCCGAAGACCTGCACACAGACCATGCTGAGGGCCTCGGCCTGGGTGGGGTTGACCTTGCCGGGCATAATGGAAGAGCCCGGTTCGTTCTCGGGCAATGCCAACTCCCCTAAACCGGCCCGTGGTCCCGATCCCATCCAGCGGATATCATTGGCAATTTTGAGGAGGGACATGGCCAGGCTGCGCAACTGCCCGCTCAACTGGCAAAGTGTCTCATGACCTGCCAATGCCGCAAAGGGATTAACAGCAGGGTGGCAAGCAAGACCCGTCTCCTGCGCGAGCTTGGCGCAGACTTGTGCCGCAAAGTCCGGATGGGTATTGAGGCCCGTACCCACCGCGGTAGCCCCCAGTGCCAGGGCCTCGAGCCCAGCCGCCGCCGACAGCAACCCCTCCCGACCCTGGCGCAACTGGTCCACATAGCCGGAGAATTCCTGACCCAAGCGCAAGGGGACCGCGTCCATGAGATGGGTCCGGCCAACCTTCAGGATCTCCGCAAATTCCTGGCTACGGTGGTACAAAAGCCCCTCCAGGCGATCCAAAGCAGGGAGAAAGACCCGATGAAAGCGCAAGGCCGTCGCCAGATGCAAAGCGGCAGGGAAAACATCATTGGAGGATTGTCCCAGATTCACATGGTCGTTGGGGTGCACTGGCGCCTTCGCTCCCCGTTGCCCGCCCATCCGCTCATTGGCCAGATTGGCAATGACCTCGTTGACATTCATATTGCTTTGGGTACCGCTGCCCGTTTGCCAGACGCGTAACGGAAAGTGCTCGTCCCAGTAGCCCATGGCGATCTCCCGCGCCGCCTGGGCAATCCCATGGGCCAGCCTGGCATCCAGCAATCCCAATGCCGCATTCACCTCGGCTGCGACGGCCTTGATCTGGGCCAAAGCATGGATAATGGCCAGGGGCATCCGCTCTTCGCCAATGGCAAAGCAGTGCAAGGAACGCTGGGTCTGTGCCCCCCAGAGGACCTCGTCGGCCACCCTTACCACCCCCAGACTATCCCGCTCATCGCGCATAGTACTGTCCTCCCGCCAGGGCCTCGGCTTGCGCAACCATCTCTTCCAGATAATCCAATGCCCGCTCCCAGAGGCCCGGATCGTGCAGATCTTCCCCTGCAACAGCTACCACCGCAGCGGGGGAACGACTGCCCCCCAAGCGGAGCATCTCCACATATCCAGGAACAAAAGCCTCGCCCTGGGCGCGGTAGCGTTGGAACAAGGCCAGGGTCAGCAACTCGCCAAAGGCATAGGCATACACATAACCCGGCGAACCAATGAAATGAGGGATATAGCTCCACCACCAGCGATAGCCTTCGGAAAGCTCCACACTACCGCCAAACTGCTCGCTTTGGGTAGCGAGCCAGAGGGCTGCCAGGCGCTCTTTGTCCAACTCTCCTTCCTGGCGCCTGGTCGTATGCATGGCCGCTTCAAAGCGATGCATGGCCATTTGCCGAAAAACGGTGGCAAAGGCGTCTTCAATCTTGCCACAAAGCAGAGCAAGGCGTTGCCGTTCGTCTGTCTCCCCACGCAAGAGGCGCTCAAAGGTGAGCATTTCGCTAAATACCGAGGCCGTCTCTGCCGTGGTGAGGGGGGTATCGGCATTGAGAAAGCCCTGTTCCCGGGCCAGATATTGATGAATACCGTGCCCCAACTCGTGGGCCACGGTCATTACATCACGAACCGTGCCCGTATAGTTGACCAGCAGATAGGGATGCACGTCGGGTGTGACCGGATGGGCAAAAGCCCCCCCGCGCTTGCCCGGTGCCAAGGCTGCATCGATCCACTGCTCCGCAAAAAAACGGCTGCCAATATCGGCCAGCAGCGGTGAAAAATCCTGGAAGGCGCCAAGCACGATCTCCCGACATTCCTCCCAGGAATAGGAACGAGAACTGCCTGGCAATGGGGCATAGCGGTCATAATCCCGCAGGGGTTCATAGCCCAGCAGTCGCGCCTTGAGGCGATAATAACGGGAAACCAGGGGGTAGCGCTGTACTACCGCCTGCTCCAGGGCTTGTACCATCTCGTCCTCGATCTCGTTGGCGAGGTTGCGCTCGGCCAACCAATGGGGATAATTCCGCAGGCGATCGTCCAGGGCCTTGTCCGCGAGGATGGCATTGAAACAAAAGGTCAAGGTATGGATTCTCTCTTGCAGCCCATGGCTCAGGGATTCAGCCGCCCGGCGGCGAAGATCTCGATCGGGGTCTGACAGCTTGCTCAGCAACTCCTGTTCGGTGCAATTTCGACCATCCAGGGGAAAACGCATCTCGGTGAGCGTCTCATCAAAAAGCCGTTCCCAGAGACTGCGGCCGGTAACCCGTTTTTCGGCCAGAAGTTGTTCTTCACTCTCCTGGCGCAAATGAGGAGCATATTGTCGCCATCGCCGCAGCAAATGGACCCAGTGGGCAAGTATGGGGTCAGCCAGCAGGATCTCGACTTGCCCCGGGTCCAACTGGTTCCAGGCAATATCAAAAAAAATCAAGCGATTTTCGACTTGGGTGGCTTCCTCCTGATATTGCTGCAGTTCTGCACCATAGCGGGGATCATCGGCATGGGTAACGTAACTCAAATAGCGATACGCTCCCAATCGCGCCAGGCGCTGGCGAATGGCCTCCAATTGCTCCAAAGCGCTGGAAAGCTCCGCGCTGGAAAGCTCCGCAAGCCGCCCCCGATAGTTGCGCTCAAACTCCACAGCCTTTTCCTGCGCCCACAACAAATCTGCTGCCAGGCGCGGATCCTCACGATCCTGATATAGATCATCCAAGCGCCAATGAATCTGCTCCGCACCGCAGCCCTTAGCTTCTTTCCTCAATTCCCCTCTCCTTCGGGATCCCAACCCAAGCTCCGCCGCAGACAAGGCAAGAGTCCCTCCAGATCAGGACTACGCCCCTCCCGTTGGGCCTGCCACAGCAACGCACCAAGACACTCCACCACCCTATGTTCTGCGACTTCCTGGTCATACCTCGATCGCAACCGCTCGAACAATTGCACCATACCCGGCGGCTGGTCTGCCGCCAAGAGTTCCAACAGGGCAATGTGCAAGCCCATGTGGGCAAAAGGGTTGCTTCGTCCAGACTCTGGGCTGAAATCTGCGCTCAAGGCCAGGTCAGGATCTTCCAGCAATGGGTGATACTCCGGATGAGCCAGGATCACCGAAACCATCCGTTTTTCCATGGCATCCAGGGCCTCTTGTCGTTGATAGCGTTGCCAGACCTGGACAAAAATCTGTCGATAGGTTTCTCTCTTGCTTCCATAAAGCATATTCATTACCCATTTTCATCACTTTCTTTCAAGATACAATTCCACAAAACCGGAACAAGTTGCAGATGCCAAGTGGAGAACCATCGTTTAGCTGGAAAATCACACCTTGTTATGCTAAATAAGGCACATTTGGCAAGTCCACCAAGCCCTAATTAGGATCATTCAGCGGGAGACAAATTTATGGCCAATGGAAACGCAGTATCGTCAGCGGAAGCTACCACTATCCTGACCCCAAAGCAGTGGGAAGGACTTGGCAAGGTCGGAGATGCCGCCTTGCAGCTCCAAAACCTCTTGCAAATGTTCCGCGACGTACTCAATGAGCTACCCAATGCCATAGATACCGAAAAACTGCTGGCCAAATATCAGCCGCAGCTTGACGCCCTGCGCGAAACCGTCGAGTCCCTGCAAGGACTGATCAGCAGTGAAGGTGGCCTCGAACGCCTCAAAGGCTTCTTCAACGAGGTCAAGGATGCCCAACTGGACAAAACCATCGGCGAGCTGCTAACCATCCTGAACAATCTCCAAAAAGCTGGTTTCTTCCAAGCCCTGGCAACCTTGAGTGGGGAACTGCCAGAGCTGGTGGGGCAAAATCCCGAGCAACTGGTGCAAAAACTTCGTGAAGCCACTGCCAACGTGAAATATTATTGGTCCAGTGCCAAACAGGGCGTTGGCGTACTGGGCAATCTGGCGGTGGAGCTGGATCTCCCCGACCGCCTGGATGAACTGCAGGAAATGGCCGACCAGTGGCTGCAGATCGCCAAACGGACCCAAAAACTCTTGCAGGGCGATGCCCCCAGTGTCAAAGCGCGACTGGAAAGCCTCCTGGATATGGCAGAAATCCTGGGGGGAGAGATGAGTGTTGCCCTGGGCACCCTCAAGGACACTGCCCCGGAACTCCTGCGCGGCAGCGATCTTAGCACGGCCATGGGCACGGTGAGCCAGGCCAGCAGACGTTGGTTGCACATCATCATGCGGGTCCGGGCACTGGCCCAAGGCAACGAGAGCGATCTGGCAAGCCGCGTCGAAGCCCTGCTGGATCAGGTGGAAAAACTCGCCATGACAGCCAACGGTCTTGGCTTTTACCTCCAGGCCGGCAAGGATGGTCTGGCAGCTGTCCAACAAATCGTGACCGAGATGGACCTTCCCGACAAGCTCGATCAGCTTGCCGAGGAAGCCGAGAAATGGTTAAAAATCGCCAACCGAGCCAAAAGAATTGCCCTGGGTGACAGTAAAACCGGTGATCTGGCGGATCAAATCAATGGACTTCTGGATCACGCCGAGACCGTTGCCGAGACGCTGCGCAACTTAGCTTGCAATCTCGAGCGACAGGGAATCTACCTGAGCGATATCCTTTCTCCCCGTGGAGATCTCAGTATTGGGGTCTGTACCGTCACGGATTTTCTGGGTGAATTGTGGCGGGATGGCACCATCAAGAACATTGGTGCCCAACTCAGCCAGGGTGCCCTTGCCTGGATGGAAATCGCCCAACTTGGTGCTGCGGCACTGAAAGGCAATGCCCCAGACCTCACCACCCGTGTGAAAGAACTCGTCAAGGGCCTGCACCAGGCCAATTTGATGGATATGCTGCCCGATGCCCTGGCCATGGTCGCCAAAATCCAGAAAGCCGGCGTCCTGCCCAAGCTCAATATGGCCCTGGATAAACTTCTCCCCTTGTTGCCCAGCGATGCCGCCTTTGCCAGTGGCGTTGACAAGGTTGGCAAGGCCTTGGCCCAGACCCAGATCGAAATGAAAAATAAAAGCAACAAAGGCGGCGGAATTTTTGGTTTGATCAAAATTTTCTTTGCCAAAGATACCCAATACGTCCTGCGCTTTGCGATTCGTTTTGCCAGCACCTTCCTGCATTCCTGGAAGCAGGTCTAAGGCGACTCTCGCTCTTCGTACCGAAGAGCGATATAAAAAGGCCGGGAGGAGATCCCTCCCGGCCTTGATACGCAAAAGCCGCTTCTTTACTCGGCAGCAGCCGGAGCAGCGGGTTCAGCAGCCTTCATGGGTTCCTGCTTCTTCATCTCGTGATGCTTCTTGACATGGTGCTTGCTTACGTGATGCTTCTTAACCTCGTGCTTCTCCATGGCAGGCTTCGCCATCTCATCAGCACCAGCGGCGGGGGCTTCTTCAGCTGCAAAAGCAGCACTGGCAGTCAGAAAAGACAAGGCAGCCGTAATCGCAACGATCATCTTCATACAAGGACACTCCTTCCAAGAGATAAGGTTCCGCATATAGCGGGCTGAACCATCAGCAGCATCTGATCAGCAATTCTCATGCCAAATAGTATTATTATTTATTTTCAATTAGTTACAATAATTTCTTGCGTATTCTTTGCTGCTGCCTGTCGCTCTTTCCCGAAAGCAGGATAGCTGCAAAAGCAATGGTATTTATCAAGTATGGAGTTTACAATTGGCCTTATGATGCTAAGCACCTGAATAAACAGGGATGCAGGGGATATACGAAATATTGGAAGCCCCAAATAACCATCCCGCACCCTGGGAATTACGTCGCCAGACAGCGACGTCACTTTTCTTCTTGGGGAACGTATCCTTCCGGCGTCTGCGCCCCCTCGCCAAAGAAGAAGGCTTCCATCTGTTTTTCCAAAAAACTTCGCGACTTGGGATCAATGGGAGAAAGACGATATTCATTGATCAGCATGGTTTGGTGCTTGAGCCAATCCTGCCAAGCCTCCTTGGATACTTCTTGATAAATTCTAGCCCCAAGAGGTCCAGGATAGGGCGGGCGATCCAAACCTTCCGCCTCTTTTCCCAACTTTACGCAGTGCACCATTCTGGCCATGAACCGATCTCCTGTTTGCAAAGATGAATCAAATCAAACCGGCAGAGTACCCACGGAATAGCCCAAAGTCTAGCCACGTTGCCCGTCGTCCAACAGGCGGCGCAGCGGGCTGGGTAGACCCAATGCCTGCGAATCCGCACGACTGATGAGCCGAGCCGAAGCTGCATCCCCCAGGGCCAATACTCGCAAACCAGCCCAAAGAATAACGTACTGTAGGTCAAAATGGGTGAAAACATGCCGATACACCTTCGAAAGCCTCTGGAACTGCAGCTGAACTCCATATTCTTTTGCAGCCTTTGCCAATAATGCATCGCAGCACTCCATCGAAAGTGCAAGACTGCTCACTTCGACCCAGGGCAAGGCCCATAGCCCTCCCCAAATCCCTTTCTGGGGACGACGTTCCAGGAGAAGGCGACCTTGCTCGTCCTCCAAGCCCAGAAAAACTGCCAGGCGCTGCGGCCGTGCTTGCCGGGAAGCACCAGCTTGCAAGGGTTTATCCTTGCCCCGACAAAGGTCAGACAAAGGGCAGCAGCCACATTGTGGCTGCTGACTGCGGCAAAGCAGGGCGCCCAGGTCCTGGATGGCCTGATTGTACTCATGGGCATTGGGCGGGGTTTCCTCCTCGGCGAGCTGCCAAAGGCGGCGTTCGTTGGTAGCGGCACGCGGCAGACCCTCCAGGCCATGGTAGCGAAACAATACCCGACGGGCATTGGCATCCAAAATGGCTTGTTGCTGACCATAAGCACTGGCCAGGACCGCAGCTGCCGTGCTGCGACCTACCCCAGGCAAGTCCATGGCTGCTGACAAATCTGCTGGAAAGTGCCCTCCATGGGCAGCAAGAATTTGCTCGGCACAACGCTTGGCGTTGCGGGCCCTGGCGTAGTAGCCAAGACCGCTCCAAAGGGCCAGGACATCATCCAAGGGGGCCCCGGCCAAGCTTTGCCAATGGGGAAAGCGTGCCAAAAAGCGGTGGTAGTAGGGTTTCACCGTTTCCACGCGGGTCTGCTGCAACATGATTTCCGCAAGATAAAGGGCATAGGCATCCTGGGTCTTTCGCCAGGGTAAGTCATGTCGCCCATGATCGGCATACCAGGGCAGGAGTCTGGATGCCAGTGGTACTGCTTTGCTCAATCTTTTCCTCGCCACCGGATGTGCACGTTCCTGGCTTGCCAGTTCTGCCAACGTAATTCCCCAATGTGGATATTTGCCCGGATAGGCGGCCAGGTCCTGGGCAGGGCAGGCAATGGGATGGCTGCTGGTGGGGCAACGACGCCCCTGGCCGACACTGGTAGCCAATCGCTGAGATACAAACGGGGGATTTCTGCCTGGATTTGCCATAGATCATGGGTCGGCTGATAGTGAATTTCCCCTTGCAAGTCCGTTTTTCCCAGACGGGCTCTCAGCCCGGTCAAGGTCAGGGATCCATTTTGCTGCCAGCGTCCTTCTCCGGAAATTTCAGCAGCACGGGGCAAGTTTTGCGGTAGCTCTCCAGCGATCCTCTGCAGCAGGGGTAGCAAAGGGCTGATGTACAATTGCCAATGGGTTGCCACCTGCCATCCAGAACCGGTATGGAGCGCGTGGAAATCTTGGGCGTGCAGTTTGATCTGGCTTCCCTGCCAGTGGATATTGCCAACTATTTCTGATACTTGCACTTGAGTCGCAGAAAGGGACTTGATAGCAGTCATGGTAATTTGGGCGCTTTCGCCCTGGCCCTCTACCTGCACGTGCAACATTCCAGGCCGATACACCTTAGGTGCCCCATAAGCAAGGAGTAGTGCCCCGGCATGTCTTCCATACCGAAATTGCCCGTGCAATTGGAGTCCAAGCCCACTTTGATAGGATATCCGTAGATCTCGAAGCTGGAGCTGCCCATGGGCAATGGGCCATTGCACCGAACAGCCAGAGCACTCCAGCACCCTAGGCAATGGCGGAATCCCGCCACTACTGGCCGAACCACTTCCTGGCCAGGGACCTTCCAGGTACGCTTGCTGAATGTCCACTTTGGCAGCAAGCCAATGGCACTGCCAGAGATCACTCCAGTGCCAAAAGATGCTGGCTTGCTGCACGCGCAAGAACTTCTGCCCGATACGAAGTCCTTGCAAGCGAAGGTCCAGGCCCTTGCTCTGCACTCGCCAGTGGAGATGCTGCAACTGCACCGGTTGTCCCAATTCTTTGCTCAGGATTCCTACGAGCAGCAGCCGAGGCAATCCGGACAGCAGCAAAGCACCCAGGAAGAGCAGGAACAGTCCCCCAAGGCCAGGCCCGATCCACCACTGGCTTTTCGTACTAGCCCTGGTCACTGGGCTCCATCAGGAGGGATCCGTCTCCCATGAGGGCATGGAGGGCCAAGGCGTTGGCCTCCTTCAATTCACAACGACGGATGGAAGCTTTGACTTCCGGAATGGCACCTGGAAACATGCTGAATTCTCGAAGTCCCAGACCCAGGAGCAAGGGGGTCCACCTGGGATTGGCAGCCATTTCCCCACACATGGTCACCGGTATACCAGCGGCATGGCCTGCCGCAATGGTATGCTGAATCATGGACAGTACCCCCACGTGGAGGGGATCAAAGAGCGCCATGACATCGTCGTCTCCCCGGTCCACAGCCAGGGCATATTGGGTAAGATCGTTGGTGCCGATGGAGAAAAAATCCGCCACCTTGGTGAAACAATGGGCGGCCATGGCCACCGCCGGGACCTCCACCATGATGCCGATGGGGAGATCCCTGGCCACAGCATGGCCCTCGGCCTGCAACTCCTGCCGCAACTGATGAATCATTTGCCGTGCCTGGACTACTTCGGCAACGGTACTGACCATGGGTAACATGATGCGCACGGGGGCCAGAGCGGAGGCCCGTAACAAGGCCCGTAGATGGCGCCGAAACCAATCCGGACGCCGCAGGCAAAGACGCAGTCCCCGCAAGCCCAGGGCCGGATTCAGACCGCCTGGGTGCAACTGCAGATCGCTATCGGCAAGCAGTTTGTCTGCCCCCACATCCACTGTGCGAATAGTGACTTCGGCTCCAGACAAGCCTTCCAGAACTCTGGCAAATGCTTGATATTGTTCCTCTTCACTGGGGCTATCGGCCCGGTTCATAAACAGGAACTCACTACGAAAAAGACCAATGCCTTCGGCACTGCTGCGCTGCACCCACTCCAGATCCTCGGGTAGCTCGATGTTGGCCAATAATCGAACAGCCGTTCCATCGCGGGTAACAGCTGGCAAATCGCGCTCTTCCTCCAGCAGTTGCAATCGCCGCTGACGCCGCTCTTGGGCACGGCGATATTCCTCCAATAGGGCAGGGTCTGGGTTGACCAATACCGTACCCTGATCACCGTCAACCACCAGTTGATCCCCACTGCGCAACAGGCGAGTTGCCAGATGCGTCCCCACCACCGCTGGCAGACCGAGGCTCCGGGCCAGGATCGCCGAATGGGAAGTAGCCGCTCCAAAATCTGTCACCCAACCCAGTACCGAGCCGTTTTTGAGCAAGACGGTATCGGCGGGACTGAGTTCATTGGCAACGATGATGCGCTCGGCAGCCGCCAGGTTGGGTGCTCCCGCCCCCAGCAGATGGCGCAACACGCGGTCGGTGACTTGCAAAACATCCTCCCGCTTGGCCCGCAGATAGGGATCCTCCATGCGCTGGAAGATTTCGGCCAGGCGTTCGCGCTCCTGATGCAAGGCCCAGGCGGCATTACGCCCCTGCTCGCGAATCATGCGCAAGGGACGCTCCCGCAAAGCAGGATCGTCCAGCATGAGGAGATGCGCATCGATGAACAGACGGGTATCCTGCGGCGCATCCTTGGGGATGGCCTCGCGGACCCGCAGCAATTCCTCCCGGGCCAGGGCCAGGGCCAGCCGTAAACGATTTTCTTCCCGCTCTACTTCCGCAGGGGAGATTCCATATTCGGGAATCTCCATCCTGGTAGGCTCTAGAACCACTGCTGTAGCAATGGCTATGCCTGGAGCTGCCCCAATCCCCGCCAGTTCAAAGGTCACTCGCCTTCTCCAAAATAATCGGCAGCCAAGGCACACAGTGCCGCTGCGCACTCCTGCTCTTGCTCCCCCTCGGTTTCCAGGGTCAACACCGACCCCTGGGATGCCGCCAAGGTCATCAAGCCCATGATGCTTTTGCCGTTTACTCGGTGCCCGTCCCGCTCCAGCCAGACCTGGCAAGGAAAGCGCGCAGCAATGCTCACAAATTTGGCCGAAGCGCGGGCATGGAGCCCAAGCCGATTGATGATGGGAAAGTCGACACGCATGGAACCAGCACTCCTCCAGAAATATTCACTGAGAATACCGCCCACCTGCCTTGGGGCCAAGCCATTTGCAGGCTTTTCCCCCGGCATTGGAATAATTCTTCGCCACCGGCCATTCTTGTGAAATAATCCAGACTGACAAGCGCAAGGGGCTGGGCATGATGTTTCACGACAATGTTTTCGCCGGGATCGGGATTTTCTTTGGCCTTTTCCTCATCGCCGTTGGCATAGCCATTTATTTCATTCCAAGCTTCATTGCCTTTTCGCGCAAAGATCGCAATGCAGTGGCTATCCTGGTGCTGAACCTCTTTTTAGGTTGGAGTCTGCTGGGCTGGTTGGGGTCCCTGATCTGGGCATTACTCGATGAAAAGCAAGGACCAACCCCCCTCACACCCTACCCCTGTCATCCCTATGCTGGAGCTCCCAACAATCCCTCCGTGCCCAGAGCCAGTCTCCCACCGGGGCAGTTTTGTCCCAATTGCGGTCAGGCTGTTGCTGCCAGCGACCAGTTTTGCGGCCATTGTGGTCGACCCATGCGCTAGGCTCTTACCATAACCCCATGAGCCATACCGTCTTTGCCCAAATTTTTCTGGTCGGAAAATACCAGCAAGAGCACACCCGCTCCGATTTGACCCAATTGGTCCATTGTCTGCAAAGCCTGGGCTGTCGAGAGATTCGGGTTCCGGCGTCTTATGCTTCGCAAGTCCCGGGGGTGAAAACTTTTGACACCCTCCAGGAGGCATCATCCGGGGACTTGGTCATCGCGCTGGGAGGAGATGGGACATTGCTCAGCACTGCACGGCAGTTGGCTGGTCGTGATGTGCCGATCCTGGGGGTCAACTACGGACGTCTGGGATTTCTTGCCGATATTCCACTGCAGGCCATAGCCAGCTCCCTACCTCCCATTTTGGAGGGTTCTTATGTGCAGGACCGCCGAAGCATACTGGAAGCACGTCTTTGGCGCGGGGGGCAGCAAATCGTCGAGGGTCTTGCCCTCAACGAGGTCTTTGTCCACAAAGGCTGCGGCGAAAGCATGATTGAACTGGCAGTACTCTTCGATGATCGGCAAGTCTACACCGAACGAGCCGATGGACTGATCCTCTCCACTCCCACCGGTTCCACCGCCTATGCCCTTTCTGCTGGCGGCCCGATCCTCACTCCCGATCTGCCCGCCATGATCCTGGTTCCCATCTGTCCCCATACCCTCAGCACCCGTCCCATGGTGGTTCCCGATCGCCTGCAGGTCCGCCTGCTACTGGAAAATGCCCGTTACCCGGCCGCACTCAGTCTCGATAGTCATCATTCCTATCCCATGGAAGCAGGGGATGAGGTGCGGGTGCGTCGTGCCAACTGCGATGCCCTGTTCATTCATCCCCAACAACAAGATTTTTTTGGCATCCTCCGCCAGAAACTGCACTGGGCCGAAAAACCAGGAGCGAACTGATGCTTTTGGAGCTGGTGATTCGAGATTTTGCCCTGATCCAGCAATTGCAGTTGCAGTGGCAATCGGGACTTACGGTGCTGACCGGCGAAACCGGAGCCGGAAAATCCATCATTATCGACGCCATTGCCTTGCTCCTGGGCGGCAAGGCACGGCCACAGCTGGTCCGCCATGGCTGCCAGCAAGCAGAAATCAGTGGCACCTTTCAGATTGACAAAGACCTCCGGCGGTGGCTTGTCGACCAAGGTCTTCCCGGCGAGGAGGAAATTATCCTGCGCCGACTCTTGCCTGCCGATGGGCGTAGTCGTTTTTTCTTGGATGGTCGTCCCATCAGTGCCACCCAAGCCAAAGAATTGGGCGAACGTCTGGTCGATATTCTGGGGCAGCATGCCCACCTCCAGTTGCTTCGAGAAGATCGGCAATTGGCCCTTCTGGATCGCTTTCTTGCCAATCCAAAGGAGCAGGAAGAACTCCGTCAGGCCTGGCACAGTTGGCGAGCAGCCCAGCGAGAGTATCAGCAAGAGCTGGAAGCAGCCGCTCGTCGACAAAACCAGGACCAATGGCGCCGTTTCCTGTGGGAGGAGTTGCGCACCGCCGCCCTCCGACCAGGGGAGTGGGAAGAACTACAGCGGGAGCATCGACTGCTGGGGGCCGTGGAGCAGATTTCCGCGGCCATGACCCAGGCCCTGCAGGCCCTGGAAGGGGAACTGGGCGCCCAACAGCGGCTGGCCGAAGCCCAGCGCGTGCTCCAATCGGTTGCCAGCAAAGACGAACAATTGACCGAACCGCTGACCCTGCTGGAGAGCTCAGAAATTCAGATCCAGGAGACCATCGCCCAACTTCGGCATCATTTCCGAAGCCTCCCATCGGATCCAGAACGTCTGCAACAAGTCTCCCAGCGCCTGGATCTATTGCAAGACCTGCAACGGAAGCATCGCCAGGACATGGCCGGTCTTTTGGCCCTGGAACAGGAATTGGCAACGGAGTTTGCAATGGAGAGTCAAACTGGTGATGCCCTGCATCGCAGCGCCAGCCACCTGGCCGAGACCCGCCAACAATACGTTGCCCTCGCGAGCCGGCAAAGCCAACTGCGAAGGCAACAGGCCCCTCTGTTAGCAGGCGCCCTGCAAGAGCAGATTCGCACATTGGGCATGGAACACGCCCTCGTGGAACTTCGTCTGCAGAGTTTTCCCGACTCCGAGAATGCGTGGACGGGTAGCGGTTGGGATCAGGCCGATTTTTGGATTACCGTCAATCCGGGGCATCCTGCCCAAGCCATGACTGCGGTAGCCTCCGGTGGGGAGTTGGCGCGGATCAGTCTGGCATTGCACGTGTTACTCCAGTGGGAAGGGGTCGATACATTGATTTTTGATGAAGTCGATGTCGGTGTAGGCGGTGCGGTAGCCGAGCGCATTGGAAAATTGCTGCGGGCTTTGGGAAAGCGTCGCCAGATTCTCTGCATCACCCATCTGCCCCAGGTTGCGGCCCAAGGCCACCACCACTTTCTGGTCGAAAAGCAGATCCAGGAGGGTCAAACCAGTAGTACGATTCGCCTCCTGTCCAGTGAGGAACGGGTTGAGGAGCTCTCCCGGATGTTGGGCGGCAGCCAGATCCACGGGAGTTTGCGCAGCGCCGCGCAAAAACTCCTCAGCGCTGCCAGCACCGACTCAGTCTAAGCGGCGCGGCGGCGATACTGTCCCAAATCGACGAGAGCTTGCTGGGAGGGATAACTCCAAAACCCCCGGCGTCCACGGCCAAATTGCGTAGCCAGGATTCGCCCTGCTCGATCGCCCCGCCAGTTGCCATGCCGATCTCGCGCTTTTCCCCAAAAGACCCAGGAAGCCAACGCGTAGGCATAGAGATCATTCCCCAACGGCAGCACATGCACCGTCCATTGGGCAAAATGGGGTAATCCGCTTGCACTGAGATCCCACCCAGGCGCAGCTATGCCCCAAGGTTGGGCATTGGGAAGAAGCAATTCCAGACGCTCCCGCGCTGCCGAAAGCCGGGCGGACTGCCTGGTCTGCAACAGTAACGCTCGAGCCGGCATGGCAACCTGGGACAATAATTGGTCGAGATCTTCTTCCAGGGTCTCCGCGCACCAGTCGATGAGAAGGATTTCCCCGCTCTTAGCGATTACGGCATAGTGGCGGGCTTGCTGTGAATCGGAGAAAGTGAGGATTTCCATGAATAACTCCAGTAAGTAAGAATACGGTAATATGCTAAAGCAATTAGCGTGCCTGCCCATGGTTCCTTTCTCTTTCGCTACATTGGCGTTGAGATGATTTGTTGGGGCGTAGCCATTCATCGACAGTAGCCAAAAATTTCCCCATCCGTAGACTGTCGACATGGCCTCTCGTGCTAGCAATCCCTCAGCCACCCGCAGCCCTTCCACTCCAAGAAGGGAGCGAAGCACATCGCTACTGCGCCGGGTCCAGTGGTTTGCCCTGGCAATTTTCTTGCTGGTGACCCTGATTGGCGTCCTCGCTCTCCATGCCGTGCATACCCTGAAGGAAAGCAGCGACACCCTGCTCCAGCTGGCATTGCCCCTCCAGCGGGACTCCATGAAACTCGATGAGCTACAAAGGCGGGCGGAATTCTATCGTCGCCTGGCCGAAATCCTGCCCGGTCAAGGTTACGAGCAAACCAGCCAAGCATTGATTCACCGCGAACAACTTCATCTACAAGCCCTTTTACCCAAGCTGCAGAAGCACCCGCACATCGCCCAGGATGTGGGTGCAGTATTGAACCAGTTACAACGCTTTGCCAACGAACCGCTGACTCCCAATACCCGGCTGGATACGGAACAGAACCAGTTGGATGCCAAACTTGACACCTTGCGCCAGGACCTGTTTGCCATTTTTCAACAACAGGCAGATCGTGCAAACACGGCACGCCGCCGTGCCAGTTGGCTGATTTTTACCCTCATTGCTCTCACCGCTGGGCTTGCCATATTGGTGAGCTGGCGGGTGGCCGTGAGTCTGTCCCGACCCTTGCGGGCCATCCGCCGCGCCCTGGACGCTCTTGCCCAAGGGCAGAGTGCTGCGGTTGCACAGACGGGTCCAACCGAGCTGCGCGCCGTAGCCAGCAGCATTGTGCAAATGCAGGAGCGGCTGCGGGAAGAAGAGAAACTGCGTCATCTATTTCTCAGTCAGGTTTCCCATGAGCTCAAAACCCCCCTGGCCTCGGCGCGCTCTGGTAGCGAACTGCTCCTGAGCGAACGGCTGGGGAGCCTGACGCCACGCCAAAGGGAAGTGCTGGAAATCATCAGTCGCCAGGTGCAAGAGCTCTACCTGGCTATTCAGGAGATGCTTGATCTCCATGCCCTGAAGGCAAGGCGGCTGGACTACCAGATTGCATCAGTCGATAGTGCAAAAATCTTGCAGGAAGCAGCAGCCCGCATTGGACCGCAGTTAGAGCAAAAGGAACAAACCCTGATCCTGCAAATCCAATGTAGGGCCATGGTCCTGGCGGACCCCCAGCGGCTCCTGCAGATTTTCGCCAATCTTTTAAGCAATGCCCACAAATATGCACCTGCAAAAAGCCTCATTGAACTTGGAGTAGATATGGACGGAGCAGAAATCCACTTTTGGGTGCGCGATCAGGGCCCAGGAATCCCGCAGGGACTACTGGAAAAGGTCTTTGAAGACTTTTACCAGGTGCAGGATCACCATCGGCTGGCCAAAGGCACCGGCCTGGGTCTGTCCATCACCCGGGAGTTGCTGGCAGCGCAAAATGGCCGGATTCGCCTGCGCAATGCCAGTCCTGGGCTCATGGCGGAATTTTGGCTGCCCGGCAAGCCAGGGACCCAAGAATGAACTGGCGACTGCTTCTTGTCAGTGTCGGAGTCTTTTCCCTGTCGGCCTGTGCCCTTTCGCCTCCCCATAGCACTCCAAGCGTGGCAAGGACCCCGGTCAGCCAATTGCTCCAGGAATTGCGCCGTTGTGGCTCACCAACAGGGGAGGGCTGTGCCCAGGTCCACCTGCGCTTGGCGCAACAATACCTGGAGCAGACCCCGCTCAACGGCTCTGCCATCGGCAATGCGGATCGGGAACTCCAAATGGCCGCCCAAAATCCCAAGATCGCCCAAGAGGTTCGACCTTGGCGCAATCTCATCGCTGCTTGGCAACAATTGGCTGCCCGTCAGGCTCCCCAGGTGGCCACCGGATCGCAACGATCCTGCCAGGAAAAACTCTCCCAATTACAGGCTGCCAAGGAGGCTGCGGAAACGCGCCTAAGCAAGATCGAAGGCCTTTTGCAGCGCGAAGCACTGCCAGAAAAGGTCAAGCCATGAAATTGGAAGAAAGCCCGATCCGGATTCTCTTGATTGATGATGATGCAGATTTTCGACGCCTGTTGGGCCTTTGGCTGGAAAGCGAGGGATATTGGCTGACAAGTTTTGGCGATTCTGCTGCGGCCCTCCAGTCCCTCCAAGAGCAACTACCCGATCTGATCATCAGCGATCTGCGTATGCCCGGCCCCGACGGAATGGATGTGCTGGCCGCCGCCCAGGAACTGGACCGGGATCTCCCCGTCATCCTCCTGACCGCCCATGGGAGCATCCCCAATGCCGTCGCCGCCATGCGCGCCAATGCCTTTGGTTACCTGGCCAAACCCTTTCGGCATGAAGAATTGCAGGATCTCGTCCAAGCAGCCATCGAACAACGGCAGGCTGGACAGGAAACCCGTCTGCTTCGGGAAACCGTCCGCCGTCAGGCGAACCAGGACTTGTTGTATCGCAGCGAAAGTATGGCTCGACTCATGGACGACGTTGCCCAGGTAGCGCCGACCCAAGCCAGTATTTTCTTATCGGGCGAAAGCGGCTCTGGCAAAGAGCGGGTGGCGCGCGCCATTCATGCGGCCAGTCCCCGCTGCCAAGGCCCCTTCCTGGCCATTAATTGTGGCGCCATTCCGCCAGATCTTGCCGAAAGTGAGCTCTTTGGTCATGTCAAAGGGGCCTTTACCGGTGCCCAATGTGACCAGCCGGGTCTCCTGCGAAGTGCCCATGGCGGAACACTCTTCCTGGATGAAATTGCTGATCTCCCCTTGCCGCTCCAGGTCAAGCTCCTGCGGGTCTTGCAAGAGGGTAAGGTCCGGCCCGTGGGAGGAACCATGGAATACCCGGTGGATCTGCGTATCATCAGCGCCACCCATCGAGATATCCATCAACTGCTGGCCCAGGGAAAATTCCGCGAGGATCTCTACTACCGATTGCATGTCATTCCTCTGCGGGTGCCAAGCCTTGCCGAACGGCCCGAGGATATCCTGCTCCTGGCCCAACATTTTCTTGATCGGGAGGCAAGCCGGCTCGGACGGGATCTGCCTGGTTTCAGTCCCGATGCTTTGGACAAATTGTTGCGCCGACCATGGCCCGGTAATGTTCGCGAACTGGAAAATGCGGTGACGCTGGCCGTGGCCCTCACCGAAAGCGGTTGGATCCAGGCTGCCAGCATTCCCGATGCCAGTCGGAACCAGGCCTGGGGAGCCTTTCCACCTCTCCAGGAAGCCAAGGCCCATTTTGAGCGGCAATATCTGGAACGTTTGTTACGTAGTACCGATGGCAATATTTCCCGGGCTGCACGGATTGCCGGTCGTCACCGCACTGACCTCTACAAGCTCATGCACAAATATCAACTAACACCGAGCTCCTTCAAAGACTCGGACGCTGACGACAAGTCTTGATGAAATCAACCATGACAAACGGTTATACTGCCTCGCGAGAATTTGGCCGCGAGTTGCGAACTGCATGATGCTACCCTTGCCCAATCCCAAAGAAAGCATCCAGCGACGATGGCATCCCCAGCGCTGGTTCATCCAGGGACTATTGATTTCTCTCCCCATCGGCTTGACCATCTATGTGGTCCTCCTGGTAGGGGGGTGGGTGGATGGAATTTTTGCGGCCCCCATCCACGTCCTCTTTGGCGTCGATATTCCAGGTCTTGGGATCATTCTCACTCTGATCACCATCTTTGCCGTGGGGTTCCTGGCTTCCCATGTCCTTACCGCCTGGATCTTTGACCGCATCAATGGCTTCCTTGAGCGTATTCCGGTACTTCATAGTCTTTATAGTACCATCCAGGAAACCGTGGAACTCCTCTTTGGTGGCAAAGAACGAGGGTTTCGCAGCGCAGTCCTCTTGCGCCAGAGTGATGGGATGGGCTATCTGGTAGGACTGATCACCCGGGATAGTTTACCCGAACTTGCCAGCATCGGTGAGGAAGACTGCGTTGCGGTTTTTATCCCCATGAGCTATGGCGTTGGCGGCTTTACCTGTATTGTCCCCCGGCACCAAGTCGTGCCCTTGCCCGATCTCACCCCACAACAAGCCCTCCGCTTTGCCATGGCGGGAGGCGTGGGTAGTAATCGCCCCAGTCGCGACCGCCCTCTGGCCGATGAAGCCCCCCATGAGCAAAGCGAAACCCTTCCCTTTCCCAACAAGGAGCCGTCCGATGGATCGAGTTCGTAAGGCCGTTTTTCCCGTTGCCGGTCTGGGAACCCGCTTTTTACCCGCAACCAAAGCCAGTCCCAAGGAAATGCTGCCCATCGTGGACAAGCCACTCATCCAGTATGCCGTCGAGGAGGCCATTGCGGCGGGCTGCGATCAATTGATTTTCATCACAGGCCGGGGCAAACGGGCCATTGCGGATCATTTCGATGTTTCCTACGAACTGGAGGTTGAACTGGAGAAAAAGGGGAAAAAGGCCCTCCTGGAGCAAGTCCGCGCCATTGTCCCCAGTCATGTGAGTGTCATCCATCTGCGTCAACCCTATCCCCTGGGGTTGGGTCACGCTGTCCTCATGGCCCGCCCGGTGGTGGGAGACGAGCCCTTTGCCGTGCTCCTCGCTGATGATCTCATGCTTGCCAGCCAACCCGTCCTCTCCCAAATGGTCGAGCAACATCGTCGCTATCAAGCAGGAATCCTGGGCGTGGAGGAAATTCCGCTGGAGCATAGCACCCGCTATGGCGTCGTCGAGGCGAGGCCCTGGGATGAGTCGATTTTCCAGGTCAGTCGCATTGTGGAGAAACCCCAACCAGTCGACGCGCCATCCAATCTTGGCGTGGTCGGCCGCTACATCCTGCCCGCCCGGATTTTCCATTTCCTGGAACATACCGCCCAAGGGGCCGGTGGCGAGATTCAACTGACCGATGCCATTGCCAAACTCCTCGGGGAGCGACAGGTGCTTGCCTACCGCTTCCAGGGCCAGCGTTATGACTGCGGCGACAAATTGGGATACCTGCAAGCCACCATTGCCTTTGCCTTGCAGCATCCGGAAGTAGGCGCCGCTTTTGGCGAATATTTGCAGGCGTACTGCAAGACCCTGGAAGTATCGGGATGAGCTGCCCGACTTTTTCCCCCAGACCCGACTTGGGGTATCCTATGGCCCGCCATTGCTTGAGGGGGCGCCATGATCATCATTGAAGGAATCAATGAAAAGGGAGGGAAGTTCCGGCCTTCCGCCTGGGCTGAAATGCTCATCGAGGGAGTTGGCCTTGCCCATTTTGGTAGTGATCACAAGATTCACTATCTGCCCATGATTGAACCAGCCACTATCAATGGGAACGCTGCCATCATCATGGATGAGGCACTGGAACAAATCCGACCCGAAGCCTACGCCGAGATCCTCCACTTTGCCAAGGAAAACCGCCTGGTCATCCACTATGAGCCGGGAACGCTGGCAGAACGCCGGGCTGCCAGCAATGCCGAAGCTCCCAAGGTTGACTCGCGGCGGAGCTCGCGATGAGCCATCAGCAGCGGCACTGGTTCTGGGGTGTCCTGTTATTCCTGATTTTCCTCTATGGTGCCTGGGCGGCGTGGTTGAGCTGGACCACCATCCAGGCCCAGTCGACGGTGCGCAACAATTTAACCGTGGCGCTGGGAACTCTTGCACTACAAGAACAACAATGGCTCCCCTTTGCGGGATCCACACAACGCGCAGAACTGGAGAAGTCCTGGGACCAGCATCGGGCCCTATGGGTCGGTGCAGGACCAGAACTGGATATCCTTGCCAAAAAATTTCTTGCGCACTGGAACCAAGAAGGAGTTCCCTCCGGATGTGGTCCTGCCACACTTCCCTTCCAGATGGGTCCGGCACCCGGTCAGGCGGCCCAGAGGGCTTGCCATGTCTACGTCTATGCCAAACAGGGAATGATCATGGTAACGGGTTTTGATACCCAGGGTGCACCCATGGATAACTTCTATGAGTCCCTCTACCCATTCCGCCTGGTCCACCAATCGTCTCCTGGCAAAGTCACCCCCCTCATCCATTCCGATTCCTGACTTTTGCAACTAGAGGCTTCGTCCCTGGGATTGCCACCAGTTTTGGGCTCGACGAGCGCATTCTTTGGCGGCCTCGGGTTCTTTTAGCCAGTCGGCACCCATCTTTGCCAATTCCTCCAGGGTGTTGGCACGACGGGCACCGCCTGCCGCCAGCAGCCCCTCACAATCGGATGTTTTGGGGGCTTTGGGACCAAAAAGGATAGGACAGCCTGCCCGGATGGGACTTTCCAGATCGACACTGCCACCTGCCAAGGTTCCCCCTGGAACACAAAAATCTGCGCATGGGTAAAAGGCATCGCGCACGGCAATGGTTTCCACGAAATACACCCGCGACTTGATGGGTACGAAACTGGTAAACAGCCGACTATGCCGAATGGTTTGTAAATGGTATTTCAAGGCATCCCGATAGACGGGTTCGAAGCGCTCTTCCTGATCGGGCGCTAGAATCATAATCCCCATTTGCAAGCGCATCAGGGCCAGGAAGGTAGCGTAGGCCTCGGGCTCCTCGTTGGCATGGGTATTGGGAAAATAGACGACGCAACGCTGGCGATCCCGAAATTCTTTGAAGCGTTCACAGATTTCCACTCGTTCACCCCTGATGGATTCCCCTGGCGCCCATACTAAGCTAGGGTTTTCGAACTTTCAAAACCATCAAAAACGAAACCCCGTCGATTTGTGGTATTTTATGCCATCCATGCATTCCCTTGGAGCCTCGTGTGCGTGTTCTTTTTCTAGCGTCAGAGATGGCCCCGTTCTCCAAAACGGGAGGTCTTGGAGATGTGATTGCGGCCTTGCCCGGCAGCCTGCGCTCCTTGGGAATCGATGTTCGCGTACTGTTGCCCTATTATGGATATCCCAAGCGCAGCGAGCTGCGCTTGCTGGGGACCGTACATCCCCCCTATACCAAGCGTCTCGGCGAAATTTGGTCACTGGGTACAGACGATAGCATCTATTTTCTGCGCCAGCCGGAATACTATGAACGGGGTGGCATCTATCAGAACGCTGCGGGGCAGGACTGGGAAGACAATCCAGAACGCTTTGCCTATGTCAATCGGGTGGCAGTGGAACTCTGTCAGGGACGCCTGCCCTTTCTGGACTGGCGAGCGGATCTTCTCCATGCCCATGACTGGCAGGCAGGTCTTGCCCCCTATCTATTGGCGTTGGAAAGCCGAATTGGCGCCCCGCGCCCAAAAACCCTGCTCAGCATCCATAATCTGGCCTATCAGGGGCGCTTTGCTCCGGAGCTCCTGGATATCCTCCATCTCCCCAAAGAGGATTTCCATCCTGGCGGGGTGGAGCTGTATGGAAGTTTTTCCTTTCTCAAGGCCGGGCTGGTTTTTGCCGATGCCCTCAGTACCGTCAGTCCCAGCTATGCCCGGGAAATTCAGGAGGAGGACCTGGGTATGGGTTTGGGCGGACTTCTCCGGAGCCGGCAACAGGATTTATATGGTATTCTCAATGGAATCGACGTGACGCGCTGGAATCCAGCCGCCGACCCCTATTTACCCGCCCACTTTACCGCCCATAACCGGCAAGGTAAGACCCAATGCAAGATTGCCTTGCAAACGGAAATGGGTCTGATTCCCGACCCCCAGACACTGCTGCTGGGTATGGTAAGTCGGATGGTAGAGCAAAAAGGGGCAGATCTTGTTTTGGCCCTGGTTCCCCAACTCATGGAACATCCCATCCAGCTGGTTCTGTTGGGGACAGGGGACCTGGCCCTGCAGGAGCAAGCCCAGCGCCTCGCTTGGCAATATCCAGGAAAAATGGCCGTGCGCATTGGTTTTGACGAAGGCTTGGCGCACCGCATCGAGGCGGGCATCGATGCCTTTCTCATGCCTTCCCGCTTTGAGCCTTGCGGCCTCAACCAAATGTACAGTCTGCGCTATGGTAGCTTGCCCATTGTCCATGGCACCGGTGGACTTGCCGACACGGTGCGCGATCTCCATCAGGATCAACGAGGTAATGGCTTTGTCTTTCGACCCGCCAGCCAAGAAGCCCTGGCGCAGACCATTGCCCGGGCTGAACGGGTATTTCATACGGAGAATTGGCAATGGCAAGCGGCCCAGACCATCGCCATGCAAGAAAATCATAGTTGGCAACGGGCGGCTTTGGAATACCAATCCCTTTACCGGCATCTGCTCTCGGGGGCATGATCATGAAAGTCTACAAGACGGAGGAACGATATGGAAATCTCCTTTCATGGTGCCGCCGGCGGCGTAACCGGGTCGTGCCATCATCTGCAGATTGGCAAGCGACAGATCCTGATTGATTGTGGACTGTTCCAGGGAGAGGGAGATATTGCCAGAGAAAACGCTGCTGCGTTTGGGTTTGATCCGGCAGCCATCGATTTTCTCCTCCTGACCCATGCCCACCTGGATCATTGCGGGCGCATCCCTCTCCTTGTCAAGCGCGGATTCCGGGGGGAAATCCTTTGCACCGCTGCCACCCGGGACCTGACGCGACTAGTCCTTTTGGATGCCGCCGGCCTGGCCGCCGAAGAGGCACGACGGGCCAACCGTCGCAGCAAGCGGCAAGGGGAAGAAGAAAAGGAGGCTCTTTACGACATCCAGGACGTTCTGGATACCATGGAACGTTTTGGTCGCCTGCCCGATTATGGCCAGGCCCTGGAACTTTGCGAGGGCATCCAGGCGACCTTTGACGATGCCGGCCACATCCTGGGCTCGGCCTGGATCCTCCTGGAGGCCCAGGAAGGACCTATCCGCAAGCGTTTGCTCTTTTCCGGTGATCTTGGCAACGGCAACAAACCCATCGTCAAAGATCCACGACCCGCCCCCAAAGCCGATATGATCCTCATGGAATGCACCTACGGTGACCGGCTGCACAAGCCTCTTGGGCCTTCTGTAGAGGAACTGCGGGATGCGCTTCTAGACACCCTCCAACGCGGGGGAAATGCCATCATTCCGACCTTTGCTTTGGAACGGGCCCAGGATCTCCTCTACTTTTTTCGGGAGATGATCGAAAAAGAGGAACTCCCCAGGCATCTTCCGGTCTTTCTGGATTCCCCCATGGCCATTTCTGCCACAGAAATCTTTCGTCGCCATCGAGAATGCATGAATCTAGAAAGCGTCGCACTGTTTCAGCAAGGGATAGATCCCTTTGCTCTCCCCAACCTGCATTTCACTCGGGAAACAAGCGAATCGATGCAAATCAATCAGATACAGGGTGGTGCGATTATCCTGGCGGGATCGGGCATGGCCAGCGGCGGTCGAGTCACCCACCACCTCAAACACAACCTTTGGCGCGCCGATAGCAGCGTGATCTTTGTGGGCTATGCTGCCCAAGGGACGCTCGCCCGCCGGATCATCGACGGTGCCAAAACCGTGCGAATTTTTGGCGAGGAAATCCAGGTGCGCGCCAGGATCTTTACCATTGGCGGCTTTTCCGCCCATGCCGATCATGACGAACTGCTGCGCTGGTATGGCGCGGAGCAACGACCCGCCTTGACTTTTCTGGTACATGGTGAAGATCGGGGACGAGAGGGAATCGCAGCCGTTCTTCGCCAAAGAGCCTTGCCATACCATACCCCGGTCATTGGTGAGCGTTATTCCCTCTAAAAATTCCTTTACTACCCGCAAGGGCACAAGCTGTCTATAATCCGGGCAGTTTCTCACCAGCATAGGAGTATGGTATGGCAGGACATTTTCCTTTCTCCGGCAAGGCCAATCGAGTTTCGGTGTTTGCCTTTTTCGAAGCCCATAACTGGGGGCCTGAGGCGCAGCAATCCTATTTCGAGCACTGGTATCGTTGGGCCAAAGAGCAGGTTATGGCGGACCCCGATCTCAAGGCGTCCAAGGGAGTGCTCTTTGCCCATGATCACTTTGGCACCCACGCCAATCATGATTTCCATCTCCATGGCTATGCCGTTGCAACCCGGCTGCTGGATCTTGGAGAATTCATCAAGGGGGTGATCTTCCCCAAGCTTTCGGAAGAGCAGCTGCATCAGCTAGCCCATGAGCATGCTGGCTGGATCAGTGCCGCAGATCGCATTGCGGCCGAACACCCCCGGCCCGAGGCCCCGGAAATCGGTCGCTATCGCCACGTCTAAGCAACGGTCCCAGGGACGACGTCCTGGTATTTCTCCCCGAGAAAGCCGGCGCGTCGCCCGCTGTTTCGCGGCATTGCGGGCAGCCATTCCCTCCCCGCAAACGGAGCTCCACTATCAGTCAGCGTTTCAGCTCCTGGTGGCGGTGGTGCTTTCTGCGCAAAGTACCGATCGGGCCGTAAACCTCTGTACCGATTCCCTTTTTGCCCAGGCACCCGATGCCAAAAGCCTCTGGGAACTGGGAGAAGACAAAATCCGCACACATATTCAGCGCCTTGGGCTTTTCCGCAGCAAGGCAAGATACGTCCATGCCCTGGCGGGGATCATCTGGCAGCAGTATGGCGGCGAAGTACCGGCACAACGCGAGGCCCTGGAGGCGCTCCCGGGGGTGGGGCGCAAAACCGCCAATGTGATTCTCAACACGATTTTTGGGGAGCCTACCATTGCTGTGGATACCCATATCTTTCGCGTAGCCAACCGCACGGGCCTTGCCCCCGGGAAAACCCCCCTTGCCGTCGAGAAGCGACTCCTTGAAATCGTGCCTGGAGAATTTCTCCGGGATGCCCACCATCTATTGATTCTGCACGGGCGCTACACCTGCACTGCCCGCAATCCTCATTGCCAGACTTGTCCCTTGCGGGACTGTTGTCTCTGGCCGGACAAGGATCGTGCCTGAGGGATTGGTCAGCACCGGCTTCGCCCAAGGCCTGCAAAGTGGCAGTGAGCTTTTGGAAAGGGCCCTGCACCAGGCCCTTGACCATACCCATCGGCCGGTCAGTGGGGTCTTGGCCCTGTTCAGCCCGGCCCAGTTCCCTCTCCCCATTACTGCATTGCAGAGCCTGGCTCGCCGTCTGTCCTGCCCACAGATCCGGGCCGGAACTTTCGCTGGCGTCATCAGTGATCGGGGCAGTGTTCTCGGCCAAAGCGCCTGTGCCATTCTGCTTTTTCATCCTCCCGCGGGAATCGGGGATCATGCCCCGCTCTTATTACATTGGACCCATCCCGGGGCAAGTCAGGAACTCCCTTTCGCTACCCATAACTTTGGCAGTATCGGCAGCAAAACCTCCCGATTTTGGCAATTTGGGCAATTGCGGCAAAATCGCTCCCATCTCCAAACGGGACTGCCAGGCCCCTGGCGATTGGTACAGTTCTGGTCCGAGGGAGTGGCCCCCCTTACGGAAACCTTCCCCTATTTTCGTCAGGAAGGTGCACTGCTTTTGCAACTGGAACGCTATCTAGCCCTACCACTGCTCGCCCGAGCGTTGCCCCTGGCGCTACGGGAGGCCCCCAGACTTCCTTTGGAAGCCCTGCTGGTAGTCGAAGAAGATGCCCAGGGGCAACACCAAGCCATCCCTATCGTCGCAACCGATCTCCAGCGCGGAGGGCTCTGGTTGGAACGCCCCTTACATACAGGTTCCCGGATTTTTCTGGCGTGGCGTAATCCAGATCTAGCCAAGCGCGAGATCCGCACAGGTCTTGACCGCTGCAAGGAACCATGGGGAGCACCGAGCTGGGCCTGGGTCAGCAGCTTTCAGGGGGGTGGCCGGGTCTTCTTTGGGGAGCAAGATGCTGCGCTCCCTATTTGGCGGGAGATCTTTGGCGACACCCCGGTACTGGGTTGCTACGATCAAGGGCAGTGGCAGAATGATTCCAAGACCCCTTCTTTCCTGCGCTTTGCGCAAGTTTTCTCCCTCCTCTACTGGGAGGGATAACTCTTTCTTGCCGAACACCGCTCATGGCAAACTGTTTTTGGTGCGTTGGAGACCAAGCCATGCGATGGATCATTTTTGTGCTTCTTTTCTGGGCCTTCCCCGTGTGGGCCGGCCAATACGCCCTTTCCCATCCATCGGATTCGGTCGTGGGCAAGTTGCAATACCTCACGGCTACCTACGAGGACACCCTGGCGGAGATTGCCAGGCACTACGATATTGGCTATGAAAACCTGCGCCGGGCCAATCCCGATGTGGACCCTTGGTTACCAAAATCAGGTACGCAAATTTTGATTCCCAGCGAATACATCCTCCCCGAAGCGCCGCGGGAGGGCATCGTGATCAATCTGGCGGCCATGCGGCTCTTCTACTATCCCAAAGGAGCCAAAGAAGTCATCACCTATCCCATTGGTATTGGCCGGGAAGGCTGGGGCACCCCCCTGGGAGTAACCCGCGTCGTCGCCAAGGTCAAAGACCCGAGCTGGACCCCGCCCGAAAGTATCCGCAAAGAGCATGCCCAAGCCGGTGATCCCTTGCCAAGGGTGGTCCCTGCCGGGCCTGACAACCCTCTGGGACAATATGCCCTGCGTTTGGGCTGGTCTGGTTACCTCCTCCACGGATCCAACAAGCCCTTTGGCGTGGGCATGCAGGTCAGTCACGGCTGCCTGCGCCTACTTCCCGAAGACGTAGAGAGCCTATATCAGCGGGTTCCCATCGGGACCAACGTCCGGGTGGTCAACCAGCCATGGCTTTGGGGCGAAAGACAAGGTCATTACTATCTACAGGTCTTTCCGGCGCTGGCGGAACACTCGGGAGAAAGCGCTTCCTGGCAGGATTTTCTTCATTGGCTGCAGAAAAAACTTCCTTCGGGAATTTCCGTTTCCTGGCCCATGGTCCAGGAGATTTTTGCCAGAGCCGATGGAGTTCCCACCCTCGTTGCCGTCGAATCCGGGAAGGAATAGGGGATGGAGTTGTTCCCGTTGCTTTCTCA
>JAEPKX010000011.1:11658-42697 GCA_021375695.1 Candidatus Igneacidithiobacillus taupoensis | reverse complement strand
ATGCTGGATCCGGCTAGGTACGGGCGGCTCGTGCCACGGCGCGCAACAGGAGTTGACCGGTATCCTTGGCGGTGGCGCCGGCGGCCAGAATGCCATCCTCATGCCCCAGCATGGCTACCAGGAGGGGCAGCGGCTGTGTCTTGGCAATGCTGCCAACGGCTTGGGCCATGGCAGGGGTGCCGTAGGCCACTGGGGCGGGGGTGCAGGCAAGCTGCAAGTCCCGGGCCTGGTGCCAGAGCGTCGGGAAATGGGCATGAAAGACCCACTGGATTTCCGGGCGTGCCACATAGAAAGCGGCATGACTCATGGCTTCGGACGAAGGAGGCAAGGGCCCCTTTGCCCAGACGGTATTGGTGGCAATGTCCCAGTCGGTCACCAGGCAAAAGTGCTCCGGCCCCAATCGATCCAGCGCACCAGTTTGCGTCCCAGTGATCCAAAAACCTTGGGCCACCCGGCGACTCAAATTGCCATAGCCGATGCCGCCATAGCGCCTGGGATCAGCTCCCACACCGCCAACCGCCTTTAGGCGCGTCCGCCAGTGTTCCAGCTCCCTGACGAGCACGGCAGCCGGTGGCTCACCCGCTTCCCAGTGGAGCTGAAACTTGGTTACTCCTTCCGGTTCCATAACGACTCCTAGGGTTTGCGAAAGATCCAGAGGATGGCCCGATACCAGAGGGGGATGGCTTTGCATGCAGCGTTTGGGCTCTGGTGATGGCTTGCTGGGAGTACAGGACGGTTTTGTCCCACTGGATAGAGATCGACCCAGGTGGCTCCCCAGCTGCTTCGATCTTGGCTGAGGCCAAAGGCTTTGACCATGGGTTCTTGCCGGAGAATGGCGTGGACACGTTCCCGCAGTATCCCTTTCCCCTTGCCGTGAATGATCCGCAATTGCAAAACGCCCGCGGCCTGGCATTGGCGAAGATAGTCGCGAACCAGGGCAGGCACTTCGCGCGGTTGGAACTGATGCAAATCGAGGATGCCATCCAGTGGCAGCGGTACGGTTTTGTCAGATCTTGAATACATAACAGCTACGCTAGCAGACCTCCAAGGCGAAGATCCAGGGGGGAAAGGCAGTAATCACTCAGCAGCAGTGCTTCTGCAGCAATCAAAGGAGATAGTAGATCCCTTCCTTAGAGCAAGACCCGTTCGATGCCGCCATTGCGGGCCTTGTTGGCAAAATCTTCAGCCCACTGAGGACCAAGCCTGGTCTTGGCGAGCTCGACAACGATGTAGTCGGTATCGAGTCCCGTGTCTTCTCGGTAGCGCTCTAAACCCTGCTGGCAGGCAGGACAGGAAGTGAGAAGTTTGACTTCGCCATTGCGCACTTTGTCCTGGCCGGTCAGGGTTTGGATGCCTTGTTGCAGGACCTCCTCCTTGCGGTAGCGCAACTGGGTCGCAATGTCGGGCCGGCTGCTGGCCAGGGTCCCGGCCTCACCGCAACAACGATCCGAGAGCAGCACCTCTTGACCCAGGAGCTGGTTGGCCACTTGCAGGGGTTTGTGGGTCTTCATGGGGCTGTGGCAAGGATCATGATAGAGGTACTGCACCCCTGCTACACCGCCCAGGCTCACCCCTTTTTCCATAAGGAATTCATGGATGTCCAGCAGTCGGCAGCCAGGGAAGATTTGCTCAAACTGATATTTGAGCAGTTGGTCCATGCAGGTGCCACAGGAGAGGATGACGGTCTTGATATCTAGATAATTCAGGGTATTGGCGACCCGGTGAAAAAGTACCTGATTGCGGACGGAGATCTCCTGGCCGCGATCTTCCTGACCCGCCGCCGTTTGGGGATAGCCACAGCAGAGATAGCCGGGGGGAAGGACGGTCTGTACCCCCACTTCATAGAGCATGGCCAAGGTAGCCAGGCCAATCTGACTGAAGAGCCGTTCGCTCCCGCAGCCGGGAAAATAGAACACGGCTTCGCCATCGACAGGGCAGCGGGCGGGATCGCGGAGGATCGGAACCATCTCGTGATCGACGACGCCCAGGATCTGCCGCATGGTTTGGGCTCCCATCTGGGTGGGAAGGGGTTTGCGCAGGAAATGGATGACCTCGGCCCGCAGTCCCTCTTTCCCGGTGCTGGCCGGCGGTTCCCCTTTGGGAATCAGAGGTTTGGCTACCTGATGGGCCATGGCTTGCAGTTGATAAGCAGGCTGTAGGACAGCCTGGCGCAGAAAATGTACGGTACGAGGTTCGCTCGCGTTCAAATAGCCCAAAGCGAGGCGGGTGCCTGCAGAAAAATGTTTTTCGCCGCGCGCCCGCAGCAGATTGCGGATATGAACGGAAACCTCCCCAAAGTCGATGTCGACGGGGCAGGGAGTCAGGCACTTGTGGCAGGTAGTGCAATGGTCAGCCACATCTTCCAGGGCGGCAAAATGCTGTTGGGATACTCCCCGCCGGGTTTGTTCTTCATACAAAAATGCCTCGATGAGCAGCCCGGTGGCAAGGATCTTGTTACGCGGCGAATAGAGCAGATTGGCTCTGGGGACATGGGTCATGCACACCGGCTTGCATTTGCCGCAACGCAGGCAGTCCTTGATTTCCCGGTTGAGGGCGTCCAGCTCGCTGGCTTCGAGAATCAGGGCTTCCTGTTCGACCAGCTGCAAGGAAGGAGTATAAGCTCCCTCGAGCCCAGAGCCGGGAAGGAGTTTGCCGGGGTTGAAGAGCCCCTCGGGGTCCACGGCTTGCTTGTACTGGGCAAAGGCCTGAATCTTATCGGGCTCCAGCCAGCGCATTTTGGTAATGCCAATGCCGTGTTCGCCGGAGATTACTCCGCCCAGCTCCTTGGCCACGGCCATGATGCGATCGACGACGGCATCGGCCGCCGCCAACATCCCCCGATCGGAGGAAAGTACCGGGATATTGGTGTGGATATTTCCATCCCCAGCGTGCATGTGCAACGCCACAAAGATCCGGGTGCGGCGCAACTGTTGGTGGAGGCGACGAAGCTCGGCCAGAACTCCGGCAAAGCGTTCCCCCGCAAAGAGCTCGGCCAGAGGCTTGCCAATGGACTCCCGATAACTGATCCGCAGATCCCGTTGCAGCAATAACTTCAGGAGACTCTGGGAAGGGTCGAGAGAAGCGCAGGGGTCTTGCGGGATGTCACCGAGCAATTCAGCCGCTGGACGGTCGAGCTGGGTCAGGTAGCCCAGCCAACGGTTACGCACCTCTGCAAGCAACCTCAGGGCGGCCTGGCGTTTTTCGTGCAGGATTAGTCTTTCTTCTTCATTGTCCTCGTATTCTTTGGCTTTGCGAAGCTCTGGAAGATCTCCCTGGAGATATTGCTCCAGGGCATCGATGATTTGAATTTTGTTGCGGATAGATTCTTCGATATTGATGCGTTCCACGGCCCGGGTATAGTCACCCAGCCGATCCAGGGGAATGACGACGTCTTCATTGATTTTGAAGGCGTTGGTGTGGGCGGCGATGGCAGCAGTGCGATTGCGATCGGCCCAGAATCGCCGGCGCGATTCAGGGGTAGTGGCAATGAACCCTTCGGCACCACGGGCATTGGCCAGGCGGACTACGGCTGCTGCCGCCGCGCCCACGGCTTCGGCATCGTCGCTGGCAAGGTCAGCTAGCAAGAGCATCCGGGGCCGTTCCCGACGGGGGGCCTTGTTGCTGTACTGTACGGCTTTGATATAGCGTTCGTCCAGGTGTTCTAGGCCCGTAAGCAGTACCTGACTTTGCTGTTCGACAAAATTTTTGACCTCAACAATAGCTGCCACCGCCGGCTCCAGGTCCTTGCCGTAAAATTCCAGACAGACGGTGCGCAGGTGCCTGGGCATCCGGTGCAGGATGAATCGGCCCGAGACAATGATGCCATCGCAGCCTTCCTTCTGGATCCCTGGAAGCCCCCCGAGGACCTTGTCGGTGACATCCTTGCCAAGGCCGGCCTTGCGGAAACTCTGGCCGGGGAGCTCCAGTATTTCGGGCGTTCCTAGGGGGGTCTTGCCGTCGTCGGCAAAGCGGGTAATCCGAAAGCGAACCCGCTCCTGCATGTGGATCTTGCCCAGGTTGTGACCGAGTCGTTCCACCATAAGCCAATGTCCCTGGGCATCGATCATCCGCCAGGAGGCAAGATTATCCAGGGCGGTGCCCCAGAGGACGGCCTTTTTGCCGCCGGCGTTCATGGCTATGTTGCCACCAATGGTGGAGGCGTCGAGCGAGGTGGGGTCCACGGCAAAGACCAGTCCCGCTGCCTCCGCCAGGTCGGCGACGACCTTGGTAACCACTCCGGCCCCTGCCTCGATGACCGCGACGGGTTCTGGGCATTCGGGCAAAAGCGTTGTCTCGATGGGGGAGAGGGTATCCAGCTTTTCGGTATTGATGACAGCGCAATGTCGATGCAGTGGGATGGCGCCGCCGGTGTAACCTGTTCCTCCCCCCCGGGGAATGATGGCTAGACCCAGCTCTCGACAGGTCCGGACCTGGGCGAGAAGTTCGCTTTCGCTGGCCGGGTAGAGGACCACGAAGGGTAATTCCACCCGCCAGTCCGAAGCATCGGTGACATGAGCCACCCGGGCGTAGGCGCTGAAATCAATATGATCTTTCGGACTGATTTTGCGAAACTTGCGCACCGCCCGCCGCCGCAGATCCAGATCTGCAAGAAATTGACGGAGAAAACGGTCTTTGGCATCTCGTGCCGATTGCAACAGTTGCAGAACCAGAGGGTTCCCCTCGGCGCGCTCACGAATTTCCTCCAGTCGGTGATCCAATGCCTGCCAGAGGGCCTTTCTGCGTCGCTGGTCCTGGGCCAGATCGTCCTGAATATAGGGATTTCGGGCCAATACCCAAAGATCCCCAAGGACCTCAAAGAGCATTCGGGCAGAGCGTCCCGTGACCCGGTGCCGACGGAGATCTTCCAGGGTTTGCCAGGCCTTCTCTCCCAAAAAGCGGGTGACGATCTCCCGATCGGAAAAGGAGGTGTAATTGTAGGGAATCTCGCGGCGGGAATCGTTCATGGTATGACCCGATTGTCGATGAGGCGAACGGAGCCCAAGCGGGCAGCACCAAACCAGCGTGCACCAGATCGGGGGCGCGGTAGCAGCTGGAGGGTCTCACTGTCCCGTAATTCCAGATAATCCACTTGCAATCCTGTCTGCGTAAGACGCTCTTCCATGGCCAGGGCAGCTGGCCCGGGAGCACTGTCTGGGTCCAATTGCGCCAATTCGGCCAGGGCGGCTGCAAGGCTGGGCGCAATCCTGCGTTCCTCGGGTCGCAAACGGACATTGCGGGAACTCAGGGCAAGTCCATCGACATCCCGCTGGGTGGGGGCCAGGAGCAGCTGCACCTTGCAATGGAGGTCATTGAGCATCTGCTGGATGATCCGGTATTGCTGGTAGTCCTTTTCCCCAAGGATCAGTATCTGCGGCTCGATCAAATGCAGAAGCTTGAGGACCACCGTTGCCACCCCAGTGAAATGCCCTGGCCGATGGGCCCCACAAAGCACCTTGCTGAGATGGGCGGGGGGCTGGACCAGGGTTTGCCGGGCGAGTCCCTGGGGATAGAGCAGCGTGTCAGTGGGGACAAAAACATGCTGACAACCGATCTCGTCCAGCAGCCGCAAATCTGCATCCAGGGTCCGGGGATAGCTGGCAAAATCTTCTTCTGGGCCAAACTGGAGGGGATTGACGTAAATGCTCACCAGCACTTCCTCGGCCCGCGTTTGGGCAAGGCGGACCAGGGACAAATGGCCAGCATGCAGATTGCCCATGGTGGGCACAAAGGCAAGACTTCCCTGCAGGCGACCGCGCCACTGGAGCAAGCTGCCAAGGTCACGGAAGACGGTCATGGAGTCTGCCTCCCTTGCGGAAAGGTCCCGGCGCGAACGGCATGGGCATAATCGCGCAGGGCGGTGCCTAGGAGACCTTTGCCATCCACGAAGGATTGGGCAAAGGGCGGCGGTGGATCACTGAGGCCCAGGACGTCATGCAAGACGAGGACCTGGGCATCGGTATGGGGTCCGGCGCCAATGCCAATGACGGGAATGGGACTCTGCCGGGTAATGCGTTCGGCCAAGGCAGCTGGCACGGCTTCCAGGAGCAGGAACCGGGCACCCGCTTCTGCCAGGGTCAAAGCCTCGCTTTCCAGGCGGGAAGCGTCCTTCGCATCGACCCCTTGGCGCTGAAAGCGCCCCCACTGGCGCAGTCGTTGCGGGGTCAGGCCCAAATGCACACAAACATTCAGACCGCGAGCCGCACAGAAGCGCAGGTGCTCCAAAAATTCCAGTCCCCCCTCCCATTTGATGACTTCTGCCCCGGCCCGCAGTAGGGCCGTGGCTGAACGCCAGCATTGTTCGGGGCTTTCCTCGTAGCTGCCCAGCGGCAGATCGGCAAAGAGCAACGCATTTTGCAAGGCCCGGGCAACCATCTCGGTGTGGTAACAGATCTGTTCCAAACGAACCCCCAAGGTATGGGCATGACCCTGCACCACCATGCCTAGCGAGTCTCCCACCAAAACTCCATCGATACCTGCCTGGTCTGCAAGTTGGGCAAAGGTATAGTCATAGGCCGTCACCAAGACCTGCTTTTCACCCTGTTTTTTGGCTTGTAGCCAACGATCCAATCGTTTGCTCAAATTGTCTGTCCCATGGCTTGCAAGGTTTTTCCGACTAATTCGGTCAAGATTATACCATCCTTCTCTTGCCCAACGAAATCCAGATTGCGGTGGCGAAGGTCAAGACAGGGACCCTGATATTCCGCAAACCAAAGCTCATAGCGTTTTTGGATTTGTGCCAGATAGTTGAGATCCATGGCCGCATCCCAGTAATCACCACGGCGGCAGATTCGTTCCCGCAGCACCGGAAGGGGGGCATCAAGGCAGATGAGGAGATCGATGGGGGGAGGATGGGGCAGTAAATCCTGCCGCAGCTGCAAATAAAGCTCCTGCTCCAGGGGATGCAGGGTTTGCTGAATAAAGAGTAAATCTTTGTCCGGGCCGTGATCGCTGAAGCAGAGATCGGCGGAGAGCTGCTGCCATTGGGCACGGCGTTGTAACAGAAACTGTAGTTCCGTTGCCAGGGCGTGGCGCTGGGTCGAGTAGAGATCGGCGAGAAAAGGATTCCTGCCGGGATCTTCATAACAGGCTGTCGCCTGAAAATGGGCTGACAACAGTCGGGTCAGGGTGGTTTTGCCAGCGCCCATGGGACCTTCGATGACAACGAGCATCTAGCCACCTCCTTGCTGGGCCGAAAGTTCGGGATAAGGCCAGATCAGCTGATCGCTCACCGCGCCCAATCGTTCATGGACCTTGCCTAAACCGGGTATCTCCAGGTTTGGGTCATATTCTGCCAGGGGGAGCAAGACAAATGCCCGTCTGGCAATCTGGGGGTGGGGGATCTGTAGATCCGCTTTCGTTAGCTGCAAGTCGCCATAGATCAGGATATCCAGATCCAGGACCCGGGGCCCCCAGGGGATCTCCCGGGAGCGACTGCGACCCGCCTGCTCTTCGATCTCCTGCAATGCCATCAAAAGAGTTTGCGGCCCAAGGTGGGTGCGCAGACAGCTGACCGCATTGAGAAAGTCTGGTTGTGGCACACCCCCCACGGGCTTGGAGAGGTAGTCCCTGGAATGCCAGAGAAGCTCCGTATGGCGAAGCCTTGCCAGGGCCTGGCGCGCCTTGGCCAACTGGAGAACAGGTTCTTGCAGGTTGCTGCCCAAGCCGATCCAGGCGATTACCGGTGCAGCAAGCCTTTCGTTGTCAGCCAATGGTAGGCCTCATGTTGGTCATGAATTTCTCCGTTCCACTGCGCGTCCTGGAGCATTTCGAGTGCTTTGCCCAATGCAGGACCCGGAGGAATCCCCCAGTCCTGCAGTATCTTCCCATCCACGGGCAGACGCATACGACGCTGGATTTTCCAGTAGTGCCGGGCACTGTTGCTCAGCCTCTCATCTCCCAGCGCCAAGGCGACAAGGATACCCTCCGGGGTCCATGGTCGCCAATAGCGGGCGGCCCTGGCTGCAGAGCCTGGGGGGGCGGCAGGCAGGGCGAACAGATCGCGACGCCATGCTGCCGGCGGACTCCATTGCCAGTGCTGCCAGTGCCGTTCCCGTTCTTCAGGGGTGCTGAAAAAACACAGGAGCATGAGTACCGCAAGCCAGGAGGAAAGCGGGTCCTGGGGAAAATCTTTCTGCCATCGATGCTGGAGTATCGAAAGTCGCTCCAGGGCCTGCCAGAGGCGTGGGTCCGGAGCATGCAGGGCGGGGAGCAGCAAGCCCAGGCCCCAGGCACAGAAACGCTCCAGGCTTTGGCGGGGTTGGGGAAGTTGCAATAGATATTGCAGTTCGCGAAACAGGCGGGTACCGCTGAGCATTGCAAAAATACCATCGGCAAGGACCTGGTCCATGCAGGTTTTGGCGAGGGGGCCCAGATCCATATCAAAGCGCAGGGAGAAACGAAGACCCCGCAGGATGCGGGTAGGATCATCCTGAAAAGAGCGATGGTGGAGGACTTCCAGGATCTGATCCGCCAAATCCCTGCGTCCATCATAGGGGTCCAGCAAGGTACCGAATCGATCTGGGTGCAGATCCATGGCCATGGCATTGATCCGAAAATCCCGCCGCCGCAGATCCGTAGTCAAATCCGCTGGATACACCCTGGGCAGGGCTGCCGGCTGGGGGTAGCATTCGCCTCGGCAGCGGGCCAGGTCCCAGTGGTTTTCGGGTCCCAGCAAGCGTAACGTCAAAAATGGGGAGGGCTTTTCGGCCCCATAACCATACTGGTTTTGCAAGGGTTCCAGAAACTCCTGCAGATCTCCCTCCAGGGCCAGATCCCAATCCAGACCAACACGACCCAGAAAGAGATCCCGCAGCACCCCTCCCACCAGGTATAATCCCATATCCAGCTGGGCGGCCTGCTGGCCCAGGAATTGCAGTTCATGCAGCCGACTTGCCGGCCATAGAGTCTGGGCTTTGTCTACAATGGAGAGCGGATGGGCAAGGTGGATGGGCACCGGGTTATTCGGTAACCGTTTCTGCAGGTTGGGGATTGCGCCGGCGGGACTGGGGGCGCCTTCTTCTTCTGCGGCCCCGCTGGCTACGTTGCAGGGGACCCAGCGCTTGTTCGCTGGCGGTGTCGGCCTGGCTCGCTGCCTCGATCAGCTGTTTGCGACCATCGCTATCGGCCTCCTGGAACTGTTTCCACCAGTCGGCAAGGGCAGTCAAATCCTCACCAGCATCTCGCCGTAGCAACAGAAAATCATAGGCCGCGCGGAATCGTTCATGACCTAGCAGGGCATAGGGTCGCCGTCCACCACGTCGATGGAAGCGAGCCTGCAAATCCCAGATTTCCCGAATGGTTAGGGTAAAACGCCGGGGAATGGCCACGCGTCCCCTATGGTCATCGAGGACCAGGCTTGCGGCCTGCTGGAGAGCAACGGCTTCAGGCTTCTCCTCGGCCAGCAAGCGTTCTTTTTCTTGCAACAATTCAGGCCATAGCAGGGTAGCAAAGAGATAGGCAGGGTTGACCGATTTTCCCTCTACGATCCGTTCATCGGTACTCCGTAGTCCTAATTGAATGAGTTCTCGTCCAACGGGAGCTTGGCTTTCGGCAAGGACTTGGGCCAATTGCGGAAAGAGGGAGGGAAAGAGTTCATAGCGCTGCAAAAGTTCGAGGCTTTGTTGGGCAAATCCCGCCAGAAAGAGTTTGTTCACTTCTTCATAAAGACGGGCCGGGGGGACTTCTGCGAGCAGCCCTTTGCATTCGGGAATGGCTGCGGCAATGCCCGGGTCAAGTTGAAAGTTCAGTTTTGCGGCAAAGCGGATCGCACGCAACATGCGTACAGGATCTTCCCGAAAACGCAAGAGAGGATCACCAATCATTCGCAGCCGCTGGGCCTCGATGTCCTCGCGAGCGCCCCAGAAATCGACAATGCTTCGGTCGGCAATGTTGTAATAGAGGGCGTTGACGGTAAAATCTCGGCGGCTTGCGTCTTCAGTAAAACTGCCATAGACATTGTCAGCCAGGATCCGACCGCTGGCGCTTCGCTCAAGCTCCTGCGATCCCTGGCCTCGGAAAGTGGCTACCTCAACAATCTCGCGGCCAAACTGGACGTGCACCAAGATGAACCTTCGCCCAATCAAACGGGCGTTGCGGCGAAAGAGTTTGCGAACTTCCTCGGGGCGGGCGTCGGTGCAGACATCATAGTCCTTGGGTTCACGGCCTAGCAGGAGATCGCGGACACTGCCACCCACCAGATAGGCCTGATACCCGGCCCGGTGCAGGCCATTGAGTACCTGCAAGGCGGCGTCGCTGATCTGTCGCCTGGAAATGGGGTGTTGCTCCCTGGGGATAATCACCGCACCACTCGGCAAAGACGGTGAGGAGACCTCCTGTCCAGCCAGATCAGCTTCGGCTGACGCTTCGGAGAGTTGAGTAGCAATGAAGTTTTTCAGCGAAACCAAGTGGTTTGATCCCAGCCCTTTGCATTGACGCGTTCGTAGTGTATCGAAAAAAACGCTGATGTGCAGCGAATTTTCCGGGGCCCTTTGACTGGGCACCATGCAGAGATTTCCAGGTTCCATCGAAAGTGGTGCCAGGGTGGGGCCGAGATTTGGGATAACAGCCTGTGCTGTAAGCTTTGTAACTTGTGGCTATACCTGCTTTGGAACAGGAGGCCGACTGCGACCCAGGCCGGACTTTTCCATAGGGGCCATGATGGTGACCAGGACTTACCAGCAGCTCCCAGGACTTCCGTTTTGCTCTGGGACAAGATGGCGTATCAGGGTCAAGGGTGCCCGCTGCCCCTGCAGGTAATCGGCAATACAGTTTTGTACCATGGTGCTGCGCAGGGGATGGCTGTGAAGCTTGTCGGGGTGAACCCAGCGTGGGCCAATGATCCCTGCATCCAGGGGTAGCGTGGGATCATGGTCGGTAATGTTGCCAGTAAAGGCAAATCGCAGGTAGGTCAAATCCTTGTGTGGATGTCGCCAGTGGTAGATCCCGACCAGGGCGGTGGGAGCAAAGCCGTAGCCGGTTTCTTCGCGGGTCTCTCGGGCGACGGCTTCCAGGAGCGTTTCATGGGGTTCCCAGTGGCCCGCAGGTTGATTCAGACATGCCTGGCCATCAATGAGTTCTTCAACCAGCAGGAATGCGCCAGATTCGTTGGTAACGACGGCAGCAACGGTAACATCGGGTCGCCAGCGCATCTTAGTACTCCTGATGAATCTCGGTAGTTGACAGCAAGCGCCAACCGCCAGGAGGTAGATCTCCCAGTTCATAGGGCCCAAAGGCCTCCCGGTGCAAGCGCAGTACCTGGCTACCCAGGGCGACCATGATCCGCCGCACTTCGTGATATCTTCCCTCCCGCAAGGTCAGGCGGATATGGGTGGAATCAAGCCGCTCCAATTGGGCTGGAGCACAGGGCTTCTCTTCCCCTTCCAGGCGCAGGGTGCCGCTTGCCAGGATGGTCTCGGCGGATTCTGGCAGGGGGGTGTCGATCTGCACGAGATAGCGACGGGGAATTGCGTTGCGGGAGTGGCTTAGACGGTGCAGCCATTGACCATCGTCACTGAGGAGCAAGAGTCCACTGGTCTCTCGATCCAGCCGGCCGGCGCTGCTCAACACGGGCCGACGATAGCGCCAGCGTTGTGGGAAATCATTATAGATGCTGCGCGGATCGTCATGGGCACAGACGGTTCCGAGGTCTTTGTGATACAGAAGGTATAAAGCCTCGGGCGAGTCCAAGGCTTCCCCATCTACCCGCACGTCCCTGGGGTCCACTTTGCTGCCATAGGAGAATTTTTCGGAGTGGATCAATCGAATCCTGCCCTGCCGCAGCCATTGGCGCACCTCACTGCGGCTGCAGTAACCAAGCCGTGAGAGCAAGTGATCCAGTCGTTCCAGGGTGCCTGCCATGGATGGGAGTGTACCGGGTGTCGATGACGCAAGCCAAGTCTCGGACTAGAATCAACTACCAAACCCCCTAAGGAGAGTCCCTTGGAAAATTTCACCTTGCCAGCAGAATGGGCGGTGCAGCAGGCTGTACAGTTGACCTGGCCCCATGCGCAAACCGACTGGGCCCCCCGATTGGCGCAAGTTCAATCGGTATTTGCCCAGATTGGTGCCGAGATCAGTCGTCGGCAAGAGCTTTGGGTGGCGGTGCATGATCATGACTCCCACGAACATTGCCTGCAAGCGCTTGAGCGGGCTGGAGCGACGCTCGACCGATGTCGTCTGTTTCGGGTGCCCAGCAATGATTCCTGGGTGCGGGACCATGGACCTATCCTCCTCAAAAACGATCTGGGCCAGCGGCGCATCCTGGATTTCGCCTTCAACGCCTGGGGGCTCAAGTATCGTGCCGATCTGGACAACCAGGTGACCCGTCATCTCCATGGGCAAGGAGCCTATGGCAATCTGCCGTTGGCGACTGTCGGGATGGTGCTGGAAGGTGGCAGCATCGACTGCGACGGGGCAGGAACCTTGCTCACGACCAGTAGCTGTTTGTTGTCACCCAACCGCAATCCCCATTGGAGCCGTGAGGAAATTACGGGCCAACTCTGTCATCTGCTTGGGGTAGAACGGGTCTTTTGGCTGGAGTCGGGCTATCTCGAGGGCGATGATACGGATGCCCATATTGATACCCTGGCCCGATTTTGCAGTCAGGATGTCATTGCCTACCAGTCCTGCGATGACCCCTATGACTCCCATTTTGCCCCATTACAGCAAATGGCAGCGGAGCTTGCGGGTTTTCCCAGGGCCGATGGGTCTCCGTATCACCTCGTGCCCTTGCCCTGGCCCGCAGCACGCTTCGATGAGGAGGGCAATCGTCTGCCGCTGAGTTACGCCAATTTTTTGATCATCAACGGTGCCGTGTTGCTACCCACCTACGAGGATCCCGCCGATGCCCTGGCCATTTCCCGCCTGGCCAGTGTCTTCCCTGACCGGCAGATCGTTCCCATTCCCTGCCTGGAATTGGCCCGCCAACACGGCAGTCTGCATTGTGTAACCATGCAAATACCTGCTTGACAGGGCGTTTTTCCTTGGTCAAGGTGAGCTAACTTTCAGAGGGTCATCCATGCTGCACTATCCCGACATCAATCCCATGGGTTTCCAATTGGGTCCCATTACTGTTCATTGGTATGGGCTTCTGGAGATCATTAGCTTCATCATTGCAACTCTCTGGCTCATCGGTCGGGGCCGCAAGCCCCAGTGGCAGTGGAGCAAGGGGGAGGTGGTGGATCTGGAGTTTTTCGTCGCCATCGGAGCGATCCTGGGGGGAAGGGTTGGCTATGTGCTTTGGTACAATCTCCCCTACTATGTCCAGCATCCCATTCATATGTTCTATCTCTGGGATGGCGGCATGTCCTTCCATGGCGGCCTGCTTGGCGTCGTTTTCGCCTGTTGGCTCTATGCCAGGGGCCGACCGCACCGCAGCACGCTGAGCACGCTGGATTTCATTGCCCCGGCGGTGCCCATTGGCTTGGGTCTGGGTCGGATTGCCAACTTTATCAATGATCAGCTCTTTGGACGGGTCAGTCATCTCCCCTGGGCGATGGTCTTCCCGGCAGGTGGACCCCAACCGCGGCAACCCTCGCAACTCTATGAGTTTCTCCTGGAGGGAGTGCTCCTGTTCGTGATTTTGGCGGTCTATAGCCGCAAACCCAGGCCCGAGGGGGCGGTGGGGGGGCTTTTCGTTTTTGCCTATGGTGTGTTCCGCTTTCTCGTGGAGTTTGTGCGCCAGCCCGATATCCAGTTGGGTTTTGTCCTGGGTCCGCTGACCATGGGACAAATACTTTCCATTCCCATGATCGTACTTGGTCCGATCATTATCTGGTGGGCCTATCGGGGGGGCTTTTCCGCTCCGCCCCCGCGCTCGTCGCCGACCACGCGCGAGGTTGCCGCTGAGTAGCCAAGGTCTCAATCCGGCCCAGGATGCTGCGGTTCGCCATATCCATGGTCCCCTTTTGGTCCTGGCCGGGGCGGGCTCCGGCAAGACCCGCGTCATTACCCAAAAAATTGTCCATCTCCTTACCCAGACCCAGGTGGAGGCTCGTCATATTGCGGCGGTGACCTTTACCAACAAGGCAGCCCGGGAGATGAAGTCGCGGGTGGCTGCTGCCTTGGCGGGCAGAACGAGCCGGGGGCTCATGATTTCCACCTTTCACCATTTGGGACTGGAGATTCTCCGCAGAGAACTACCCCGCGTCGGGTACAGCGAGCGCTTCAGCGTCCTGGATCCCGGCGATAGCCTGGTGATGGTGCGGGGCCTGCTTCGCGAAAGTGGTGCTGCTACCGATTGGGCGGAGGCAGTCCGCAACCGGATCTCCCGTTGGAAGAACGACGGAATTCTGGCTGCAGAACTTGGCACTGCCAGCGATCAGCTCGAACAGCTGGCCCAGGCCATCTATCCCGCCTATGAGGCATCATTACGGGCGTGCAATGCCGTCGATCTCGATGATTTGATTGTGCTTTCGGTCCGCATCCTTGAAGATGAGGAGGGAGCCAGGGCCTATTGGCAGGATCGTCTTCGTTATCTGCTGGTGGACGAGTATCAGGATAGCAATGGTGCCCAATATCGCCTGCTGCGCATCCTCCTCCAGCAACGCCAGAATCTGACTGCCGTAGGGGATGATGATCAGAGCATCTACTCCTGGCGGGGAGCGGCTGCCGATAATCTCCACCGCCTGGCCCAGGATTTTCCCCAGTTGCGGGTCATCAAGTTGGAACAGAACTATCGTTCTACGGGACGAATCCTGCGTGCGGCCAATGCGGTGATTGCCCATAACCCGCACCTTTTCGAAAAAAATCTTTGGTCAGAATTGGGAGAGGGGCAGCTGATCCAGGTCTGGTCCTGTGCGGACGAGAATGCCGAAGCACAACAGGTAGTCAATACCATTCTGCGTGATCGTTTCCAGCGCGATGGCTCCTTTGGCGAATACGCCATCCTCTACCGCAGTAATTATCAATCCAGGCCGCTGGAAGCTGCCTTGCGGGCTGCCCGGATTCCCTACCAGGTTTCTGGCGGGATTTCCTTTTTTGACCGTGCCGAAATCCGGGATCTGCTCGCTTATTTTCGATTGCTGCAAAATACCGACGACGACACGGCCTTGCTGCGGGCGATCAATACCCCACGCCGGGGAGTGGGAGCCCAAACCCTGGAACGTCTGGGAGAAATGGCGAGGAAGCGGGGGGAGTCCTTGTTCGCCACGATTTTTGCCGAGGATCTCCCTCTCCCGGAGAAGACCCTCGGAACCCTTCGCGATTTTGCCGAGTGGATTGTGCAGCGCAAGGATGCGATCCAGCGTGGGGATCTGCTGTCGACCCTACGCAGTATTCCGGAGGAAATTGGCTATTGGGAGTATCTGTTGGCGGAAGGGGAGGAACGGGACGCCCGGCGCCGCCTTGAAAATATCCAGGAGTTGTTGGCCTGGATGGAGCGACTAATGGATCAAGAGGATGGGCCGCAAGATCTGGGAGCATTGCTCCAACGACTGATGCTTTTCCAGATGCTCGAGCGTAACGACGACGAAGACCAGGACTTGCTTCGTCTTTCCACGCTCCACGCGGCGAAGGGTTTGGAGTTCCCCCACGTTTTTTTGGTTGGGGTAGAGGAAGAGCTCCTGCCGCACCGTAACAGCGAATCTCCCGAGCAGATTGCCGAAGAACGGCGTTTGTTTTATGTGGGGCTGACCAGGGCTCGCTACCAGTTACATCTCAGTTTTTGTCGCCAACGCAAGCGCTATGGCGAGACCCTACGGCCAGAGCCCTCCCGTTTTTTGGCAGACATACCGCCAGATCTGCTGGACTGGCACGGACAACAGTCCGATGCAAGCCAGGAGTTGGCTCCTGAGGAAGGATTTGCCCGGTTGCGGGCATTACTGCAAAAATAAAGAAAAGGCCGGTTGGCGGCCGGCCTTAGGATTTCTCCAGCAAGATGGGATCAGGCGGAAATCTGTCCCATGGCCTTGACTCGTGCCGACAGCCGGCTCTTGGTACGAGCCGCAGCATTCCGGTGGATCACGCCCTTGGTGGCGGTTTTATCGATGATCGATTCCGCAGAATGGAAGGCAGCTTTGGCCTTTTCCTGATCCCCTTCACGCACCGCCCGCAAAACCTGTTTCACATAGGTCCGCATCCGGGAGCGGAGACTTGCATTGTGCAGCCGCCGTTTTTGGTTCTGTATTGCACGTTTACGCGCCTGTGCAGAATTTGCCACGCCTTGACTCCTCGCCACAAAAAAGAAAACACCCTGATCCATAGGGTGATATTTTTATATTTTATTTGATTTACCTATCTCCTGTCAAGGAAGAGGTGAGGCGCTTTTCTGGGTGGATGGGTCTTCTTGCCCCTGCTGAAAAAAAGCGGTCAGGGTGGCTTTGGCTACGGGTAATGCTTGCCAGGCATTATGCCCACCATTTTCCACCACGACGGCAATGGCAATTTGGGGATTTTCTACCGGTGCCCAGCCAATAAAAAGCGAGTCGTTATCATATAGGGTCTTGCCATTGCGGTAGCCTATGGGAACCTGGGCCGTACCCGTTTTCCCGGCAATGGTGATTCCCGGGATGGCGACGGAGCGGCAGGTACCCCCATTGACGCAGGCCTCCATGCCCAGATGGACGGCGTGCAGGGCTTGGGGATCCAGATGCAGGTCAACCGGTTTGGCAAAGGGGATGGGGGTGCGTTTGCCGGTAGCAGGATCAACCCATTCCTTGGCTATCTGGGGTTGGACGAGTTTGCCGCCATTGGCCAGGGCGGAGACCGCCCGGGCCAGTTGCAGCGGTGTTACCAGCAGGTAGCCCTGGCCAATGCCCAGGATTACCGAGTCCCCGGTGTACCAAGGGGTATGGAGGTGGGCTTTCTTCCATTGCGGGGTTGGTACCAGCCCCGCTTGCTTGCCCGGTAGGTCAATATGGGTGGGATGGCCAAAGCCAAAGCGCCAGAGGGTTTGATCCTGGAGCTCTATACCCATTTTCACGGCCAGTTTGTAGTAAAATACGTCCACGGACCAGGCCAGGGATTTGGTGACACCCGTTTCCCCAAAACCAGCCCGATTCCAGTCCCAATAGGTATGTCCTCCCAACTGGTAATTCCCTGGACAATAGGTATGAAAGGTCGGGCTGATCACCCCCGACTGGATGGCTTGTAGGGCATAAAAGGGCTTCGCACAGGAGCCCGGGGGGTAGAGGCCGTTATTGACCCGATCAACCAATGGATGGCCGGGATTTTGTAACAGGCTTTGCCAACGCGCGTTGCTGATTCCATCAATAAACCAGTTGGCATCAAAGCTGGGGCTGCTGACCATGGCAAGAACGGCACCGGTTTGGGGGTCCAACGCCACCACTGCCCCCCGGTATCCCTTGCTTTCCAGGGCGTTGGCTGCAGCTTCCTGGACCCGAAGACGGAGATGGGTAACGAGATTGTCGCCAATGATGGGCGGCTGTTCGGCCAGGGTTCCTACCTGTACCCCTTCTGCGTTGATTTGCTTGACTTCATAACCCAAGGAGCCCCGTAATTGACGCTCATAGTACTTTTCCAGGCCACTTTTGCCAATATAGTCGCGGCCCCGATAGTTATCGCTTTGATGCTGCGCCAGATCCTTGGCAGAAATGGGACCCACATAACCCACTACATGGGCAAAGAGGGAACCATAGGGGTAGTTCCGATGGGAAATTGCCACCACGCGTACCCCCGGGAATTGGGGAGAACGCACGGCCAGGGCGGCGACCTGGGCGGGGGTCAATTGGGCCTTGAGTACGACAGGTTCAAAATCCGCCTTGGAATCGGCTAGGCGCGAAAAATGCTCCATCTCTTGATCGGAGAGTTGCAGGAGTTTTTGGAGCCGTTGAAGGGTATCATCCCAGTTGGGCACTTGATCGCGGGTGAGCTCCACGGCAAAAGTGGGTTGGTTTTGTGCCAGGACTTCTCCATGATCGGCCAGAATCAGGCCCCGGGGAGGGTTGACCGGGACCAAAGCCACATGATTGTTGTGGGCCAATTGCCGAAACTTTTGATAGTGCAGGACCTGCAGATCCAGCAAGCGGAGCAGCACCACCAGCAGGAGCAGAAACATTGCCAGGGCGGCAAGCCAAAGCCTGGTGGTAAAGGCCTTGCTGGTCTGGATTGGAATGGGTGGCATGGTCATGGCGGATCAGCGGATTTGCAAAAGACTACCTGCCTTCGTACACTCGAAAACGATGGAAGTGCGGCCTGGGGTGGTAGTAGTGCCAGAATCTCGAATTGAATTTCTCCTGGATCAAGTCGAGGATATGATACGGGATTATCAGGTGCTTCGTCGCCAGGTAGAGGAGCGGAGCGATCTTCAGGATATTCGTCGTCTGCGGCGGGAAAAAGAACTCCTGGAAGCGGAAAACGCCCGCCTGGAAAAACAACAGTTGGAAATTCATCGTCGTTTGGAGTTGCTCCTGCAACAGATCACTCTTTGGGAAAACCAGGAAAAATCATGGTGAGCCAGAATGATCCAGCAAATCGCGAGTTAATAGCCACGGAGTTTCTCGGACAAGTCTACCAGATATCCTGTCCCCCTGAAGAGCGACAGGCCCTCCTTCATGCCATTGATGCCTTGCAAGAACGTTTACTTGCTGCCCGGGTCAAATCGGTCGTGGGTTCCCAGCGGGAAAGATCATTGCTGATGCTTGCCTTGAATCTGATGGCCGATGTCCACCGAATGCAAGAGGAACTAGCGGAAAAACGGCAGCTGATGATGACATTGGAAGGCCGCTTGCAAGACCTGGTTGACAGGTTTGGAGCCAGGGAGTAGCTTGGAACCACTCCCTGCGGGGCACGTGGTACCGGGATATTTCCTGAACCAACATTGTCTATCCGGGGGATCCTGTCGTCATCGTGGTGTGCAGCTCTGCATGGAGTAGCCTGAAGCGATGTTTGGGTCCCCACCTGATCTTCAGGTTCTTGGGATAGCGGGTATCACGACTCAGGCGGGGAGTATCTTTGTCCGAAGCCTTGAAATATGAATTACGTCGCCAGATGCGAGCCAGGCGACGCTCCTTGTCACCCCAGCAGCTTCATCAGGCAGAAATGGGTCTTTTGCAGCATTTACGTGCATTGCCCGAGACGAGACGAGCCAGGGAGATAGGATTATATTGGCCCATCAAGGGGGAGATCAGCCTGCTCGGACTGTTGCAAGAGCCTTGGTCCCACCGCCAGAAATTCTATTTGCCCGTACTGGCACCACACCGTAGGGGTTTGCGGTTTGCTCCCCTCGTTCGGGGGGGAACCCTGCGCCGCAATCGTTTGGGAATCCCGGAGCCCATGGTTTCTCGACGTCATTGGCGTTCGGCCCGCCAACTGGATCTGCTCTTTGTGCCCCTATTGGCATTTGACAGTAAAGGTCGGCGCCTGGGGATGGGCGGTGGTTTTTACGATCGCACCCTGGCAGGATTACGGCATCGCAGACATTGGTTGCGTCCCCGCTTGCTGGGGGTTGCCCACGCCTTTCAGGAAGTGACGCAAATTCCTGCCGAGCCTTGGGATGTCCCCCTGCATGGAATCTGTACAGAGCAAGGCTATCGGAGTTTTTTGCCATGATGGTGCGCATCTTTTTTGCTGGTGATGTGATGGGGGCCCCGGGTCGACGCGCTTTGGCCCTGGGCTTGGCCGATCTGCGTGCTGAGGCCCCTCTGGATGGCGTCATCGTCAATGGCGAAAATGCCGCTGGGGGGGCTGGAATTACCTTGGAGATCCTGCAGGAGTTTTTTGCTCTGGGGGTTGATGCGGTAACGGCTGGCAACCATGCCTGGGACCAAAAGGAAACCCTGCGCTGGTGTGCAGAGCAACCGCGCTTTTTACGCCCCTATAATGCTCCCCCGGGAACGCCCGGTTTTGGGGCGCTGCGCCTGGTCAAGGAGGGTTGGTCCCTGGGGGTGCTCAATCTCATGGGACGCCTGTTCATGCATCCAGTGTACGATTGCCCCTTTCGCGCTGCCGATGCAGCCCTGGCCGGACCGTTGCAGGACTGTGACGTGATTGTTGTTGATCTTCATGCCGAAGCCAGCAGCGAGAAATATGCCTTGGCCTGGCATTTGGATGGACGGGTCGCCATGGCGGTGGGGAGTCATACCCATGTCCCCACCGCCGATGAACGGATCCTGCCAGGGGGTATGGCCTATCAAACCGATGCGGGTATGTGTGGTTGCTATGATTCCATTATCGGGGTGGATATCGAAACCGCCAAGGGGCGTTTTATCAATGCCTTGCCAGCTCGGGCTGGGGTGGTGGATGGAGTAGCCAGTCTCTGTGGATTGCTCGCCGAAATCGATACCCATACGGGTAAGGCCCAGCGCATCCAGCGGATTCGTCGTGATTACCCGCCTCAATGATTCGCAGGATGCAACCACAGCTCTCGGGCGTGTTGACTTTGGGGATCCTCCAAGGGGGTAAGAAAGGCGCAGTCCAGGGGAGCTTCCTCGGGAAATATGCGGCGTTGCAGGAGCCTGCCGTCGCGCAAGAAGTGCAGGTCCCTGGGAACCCCCGGAGCCAGACGATCCAGTTGCGCTTGCAGATTGTCGGCCAGGATCTGCTCCCCGTCCAGGGCTAGCAAGTGGTCGCCAGGACAAATACCCGCTCGTTCTGCGGGGCCATCCAGGCGCACCCGCTCGACCGTGACTCCCAGACTGGCGGCCTGGAGGCTCGCACCCAGATCGCACCGTCGAGGGGAGCCTGGTTTGCCCCCGCGATCCTTGCCATCGCTGCCCGCGCGGTACTGTAGGGAAACCCCCAGGATAGCCAGGCATTCAGCCAAAGGAAGGGGCTCAGCCTGGTGGAGCCAGCCATTTATTTCCTCGGCCAGTTCGACTCCCTCCCACTGGGCAAGGAGCGTCAACAACTCCCCTTCCGGTAAGGGTTGGCGTAGGCCATATTCCTGCCAGAGCCGGCGAAGGATGTCATCCAGACTTTGCTGGTGTCCGTGGCGCTGACGAATTCGGGCATCCAGACAGAGTGCCAGCAGCGCCCCTTTGTTGTAGTAACTGATCTCGAAGTTGGCGCTGGCAGGGTGGGGATGGTAGAGCTTGATCCAGGCATCGGTGCTGGACTCACTGAGGCTTTGCCAATGCTCTCCCGGGCTTTGCCGAAGGCGAGTGATCTCGCGACCCAGTTCGCCAAGATAGACTTCTTCACTCCACAGTCCGGCGCGGCACAGCAGCAGACCGTCGTAATAGGAGGTGAATCCTTCGTAGATCCAGAGGTCCTGGCTAAGTATTTCTCGGTCCCAGTAGCTCTGGGCCCAGACGGCCGGGCGGATCCCTTGTACCAACCAGGAATGGAAATACTCATGACTGGCGAGCCCGAGAAATTGTCGATAGGCGGCGTCATCGGATCCGTCAAGGTCGCGACGGCTACACAATAGGGCAGCGGAGCGTCGATGTTCGAGTCCGCCGTAGCCGTTGCGGCTCCCCATGCACAAAAAAAGATATTGCGAGAAGGGGAGCGACCCCCAAAATTTCTGCTGGACCTGACAGATGCTGGCGAGATCTCGACCGAGACGGAGTAGGTCCGCATCGGGATGGCCCCACAGTGCCAGCTGGTGGGGAACTCCGCCCGCCTGGAAATCCACTCGCTGCAAGTGCCCCATCAGGAGAGGGTGGTCGCAAAAGTCCCGGTAGTTGGGGGCATGGAAAATGCCCCAGGACCATTCCGCGCCACTGTCCCGTTCCAACGTAGTGGCCAGTTGCCAATGGCCTGGGCCTGCCATTTCCAGGGTATGGAGTTCTTCTTCCTGACCTACGACGCGTAAAAAGACGGCCGGCCCATTGATAAATCCGCCCAGGTCGTCGAGATAGGCGGTGCGTACCGAAAGATCCAGGGCGTAGATTTGATAGTGGATCTCCAGGGGGCCTGCGCAGGGTTCTACCCGCCAGCGGTCCTTGGCAAATTTGTGGATGGCAAGTTCGTGACCCTGGTGTTGCGCACGGATCTGGACCAGATGGCGGGCCAGGTTGCGAATGGTGTAACTTCCCGGTACCCAGGCCGGCAGTGCTAGGATCTGTCCGCCAGGGTCCGGCCGGGCTACCCGAAGAGCCACTGTCAGCAAATGTTTTTGGGGCTCGAGCTGCAGGGAATATTCGATGGTCATTGCTTGCGCCAGTGCGGTGCCAGTTCCCGAAAGAGAGGGTGATCACTGCTACCCAGCAGTTCATAGAAAAGGGATTCGCTGGAGCATAGGGTAATCCCTGCCTGGGTCATTCGTTCCAGGGCCCAATCTTTTTGTTGATGCTCCCGACTTTCCACACAATCACGAACGATTACGGGCTGCCAGCCGAGGTCCTGTAACTCCATAGCCGTCTGGAGGATGCAGATATGGGTTTCCACGCCAAGGAGCAGGATTTGCCGCCGCTCAGGGTGAGCCTGTAGCTGCTTGCGGATGTTGGGAGTCGCGACACAGGAAAAGGTGGTTTTGGGCAAGGCTTCCCCGAATTCCCCAAGTTCTGCAAGCAGAGGACCCAAACCTTGGGGATTTTGCACGCTGAGCAGAATGGGAATTTGCAAACGTTGGCTGCTTGCCAGCAGGCGAAGAGATCTCTGCAGCAGTCCCTGGCTCCGTTCCAAGCCTAGCATGGCAAGGAGTTTTGCCTGGAAATCCACTGCCAGGATTAGGGCACGTTCGGCACGGATTCGCATCAAAAAATAAACTGCGCTTTGTGGGGATACCGTAAGGGAGGTACAACCGTCTCGAAGAGGTCCTGATGATTCAAGCTTCCATCGTGGAGACGCACATAGCGACGCACGACCATGACCGGGTCCTGTCCGACAATTGCCAGGAGTCGCCCTCCTGGGCTTAGCTGTTGGAACCAAGCTGGAGATAGTTCGGGTACCGAGCCGGTCAGGACCATCACGTCATAGGGGCCATGGTCAGGGAATCCCTGGGATGCATCGGCATGATGACATTGGACGTTTTGAATGCCGTGCTTGGCGAGCCGCTCTTCGGCCTCGCGGACAAAATCGGCTCGATCATCGACGCTATGTACCATCCCCCCGAGGTGGGCCAGCAGTGCAGTGAAATAGCCACTGCCCGTACCGATTTCCAGAACGCGGTCGGTCTTGCGCAGTTCCAGCTCCTGCAATACGCGCGCCTCCATCTTTGGGGTCCACATTTTCTCGCCATGGGGCAGGGGGATTTCGAAATCCGCGAAAGCCAGGTGACGAAAGGGAGCCGGCACGTATTGTTCGCGCGGCACTTCCCGCAAAGCTTGCAGAACGTCAGCGTCCAGTACCTCAAAGGTCCGCACCTGGCTGTCGATCATAGTTTGGCGTAGTTGCTCGTAATGCATAGGAATCGTCCAAGATAGCTGCTACATTTATGCATGCACCATGGGCCAAGTCAATTTCGGGGGAATCTTTGGAGAGTCGGGCGCACGCCATCATCGCCATAGTCTTTCTGACCTTGCTTGGGGGGGTGCTCATTGCTGCAGCCATGTGGATGCACCACTCGACGCCATCTGGGAAGCTTTATGACGTGCTTTCTCCCTACAGTGTCAATGGTTTGACCGTCCAAGCGCCGGTACGCTTCAAGGGGGTTCGTGTTGGCGAAGTGAAAAGTATTTCCTTTGACCCCAACAATCCACGCTTGGTACGGGTACAGATCAGCATCGACAGCAAGACCCCCATTACCCATGCCACCTTCGCAGAACTGGAGCCCCAGGGAGTCACTGGCCTGAGCTATCTTTCCTTAAGTGATGCGGGAACGGATTATGCGCCACTGGAGGCGCGCCCGGGCCAAGTGCCGGAAATCCCCATGCATCCCAGTTTTATCGAGGTGCTCTCGCGCAATGGGGAGTCCTTGGTGAATCAGGGTAATGAATTGGCATTGCGGATGAATGATCTCCTCGATGCGCGCAATCGGGCCCATTTCAGCGAAACCTTGCGTCATCTGGAACAGGCCAGTGCCGAGTTGACGGCACTGGAGGCAGCGCTGCATCCGGCGATACAGCAATTGCCAGCAACCATTGCAGCTACTCGTGCCACCATGGTGGCGAGTCAGAGGTTGATTGCCCACCTGGATGCCTTGATAGTCGCTGCCCAAAAGCCCGTTGTGGAGTTGGGTAAAAGCAGCGTTGCCTTACAGGAGTTGGCAGCGTCTGGCAAAGATAGTCTTGCGGTTCTGAACAACCAAACCCTGCCGGAGCTCTCTGCCCTAAGTCAAGAACTGAAAGAAAATAGTCAAAGTTTGCATGCCTTGGGTGAGGAGTTGCGCCGTGATCCCCAGTCTTTGCTCTATGGTCGGCAGTCCCCTCCACCTGGGCCTGGGCAGGCAGGTTTTGCCGGAGGAAAATCCTGATGCGGAGTTTTTGGGGAAGGTTGCCAATATTGCTGCTTTTCTCGCTGTCCCTGGTCGGCTGTGCCAGACCGGCGGCCTGGCAACAATCTTATGTGCTGCGTGCCCCTGCTTCCATGGGAGGCTCTGCACGTCCTCCTGGAAAGCCTGCGGGGGTGCTGCGTCTGGCTCCGGTGCTGGCGCCCAATTGGCTGATGAGCACGGATTACGTATATCGACTGGACTATGCTGATCCAGAGGCCTTGCTTCCCTATCCCAAGGTCCGGTGGGCGGCCACCCCGGGACAGATGTTGAGTAATCTGCTGCTGCAATGTCTGCGGGAGCAGGAAGCCTGGCAGGCGGTTTTGAGCGCCGATCAATCGGGACGTCCCGACCTGCTTCTCCAGCTCAATTTGCAGCGCTTCCAATTGGATTATAGTACTCCCGATGCCGGTCAGGCGGAGATCCAGGCAACCGCTACCCTGGTTCAGAATGGCTCCTTCCGGGTTCTGGCGCAACAGGAATTCCAGTCCCGTGTGCCCTTGCGCCAAATGGGACCTGCGGGAGGGGCTGCCGCTATGAGTACCGCTGCCCAGGAGCTTACCGGCAGGGTAGCGCAATGGGCGGCGCAAAAAAGTAGGGTGCCGGTTTCCTAGGGCTTTTGTCCCACCACCAGGACGGGGCAGGGCGCGTGCTGCAGCACCGAGTTGGCAACGGAACCCAAGAGGATACGACCAATGGCTCCTTGCTGCTGATTGCCAATGATGATGAGGTCCTGTTTCGTTTCCTCGGCATACGCACACAAGATCGGACCAATCCTCCCCGGTTTTTCCAGCAAGACCCCTTGGGTTTGGGCAAGGGTTGACTGACGACGCTGTTCCTCGAGCCGCTCCTGTGCCAATTGTCGCAGCCGATCCATCATTTCCAGGGAGTTGGGCAAGAGTTCTTCTGGTAGTTGCAGGTCCATCAGCTGAGCATTGAATACGTGGACAAGGGTCAGGCTTGCCCCATGGACTTGGGCTTCTCGGTCGGCATGGGCCAAAACCTGCTCGGCCATTTTGCTAAAATCAACAGCAGCCAGGATTTTCCGAAATGCAACGACCATGATGGTGTCCTTTGAGGAACTGAACAAGGGCTTCAGGCGTAAGGAGACGACTTTCCGTTTCGGCACGGGCCCGGTATTCCCACATCCCCTGACCAAGGGTTTTCTCGCTGATGACCAGCCGGTGGGGCAGCCCAATGAGATCCATGGTGGCAAACTGTACCCCGGGACGTTCTTCCCGATCGTCCAACAGGACGCTTAATCCCAGCTCTTGCAATTGTCGGTACATGGCCCAGGCTGCCTCGCGCACGGCGGCAGATTTGGCACTATGAATGGCCACAATGCCTACGTCAAAGGGGCTTAGTTGCGCAGGCCAGCAGATTCCGCGTTCGTCATGGTGCTGCTCGATGGCTGCAGCTACGATTCGTGACACCCCAATGCCATAACACCCCATGAGGAGGGTTTGCTCTTTCCCTTCCTCATTCAGGACCTTTACACCCAGTTTTTCACTATATCTGGTGCCAAGCTGAAAGACATGCCCGACTTCGATTCCGCGCCGGATGCCCAATTTGCCCTGACTACATTGGGGGCAGCTATCGCCTGGCAGGACATTGCGAAGATCCGCGGCCGCCGGTCGTGGCAAATCCCGGTCCCAATCCAGGTGAATCCAGTGCTCATCCTGTTGATTGGCACCGGTGCTGAAGTCTTGCAAGGCCAAGACGCGATGGTCAGCAAGCTGCGGAATATCTACGGGAAAGTCTTTGGGACCCAGAAAACCGATGGGTACGCCCGTCAATTCCTCGGTCTCCGCCGGGGTCGTCATGCGGACTTCATTGGCATCCAGGACCCGGGCTGCCTTGACGAGATTGAGTTCATCATCCCCCCGGAGGAGGAGGAGCACGGCTTTACCATCGGCCAACACCAGCAGGCTCTTGACGATCTGGGCGGGAGTGAGACCGAGGAGCTCTGCTTGTTGGTGGACGCTACGAACCCCTGGGGTAGATCGCTTTTCAGCTGCGGGAGTGCTTGACGTTGCTGGGGAATGGGAAGGAATGCGGCTGCTCGCCAGTTCTCGATTTGCGGCATAATTGCAATGGTCACAGTAGACGATGCTATCTTCCCCCGAATCGGCAAGGACATGGAATTCGTGCGAGGTTTTGCCACCAATGGCCCCCGTATCGGCAGCAACAGCTCGAAAATCAAGGCCCAGGCGAGAAAAAATGCGAGCATAGGCAGCATACATGGCTTGATACGTTTCCTGCAGGGAAGCCTCATCTAGATGAAAAGAGTAGGCGTCTTTCATCAAAAATTCCCGCGCACGCATTAGCCCAAAGCGCGGACGGATTTCGTCGCGAAACTTGGTCTGGATCTGGTAGAGATTGAGTGGTAGTTGGCGGTAGGAACGCAGTTCCCGTCGGGCAAGATCACTGATTACCTCTTCGTGGGTGGGCCCCAGACAGAATTCCCGTTGATGGCGGTCCTTGAAGCGCAATAGTTCTGGCCCATAGAGCTCCCAACGTCCTGATTCCTGCCAAAGTTCTGCGGGTTGTACAACTGGCATCAAAATTTCCTGGGCTCCAGCCTGGTCCATCTCTTCGCGGACAATGGCCTCGACCCGGCGAAGCACCCGCAGCCCCAATGGCAGCCAGGTATAGAGGCCGGAGGATACGCGACGGATAAAGCCTCCCCGTAGCAGGAGCTGGTGACTGATCAGTTCGGCCTCGGCCGGGATTTCTTTGAGGGTTGGTAGAAAAAATTGGCTGGCGCGCATATGGATCCCAAAAATAAGCTGGCATCAGTGTAAGATAAACTCCGGGCCATGCAACAGCCTTTCTTGACAAGGACTCTCGGCGCTATCGACAATCCCGGATTCCTGGCAGCAGAGCCTTGCCAGATCCATCAAAGAGAGGGTGTTTCATGGATTTTGCTGAGGTACAGGGACTGGTGCAGGCCGATATGGAGGCCGTGAACCGGGTGATCCAGGAGCAACTCCAATCGGGGGTTCCGACCATCCCGGCCATGGGCGCCTATCTGATCAATGCAGGTGGCAAGCGACTACGGCCGGTGATTCTGCTGCTTGCTGCCCGGATGGGTGGGGATCGCAGTGATCGGCCCATTCCCCTTGCTGCTGTCGTGGAGTTCATTCATACGGCTACTCTCTTGCATGATGATGTGGTAGATGGTTCCGAACTGCGACGCAACCATGCCACGGCCAATCAGCTCTGGGGCAATGCCGCGGCCGTGTTGGTAGGAGATTTTTTGTATGCGCGCTCCTTCGAGATGATGGTTCGCGATGGAGATATGCGGGTCCTGGCCACCATGGCCGAGGCTACCAGCATCATTTCCCAGGGAGAGGTGGCACAGCTGGAAAATGTCAACGATGCCGATCTGGACCCCGAACGCTATTTTGCGGTCATCGCAGCCAAGACCGCCAAACTTTTTGAGGCGGCGGCCCGCCTGGGGGCGATCGTCAATGGCATGGATGCCCGGCAGGAGGAAGCCCTTGCCCGCTATGGCAGGCTTCTGGGAACTGCTTTTCAGCTGATGGATGATGCCCTGGATTATGAGGCGGAAGCCGAGCGGATGGGCAAAAACCGGGGGGATGATCTGGCCGATGGCAAGGCGACCCTGCCATTCATTCATGCCATGGCCCAAGGTACTGATGCCGATCGGGCCATCCTCCGCTCGGCCCTGGCCGATCCTTCTCGCAGCAATCTCCCCAAGGTGTTGGAAATCATTGCCAGAACCGGGGCGATTGCATACACTCTACGCTCGGCAAAAGAAGTTGCAGAAGAGGCCCAACAATGCCTGGCTTCTTTTCCCCAGGGAAAAGAGCGCCTGGCACTGGAATTTCTTGCCGAATTTGCGGTTCTTCGCGACTATTGACAGTATCGTTCGGGGCGTGGCTCAGCCTGGTAGAGCGCCGCCTTCGGGAGGCGGATGTCGGAGGTTCGAATCCTCTCGCCCCGACCAATGATGACTCCCCCAAGGGGATATCCTCAGGAGGCCACTGGCCGCATGTGGAAGTTTCTTTTGCTGGTTGCTTTGGCCATCTTCGGTTATTGGCGCTGGCGTCAACAACGACAAGCTCTTCGCAAAGCACATCGGTTGCACCCTGTTCAAGATCTCCATCGGTGTCCACAGTGTGCCTGTTATGTTGCTACAGAGGATCAACGTAGTTCCTGCTTGCATGCCCATTGTCCCATGCGTAGAACATGACCGGAAAGCCGCTGAAAATCTTACCCGGCTGGCGTGCTGCCGCCCTGTTTCTGCTGATTCTGCTGGGGATGTCCGTGATTTTGTGGCGAGACATCGAGCTGCAATTCATTCAAGAACATCTGCTTCGCAATCAAGGGGCTATGCGTTACATTCAGGAGCGCCCATTGCCAGCACAACGGGGGGTTATTTATGGCAACAACGGCCAAGCCCTTGCCGTCAATGTCCCGGCAGTTACCATCTGGGCGGATCCCCGCATTTTTGACCAGTATCGTGCGCAATGGCCCGCAGTGGCAAAGGTCTTGGGTATCTCCGTTCCTGCGCTGGCCCAGCGGATCCATTCTGGTGGTGCGGACTTTGTATATCTGTTGCGCCAAGTTCATCCGCAATTGGGTAAGCAGCTGGAAAAACTTCGAGTTCCGGGGATTTATCTGGAGCAAACCAGTCGTAGCTACTATCCCTTGGGACCGGTGACTACCCCATTGCTGGGTCTTGTCCATTTGGATCATCAGGGTGCGGCTGGCTTGGAGCGGGGTTACAACTCCTGGCTGCAAGGGAAACCCGGCGAAGAAAAGGTCTTGGTGGATGGTCATGGGGAAATTTTGCGGGTTTTGCAGACCAAGCCTGCCCAAAATGGACATAACCTGCACCTGACGATAGATCCCCAAATACAATACTGGGCGTACATGACCCTGCGGGCCGCCCAGAAGCATTTTGGTGCGGAAAATGGCTCGGCGGTGGTCCTGAATGTGCATACCGGGCAGATTCTTGCCATGGTCAGTGTTCCTTCCTGTAATCCCAATGCGCGCGATGCCTGCACCGATCCCGCAGCGTATAGCAATAACGCCGTTCATCAGGCCTTTGAGCCTGGTTCCGTGATGAAACCCTTTGTAATTGCAGCTGCTCTGGCTACGGGAACGATCCAGCCCCAGGAACAGTTTTCGGTTGCCCACTGCCTTCCTGTGGGCGGCTTTTGTATCCGTGATGATGTCGTTCACCAAACCCTGGATGTTGCCCATATCCTCAAATATTCCAGTGACATTGGTGCGGCAAAAATCGCCCTGCGAACTGCCCCGGAGGCCATTTATGATATGTATCGCAAGGCTGGTTTCGGCACCACGCCGGATTTGGGTCTGGATAGTGCTACGGCAGGGGTTTTGCCTCCCCCAGCGACCTGGGACCAAGCCCGCCACGCTACCATTGCGCTCGGTTATGGGGTATCGGTAACTACCTTGCAGTTGGCCGAGGCCTATGGAGCCATTGCCAATGATGGAGTCCACGTGCAGCCGACCTTGATCCAGGGGCAGCAAACGCCAGCAGAACGGATCATGAGTCCGGAAATTGCGGCCCATCTCCAGCACTGGTTGGAAGGCGTTTGTGCTGCCAATGGTACGGGTATCCTGGCGGCCATACCGGGTTATCGTGTGGCGGGCAAGACAGGCACGGCCAATCTGGCCAATGGCAAGGATGGCTTTCAAAAAAACAAGACCAACGCCACCTTTGTCGGCTTTGCCCCGGGTTTTGCTCCTGATCTGGTCATGGCGGTATCCTTGCGTGGCAGTACTCGCTATTGGAATTTTGGGGGGGTCGAAGCGGCTCCCGTTTTTCGGGTTACCATGCACCATGCGCTCGAGGAGCTGGCAGTGGCTCCGCGCTGGTGCGGTGGCCATCCCTGTTCCTCCAGTACTGCGCAAATTAGTGCCGCGCAAGCAGAAATCTGGGCAGAGGGAGGAGGTCAATGACAGGATTGGATCGCTGGGTTGCGGGGGTGCTTGGGGGCGGGGTTGCCGGTATTTTATTGGCGATTTTGTTGGCGGCATGGAATACCCATATTCCCGTCTCTCATCTGTATGTGGACGCTGCCGCTGGGCACCAGCTACTCCATGAAGGTATTCCCGTGCAGGCCGCCCCGGACTGGCCTGGGGCCTATCGAGTAAACGCCCGGGCAAGCAATGCCGCCTTTACCAGCCAGGCCAGGCTCTACTTCTCGCAAGGGCCCAGTGTACAAATTCCCCGCCGGGAGGTTCTGCTGTGGGTATATCGCTAAAGGTCTGGCTGGGTTCCATCATCGCCATCGCCGGAGTATTGCTGGCGGTATTGCTGCTCTTGTTGTGGAATGTCTTGCTCCTCATTCCGGGGTTGATGCTCGCCTATACCGTTGCTGGCGTGCCATGGGGCTGGCATGGGGTGATCCCGGACCCCGTCCATGCACCAGCTCCCATGCAGTCCTTCGGGATGGCCCTCCTTGCGAGTTTTTCTCCCATCCTCGGAGATTACCTGTTGCTGCGCGTGCTGGACTTACCCTGACGAAGCGGAGCCCATGCGCTCCTGCTCTTTGGCTGCCAGGAATTCCCAGCGTTCAAAAGCAAGCTGCAGTTGCTCGGCGAGTCGCTGTGCCTCGGCTTGCAAGGCCAAAACTCGTTCTTTATCCTGATAATTGGCGGGATCTGCCAATGCCTCTGCCAGTTTCTGCTGTTCTTGCTCCAGTTCCTCGATCCGGTTGGGCAGCTGCTCCAATTCCATTCGTTCCCGAAAGCCAAGCCCCTTGGCTG
>JAEPKX010000011.1:0-11558 GCA_021375695.1 Candidatus Igneacidithiobacillus taupoensis | reverse complement strand
GATTTCGCCAAGGATCAGACGCAGGAGGGTCGTTTTTCCCGAACCATTGGGGCCGATGATCCCCACTCGATCACCACGTTCGATGCGCGTGGAAAAGTTCTGGAGAATCTGCCGATCTCCAAAGCGCAGGCTGACCTTATCCAACTCGGCTACCAGCTTTCCCGAGCCTTCTGCCTCCTGGATACGGATTTGGCTCTGCTCCAGGCGGCCGATACGTTGTTGCCGTTCCTTGCGTAATGCCTCCAGATGGCGCAAGCGACCCTGATTGCGTTTGGCGCGAGCCTTTACTCCCTGCCGCGCCCAAGCCTCCTCGCTGGCAAGTTCCTGATCCTGTCGCTCCCAAGCTGCCGTTTCGGCGGCTAGCTGCTCTTCCTTGCGTTGTAGATAGACGGAAAAGCGACCAGGGAAACTGCGTAAGTTCCCGCGATCCAATTCGATGATACGCGTACACAGATTTTCCAAAAAACGCCGGTCATGGGTAATAAAAAGTAAGGTTCCCCGAAAGCGACGCAAGGTCCTCTCCAGTGTCTCGATTCCCTCCAGGTCCATGTGATTGGTGGGCTCATCCAAAAACAGCAATTGCGCATCATGGAGCAAGGTCGCGGCCACGGCCAAGCGCTTTCGTTGTCCCCCCGAGAGCGTGGCGATGATGGCTTGCGCAGGAATAGCCAGCTGATCACAGAGGGCCTCTGCCCGAGCGCCCAGAGACCACTGTTCCTCTTCTGGAAGCAGCTGTTCGCTAACCCCTGGATTGGTGGCGAGGAGATAATCCAGGCAGGATAATTCCGTGGGTAGTTCCGGTTCCTGGGGAAGAAAGGCGCGACGAAGGGTAGGATCGATCCAAAGATTGCCACCGTCCAGAGGGTAGCGTCCGGCGAGTGCCGCCAAGAGGGTCGATTTTCCTTCACCATTGCGACCAATGATGCCGATTTTTTCGCCCGCCTGGACCAACAAATCGGCTTCCTGCAGTAAAGCTCTTCCTCCCCACTCGATCTGCCCCTGCCGTAGCTGAATGACCGTCACAGTACCCCTCCAGAAATGACCTACAGCTTAGGGAAGGGGCAGGGGAGTGGCAAGGGTGACTGCTTATTGTACCAATCGGATGCTGAGTGGATAACGGTAGTCTTCACCAGAACTGGTTTTGATGGCAGCAATGAGGCAAAAGACAAAGTTGATAATCAGGATGATTGGAATAAGAAAAGCGCCGATGAGCAGAAAAGACAGAACGAGCGCACCCACAGAAGCAATGAGGATGGTAAGCTGGAAATTGAGGGCTTCTTTGAGTTGCTGCAGGAGCTAGGGACTTGCTTCTTCTTTTTTGAGCAGAAAGACAATCAACGCGGGTAGAAAACCAAACAAGATACCACCGGCATGAATCAAGGTGGCGAGATTTTTATCCTCTTTTTGTACGGCTTCGCTGGGGGATTGCAAAGGTGAAGGCTGGTCCATGGGTACGCTCCTTTACGTGGTTGTAAATCTTTTGTATTGATTATAAAAAATAAATCCGTACAGAGCAAGGGATGGGGCTTTTTGCGCCACCCCCGTGGGGGTATGATGACGGCATGGATAAGAATGGATTCTCCAATGCCCAGTGGGCTTTCTTGCGAGTTTTGGGGATCGCAGAAACGGTAGCCGTACCCCCCCCTCCCAAAAATCCTGGACTGCCCAGTGTGCAAACTTTGCCTTCCTGCATAGGGTCCCCTGCCGTGCCCAAGGCAGAGCTTCAGGCAACAGCCGAAGCAGATCAGCTCCCGGGTCAAAATCAAGTCATGACCCTCGGGCAAACATCCCCTGCCCATGGGGCTGTTCCTTCCGATGCGCACCTTGGACAGCGAGGGCGCATGATCCAGGCAATGGATTGGGGAGAGCTCACCCACAGTATTCATGCCTGCCGTGCCTGCTCCTTGGGAGAGACTCGCCAGCACGCCGTGGTCGGTGCGGGGACACCTGCTGGTCCCTGGTTATTCGTGGGGGAAGCCCCTGGTGCCGAAGAGGACCGCCGTGGCGAGGCCTTTGTCGGGCGAGGAGGACAACTGCTGGATGCCATGCTCCGGGCCATGGGCCTTTCCCGCCAGCAGAATGTCTATATTACCAATGTTCTCAAGTGTCGTCCTCCCAATAATCGGGATCCCCTGGGACCGGAGGTGAAAGCCTGCCTCCCTTTTTTGCAACGCCAGATCGCTCTGCTCCAGCCCAAGGTGATTGTGGCCCTGGGTCGTTTTGCCGCCCAGGGACTCCTCCAATCCCAGGAGCCCTTGGCGAACCTTCGTGGCAAGCCCCAGTTCTATGGTGAAATTCCCGTCATCGTGACCTACCATCCTGCCTATCTCTTGCGTAACCCCGTGGATAAGCGCAAGGCCTGGCTTGATCTTCAATTGGCTCTGCGAACCTTTGCGCAACATTCCTCGCGTACCGCCGCTAGCGCCGTTGCCACAGAATAGCGGGGTCGCCAGTCCCACTCCCGTTGCCCCTTGCCAATGTCCACAATCAGGGGATATTCCAGGCCCAAGAGCCAACCCGGGTCGCCAAGCAGGCGGGTAACGGGTCGGAGCAGCTGATGCATAGCGTGTAACTGCCGCGGGGTAATGGGTAATTGTCGCTGCCTGGGGATGGCAGACCAGGGAATGGGATCGGGTGCGGCCACATGGAAGATCCCGCGGGATTGCTTCTCCCAGGCCACCAGCAGTGCTGCCACGGCATCTTCCTCATGCAGACATTGCACTGGCAGGTCGGGATTGGGAAGACGAAGCCCAAGGGGAGAACAGGCAATGCCGTTGACCAAGGCTTGGGCCCTGGGGCCAACGATGGCGTGGAGACGCAGGCGGGCGATACCCAGATGAGGATAGAGCTTGCTCGCGATTTCCAGTAGATTTTCTACGGCGGCCTTATCCTCGGCATATGCAAAGCCTGGGGGGGGACGCAACGCTTGTTCTTCGGTAATGGGGATGGGGTTATCGGGCCAAGCCCCGTAAACGGATACGCTACTGCTCACCAGGATATGGGCGACGCCGCTTCGGGCTGCCGCCTGCACCAAGCGCCAGGTGGCGGACCGATTGACCCCTGCCATTGCCCGGCGCCAGCTCCACTGGGGACCATAGTGTGGGCTCAATACCACAAAGGCCAGATGAATAATGCTCTGCACTCCTGGCAACCACTCCTCCCATGGAGCCAGGCGGAGATCCACTTGCCGCCAGGTTAGTCGGGGATGAACCAGAATGGCCGGCTGCCGATCTACGACCACAACCCTGGGCTGACTGGGGTGAGCAAGCAGGGCCGGCAAGAGTGCCCGACCCAGATGTCCGGCGCCCCCGGTAAGCAGGACCTCGGTCATGCTACCTGCGCCTTGGGCGCGTCCAGTGCGGGCAGTACCTCCTTTTTGAGTAATTCCAGGGAGCGACGGGTGACTGCCGAAGGGACCATCCCGGCGCCCACAGCAAGAAGTAAATGATCCACGCCAGCCCTGGCATAGCGGGCTAGCCCCTTGCGACATTCCTCGGGATTACCGACCACCACCATCCCCATGCTTTCCAATAGTCGCAAATGCAAGCCCCTGCGCAGGAGCGGTTCCAGAAAGCCTAGACGATGATAGAATTCATAGCTTTCCCGCAACTGGGCGAGAACCGGACGGGTTTGCTCCAACAAGCGCTGATAATACCAGGTAAAACCCGTAGCCAAGCGGCGCGCCTCGGCACTATCCTCCAGGCAAAGACAACCAATGGTCATGGCAAAACGAGGGTTGAAAGACGGCGTCCCCGCCCAGGGACTCCCCTGCACGGCCTGGCGATACGCCTTGAGGTCTTGTTTGATGAGGAACCAGGGTTTGAAAGGGCCACTCAAGACCCCAATACCTTCCTGGGCCGCCCAGCGGAAGGTTTGCGGACTGACGGCAGCTACCCAGAGCGGGGGATGGGGTTTTTGGAGGGGCTTGGGCAGGATATTGACCCGGTCCAGATGATAAATGGTGCCCGAATGCTCCACGGGAGCACCCCCTGCCTTGCGCAGGATTTCCAGACCTTCCTGAAGATGAGCGCGACTTTGGGCCATTTGGCTCCCAAAAATTGCGTATTCCCGAGGGGAAAAACCACGGCCAAGACCCACCTCCAGTCGGCCATGACTGAGGATGTCAAGAGCCGCCACGCGTTCCGCCACCCGCACCGCGTGGTTGTAGGGTATGGCAATGACGGCATGTCCGAGCCGCAGATTTTTGGTGCGCTGACTGGCAGCGGCCAGAAACAGTTCGGGAGCGCTGGAGTGGGAGTATTCTTCCATGAAATGATGTTCCACCAGCCAGGCCCCATGAAAGCCCAGGGAATCGGCCAGGGCGAGCTCCTCCAGGGTTTCATGATATACTTGTTCCTCGGTACGGCCGAGGTGGGCTGGCACCGCGAGTTCATAAAAGAGATCCACTTGCATTGGGGAAACCTCCATGTCCCATCATACACCGCCACAGATCGCCGAGCGCCTGGAAATTGCCATCCTAACATCGGAACATATGCGTCTGCATTGGATCGATGAGCGTGACGAGCTGCACTATTTCACCGAGGTCATTCCTCTGGAGTTGGCAGAGGGGAAGGATGCCGACTATCTTCTTTGCCGGGTTGTGGGGGAAGAGCAAGTGATTTCTGTCCGGGTGGATTTGATCCAGAACCTGCCGACCCCCGTGAAGTGACGCGACAGTTCAATTCTCCATTTCCAGTCCCATGAGGGTCTTGCGATAATAGCGCAGCTCGTCGATGGATTCGCGAATGTCGCTCAAGGCTTCGTGGCGTTCGGACTTGGGAAATTTGGGCAAGGCCGGATACCAGCGATGGGCCAGTTCCTTCAAAGTGGAGACATCAATGAGCCGATAATGGAAAAAACGCTCCAATCGCGGCATCCATTGCGCCAGGAAACGCCGATCCTGACAGACACTATTGCCACAGAGGGGGGAAGTACCTTGCAGGACATGGGCCTGCAGAAAATCCAGCGTTTGACTCTCGACAGCGGCTACGTCCAGGCGACTTTCGCGAACCCGTTGCAATAGGCCTGAAGCGTTGTGGGTTCGCTGATTCCAGTCATCCATGGCGGTCAAGACCCCTTCTGGCTGGTGAATAGCCAAAACGGGACCCTCGCAGACAATATGCAGATCGTTATCGGTGATCACGCTGGCGATTTCCAGGATTCTATCGCGCTCGGGGTGCAGCCCGGTCATCTCCAGGTCGATCCAGACCAGGCGCTGGGATTTGAGGTCGCTCGCTGTCAATGGTTCCGTCCTTGCGAGATCCGAATCTGAAAACTGCCAGATTGCTGCGAAAGTTCTTCCATTAAAGCGCAGATACATGCTGCTTGCCAGGAAGAGTTCTACTGGATGGCAAGCACCTGGCCAAGGACTTTGGGCCTGGGACCTGCTCGGCAATCTGACTTTGTCTCGTAATTTTTACTATGGTAACATGTTTCTTAGGACGACAACAAAAGACGGGCAAGTTGCCCGTCCAATAGCCGCAAAACAACCGCTACAAACCTGCGCAGACTTCCGATCTGGGTCGGGTATCTGCGGTAATCCATGCGCTCCATCACCACCTGGGGTCTGGGTACCGCCCTTGATCAGAATGATGGACGGTGATTGTTTCCAGAATATTTCCGGTAGTAGGGTTGTGCTTTTCTGCTTGCGCAGGGATAAAAAAAGACGGGCAGGGTGCCCGTCCAATAGCCGCAAAACAACCGCTACAAACCTGCGCAGACTTCCGATCTGGGTCGGGTATCTGCGGTAATCTATGCGCTCCATCACCACCTGGGGGTCTGGGTACCGCCCTTGAAGAGCATGGTGAACGGAAATTGTTTCCAGAATATTTCCGGTAGTAAGGTTCAACTTTGGCCAGAGTTCCGCCACTTTCTCGATACCAACCGTAATCCACGGTTCCAACTGTGGATTTTGCCGATGGAATATTTCACAATCATTTCCGGAAACCATGGCCGGAAACCATCCTATGGCAGTCGTCCTGATTGTTGATGATGATGTACGACTCTCCCAGATGCTGAAGAGTTTTTTGGAAAAAGAGGGTTTTGGCGTAGAACTGGCTGGCAACGGCAGAGAGATGTGGGAGCGACTGCGCACTGGGAGCGTTGATCTCATTGTCCTCGACTGGATGTTGCCTGGTGGTCAAGATGGGATTTCCCTGGTTCGGGAATTGCGCGCCAAAAAGGGTCCGCCCATCTTGATGTTGTCGGCTCGGGGAGAAGATGAGGATCGAATTGCCGGGCTCGAAAATGGGGTGGATGATTACTTGCCCAAACCTTTCAATGCCCGCGAGCTGTTGGCACGGCTTCGGGCCTTGCTGCGCAGACAAGGGCAGGAGGAGCCTATGGCGCAACTACGCTTTGGGCCATTTCGCCTGGATATGGCAGCGCGCAGACTCTATGCCAATGGGCAGGAGCGGGAACTCAATCCGGCGGAAATGGAACTGCTGATGGTCTTTGCCCAACGCCCCCGTCGGGTTCTGAGTCGGGACACCCTATTGCAGATTTTGGGCGGTGAGGACGATGGTCGTTTTGACCGGAGCATTGATGTGCGCGTCACCCGCCTGCGCAAGATCATCGAGGAAAACCCCCGTCAGCCCCGCTTCTTGTTGACGGAGCGGGGGGTTGGCTACCGTTTCGAGCCGACTCAGACGGATTCGTAGCCAAGATCTTTGCCAGTGATGGCGTGTTGCCAGTAGAGCTGACCCTGGGTCCCTTTGCAGCTTACCAGCAGCTGGCGATCCTTCCCCTGACCGCGAAAGTCTAGGCGGACATAGTTCCGTTCTTCTACCAGCGTTTGGGGTACGCGATAGGGATTCTTGTCTCCCCTGGCCGGGCTGGAATTCAGTGGGGAACTGGTGATTTCCCACAGGGGATAATCCTGTTTGCCATTGTAGCGGGGGCGTGGGCGGCGCATGAGCTCGGATATGTGTCGATCTCCGGAAAGGAAGATTACTCCTGGAATACGGTTGTCCTGCAGCCAGCTCAGAAATTCCTGCCGTTCCTCCGGATAGTGGTTCCAGCCTTCGTGGGCATCGTCGTCGTTGAGCATCTGGCCACCCGCAGCGATGAGCTTGAAGCGGGCGTGGGAGTCCAAGAGGGCGTTTTTGAGCCAATCCAGCTGGGCCTTGCCAAACTGGACCTTATGGGTGCTCAGAAGGGCTGCGTCAGCGTCTCGATACCAACGGTCATCCAAAAGGAAAAAATCGGCGTCGTACAGGGAAAACTGGGTGAAGTTGCCAGGAATACCGGGTAGACCATAGCTAGGATTATTCCAGTAGTGCTGGAACAGAGAAAGCGCCTGCCCTTTGAAGACAAAACTACTATCACTGTCGTTGGGACCATAATCGTGATCATCCCAGATGGCGACCTGGGCAGTACTGCGGAGAAATTGTTGTAACGGGGCAAAGGACCGGTCGGACCAGTAGCGCAGGGCCATGCCTTCCGGGCTACTGAGATCTCCCTCCCGAAAATACAAATTATCGCCCAGCCAGACCATGAGATCGGCCTGTTCGGCGGTCATGGGTTGATAGATCTCGTAGCCGCCGCCATAGGGTTTGCCGGGGCGGTCGTACAGGGGATCGTTGATGTATGCACAGGAACCGGTGAGGACACTGAAATCCGGGGGCGGGCTGCGCCAGCGCCAGAGGGCTGGAGTTTTGACCCGGATGGTGGCATGCGGAAGCTCCCGACCGTCGATTAGGGGAGTAACCTGGTACTCCTGCCCAGGAGTGAGATCATCCAGGGTGATTTGGGCGGTGTACCAGGTGCTGGCACGGGTATCCATGGCCTCACTGCGCCGGGCGCTACCCTGGCGGTCCCGAAACAGCAGTTGAACCCGAGCCGGGCCACGGCTTTGCAACCAGATCCGGGCCGAGCGCTCGGCCGGGTAGCCCGCCATGGGACCGGCGTGCAGTGGGCCCATGGCCCGATTTTCCGACCAGGCCAAGCCTGGCAAGAGCAGACCGACGACGCCAAGAGTACAACTCGTCTGGAGAAATTCCCGACGCTGGAGGTGACGAATCATAAACGCTCCCTGATAATGAATTTGCCTAATTGTCTCGCAACACGAATTCCACCCAAAGTTCTAATTGATAAACCTTCCCTTGCAGTTCCTTGGGTACGGGAGGCAGTTGGGCCTCCCGGACTGCCGCCAGGGCTGCGGGATTGAAGTAGTCCAGATTGTCTTTGCGCAAGATCCGTAGATCCGTGATCCGACCATTGGCCAGGGTAAAGGCCACCAAAACCCGTCCGCCCTGACCCAACATCCGTGCAGCCTCAGGAAAATGTACCGCTGCTTGAATGGCACCTTTGACCTGCGCCAGATAATCGGCCTTTACGGCAGGATTGACGGGAGCAGGGGTTGGCGGTTCGGGTTCCCTGGGCGGTGGGGGCGGTGCCTGGACGGGACTGGGCAGAGGGCTCGGCGGGGTAAGCTCTTTGACGGGGACCGGCGTCGGTCTGGGGGTAGGTCGTGGGCTAGGATGGGGTACTGGTTTCTGGATCGGTTTGACCACCGGTTTGGGGGTAGGTTTGGGCACCGGTTTGGGGGCAGGAGGAGTGGGCTTCGGGAGCGTCTCCTGGACCAATTGTAGCTGCAGGGGAGGAAGGGCGGGCGGGGGTGGAGTTTGCGCTTGGCCCATCTCCCAATAGAGCCCGGCGATGAGCAGGATTTCTACCCCCACGGCCAGCAAAATGGCAAGTTTATCCTGCCGTTGTGGCTGCGCCCCGGCAAGAAGGGTAGAGATGGTTCGAAGATCGGTTGCCATACTTACTGGGTATTCTTGGCGGCCAGACCGATGGCGCTAACGCCGGCACTGCGACAGGCATCCATGACCTTGACCAGGGCCTGGATATCGGCAGTCTTGTCGGCGGCAATGGTGACCTGGGTTTGCTCGGGGTCATGGGCCCGTAAATAGGCCTCCAGTTCTGTGAGGCTCAAGGGATGATTTTCCATTTCCACATGGCCATCGGCATAGAGATTGAGGACCACTTTGGGTTTGGGCAGGGTCTGGGCGGTGCTGGAGCCAGGCATATTGGCCGGGAGACCCTTGTCGGGAATCATGTGGATGGTAACCATGATAAAAAAGATCAGCAGAAAGAGCATGATGTCGATCATGGGGATGATCTCGACCCGACCTTTCTTGGCTTGCAGGTATTGCATGGAATTCTCCTTCAATCGTGATCCGGGGTGTCAATGGCCCCTGCGCTTTCCAGGTGCAGATGCTCGGGATAGGGTGTGCCCATGATTCCTTCCCAAAGGATCCGGTTATACTTCTGGGTATCGATGTGGTCTTCGACGTGAAAGTCCATCCCCTTGGTTTTTTCTGCCCAGTATTGGGCATCGTGACGGGGCTGGGCGACTGTGGCGATCTTCCCGCAACTGCGTTGGGCAGGGGAGAAGTGCTGGGAGAGGGCGCTTGGTAGTAACAGCGCCGACGGGCAGGCGCGAAAATCCCAATGTTGTTGGGAGGGATCGAAGACTTCGCTCATGGGCCGCTGCGCTGCATCGAGACCACTCAAGGGCGAAAGGCCCAGGATCATCTCCATGGTTCGCAATAGATTCAAGGTGTTGTATGGGGTGGAGACGACCGCATGCTGTTTGACGTAGGGACCGATGATGTAGGCAGTGCTGCGATGGGCGTTGAGATGATCGGGCCCATCCTGGGCATCATCTTCGACCACAAAGATCAGGGTGTCGTGGGCAAAGGGACTGTGTGCCAGCTGCTCGGCCACGAGCCCAACGGCATAGTCATTGTCGGCCACCTGGAGTTCCGGGGTATTGATACCATCCATGGCTTCCTTGAAACTACCGGTGTGATCGTGCATGAATCGCAACAGGGTCAATTCCGGTAATCGTTTTTGCTGGACATAGCCGCGAAATTCCCGTTCCCATTCCAGGTAGCGATAATAATCGGGGTAGGCATTGTCAAAACCCCGGAAATAGGGATCGGTGTAGGGGGCCAGCTCGGGATTGGCGGCATAGGCCTGACGGACCTTTTCCCGATGAGGAAAGCGGGCCAAAGGAATGGGGTTTTCCTTGGCATCATAGCGCTGCAAGTCCACAAAAAAACCGTAATTGCGCAGGCTTTTGCCTGCCCGCAGGGCTGCGCTCCACAGATATCCCTGCTGATAGCGACCTTCGCTACTGTCCGGAGCGGCCCAATTGGCCGTTCCAGGCAGAAGATTGGGATCCTCCGGCGTATTGGGATTGGCCTGGCGTCGGGCTGCCCCCTGCAAGCCAACGTTGACATTGCGACTGGTGCCTTCCCAATCGTAGGAACCCCCACCTCGTCCATAATTGTTGGGCAGGATCTTGCTGGTAATGTCCAGCTCGCGGGCGGCCGTGGACCAGGCCCAGCCGTCGCCACTGACTTCACCCGTGTCCAGGAAATGATCGAGCAAGACAAATTGCTCGGCCAGCCGGTGCTGGTTGGGGGTGGTACTGCGGGGGAATTCGGTGAGGGAGGGATCGCCGTTACCCTGGGGAAGATCGCCAAGAACCTGATCGTAAGAACGATTTTCCTTGACGATATAGATCACATGGCGAATCCTTTGGCGCAGGAAGTCCATGATCTGCCGATCTTCCGGACGGATTGGGTCCATTTGATTATTGGCCAGGACCGCCTGGGTGGTGCTGCCCAGGTCCTGGAGGGCCTGTAGCGGTATTTCCTGCAATCCCGACAGCGAGAGCTGGAGGATGTACTGGTTGGGGCGGGGGGTGACCGGGGAGTCTGCGATACAGCCATGGATATAGCCACTGCAATAGCCGGTGTGGCCTGGAGTGTTGGATTTATTGTTGACGACCCATAGCGTACCCTGATTCCCTACCACCAGATCCTGGGGGGACCAGGCCGTGGGGAGCAGCCCGCGGCTGGTCGGATGCTGCTCACGCAGATCCCATACCGCCACCGCATTCATGGCGCCCAGGGTTGCGAAAAGAAATTGTCCCGAGGGATCCATGGCCAGGGCATTGGTGGACCAGCCCCAGTTGACGTGAGGATCTGTCTGCTTGGCAAGAACCGGGAGGGTCTTGCGGTATTGCAAAGTCCGGGTATCGATGATGCCGACCCCATCCCGGTTGTCCATGGCCACATACAGGGAATGGCGCTTGGGATCGTAGAGCAGGCGGTTGGGATTACCAGGGGTGGGGATCCGTGTCCGGACGCGCGGATGTTGGTCCTGGATCTCTACCACCACAATCTCGCGATCCCGCAGACTCGATACATAAATGCGCCCATCTTCGTCCTGGGTCACATCAAAAGGACTCTCCCCGCCGGGCTGGCCGGTCTTCCCTTCGCTTGGTCCAGGTCGCAAATCCAGTTCCCAGGCCACTCGCCGCTGGGCCAGATCCACATAGCTCAGGGAGTCATTGTAGAGATTGGTAACTAGGAGCCCTTGGCCGTTACGGCTCAGCTGAATCCCTGCGGTCAAGGGCTTGACATCGATCCCCAAACCCGATTGATGTCCCAGGGGGATCGGTGCACCTGCGGCGGCCCAGGAACCATTGTCAGGGGATTTACGAAAAACCTGCACGTTATCATCGACTCCTCCACCCACAT
>JAEPKX010000048.1 GCA_021375695.1 Candidatus Igneacidithiobacillus taupoensis | reverse complement strand
ATGGAGAGAAAAACCTGTACATCGGTACCCGAAACCGCTGCTACCGATGCCGCCATTGCCGCAAATTGCAAATGCTCGCGGTCACCGTTAAGACAAATGATGAACATGCCTGCCATGGGATTCCTCTTGGATTACGCTGTGTCAATCCTAAAGCAGGATTCGTGCCGTTTTATCTATGATTTTGCAAGGTGGAAAAATCGGCATCGCAACCAGATGGCTGCACTGTTTTTCCCGGTTTCGAAAGAAACAATGACATGACAATGACATGACGGTCATGACAATAAGAATATTATCTTTTAGTTATCTTTCTCGGGTTATTGGGCGTTGTGTGCATCCAAAAAAGGATGTGTTTCGTAAGTGGTAGTGAGATGGTTTGAGGGCAGTAAAACTGCATTAGTAATACCTGAATTAATCATCAATCTTACGCTAGATGAGTAACTAGAGAGGTTTGCTGCGGAAAGTTTGGAAGCGCAAAATAAATGAAGATGAACCGTCGACCATTTCCGGATCTGGTTGATTTAGGTAACTGTCTCGTATTGAAAATGTACCATTACTCTGGGCCGAGATCATGAAAGAAGATTTTCCAGAAGAGTCATCGCCAGAACCCATTGCCGCCCTGGACGCCCAGTCGGCCATGGATCTGCAGAATAATCCTATGGTTGTGATTGACGAGGCATACCGCATCGTTGCTGCCAATCGCGCCTATCGGGAACGATATGGGGTTAGTGCTGCTGACCTTATTGGCCGACGGTGTCATGAGGTGTCCCATCATTCCGATGTGCCTTGTCACATGCGTGGTGAGGACTGTCCACATCAGGCCGTTTTTCGTAGCGGTGAGCCATTGGAAGTGCGGCATGTCCATTATGATCCCTTGGGCAATGCCGAACATGTACGGATTCGTGGTCATGTCCTGCGAGATTTTCGTGGCAAGACGTTTCTGGCGGAAGAAATCATCCGCCTGCCCAGAGAGAAAAGTGATATTACCTGCAAGGAGATGCGCATGGTTGGGCGCTCGCCTGCCTTTCTCCGCTGCTTGCATCATATAGAGATGGCAGCGCGAACCGATGCCAGTGTGCTCCTCTTTGGGGAGAGTGGGGTTGGCAAGGAGTTGGCCGCCAGTGCCTTGCATCAGTTGTCAGGGCGCGCAGATCATGAGTTGGTTACCGTGGATTGCACCACTCTTCCGGAGCACTTGTTCGAGAGCGAATTCCTGGGGCATGAGCGTGGGGCATTTACAGGATGCATTGGACGCAAGATTGGGCTGTATGAACATGCCCATGGTGGCACCCTGTTTCTGGATGAAGTGGGGGAGCTCCCATTGCCAGTCCAGGCAAAGTTGCTTCGCGTACTGGAGACGGGATCCTTTCGACGATTAGGGGGCAGTGAATTGCTCCATGCCGATGTACGTGTGGTTGCGGCCAGCAATCGGGATCTGCGCAAAATGGTGGAGGAGCGTACTTTCCGGGAGGACCTCTATTACCGATTGGCAGCCATTACCATCGATCTTCCCCCGCTACGGGATCGGCGTGAGGATATTCCGGGGATTGCCAGCGTCCTGCTGGATCGAATTGGTCGGGAGTGGGGAGGGGAATGGCAACTTTCGCGGGAAGCAGAACGGCGACTTTGTGCTTATAATTTTCCAGGAAATGTGCGTGAGCTTCGCAATATTTTACAAAAGGCTGCCGCCCTGGCCGATGGCCCGCTGATCCGGCCCGAGCACCTGGAGTTTTTGCGCGTTGGCGAGGTGGAGCTGGGGAGGACCATCCATCATCGACCCTTGCCCGTATCCAATCGACGGGGCCGTCCCCATAATCTGCAGGAGCTCTTGCAGCAATTTCAGGGTAATCGCAGGCTGGTGGCAGAGCAGCTTGGAGTAAGTGAACGAACGGTGTATCGCTGGTTACAATCCAGTTGAGATCCAGGAGTTGCTGGAAAGTCGGAGAATTTTGCGATCGGTTTCGTACTGACGCAAGGCAGGGACCGCCCTGATGGCAGCCGGTACCCAGCTGATGAGGATGCGCTGGAGAATCAGGCAGATAATCTTGGCAAAGGGTCTGCCAATGGTAAAAAACTGCAAGCAGGGAATCAGGAGAGCAAGAAGTAGACGCACGAGGATCTCCTTGGATGCAACTCTATTACGTTTGCATTTTTTCAAGTCATTGTCTATCCTCTGACAATATGAATCGCGACCTTTTTCGGCATTGTCATCTTGCCTTCGCAGCTAGCGAAGTCCTTCTGCTGCTGCCCCGCTGGGGCTAAATTCTCTTTTGACCCATTGCGCGGTCCCAGCCATCTCCACCAAACCATTTCCCAGATTCCGTGTCAGGAAGGATTTACCATGCAGCCGAAAGACCACTTGATTATTTTTGATACCACCTTGCGGGACGGTGAACAGTCTCCCGGTGCAGCCATGACTCAGGAAGAAAAACTCCGCATTGCCAAGGCCCTGGAGCGTCTTCGGGTGGATGTGATCGAAGCGGGCTTTCCGGCTGCCAGTCCCGGAGATTTTGCCGCGGTGCAAAGCATCGCCGAGGCCATCCAGGAGTCTCGGGTCTGCGCTCTGGCACGGGCGCGGGAGGAAGATATTCGCCGGGCAGGTGAGGCATTGGCGAAAGCATCTGCAGCCCGGATTCACACCTTCATTGCCACCAGCCCCATCCATATGCAGGCCAAGTTGCGGATGACTCCGGAGCAAGTCCTGGAACGGGCTGTGGCGGCCGTCCGCTTGGCCCGCAATCTTTGTGAGGATGTGGAATTTTCTCCCGAGGATGCGGGCCGCTCTGAGGAAGATTTTCTCTGTCGGGTCATCGAAGCGGCCATCGCTGCAGGGGCGCGAACCATCAACATTCCCGATACGGTGGGGTACAACCTGCCCGACCGTTTTGGACGTCTCATCGCCACCCTGCGGGAACGCATTCCCAATAGCGATCAAGCCATTTTTTCGGTCCACTGCCACAATGACCTGGGCCTCGCCGTGGCCAATTCCTTGTCGGCGGTGCTCCACGGCGCCCGCCAGGTGGAATGTACCATCAATGGTCTGGGGGAGCGGGCCGGCAATGCCGCCCTGGAGGAGATCGTCATGGCGGTGCGCACCCGTGCCGATGTTTTTCCCTGCGAGACCCGTATCGATACGCGTCAGATCGTACCTACCAGCAAACTGGTGTCCAGTATCACCGGCTTTCCGGTACAGCCCAACAAGGCCATTGTTGGTGCCAATGCCTTCGCCCACGAGTCCGGTATTCATCAGGATGGGGTGTTGAAGCACCGGGAAACCTACGAAATCATGCGTGCCGAAGACGTGGGCTGGGCGGCCAACCGCATGACCCTTGGGAAACTTTCGGGACGGGCGGCCGTACGCGCTCGCCTGGAAGCGTTGGGGATTCATCTGGATGGCGAGGCACTCCATCAGGTCTTTTCCCGTTTCAAGGACTTGGCCGATCGCAAGTCCGAGATCTTTGATGAAGATTTGCAGGCCCTGGTCAATGAGGATGCCCAGGAAGTTGCCTCGGACCGTTTGCGTTTGGGGTACCTGAAGGTTTGTTCGGAAATGGGTACGCACCCTGAGGCAACGGTAGAGCTGTGGGTGGATGGGGTGGCGAGGACGGCTACCAAGACTGGCGGCGGTCCCGTGGATGCAGCCTTTCAAGCCATTGAGGATATCCTGCAAAGTGGGTCACGATTGATACTGTATTCGGTGAACGCCATTACCACTGGTACCGATGCCCAGGGCGAGGTCACCGTTCGGCTACAGTCAGCCGATGGCCGTAGTGTCAATGGCCAGGGGGCCGATACAGATATCGTGGTGGCCAGTGCCAAGGCCTATGTCTCGGCCCTGAACCGCTTGCAGATGCCTGCCAGCGAGCATCCCCAGCTCTAGAGGGGATGCGCTCCAGGAGGGCCCCAGCCACCCAGGATTCGGTCGATCTGGGTGGCATTCTTTGCTGGCTCCAGCGAGAGCAGCGCCAGAGCTTGCGTCTGCGCTTCGATGCCGCAGGGAAGCTCACTGCCAATTGCCCCATACATCTTCCCATTCCCATCCTGATGGAGCTATTGCAGGAGCGGCTTCCATGGATTCTTGCCCAACGGCAGCGAATACAGTCCCAGGCTCTGGGGCAAGGGAGTAGGGTGCCTTATTTGGGGGGATTGCTGACCCTGCAGATCCTGGAGGCGGGGGGCCCAACCCTGAACCGATCGGGGAATACGTTATGGATGACGGGAAAGCTCTCCCCCGAACAACGGCAGCGCTTGTTGCAGCGATGGCTTCGGCAGGAGTTGAAGGCGCTCTTGCAGGGCTTGCTTGCCCATTGGCAAGCCCGTCTCCAAGTCCCTGTGACCCATTGGGGAATCCGCCAGATGCGTACGCGTTGGGGGAGTTGCAATGTGGTAAAGAAGCGTTTGTCTTTTGCAAGTAGCCTGATTGCGGAGCCACACAGTTCCATCGAGTATGTGGTGGTTCACGAACTGATGCACCTGCGGGAGCCGGGCCATACCCCGCGTTTTTATGCCCTGGTCGAGCAATGTCTTCCTGACTGGCAAGAGCGGGAGCGGGATTTGGGACGGCGAAAAAGGAAAAGCCCCCAAAAAAAGGGGGCTAGCCAATGATGTGTTCTGCTTACAGGGACTTTTTGCAGAAATACCAGTCGGTACACTCATAGCCCTGATTGGCGCGCTCATTGGCATCGGCAATAGTGGAGGGAGGTGGAACGATGACCTTGTCGCCAGGCTGCCAGCCCTCGGGGGTGGCAACACCATGGGCATCACTGGTCTGCAGGGCCTTTACCAGCCGCAAGATCTCGTCGATGGAGCGCCCATTTTTCATGGGATAGTAGACCATGGCTCGCAGGATCCCTTTGTCGTCGATGACAAAGGTAGCCCGTACCGCAGAAGTGTCACTGGCACCGGGATGGATCATGCCATAGGAATGCGCTACTTCCATCGAGATATCATCGATGATCGGAAAGGGGATCTCGATATCAAATTTTTCCTTGATGTTGCGCATCCAGGCAATGTGACTATGGACACTGTCGATGGAAAGGCCCAATAGATCGCAATGGATCGCCTGGAAATCGGGATAACGCTTGGCAAAGGCCATAAATTCGGTACTACAGACGGGAGTAAAATCGGCTGGATGGGAAAAAAGTACCAGCCATTTGCCGCGATAGTCCTCCAGTTTTCGGGGACCATGGGTGGTCCGTGCCGTAAAGGCAGGAGCGGGTTCGTCGATGCGTGGCATCCTTGGACTACTATCCATTGCGTTTTCCATGCGAAACTCCTCAAAGCAAGGGAACCAATTTGTCCCAATGCTGATATTAGATATATTCTAAATATCTTTCAAGTCTTTTTTTGAGGTACTTGTGGAACGTGTTTCGGAGTTGGGCTTTTGGCAGCGGATGCAGCAGGAAAAGGGCTGGATCGTGCTCTTTTTTAGTTCTGCTGGTTGTCATAGTTGTCGGATATGGCGCAGGCTCTTGCAGGATTGGGAGTCTAAACGATCTGATTTGCGCGTCTGGGAGGCTGATGCCGGTATCGAAATGGGCTTGACCCAGGAGTTTGGGGTTTACCATTTGCCGGCACTTTTTTTGTTTCGTGATGGTCAGTATCAGCGCCCAATCCAGGTAGAGGCCCGGCTGTTGGCGCTGGAGGCGTGGCTGGAAAAGAATGCATCCCTCCCCGCCGAGGACTTGCCTTGATGGGTTGCTGGCGGGAGGGATGGTGGCAGGCGGCCGCGCCCGCACCGTCCCCCCATTGTGATGCGAGACCACCGAATACGACGGTGGATTTGCTGGTGATCCATGCCATCAGTCTGCCGCCGGAATGCTTTGCTACGGGTGAGGTACAACGCTTTTTTGCCGGGACCCTGGATTTTTCCACAGACCCTTATTATGAGCAGCTGCGCAATCTTCGGGTTTCGGCCCATTTTTTTGTGGAACGCAGTGGACTGCTCTGGCAGCATGTGGGAGTGGACCAGCGTGCCTGGCATGCAGGCCAAAGCCAGTGGCGGGGTCGGGAGCGCTGCAATGATTTCAGTATTGGCATTGAGTTGGAGGGATCGGCAACGCAGCCCTTTGCCGATGCCCAGTATGCCTGTCTCGTGCGCCTGATTCATGCCCTCTGGGAATATTTCCCGCAGTTGGATCACTCCGCAATTGCTGGCCATGCGGAGATTGCCCCGGGTCGCAAGTGGGATCCGGGTCCCTATTTTGATTGGTCACGCTTGTGGCAGGAGTTGGGATGCCATGATGGCAGAAGTAGCTAGTCCAGGACCTAAACGGGATTGGCGACGGGGTTGGGGAGGACCCATCCTGGTATTTGTTTTGTTGTTCCTCTTTTCTCTCTGGTATTTGGGCGTCTTTGCCCAAACCCATATCCTGATTCGAGAGAGCCCTGCGCAAAGCTATCTGTACCAGGATTATTCTGGCAGTTATGCCAATCTATCCCGTGTCCGTGGGAAAATGCTGGAAGGTCTGCCGGAAAAGCTTCGCAAGGGGGCGAGCACCTGGAGCCTGATCGAGTCGGAAACCGGATCTCCTGGTAAGGAAAAAATTCAGGCCAGGGTGGGTATTGTGAGCAATGCTGCTCCTCCAGGGGCCTGGAAGAAAGGAGAGTGGCCTTCCCAGCGCGTGCTGCAGATTGACGTCCATGCCAATCCCGCCATTGCTGCCTGGAAAGCCTATGCTGCCCTACAACAATGGAGTAAAACCAATGGCTTGGCGCTGCGCTACCCCTTGGTAGAAATGGAGGGGCCGGGGGATCGTTATCGGCTGTGGATGCCTTTGCCCTCTTCCCGGCCATAGAATTTCACGCCGCGGACAATTTTGGGTCGTCCCTGCTGGATGCGATGCAGATTGCTGTCCCGTAGGGAATAGACGCAACCGCAGTACTCCTGTTGATAGAATTCTTCCTGCTTGGCAATCTCGATCATCCGCTGACTGCCGCCGCCCTTGCGCCAGTTGTAATCCCAGTACTGTAAACCGGGATAACGGCTTGCCGAGCGACGGCCACAGTCGTTGATTTGATTCATATCCTTCCAGCGAGAAATCCCGAGGGTGCTGGTGAAGACCGTGAAACCATGCTCTACGGCATAGAGTGCCGAGCGCTCAAAACGCATATCAAAGCAGGCCGTACAGCGGGCTCCACGTTCGGGTTCCCATTCCAGGCCGCGAACCCGCTCAAACCAGCGATCTTTGTCATAATCGAGGTCAACGAAGGGAATACCGAGTTTGCGGGCATAGCGAATGTTTTCGTCCTTGCGGAGTCGGTATTCCTCTTCGGGATGAATGTTGGGATTATAAAAGAGGATGGTGAGCTCGATACCTGCCCGCTGGATATCGGCCATGATTGGTCCGGCACAAGGTGCACAGCAGGAATGCAAAAGGACCTTCCGGCTGCCATCGGGGGTTTGTAAGGGTTGAGAGGGCTTGGACAAGTTGCTGGCCTCCACAGTGTGGTTGGTTCATATTGTAACAGTATTCTTGCGCAAAGGAGCTGCTGTATGGAGAGTGATTTTCGTCCGGGTCATTGCCAGGCTTGTGAGGGAGGAGTAAAGCCTTTGGCTCGAGAAGCGTTGGAGCGTGCCCTTCAGGATTTGCCACACTGGCAGGTGGTGGACGGGGCTTTGGAGCGACGCACCACATTTCGCAATTTTTTTGAAACCATGGCCTTTGTGAACGCCCTGGCCTGGATTGCACATCGGGAAGATCATCATCCCGATCTGCAGGTATCCTATGGGTCTTGTGTGATTCGATACCAGACCCACGCCGTGGGGGCCATTACCGAAAATGACCTGATTTGTGCGCGGGCCATCGAATCCCTTCTGGCCTGAGGGCCAGAAGGGAAGAAGCCCGCGGGGATTAATGTGCAGGCTTGAGCAGTGGACGCATCCCTTCACGAACCTGCCGCTGAATAAAAGCAACGCGACCGGGCTCTTTCTTCTCCAGTTCGGGCGCGCATTGAGATTCGGTGAGAGCTGCGGCGGCCAGCATCACTTCCAACTCGCAGAGGTCCACCTTGGGTTGGGTGAGTTTTTCACTGGGCACGTTGAGTTGATCGCCAACCTGCCAGAACATGCGGGCATTCCACATCCGCAATTTTACATTGGGGTTCTGAAACAGCTCGACACAACGAGCGTTGAGGGACTGGGCATCCATAGTTTTATCTCCTGTTGTAGCCAAGTTGAAAATTCGCCATCGGCGCAAGCGTCCAGCATATCCGAAAATCGTGGGGATAGGGGAGTCCTTTGCCATGAAAAAGCCCCGCCGTGCGGGGCTATGCTACCGGCTTTGTTCGTTCAGCCGTGGGCAGTATTCATATTGATCTGCTGATTGGTAGCGAGTTCGGGATTGTAGAGATATTCCACGTTCCCCTGCTCCACCTGCCTGAGATATTCCTGGAAGTCGGCCTTGGCCTTGTCCCAGCTGATGCCCATC
>JAEPKX010000047.1 GCA_021375695.1 Candidatus Igneacidithiobacillus taupoensis | reverse complement strand
TTTTGCAAGGCGATGTCTTTACCAAGGACATGCTGGAAGGCTACCTGGCTCTCAAGTGGGACGAGGTCCAGACCCTGCGCATGACCACCCACCCGGTGGAGTTCCAGATGTACTACAGCCTCTGATTTTGAGTGTTGCCTTGCCCCCTGCAAACCCCGCCCAGTGCGGGGTTTGCCTTGACAAGTGGGCTGTTATGGACCAATTGCACAGAGAGGAACTTTTTGAGGAGGTTGTGTCGTGTTGCGAATCGATGGCCAGAGATCTGGACCTACCCTGGTGCTATTACTGACCCTGCTTGCAGGCCTTGGCAATGCGCAGGCGGCCATTTATCGCTGGGTTTCTCCCGATGGCGTAGTCAGTTACGGTGGTAATCCTCCGGCCAACGCGCGCAATGTGGAGACTTTGGATGGCCTTCCGGCGGTGACATCGGCAGCACCGGCAACCCCGGCTCCCAAACCCGCAGCGCCAGTGACCGAGTCGGTGGCGCCAAGCCAATCCCCTGCTGCTGGCAACAATGATCGCAAGGCCCTGCAAGCCGAGCTGGCAGCGGCCCGCTTGCAATTGGCCCAGGCAACCGCGGCCTATGAGCAGGGCAAGGCCGTACGTCTTGGCAATGAGCGAAATTATGCCCATTATCTGCAGCGGATTGATCAACTCAAGGAAGCCGTCCACATAGCCCAACTACGTGTCCTCATCCTGGAGCATCAACTCGCCCAGTGAGCAGAGCCCTGACTGGACCTTTGTGCGGCGCTTGCGTACCATACGAATAGGCGGATAAGGCAAGCATGCGCTTGTCACAAGGGATCCCATGCCCCGTATATTGCTTAGCAATGACGATGGTTATCTAGCTCCAGGACTCGCTGCCTTGGCTGCTGCAGTGCGCCCATTGGGATCTGTTGAGGTAGTGGCGCCAGAGCAAGACCGTAGCGGCGCCAGTAACTCCCTTACCCTGGACCGTCCCCTGCGGGTACGAAAAGGCCACAATGGTTTTTATTATCTGGTGGGGGGCACTCCAACGGACTGCGTCCATCTGGCTGCCACGGGCATCCTTCCGGAACGGCCTGAGATGGTCATTTCAGGAATCAATCGGGGCGCCAACATGGGTGATGACGTCCTGTACTCTGGAACCGTGGCCGCTGCCATGGAAGGCCGCCATTTGGGGATGCCGGCAATGGCGATTTCCTTGGCAGGGCGAGAGCCAGAGCACTATGAGGCAGCAGCCCGGGTCGCCGCTCAGCTTCTGGAAGGCTTACTGCGAAATCCCCTGCCTGGGGATACCATACTCAATGTGAATGTGCCAGACCTGCCCTATGAAGAAATACGGGGCTTTGAAGTGACCCGCCTTGGCCGCCGCCATAAAAGCGATCTTCTCATGCCTGCCGCCGACCCCCGGGGGGAACCCGTGTATTGGATCGGACCTTCGGGGCAAGAGGCAGATGGGGGGCCGGGAACAGATTTTGATGCACTTCGCCGTGGCTATGTCTCCATTACCCCCCTTGATCTTGATATGACTCGATACAGCTTTATGTCGGAGCTTTCCCAATGGCTGCAGTGTTGCAAGAACTGAAACCGCTGGCCGAGTTGGGAATGATCTCGCCGCGCAGTCGCGCGCGGATGATCCAGTCTTTGCGGCAGCAAGGCATCCAAAATGAACAGGTGCTGGCAGCCATGGAGCGGGTCCCCCGTCACCTTTTTGTTGCTGAGGCATTGGCGAGCCGCGCCTATGAGCCCGTGTCACTGCCCATTGGTTGGGGACAGACCATCTCGCAACCCATGATGGTTGCCCGGATGCTGGCGAGCCTGTTGGCTGCAAACCACCCCCGGCGCGTGCTGGAAATTGGCACGGGATCGGGTTATCAGACCGCTTTGTTGGCGGCATTGGGCATGGAGGTATGCAGTATTGAGCGGATCGAGGACCTGGTCCGGGCGGCCCAGGCTCGTTTATTTGCTTTGGGCTTTCATCGGGTGCAAGTACGGTTGGGGGATGGTGGGCAAGGTTGGCAGGAGCAAGCCCCCTTTGATGCCATTATTTTCTCGGCAGCAGTGCCTTGTGCCTTGCCACCGTTATTTCACCAACTGCGTATTGGCGGAACCTTGCTGATGCCACAGGAACTACCAGGGGGGCAGCAACGCTTGAAGCTTTTTCGCTGGGATGGGATGGAGGCCATGGAGACCGATCTCGGCGATTGTCTCTTTGTCCCTCTCCGGGCAGGAACCGTAATCCAGAGGAATCGCCAGGGAGCTTGAAATGAGTCGCGAAGCGCTGGATCAGGAGTTGGAGCTGGCGGAAGGAGAGCCCGAAAACCTTACCGAGAGTGACAGCCCCGATCCGGTCTTGGCGGAGCACGGCCCCGATTGGGATGCTACACAATGCTATCTTCAGGAAATTGGTCACAATCCACTGCTGACCGCTCTGGAAGAGGTGGAGCTGGGAAGGCTGGTAAGAAAGGGCGATGCCGATGCCCGTCGGCGGATGATCGAGTGTAATTTGCGCCTGGTGGTGCGTATCGCCCGCCGGTATGTCAATCGGGGTTTGCCACTCCTGGATCTGATCGAGGAGGGCAACCTGGGACTCATACATGCGGTGGAAAAATTTGATCCCGAACGGGGATTTCGTTTTTCCACCTATGCTACATGGTGGATTCGTCAAAACATCGAGCGGGCGCTCATGAACCAGACCCGCACCATCCGTCTACCTATCCATGTCACCAAGGAGCTTGCCTCGATTTTGCGCGCGGCCCGTTGCCTGGAGCAGAAACTCCATCGGGATCCAAGCCCCGAGGAATTGGCTGCCGCGCTGGAGCGACCCATTGATGAAATTCGCAATTGTCTGGAGATGGACAATCGGGTGGGCAGTCTGGATGAAGGGCTTGGTCGGGAAGGCGAGCGCAATCTCCAGGAAACTGTCTCTGATCCTGCGGTGCCCGGTCCAGAAGAGCGGCTGGCAACACAAGATCTGGCCCAACGACTCTATACCTGGATTGGTGATCTGGAAGAAAAACAACGCCTGGTACTGTACTGGCGTTTTGGCCTCGATGGGAATGACGGCGCCACCCTGGAGGATGTGGGTGCGCGGATGGGCTTGACCCGCGAGCGGGTTCGGCAAATCCAGGTGGAAAGTTTGTTGCATCTCAAACGCCGCATCGCGGCCGAGGGCCTGGATGTGTACTCGCTCTTTGGGTGAGGGGTTACCAGCCGGCAGGGAGTAGAGCCGCCGCTACCCGACGGTCCTCGGACAGTAATATGGTATAGGTACGGCAGGCCGCTGGCGTATCCATCATTTCCACTGTCAAACCCTGGGAGCGAAGCTGCGACAATAATGCCAGCAGGAGTCGTTGGCGGGAGCCAGTCCCCAGGAGCAGGATTTCCGGGGGATCCTCGCGCAAGAGCTGAAAATGGTCCACATGAAGATCTTCTGGTCGTTCCGGCCCCCATGGGTGAATCGGGTCCCGAAGTCCAAGCAAGGTTCCACCAGAGTGGTAATTGCCGTTCACCACGAATCCCCTTGCATCGTAGGATTGGAGCCTGTGTCGTCCAACTGCAGCCTGGAGGTGAAGCTTCATATTTCCTCGATCAATTGACAGGTCCTCCCGCCCTCACTATTGTTCATCGATTTCGGTATTTTCCTCAAGCCCAGGTTTGCCATGAACAGCGATTTTGAACGGATTCGTCGACTTCCTCCCTATGTATTCAACATTGTCACGGATCTGAAGCTGCAGGCCCGCAAGCGTGGGGAAGACATCATTGATTTTGGCATGGGCAATCCCGATCAGCCTACTCCGCAGTTCATTGTGGATAAACTCTGCGAAACTGCCCAGCGTGGCGATACCCATCGTTATAGCGTGTCCCGGGGGATTCCCCGCCTGCGCAAGGCCATCAGTGGCTGGTATGAAAGCCGCTACGGGGTGTCCATTGATCCCGAGTCCGAGGCCATCGTCACCATTGGCTCCAAGGAGGGATTGGCGCATCTGGCCCTGGCGACCATGGGGCCTGGCGATACGGTATTGGTTCCCAGTCCCACCTATCCCATTCATCCGTATGGTTTTGTCATTGCCGGTGCCGATGTCCGCCATGTGCCAATGCTGCCAGGGCTGGATTTCTTCGAGGAGCTGGAAAAGGCCATCAAGGCGGCTTGGCCCAAACCCAAGATGTTGGTCATCAATTTTCCCCACAATCCGACGGCAGCGGTGGTGGAGCGGGATTTTTTCGAGCGCGTGGTGGATTTTGCCAAGGCCCACCGCATTTGGGTGGTTCATGATCTGGCCTATGCCGATATCGTCTTCGATGGCTATCAGGCGCCAAGTTTTCTCCAGGTGCCGGGGGCCAAGGACGTGGGCGTCGAGTTTTTCACCTTGTCCAAGAGTTACAACATGCCGGGGTGGCGGGTCGGTTTTGCTGCCGGCAACCCTCGCCTGATTGGTGCCTTGGCCCGGATCAAGAGTTATCTGGATTACGGAACCTTTACCCCCATTCAGGTAGCTTCCATCGCCGCCCTGGAAGGTCCCCAGGATTGTGTGGAAGAAATTCGGCGCATGTACGAGCAGCGTCGCAATGTCCTGGTGGAGGGTTTGCAAGCGGCCGGCTGGGCCGTGGAGAGTCCTAAGGCTACCATGTTCGTGTGGGCGCCTATCCCCGAGGGGCTGCGCAAGCTGGGATCTTTGGAGTTTTCGAAAATGGTGCTGGAGCGGGCCAAGGTGGCGGTGAGCCCAGGAATTGGCTTCGGTGAATTGGGGGATGGCTATGTTCGCTTTGGCCTGGTGGAGAACGAACAGCGAACCCGCCAGGCCATTCGCGGGATCAAGCAGATGTTCCGGGAGGGTTGGTAATGGCCGATCCAGTGCGGGTGGGTATGGTGGGAATGGGTACTGTCGGTCAGGGAACCGTGCGGGTGTTGAGCCAGAATGCCGCAGAAATCACCCGCCGGGTGGGCCGCGAACTGCGGCTGGTGCATGTCTGCGTTCGCACGCCCTCCCGCCTGGAAAATCTGGGTTTTGCTGGGCGAGTGAGTACCGATCCCTGGGCCCTGGTAGGGGATCCGGAGCTGGATGTGTTGGTAGAGGTCATGGGTGGCACGGACCTGGCCCGGGAGCTTTTGCTTGCCGCCATTGCCGCTGGCAAGCACGTGGTTACTGCCAATAAGGCCCTCCTGGCGGAGCATGGCGAGGAAATTTTTGCCGCCGCCCAGCGTCATGGCGTCATGGTGGCTTTCGAGGCGGCCGTGGCCGGGGCCATTCCGATCATCAAGGCCGTCCGCGAGGGTTTGGCCGGGAACCGCATCCATTGGGTGGCGGGGATCATCAATGGGACCAGTAATTACATCCTGTCCCAGATGTTTCGGGAGGGCTGGAGTTTTGCCGAGGCCCTTGCCAAGGCCCAGGAATTGGGCTACGCCGAGGCTGACCCCAGTCTGGATGTGGATGGCGGAGATGCCGCCCACAAGATTACCCTCATGGCCTCCATTGCCTTTGGGATTCCTGTTTCCTTTGCCCATTGCCATGTCGAAGGGATTCGGCAGCTCCAGGGAGTGGATGTAGCCTTTGCAGCCGAGCTTGGTTATCGCATCAAACTGCTCGGTGTTGCCCGTCGGCGATCCCAGGGGGTGGAATTGCGGGTGCATCCCACCCTCATCCCTGCGGACCATTTGCTTGCCCACGTGGAGGGGCCTTTCAATGCGATTTTGGTGGACAGTGATGCCGCCGGCCAGAGCCTCTATTATGGGCGTGGTGCCGGAGGAGATCCCACCGCCAGTGCCATTGTGGCTGATTTGGTGGATGTGGCGCGGACCATGACCGCCGATCCCTGCCACCGGGTACCCCATCTTGCCTTTCAGGCCGATGCCCTGGAGCCCCTTCCGCTGCTGCCCATAAGCGAGATCCAATGCGCCTACTATCTGCGTATCCAGGCCGAAAATCGTCCCGGGGTGCTCGCTCAGGTGGCAACCCTGCTGGCCGAGCAGGGCATCTCCATTGAGGCCTTGGTCCAAAAGGAAATCCCCGGCGCTGCTACGGTACCCATTGTGCTCCTGTTACAGCAATGTCGAGAGGGGGATTTGGATGTGGCCCTGCAGCGAATTCAGGCCCTCCGGGTGGTTGCTGAGCCCATTTTGCGCCTACGCGTAGAGAACTTGCGCGAGGAGGAAAGCTTTTCTTGACTCTAGGAATATCGGATGACTCGCTACACCGGCATCATTGACCGCTATCGTGCCTTTTTGCCAATCGCCCCGGAGACCCCCGCCGTGTCCTTGGGGGAAGGCAATACGCCTCTCATCGAGTGCGTACATCTGCCTCGCGAATTAGGGGTAGACCTGCGCCTTTTTCTCAAATTTGAGGGTCTCAATCCCACCGGTTCTTTCAAGGATCGCGGTATGACCATGGCCGTGAGCAAGGCCAGGGAAGAGGGAAGTGAGATGATCATCTGCGCTTCCACCGGTAATACCTCGGCCGCAGCTGCGGCCTATGCAGCGCGGGCGGGGATGCGGGCCTTTGTGGTCATCCCGGAGGGAAAGATTGCCTTGGGTAAGCTCTCCCAGGCCATGATGCACGGCGCCATGGTCTTGCAGATCCGCGGAAATTTTGATGCGGGTATGGAGATCGTCCAGGAGGTGGCAGCCAACGCCCCCATTACCTTGGTCAATTCCGTCAATCCCTACCGCTTGCAGGGCCAGAAGACCGCGGCCTTCGAGATCATCGAGGCCCTGGGGGACGCCCCGGACTATCACGCCCTCCCCGTGGGGAATGCTGGCAATATTACCGCCCATTGGCTGGGATACTGTGAGGCTACGGACAGCCGTTGCCAAGCCGATGAACTGCTGACCGGGGCGTGCAAATTTTGTGCAGGCCAATGTCCCTATGGCCGCCAACTGGCCCGCCACCGCCCCAGGATGTTGGGTTTCCAGGCTGCGGGTAGTGCCCCCTTCCTGACCGGTGGATTTGTGAAGAACCCCGAGACCCTGGCCACCGCCATCCGAATCGGTCGGCCCATGTCCTGGGAGCAGGCTCATGCAGTTGCGCAAGAAAGTGATGGTTTTTTTGCTGCCTGCAGTGATGCCGAGATCCTGGAAGCCCAACGCTGGTTGGCCCGACTGGAGGGAGTCTTCTGTGAACCGGCCTCGGCAACGGCAGTGGCTGGGGTGATTGCGGCAGCCCGCTCGGGGCGTATCGGAGCGGGAGCAACGGTGGTCTGCACCCTGACTGGACATGGTTTGAAGGATCCGGATACGGCCATCGCCCAAGGGGGAGAGGTGCTCACCGTCGATGCCAGTCTGGACGCCGTACAACGCGCTATTCTGGGCTAATGCTAGGAATTTGGCTGGGCGATCCTGGTACGACTCCTGACCCGGCGCTTGCCCGCCTCTATCGATATTGGGGTCAGGGTCACGTGGACACCATCCCAGCGCAGGATGAACTGGATCTGACCGGGCTGCTTTTCGGTTTTGCGGGGCGGCTGCCCGCCGCTGCCCTGTTGGCCGAGGCAGAGGGTATGGCAACACAAAATCAGTGGGTATTGGCCCTGGAGCCGGTGCGTATTGGCGGCGCCGTGGGCCGTACGGCACTGGAACCTTCCGCGATGCAAGAAAGCGAAAGAGCGATCTTGGCCCAGATGCAGGACCATTTTTCTCCCCTTGGTCAGTTGCGGATAAGCCAAGGGCGTGCCTTTCTCTTCCGTGATCGCCCGTTGGATCTCCAGTCCCGTTCCATTGGCGATCTTTGGGGGCAGGCGCCGAGCTCCGCGGCACTCCATGGGCAAGATGGGAAAGCTCTATGGGCGATTTTGAACACGGTGCACATGGAGCTGCAAGCCTTGGCAGAGGCGCAAGGCCAGGAATCTTCGGTGCTGTTGTGGCCTTGGGGAGAAGGACAACTGCCCGGCGGGCGGATCCAGGGACCCTGGTCTGGCATCTTGGGTGGCGGTGAACTCTGGCAGGCTACGGCCCAATATTTGGGGATCCCGTACCGGGAGGAACCCCCCCAGGAGTTGGCTCTTTGGCGCCGGGAGAATTGGTTTTGGGCTGCTTCCTCCAAGTCTTGGGGGGGGCAAGAATTGGCTGCGAGTCTGGACGTTGGGGAACGGTGTCTACGACTTGGGCAGGAGCTACAAATCTATGTAGGGCCAACGGCTCGCGGTAGCATCCAACGGCTGCGGCTCAAGCGCTGGGATCGCTGGTGTTTTTGGCGGCGTCCCAAGGTCCCGGGGCAGAAGGCGTGAGGGGTCCTCAGCAACCCATCCCCCAACTGTTGGAACGCCAACGTTGCCCAGAAATCGAGTCTGCGGCCCGGGCCTTGGGCTATTCGCCTTTACTCGCACGCATTGTGGCGGGCCGCTTGGAGAAGGGACAGGAATCACAGCTCGCGGATCTGTTGCAGGGCAGTGCCGAGCTCCTGACTCCACCCGATCTCTTGCCTGATCTGGAGCAGGCAGTAGCCCTTGGGGTGACGGCCATCCAGCAGGGCTGGCCGGTCGTTCTCTTGTCCGACTATGATGCCGATGGGGCCAGTGCCCACGCCGTGCTCAAGTTGGCTTTTCGGGACTATTTTGGTGTCCCATCCCAGCATATCCACAGTTTCATTGGCCATCGCCTGCACGACGGCTATGGAGTTTCGGAAAATGTGGTGGAGCGAATCCTGGCCACGGCACCGCGACCTGCCCTGCTGCTTACTGCCGATCAGGGCAGCACCGATCACGATCGTATTGCCCGTCTCCAGGCCGCGGGCTTTCGCGTGATCATCACCGACCATCATGGCGTACCGGAAGAATTGCCCCCGGCACCCTGCGTCAATCCAGTGCGGCGGGATTCCCGTTTTCCTGACCCCTACATTGCCGGAGTCCACGTGGCCTGGCTCTATTGTTGCGCCCTGCGCCAGGGGCTC
>JAEPKX010000010.1:3647-46958 GCA_021375695.1 Candidatus Igneacidithiobacillus taupoensis | reverse complement strand
GGTGATCTGCAGATCCAGCCGTTTCTCCTCCACAGAGAAGGTCACATGATCAACCAGCCACGGTGGTACCAATCCCAAAGCCAGACTGAAAAGCTGTTCCTGATTCATCCCCAATCCCTAATCCATCCGCTTGTCACAGGCACCACATGCTACCAGTTAACCCACTCAAAGTGTTGAGTAACCGTGTTGCAAGTCAAGCCGTGAGAGGCCGATGTTGAGCGTTGAAGTAGTTCCGTGCGATGGCATTGAGGTGGGTGATCAGTTTGCGCATGCAGGCGATCAAAGCCACCTTCTTGAGCTTGCCTGCAGCCACCAGGCGCTCGTAGAAGGCGCGGATGGCGGGGTTGAAGCGTGTGGCGGCGAGTGTAGCCATGTACAGAGCGCGACGCACCTCAAAGCGCCCGCCGACGATGCGCCTTCGGCCGCGGCTGCGTCCGGAATCGTTGGCGTAAGGGGCCACGCCGACCAGGGCGCAGATCTGGCGTCGGTTGAGCCGCCCCAGCTCGGGCAGCTCGGCGATCAAGGTTGCTGCAGCGACGCGACCGATGCCGGCCACACTCTGCAGCAACCTGGCCATCACGGCGTGATGCTTCTCCACATGCCTGACCATCTCGGCGTCCACCTCGTTGAGCTGCTTGGCGATGGTCTCAAGCAGCGCCTCGATGCTCGGGCGCGTCACGGGGCGAGCCAGACGCAGGCGCTGACGCTCGGACAGCTGCATGGCTACGAGCTGGCGCCTGCGCGTGACCAAGGCAGCCAGATCCTGCTGCTCGGGCTCGCTCAAGGGACGCACGAAGCGCTCGCAGTCGGGGCGCTGGGCCAGCACGGCGGCGAAATCGGCCAAGGTGGCCGCGTCGATGCGGTCTGTCTTGGCCAGGCGCTGCATCGCACGGGCAAAATCCCGCGCCATGCGCGGGTTGATCACCGCCACGCGCAGACCCACTGCCTGCAACACGCACGCCAGCTCCGCTTCATAGCCGCCGGTGGCTTCCATCAGCACCAAAGCGGGCCGCAGCTTGACCAAGGCCTCGGCCAGGGCCGAATGCCCCTCAGCATCGTTGCGGACGTGTGCTAACTCGGCTGGCAAGGCCGCTCCCACACAGGCTACATCGACGTGCGCACTGGCAACGTCGATACCCACCATCACGGATGATCCAGACATGGTCTTCATCTCCCTTCCTTGTGCATGCGAGCAGGCCAGCGGCCGCTCGACTAACCGTTCGGGCCCCAAAAAGACCAGCACAGGGTCCGTGCGCAATCAACTCAACAACGAGCTGGCAAACAAGCTTGTCGACTCCAGGAGCTACCAGGCTGCACGGTCCGGTCTGGTCACCTCAGCGGTGATCCGACTGTACCACGCTGGTCGGGTTTAAACATACAAGGAGCCGAGTCGATCACCTGCTCTGGGGGAATTCCCCAACGCCTGGCAAGTTCATGGATCCGTTGCTTGCGCCAACGGGCATCCTGGAGGTCTGCCAGACAAACCATCGCACACATCGTGGCTTCAGAGGGCCGTTTCGGAGAAGCGATCCCGGGTGGATTGCACGATTTTCTGGATCTGCTACCCCCTTTTTGCATAGGTAAAGCTATAACGCTTTGCGTTTTTGGGCTTCCTTGAGCTCGAAATGGATACCACCGTACAGGTAGGGATACAACAGATGGGTAATTCGTTGGTGGTGGTCTACGGTGGCCGCGGTCTCACAGATCCCGCACTCTGGGATCTCGAACGCAAAACAGCGCTCTGTTTGACATAAATTAATTTTAACCTATCACAGGGGAGGATCTATTTGCCAAGCTATAGTTTGTGGGATTACCAGAAATTGATTATCAACAGCAATAATTATAGACCCTCTACGCTACCAAGTTTCATGGCAAGAAGAGTTTTCCCGGTGCCCGTGCCCCGACCAGCAGAATATTGTGGGCCGCGTTAAGAGAGTAGCCTTTGACGAGGTGTTCGATGGAGCTTTCATTCACTGGGCTTTCGGTGAAATCTACGTCAGCAAGACTATGTTGGAGAGGAAAGGGCTCGGTACACACGATAGCGACGCGAAAAACCACGAAATACCTGATTATATTCTGACTTTACGTTTATAGTTGGCGTCCCCAGGGGGGTTCGAACCCCCGTTACCGCCGTGAAAGGGCGGTGTCCTAGACCGCTAGACGATGGGGACTAAGACCATACAATTTTACTTCGAAATGGCTTGCGCTGCAATAGCTTGTATGAGTCCACCACCTTTGGCGCTCGGGTTGGTGTTGGAGGAGGAATTGTAATGGAGGGCGCTCCGAGGGTATGGTGAGGGCGCTCGGCGTTATAGAAGACGAGCCAGTTGGCTAGCTGCTGGTTGAAGGCGTCTAGGTCGGTAAAGAGCAGGTCTTCGTGGTAATCGACGAAGGACTCCTGCACGGTTCGATGGAAGCGCTCGATGGTGTCGCAAGCAAGCACCTCCAAGGGCGCCAAGCGCGCGCCTTTGGGCTTTCTTGGCTTGGGGTGGCGCCTGAGGGGCCGGGCGGCCTTTGGTATCGATTCTTGCTGGCGCATGGCGCATTTTGTCCGGGGCGCGGGCAATGATGCGACCGATCGTGGAGACGCTGGGCAAGGGGATGCCGTGCTGCTCACACCACGGACGTAGCAGCACGTGCAGCTTGTCCTTGCCGAGCTTGGGATGGCGGGTGCGCCAGTCACGGATTTGCGCGGCCAGCCGTGGGTCGGTCGTGGGTGTACGACGGCGTTTGGGGGCACAGGATCGAGCGGCCAAGGCGGCTACTCGATAAAACCCCCGGATCCGGTAACCGGCATGGTGTACTTGCATGGCGCTCCTCCCGCTTCAAAGGAGTGCCAAAGGTTTCTGAACTTATGCAGCCATCCGAGACGATCACCGCGGCGGAAGTCTTGTATTTACCTGGGGTTGCTGGCAATCTAGCGACGTTACGTGATGACGCGAGACGCTTGGGTTGGGGACTCCCTCAGCCATTTTGCATATTACTCTTTGCTGTATGGGCTCTCTGCTTTTCCGGGACCTTTGATGCGGAAGTTTCCAGGTACCGGAACGTGAAGCTAACCAGACAGGCGCCACCATGGCCGCATCGGGATTTTGCCCATTGCGAACTGTTTTATTGAGTCACGCCATTCCTGATCCCAAAGAATCCTTGGAGAATTCCAACCTTCGTTGTCCGCAAGTCCTTTTCAGACGGGAAAGCTTATGCCCAGCACCTTCGTCAATGGTCTTTCGATCTTGCAGGGGAATCGCCTGGAATGGCTGCGAGATGCGGTGTTGGCATGGATCGGTGACCATCCCCTGCAGCCTTTGGAAGAGGAGATCATCCTGGTCCAAAGTAATGGTATAGGGGAGTGGATCAAGGCCTCGTTTGCTACGCTATCTGGTATTTGTGCTGCAACCAGGGTCGAACTTCCCGGGCGTTTTCTCTGGCGAATCTATCGTGCGGTTTTGGGGAAAGAAATTCCGCAATTTTCCCCCCTCGATAAAAGCATCCTCACCTGGCGCCTGATGCGTCTCCTACCCACCCAGCTTGCTCGAGCAGAGTTTTCCGCCCTGGCACACTTTCTGGGTGATGGTGATCCTGACCGGTTGCTGCAACTCGCCATGCGCCTGGCGGATCTCTACGATCAATACCAGATCTACCGTGATGACTGGCTGGATGCATGGGAGCAGGGTAACCCGATTCTCATCGATCCCTCTGGTAAGCAGGAACCCTTGTCTGCTGAGCATCTCTGGCAGTCCTTGCTTTGGCAAACCGTTTGCCAGGAACTGGATGCAGCTGCCCGTGCCATGGTTCGGCCCCATGTTCATCGCAAGGTGCTTGCCCGCTTGCAAACGGGATCATCCAAGCTGCCAACGCTGCCGCGACGGGTCATCGTTTTTGGCGCCACTGCCTTGCCCAGGAGTACCCTGGACATTTTGATAGCGCTTTCCTCCTACGCCCAAATCATCTTGGCCGTACCCAACCCCTGTCGTTATTACTGGGCTGATATCATGGCAGGACGCGAACTCTTCCACGCCGAGCGGAGGAGGCATCCTTTTCGGTACGGTCAGAATCTCTCGGCAGTTTCCCTGGAGGCCATGCACGCCCATGCCCATCCGCTGCTGGCTGCGTGGGGGCGGCAAGGAAGGGATTTCGTCCGGCTTCTGGATTCCATTGATGACTCCTATCCTTCCCTCGACTTTCCTCGCATTGACCTTTTTGATGAGTCTCCTGGCGTAACGCTCCTGGAACAGGTGCAAGCGGCCATTCGCGACCTGCTTCCCTTGCCAGAGCATCCCCGCAATGCAGTCGATGCCAAGGATCGATCCATTGTGTTCCATGTTGCCCATAGCCGGCAGCGGGAAGTGGAAATCCTCCATGACGAATTGCTCAAGATGCTGCAGGAAAGCAATGGCCAACTACGCCCCCGAGACATTGTCGTCATGGTTCCCGATATCGCGAACTTTGCTCCCGCCATTCGCGCAGCCTTTGGACAATATGGGCGAAATGATCCTCGCTACCTTCCCTTTGCGATTGTCGATCAGCAAAAACGTAATCATGTCCCTGTGCTTATTGCCTGTGAATGGCTGCTCAAGATCGACCAACATCGGATCGGGATCAAGGAGATTCTGGATCTGCTGGACGTGGCGGCGGTTGCCAATCGTTTTGGTCTGGACCCGCAAGAGCTGCCCCAACTTCGCCGATGGGTTGTGGGAGCCGGGGTACGTTGGGGCCTCCACCGGGCGCAGCGCGAGAGCCTGGGCCTGGCTAGCTGTGGGGAGCAGAATACCTGGCTTTTTGGGCTGCAGCGGATGTTGCTTGGATACGCCAGTGGAGCGGCGGGGGAATATCAGGGGATCCAGCCCTACGCTGAAATCGGTGGTCTCGAAGCTGCATTGGTCGGCAAGCTTGATCAGGTATTCCAACGCCTGCAGGAGTGGTGGGAAGAGGCTCAGACACTTGCCACCCCGGAACACTGGGTTGAACGCGCACGGAATTTCCTTTCCAACTGGTTCCTTCCCCAGGATGCGCAGGAACAGCAGGTCCTGATCTTGCTGGAGGAAGCACTCCATGGCTGGGCAGAGGCCTGTGAGCATGCTGGGTTCCATGATCCCATCCCCCTATCTGTCTTTCGTGCAGGCTGGTTGGCGGATATCGATGAGCCACAGCGCATGGGGCGTTTTCTGGGCGGTGGAATAACCTTCTGCAGCCTCATGCCCCTTCGTTCCATTCCTTTCGAGGTAGTCTGCCTATTGGGTATGAACGATGGCGACTATCCTCGAAGTATCCAACAGAATGACTTTGATCTCATGCGCCTGCCTGGTCAATATCGGCCAGGAGACCGATCCCGTCGTGATGACGATCGCTATCTCCTGCTGGAAGCCCTCCTTTCTGCCCGAAAAACCTTCTACGTCAGCTGGAGTGGTCGCAGTCCACGGGACAACAGCAGTCAAGCCCCATCGGTTTTGATCAGCCAGTTACGGGACTATCTTGCTGCGGGATGGACTGCACCGGTGGGACAGGATGCTGGAAATCTGCTGCAAATGCTTACAACAGAACACCCGCTGCAGCCCTTCAGTCGTCGCTATTTTGAAGCCGGTGGATTGCTTACCTACGCCAGGGAATGGCGGGATGCCCATGAGTCCATCGGGACATCCCAAAACCTGTCGCTCCCGCCAGCGGAGGATTCTTCGGTCGAACTCACGCTGGGCGATCTGGCCGGATTTTTGAAAAATCCGGTCAGGACCTTCTTTCGCAGACGTTTGGGAGTCTGTTTTGAGGATCCCGCTGACGTTCCGGATGACGAGCTATTTCATCTCGACGGTCTGGATCTGTATGTCATCCTGCAGGATCTGCTTCGAGAGCTAGCTTGGCTGCCGCAGATCCATATGTTCCGGGCAGTAGCAGAGCTTGTCCAACAAATGCAGCGGTCAGGACAATTACCCATGGGTGGGATCGGGGACAAGGAGGCGCAGAGACTGGAGGAATTGGCCCTGCCCATGCTCTTTGCCTGGCAAGATGCCACCCATCGCTATCCCCATGCGGTAGAAAAAGTCCCCTTGCGTTTCTCCCATGCAGGATTTGTCCTGCAGGATCGGCTGGAATCCCGGTATGGCCGGGAGGGTGAGGTCTGCTGGATTGGCATGACTCCCTCGACGTTACTCAAGGAGAAGAAGGTGCGTCCGGAGAAGCTTGTGGACGCCTGGGTACGACTGCTCGCAGCCAACGCCGGTGCTTTATCTACGGGAGGTATATTGATTGGCCGCGATGCCACGCTGCAATGGCCAGCGTACCCCAAGGAAGAAGCGAGATCTTATCTCCAAAAGCTCCTCGGGTTCTGGGGAATGGGTTTGCAAGAACCCTTGCCTTGGGCGGTGCAATCTGCGCTAGCGCAGGTGCGAAATCAAAATCCCCAAACCGTTTTTGAGGGAGGGTTTCCTGGTGCTCCTGGGGAAGGCAAGGACCCCTATCTTGCCCGCATCTATCCTGACTTCGAGCAGTTGAGCGCCGATGGCCGCTTTGCCTTTTTTGCCGAAACCATATTTGCGCCCCTGGTGGCTTGGGCCGAGAGAATCACCATCAGCGTTCACTCCCAAGGTAGAGATGGCCATGCAGAGGAGTGATCTACTGGATCCTTTCACACTTCCTCTCCGGGGCAGTCGACTCATCGAAGCCAGTGCGGGCACGGGCAAGACCTGGACGATCGCAGCGTTGTATTTGCGTTTGGTACTGGGACATGGGGAAAACGCGCTAGCGCCGCTCAGCCCTGAACAGATCCTGGTGGTGACCTTTACCCGGGCCGCTACCCGTGAGCTTGGCGAACGGATCCGTGCCCGTCTGGTCGAGGCAGCTGCCTGTTTTCGGGGAGAGCGTGAACCTGATCCAGCGGATAGTTTCTTGCGGCAGTTGCTGCAAAGTTATAAAGAAGCAGATCGCCGGCAACAGGCCGCCTGGCTGCTGTCTAATGCTGCGGAAAATATGGATGTGGCAGCCATCTTTACCATCGATGCCTGGTGCCAACGAATGTTGCGGGAACACGCCTTTGACAGTGGCAGTCTTTTTGACGAGAAGCTGGTTGCCGATGAAAGAGAATTCTTTGATCTGGCAGTAAAGGATGTCTGGCGGCAGCAGATCTATCCACTGACGGGAGAGTCGTTGGCCGGTCTCTTGGAGATCTGGGGATCGATCGAGCAATTTCGGAACGATGTACGGAATTCCCTGGCAACCATGCCACCCGGATACAGGACGATGGACCGATCTTTGCTATCGGAGTGGCAAAAGCAGAAAAGCGTCCAGCTAGAAGCAGTGCAGACACTGAAATCCCAGTGGGCCCCCTGGATTGGGCAAATATGCGATTGGCTTGGCAGCGTGATTCCGCCAGCCAGCCCCGAGAGCCCCTTCAAGAGCAACATGCTGAACCCGGAAGCGGCCCGTGCGTGGTTCATGTTGCTGCAGGAATGGTGTGCAGATCCTGCGAAAATTAGCCTAGACCTACCCGATCAGGCCTGGAAGCGATTTTGTTCCGACGGCCTCACTACTGCGCTGAAAAAGAATACATCCGTCGTGATTCCTCCCGACTGGTCCCAGTGGGACGCTTTCCGGGAGGCATTGCGGCAACTTCCCCGTCCCGATCGCCCCCTGCGTTTAGTCGCTGCTGCTTTGGTGCATCAACGTCTTCAGGGCCTGAAAAGTGCAGCACGCACCTTTGGTTTCCAGGACATGTTGGAGCGTTTGGCGCAAGCCCTGGCTGGCAGCAATGGCCTCCAGCTGCGCAAGCGAATTGTGCAGCAGTACCCGGTAGCCTTGATTGATGAGTTTCAGGATACCTCCAGCCTGCAGTTTCGTCTCTTTGATCAGCTCTATCACATTGCCGACAACGATCCAGAAAGCGCTATTTTACTGATTGGTGATCCCAAACAGTCCATCTACGCGTTTCGCGGGGCGGATATCCGCAGTTATCTGCAAGCGCGAGAGGCAACTACGGGTCGCCAATACTCCCTTACCAGGAACTATCGCTCCATCCCGAAACTGGTGGAGGGAGTGAATCAACTTTTTCTGGCTGGCGAACAACGCACCGGACCCGGTGCTTTCCTGCATCGAAGCAATGGTTCCAATCCCATACCCTTTGTGGCCAACCATGCCCACGGTCGCCCGGAAATCCTGCAACGGGGTGATGAGCTAATGCCAGCCATGGAGATTGTTTATGGGACGGGCCCAGAATCCAGGACCCAAATGCTCTCTCATTTTAGTCGGGCGTGTGCCGAGCATTTGGTTTGCCTCTTGAATGATCGTGATATTTGTTTTCTGGAAGGGAGCCTGAAGCGACCCGTTCGGCCTGCTGATATCGCCATCCTCGTCCGGGATCGGAACGAAGCTGCTGCCGTGCGGGGAGAGCTGCGCCAACGAGGAGTCCTTTCTGTCTATCTCTCCGACCAGGATTCGGTATTTTCTTCGGCGGAAGCGAAAGACCTGGTGCGCTGGCTTCGCGCCGTTGCCGAGCCCAGAGAGACTCCATTGGCCCGGGCCGCCTTTGCCAGTGCGTTGTTGGCAGCCTCCCTTGCTGAAATGGATGAATTGATACGCAATGACGCGGTCTTCGAAGAGCGTCTGGAATTACTGCAAGAGTTACACCATATCTGGCGTCGTCACGGAGTGCTTCCCATGCTCCGGCAAACCCTGTTTCGGTTGGGGCTGCCCGGGCGCTGGTTGGCTATGGCGGATGGCGAGCGCCGACTGACCAATTTTCTCCATCTTGCTGAACTTCTTCAGGAAGCCAGCGGCAAGCTCGACGGAGAGCAGGGGCTGATCCGCTGGCTGGAAGAAGCCATTGCCGACAGCCAGGAAGCCGGAGAAGAAAGCATTCTTCGCCTGGAGAGCGAGGCAGATCTCGTCCGCGTCGTCACCATACACAAAGCCAAGGGGCTGGAATATCCCATTGTCTATGTTCCCTTTGCCGCAAGCTGTCGACGGGTCGAAAAGGATGATTGGGATATTTTCTCGGAAGATAGCGCTGGGGATCCAGACCAAGCTCGCTTACAGGAGGACCTTCGCCTTCTCTATGTGGCTGTTACCCGTGCCCGCCATTTTCTCTGGCTGGGAATTGGGACATTGAAGGGCCATGGCAAGCAACCCTGTATGCTGGAGAAAAGTGCCATGGGGTACCTGCTGGGGGTGGATCAGCAGACGAAGGAGGCATCCTTGCCGGCCATCCTCCAACAGGTCTTCAGGGACCCTGCCTGGACGATTCGGCCCATTGCCGAGGAAGAAAAAATCCCCCGTACCCTTCTGGAAACCCGGGAAGTGCGCCCGGAACTTGTCAATGCCCCATATTACACTGGATCCTTTGAACGGGATTGGGGCATCAGCAGTTTCTCGGCCATGGTTCGAGATCTGGCGGAGCTTGGTACGGATTCTTTTCCCGCCCAGACGGATATGGAACAAGATTTTGTGATCACCGAGCACTTCCATTCCGGTCGACAGGATGTTCCGCGCCATCGTTTCCCCAGGGGGTCCTGGCCTGGCAAGTTTTTGCATGAATTGCTTGCCTGGCTGGCAGAAGAACAATTTGGCCTGCCTGGCAACAAAAATCTCCAGGAACAGCTTCGCGAGCGTTGCCGACGGCAGGGTTGGGGTACCTACGCGGAAGATGTTCGCCTCTGGCTGGAAGAGGTGGTGAGTACGGCGATCCCTGGTATTGGGGCAGAATTGCAGAATCTTCGGGACTACCTTGCGGAAATGGAATTCTGGTTTCCGGTGACGGAGACAACTACCAAAACCATTGATGCGCTCTGTACCCAATACCTTTTACCCGGTGTCCCGCGTCCCGCATTGACCCCCCGTCAACTGCGCGGATTGCTGATGGGATTTGCGGATCTGGTCCTGGTCTGGGAAGGCCGGTATTGGATTGTGGACTATAAATCCAATGCCTTGGGAGAGAACGATGGAGCCTATGATCAGGCCACATTGGAAAGAGCCGTATGCCAACACCGCTATGAGGTGCAAGCCATTCTCTATCTCCTTGCCCTGCATCGATTGTTACAATCCAGGCTTGGTGCAGCCTATGATCCCCGCCAGCATTTGGGTGGGGCGCTGGATTGGTTTATCCGGGGAATCGCAGCTCCCACTCGCGGTGCCTGCGTGTTCCCGGTAGATCCGGAGCTCTTGTACTCCCTCGACACGGTGTTGCGGGGGGAGGGCAACCTATGAGCCGGTCGCCTCTGCAGCGTTCTCCTGGCATTATTCCACTGCTTGAGCAATGGCATTCCCAGGGGTGGATACGCAGCCTGGATCTAGCCTTTGCCCGCTTTCTGGGAACCTTGTGTCCAGAGGCCCAGCCGCTGGTCTTGCTGAGCGCGGCCTTGCTCGCCCACGTGGAGGGACAGGGTCACAGTTGTTTGTATTTGGAGCTAGGCACGCTGGAGCGCGTCCTGACCGCAGAGTTGGCCCGTGCCGTACAGGAAGCATTGCCATCCCTCCGAGATTCCCAAGCTTGGATCCAGAGTCTGCGCGATTGTCCAGCCATTTACCAGGAAGATGGCGCAGATCTTGGCCAGCCCTTGGTGCTCTCTGGGGATCGCCTCTATCTGCGGCGCTACTGGCAGTTCGAACGGCGAGTCGCCTGGCATGTTGTCCAGCGCACCCAAGGGCTTGAACATGTCCCCAAGGCAGCACGAGACTGGTTGAACCAGCTTTTTCCTGCCGTCAATCCGCTAAATCTGGACTGGCAAAAAGTGGCTTGCGCCGTTGCCTTGACCGGGAAGCTCACGGTCATTACGGGTGGCCCTGGCACCGGAAAAACCTATACGGTTGCCCGGCTCATTGCCTTGTTGTTCGCCCTGGAAAAAGACCCTGAACGGCTTCGTATCGCACTTGCCGCGCCCACGGGAAAGGCGGCTACCCGTTTGAAGCAGTCCCTGGACCAAGCCCTGCAATCCTTGGCAGGAACCTCCCTCGGCACTGCTCTGTCCATGCCGGAGCTCATTCAACGGCTACCATCGGCGCGGACCTTGCATGCCCTCCTGGGAGCAAGACCCCATACGCGGCAGTTCCGTTACGATGCGGCACACCCCTTGGATGTGGATGTACTGATTGTCGATGAGGCATCGATGGTGCACCTGGAAATGATGGCAGCCCTATTCGATGCCGTGCCAGCCAGTGCCCGGATCATTTTGCTGGGCGACAAAGACCAATTGTCGAGCGTGGAAGCCGGTGCGGTGCTCGGCGATCTCTGTCGAGAGATAGGGCGATATCGACCAGAGACTGCGCAGATCATCCAGGCAGCCACCGGGATCCATCTGCCAGAAAAGTATGTGGATTCGCAGGCATCGTCCTTGGCACAACACATAGTAGCATTGCAAAAAAGCCGGCGCTTTGGCGGTCGCATTGCTCGCATCGCACGCGCTGTCAACGCCGGCTCCCCCGCATCCGTGGGAAAACGCTTATGTTGGGGTAATTACCCGGAAGTATGCTGGATCGAGTGGGGTAGTCCGGAGTCCATTCTTCCCATTGCCCTGCAGGGAAGAACGGGTGTTCCTGGTAGTTATGCTGGCTATCTCCACCAGCTTCAGGAACAACCTGACGTAGGGGAAGCGTACGACCATTGGGTGCGCTCCGTTTTGGATGCCTTGGACCAGTTTCGGGTATTGTGCGCGGTACGGGAGGGTCCCTGGGGTGTACAGAGCGTAAATCAGGAAGTGGAGAAGTACCTGTCGGCCGCTGGACTCATCACCGTCAACGGAGAATGGTATGTAGGTCGACCTGTCCTGGTCACCCGCAATGATCCGGACCTTGGGATATTCAATGGGGATATTGGGGTTACCCTCAAGCCCTCGCCTCGCTCAAGTAGTCTGCGGGTATATTTTGCCCGTGGCGAATCACTGCGCGCCATCAGTGTGAGCCGATTGACGGCTGTCGAAACGGCCTATGCAATGACCATTCACAAATCCCAGGGATCCGAGTTTGGACATACCCTCATCGCCCTACCAGCCGACGGGGCAGGGGTAACCCGGGAATTGATTTATACCGGGATTACCCGCGCCAAAACTGCGCTCACGCTCATTACCGAGCGCCCGGAAGCCATCCTGCAAGGGGTGGAAAGAAAGACGCAACGAAATAGTGGCGTTCTGGACTGGATCGAACAGTTTGGTAAAACCAGTAAACGACCGGGTTCCCGTATCCCAGGGATGGAAGTCTCTGGGATCGGCATGGAGGAGGAAGGGGGGTAAGGCGACTTCGGCTACGGAAGCCGTTGGCGAAAGAGGGGGCCACATCCAGTGCTAGCGGAGCCCCTTGTGCCCCGCCAGATTCAGCTGCGGGAGTTCCTGGAATAGTTCCGGGAGCTGGCTGGGGCAGCGGTAGGGTTGTTGCCACAGTGCGCTGGCGACTGTTTCTGGAGCCTGCCCGTCTCGTCCGCCATGTTGGTACCTGGAGTACCCTGACAGAATAATCAGAGAGCTTGTGATTTTTCCCATTTTGAAAGACGTTGCGCCATTTCCTCCGCTGACAATCCGTGCACCTGGATCTTCTTGTATCGGCTTTTTTCGCCGCGCAGGAGTTGGAATCGAGATATGGGAATTTCCAAGATCTCAGCCAGAAACGCCAGTGTCTGGGTATTGGCAGCCCCGTCTCGCGCTGGTGCGTGAATGCGCAAATGCAGGATTCCCTCTTTCCAGCCTACCCATGCACTATTTCGTGCCCCTGGCTGCACATGTACCGAAAGGATCTGGGCTACTGGACTGATGCCAGGAGGACGCAAAGAGCGAAGGGTCATGGTTTTGCTGCGCAGGTCAACTCTTGCAGGCTCTGCAAAATCGCCTCGGGTTTGGGCGGGCATCCAGGGCAGCGGCCATGCACCGGAAGCACCTGGTCCACTGCGCCCAAAACGGCATAACTTCCGGCAAAAACACCCCCATGACAGGCACAATCCCCCAGTGCCAGTACTTTTTTCGGGGCGGGCATGGCCGCAAAGGTGGCTTGTAATGCAGAAGCCATGTGTCGGCTTACAGGGCCGGTGACCAGCAGGATATCGGCATGCCGTGGGGACGCAGTCAATCCCATACCCAACTGTTCCAATCCATAATGGGGCCCTCCCAAGGCCTGAATCTCTAACTCGCAGCCGTTGCAGGAACCCGCATCCACATGGCGAATTGCAGCCGTACCACAGAAATTTGACAACGACTTTTGCGCGGGCGGTGCAATGCCCTTACCCACTTTTCCTAGCTGCCAGATCTTTTGCAATATCCGATACATGCTTCCCAACCTCTACTTGGATCAAAGATCCTGCCCGCTGTAACTCAAATTGAAGGATTTATTGATGAGCGGAAAATCCGCAACAATGTCCTGCAAAACGGCCTCTTCCAGCACGGGCCACAGGGCGGTGGAAGGATCCTGCGGATGGCAAAACAGCAATCTACCCTCCCGAACGCCAAGCATGCAGGCCACTTCTCCTCGCCAACCTTCCACTATTCCAAGCCCCTCCCCATGCAAGGTTGTGGTTACCAATGTCGCTTGCATGGACCCCTCCGGCAATTTTCCCAGGAGATCTTCCTGCAAGGATAAACTTTGGTAGATTTCCTTCCAGCGCTGGGCCCAGCGTGCCGCAACATCGCCATCCTCTTGGACGGAGAGAGGGCAGGCAAATTGGTCATAAGGCGGCCAGGGAAGCTGATTGCGCAAGTCCCAGCCTTGGCCGCTGGCGCGCCCAACCAATCCCCCCATTCCCCAGGCCCGCGCTCGCTCTGGCACAACCATACCAGTGCCTACCATCCGATCGCGCAGACCCGAATGTTCTGCCAGCAAGACCTCCAGACTTGTCAATTGGCTACGTAACCGTGCTACGGTTTCCAGCAGGCTTTGGCAAGCGGCAGCGGGCAGATCTCGCTGCACACCGCCCAGGGTTAGATAATCCATCAAATAGCGGTGTCCAAAAAAATGCTCATTTTCCCGCAACAAATTCTCTTTTAACGCCAGCAACTGGCTCAAGACAAAAGCAAAGCCCGCGTCATTGCCAAGAGCGCCCAGATCCCCCAGGTGATTCAGCAGCCGTTCTCGCTCCAGAGCTAGTGCGCGCAAGAATTGGGCCCGCACCGGGGCTTGCAACCCCGCCACCTGCTCCGCTGCCATGACATAGGCCCAAGCAAAAGCGACCGTACTATCACCGCTGATCCGTCCCGCCAGGCGCAGACCAAAGTCTAGGTCTTGCTCCAGAAAAAGTTTGGCAACGCCTTTATGGGTATATCCCAGGCGCTCTTCCAGTCGAACGATTTTCTCTCCGACACAAGAAAAGCGAAAATGACCCGGTTCAATGCTCCCTGCATGAACTGGTCCCACGGGGATTTCATGGACATCCTCGCCAGCGACTTCGAAGAAAGGATAATGTGCATCGCCAGCAGTACCCAACTGATTCTGCAGCCCCTCTTGCCTACGAAGTGGGAAGCAGCCTGCAGGCCAAGCCTCGTGACGAACCCAAGGTCGGCGATCTGCATTCCCATCTGCCGTAAAACCCAGCAAATCATAGACGGCACGCTCCATTCGCGTTGCCGTGGGAAAAAGCCGGCTCAGGGAGGGATACTGCAAATGATCAGGCCCAAGATGCATCGATACCCAGTACACCGCGTGGGGTAAACGCCAAAGAGCATGTACCGAGGGAGGGAGCTGCTCATCGGCCTCTGTTCCCCAGAGAGCCAGTAATCGCCCTCCCTCTTGGTGTATTTCTTCTGCAAGCTGTAACCACTCTGGTGCAGATAGCACTCCCCGATACCTTCCCGAAGGCCCAGCGATCGGTCGGAAAACTCCAGAGCGCTCCAAGCTGGTCAGTACCTTACCCATGGAGTATCCCGCCTGCCTGGCTAATCCATAGTTGCAAAAAAGAGGGAACATACACTCCCAGCATCACAACGACGCCCAGTTGTACAAACACGGGTACCAGGCCGATGACAGGCAGTATTTTTGGGGCTTGTGCGCTTGCAGGCGCAAATATCATGTCCCGAAGACGGGGGAAAATGGCGGCAAAGGCCAATCCCAAACCCAAGAGCAAAAAAGGCGTGCTGACCCAGGCACTTTGCAAGCTGGCACCAATGATCAGAAATTCTGAAAGAAACAGAACCCCTGGCGGCATCCCAAGAATAGCCAATCCAGAAAGCAGCAACGCCCAGGCCAACCGGGGCTGGCGGTGCAGGAGTCCACGCAATTTTTCCAGGTCGCGGACACCGCCATGGGCTTGAATGGCCTGTCCCACGGAAAAAAAGACGGACGATTTACTGAGGCTATGCCCAATGATATGCAAGAAGCCGCCAAAGAGGGCCAATGGGGTGCCGAGGCCAAAAGCAAAGGTGATAATCCCCAAATGTTCCGCTGAGGAGTAGGCAAAAAGACGCTTGATATCACGCTGCCGAAACATGGAGAAGGCCGCGATCAGTAATGTCGCCAAGCCAAAGACCAGGAGCATACGGGAAGCAAAGTCGGGACCGGCGGCAATGTCGACGATGCTTTTATAGCGCAACACGGCATACAGGGCGACGTTCAACAGTAACGCCGACAAGACGGCAGAAACCGTACTCGGGCCGGCGGCATGGGCATCGGGAAGCCAGGTATTCAGGGGCGAAAGCCCCACTTTGGTACCATATCCGACCAAAACAAAGACAAAGGCAACACTCAGTACTGCAGCATTCAGAACGTTCGCGTGGGCCTTTAGTTGGGACCACAGCAGGGCTTGGCTACCCGTACCCAAAACCGGTACTGCTGCATAGTACACCAGCACGGTGCCAAAGAGTGCCATAGCGAGCCCCACGCCACACAAAATGAAGTATTTCCATGCTGCTTCCAAGCCCTCGTGGGTGCGTAAAAAACTCACCAGCAGGGTGGTCGATAGGGTAGCACCCTCCAGAGCCACCCAGAGAATTCCCAGGTTGTTGGTCAACAGCGCCAGGAGCAGGGTAAAGAAAAATCCCTGAAAAGAGCCATAATAGAGTCGTTGCTGGGCGCGTGAGAAGGGATGCTGGTCCTGCTCTTGGGCGAAATAGCTTCGCGAAAACCACGCTGTGGAAAGGGCAATCACCCCGTCCAATACAATAAATACCAAAGACAAGGCATCGACCCGAAACGCCTGATTTTTCGTCTGTAGCGTTCCACCCTGCAAATAAAGCAAGGCAAGCAGTACCGTTACCATCAAGATGACGGCATTGATCAAGAGAAACAACCAGCCACCGCGCCGCCCATGTCCCCACCAGGCCATGATGGGCACGCCAAGACCTGCACACAGTAGTAGATCATTGAGGATCATCATTCTTCTCGCAGTTGTTCCAGGGCCTGAAGATCAAGCGTGTCAAAGGTCTCCCGAATTTGGAAGAAGAATACGCCAAGGATGACAAAGCCAATGAGTGCATCCAGCGCGATCCCCAATTCCACGATCAACGGCATCCCAAAGGTAGCGCTGACGGCCAGAAAAAAGAGGGTGTTATCCATGGACAAAAATCCCTACTTGGGAGATCGCCTTGCGGCGGGTAATCATCATGAGCAACGAGAGCAAAAAAGCTGCCAGTGCAATCCCCAGCATTCCCGGGGCGGCGGCGGGAATCAGCCCTTCCAAAGGGCGGGCTGCAACAAAGGAAAAAAGTACGAGCAAAATTCCGAGCAATTGGGTGCTGGGTACATTGACAACCATTTCCACATCGCCCCTCACCCGCAGGCGCCGCAGCAAACGATGCAATACCCCGGGAATGATGAATACCTTGATCAGGAGGGTCATTGCTGCCGATATCCACAGGGTACCGTCCCCAGTCAAGAGGGCGACCAGAACAGTGCTGAGGGCAAGAGTAACGCCTTGCCAGGCAAACAGGCGAATCAGGCTCAGTAGTCGTCGCTGGGCAAGTAGCGAAAAACTCAAGACCAGCATCCAAGCTGCCAGAAATTTCAGCAGGGATCCTGTTTCTTGGGAAGGAAGTACCGAGAAATCCATTGTTAGGCACCGAGCATGAAATGGCTGAGTAAGCCAATGACACCAAACAGAAAGGCACTAACGGCAAATTCGGGAACGCGAAACAGTCTGCGTTTGGCCAGCAGGGTTTCCACCACTGCCAAGATGGGGGCGGCAATGGCTAGTTTGCCAACCAGCGCCAAGCAAGCCAGTAACAAAGATCCTACTTGCAACGTTGGCGGACTGATGCCCCATGGAAAAAACAACACGATCCCAATGGTGAAAAAGAGATAGAGCTTCAGCTGAGTTGCCCACTGCAAGAGGGCAAGGTGACGTCCGGAATATTCCAGGGTCATGGCTTCATGAATCATGGTGAGTTCTAAATGGGTGGCTGGGTTATCCACAGGAATTCTGGCATTTTCCACCAAGAGCACCATAAAAAAAGCGACACCAGCAAATACCATGCTGGGATGTATGGAAAAGATTTGCGTTTGGGCGCGCAAGGCAATTTCATTGAGAGAGGTGGACCGGGCCAGGAGCGAAACAATGAAAAGTGCGCTAAGAAGTGCCGGTTCTGCCAGTGCCGATACCAGGACCTCGCGCCGTGCACCCAGTTGCGCAAATGCGGTCCCCGTATCCATGGCGGCCAAGACCTGAAAAACTCGGGCCAAGGCCAGCAAACCCACCAAAGCGATTACATCGGCAGCATTGGCCAGTGGCAGACCCATCATCAGGGTGGGAATCATGGCGGCGGCCATGACCTTGCTCCCAAAACGGACATAGGGGCTGAAACGAAAGAGCCAGGATGCCGATTCCGGAACGATGGATTCCTTGTGGAAGAGCCGACCAATGTCCCGATAGGGTTGGAGAAGTCCAGCAGGGCGCCGGTTTTGGAGAATGGCACGCAAAGTCTGCAACCAACCCATAAACAAGGGTGCCAGTCCCAGGGCCAACAGGATCTGCAGGAACTGTCCCAGCCAAGCAACCCCATTCATAGATGGAAACCCCACAGAACCAAGACCAGCAAAAACACCAGCGTCAAAAATGCATACATCAGATAGAGAGTGATCCGCCCATGTTGCAAACGAAGCACCCGTGCAGCTACGGAATACATCATTGAGATCAGCGGCACATAGAGGAAATCCCAAAAGGGTTCTCGCACCGTTACCTGAAAAGAGCCATCCTGCTGATCACTGGGACGAAGAATGCTAGTAAAAATGCGCAACAGCGGTTGGCTGAAGCCGCTAGCGCTGTCTTGCATTCGGGGGGTGGTGGGACCGGCAAAGCCACAGGCCCAGACGGGGGCACGGCGCCAAGGTCGCCCGAATCGCCACCAAACCAATAAAAAAGTGATCAGAATGGCCACGGTAATTCCTAGAAAAAATACCCCCGGAGAATAACTCGCACGACTCGGGGAAATGGGGGTAAGCAATTCGATCCCAGGCTGCGCCAAGAGTTTCCCGGGCAGCAACTGATGGGTAATGGGGGCAATGGCATCCACCGCGAGACCAGGAAACAAGCCAAACAGCACACAGCCGACGGCAAAGAATCCCATCGCCAGTCGTTCCCAAAGACTGGCCTCTGCATGGGCCGTAGTAGCGCGCGCCAGCCCCAGAAAGCCAATACCATAGAGTTTGACGACGGCAAGTCCCGCAATGGCCAAGACCAAAACCACCACCGCCGCAGCCAAGGGCAAGACGACCTGCAATAATCCAGTTGCCATGCCAGGAGCCAGCAGGAAGGCTTGCAAAAGGAGCCATTCCGAAGCAAAACCATTGAGTGGCGGCAAACCGGCCATGGCCAAAACACCAATGAATACGAGGAATGCCGTTTGCGGCATGGATCGGTTCAAGCCTCCCAATTGGGAAAGTTGCACGGTTCCCGTGGCATGCAGGACACTACCGCTTCCCAAAAACAGTAGGCCCTTGAAGAGGGCATGGTTCAGCACTTGAAAGAGCGCAGCCGTGAGCGCCAGGGCTGCCAGCGTGTTCATCCCCTGCTGAGAGAAAATCTCTGCCAAGCCGATGCCAACCAGGATCAACCCCATATTTTCCATGGAGGAGTAAGCCAGGAGGCGCTTCATATCGTTCTGGACCGCTGAAAAAAGCACGGCAAATGCCGCGCCCAGCAGCCCCAATGCCAAGCACAATGGCCCCCACCAAGACCCTTGCAGGTGTAATATTTGCCAGTCCATTCGCAGCAAACCATAGAGGGCGATGGGCAGCATCGCGGCACTCATCAAGGCAGATACGGGAGCAGGAGCCGCAGGATGGGCCTCCGGCAACCAGATATGCAGGGGCAATATCCCCAGTTTGGCACCAAAGCCGATCAAGCTCAGTAGAAAAACAATATTGGCAAGGCCTGGAGAGAATGCAGTGTGGGCCAAGCTGGTAAAATTCAAATCCAGGGTTCCACTCCCCCTACTGAGGAGAAAGAAAGCAGCAATCAAACACAAAGCGCCCACATGAGCGATCAAGAGATATTGCTGTACCGCCTTTCGTGCGTGGACCAAATGAGGATCGACCAAGATGAGAAAGCTGGAACTCAGGGCCATCAATTCCCACGCTACCAAAAAGGTATAGGCGTTTGCGGCCAGCAGCACGAGGGCCATGGAACCCAAAAAAAGTGGATAGGGGATCAGTACGCGAAGGGCTTGCCGCGCGGGCAAAGAACGAAAGTAGCCCAAGCCATGAAGGGAAGCAGCAAAGCCAACCAGACCGAGCACCGCTAGAAAAAAGGAAGCGAGCGGATCCAGCAAAAATTGCCAAGGGAAAAGAGGAATGGGCCCGGGTAAGCTGATTTGTACGGGGGCTTGGCCCAGCCCTTGGATACCCGTCAGGAGAAAAGCAAGACTCATCAGCATCGCAAAACCGAATCCGAAGGATCGCTGTAACGCACGGTTTCCTAGAAGAAACGGAACGATAAGCGCGGCGAGCAGTCCGCCTGCGGCACTTCCTAGTCCTGCCCACAATGCAAAATCCTTCATTGCGCCACGACGATGAGCAATACGGCGGGGGTAGGATCGCTGTTATGCCAATTATGCAAGAGGCGGGGATCATAATAGACTGCATCCCCCGCCTGGAGCGTATACCGCTTCCCCTGTTGCTCGAAATAGGCTGTACCCGAAATCACCATAGCGAACTCTTCTCCTTCCGCGCTGGCGTAGGGATGTTCCCCGCACTCTCCGCCAGGTTCCAGGGTCACCAACAAGGGCTGCATTTTTTTTCCCAGCAGATCTCTCGCCAAGGGTTCAATACTGGCACGGGATTCTAGGCTATAGACCTTGCGTCGCTTTCCCGCCCGCAGGATCAAGGGCGGGGCATCGCTGCTGGGCTCATCAAAGAGAGCGGTAATGTGCAAGCCCAGACCATTACAAATCCGCTCCAGTGTGGCAATGGAAGGAGACACCAAGCCCTTTTCAATTTGTGACAAAGCGCTTGCCGAGACCTCGGCACGGTCGGCCAAGGCACGTAGCGTCAACTGACGGTCTTCTCGTAACTGGCGCAGACGGAGAGCTAAAGTTTCCATTCCCCAACTGTATGCAATAATGGACATGGTGTCCAGTATTATGATCAGCACCTCCATTCGTCCGGTTGAAATAAACCATAGTGGTTTATATAAACCAATCAGAGTGGTTCACATCCACCGGTAAGCCCTGCGATCCCTTCCCAATAAAACGATAACTATATAATTATATTGATAGCTAACTTTAGTAACTTAGTCTGGTATGAAAGATGCTCTTACTGCCTGCCGCATCTGCGCAAAACTACTGTTCTTGCATATTGAGGGAAATCATCATGATCATTGAAAACACCCTCCCGATCATGCTCAGTCGCCTCGACTTTGCCTTCATCACGTCCATGCATATCCTCTGGACGCCGGTGACCATTGGCATGTCCTGGTTGCTCTTCTTTCTGGAAGTAGCTTGGCTGCGCTCGGGAAACGAGAAGTGGTACCGCTTACAACGCTTTTTCGAAAAACTGTTCATCGTCAACTTTGGTGCTGGGGTTGCCACCGGCGTCACCATGGAGATGGCCTTCGGGATTCTCTATGGACCCTTTTCCCAGGCGGTTGGCCCATTTTTTGGTAACATTCTGGGCTTTGAAACGATCACAGCCTTCATGTATGAGGCCGGCTTCATTGGCCTGATGATTTTTGGCTGGGGAAAGATTGGCAAGGGTATGCATGCCTTTGCCACTTTCAACGTGGCGCTGTCCTCCAGTCTATCGGCCATGTGGATCCTGGTAGCCAATGGCTGGATGCAGTCTCCCCGTGGCGTCGTCCTCAAGGATGGACTCTTCCAGGTGACCAATTGGTGGAATGCCATCTTCAATCCAAACTTTGATATCGGCTTTCCGCATATGTGGATCGCAACCCTGGAGCTTTCCCTGTTTTTCTTTGCGGCGGTGAGCGCCTGGTTCATTTTGAAAAACCGTAACGCCGATCTGTTTACGACATTGCTCAAACCTACCCTGTTGGCTTTGGTCGTCATTACCCCTCTGCAAATTTTTCTTGGCGACGAGCTGGGCCGGGAAGTAGCTGCTGATCAGCCTACCTCCCTTGCGGCGATGGAGGGCCACTATCACACCTATTTGCCCAACGGCAAGTTCAACACCGGCTGGCATATCATTGCGATTCCCAACAGCAAAAATGATGGCAATGTCTTTGCCATTACGATCCCCCATGTCCTGAGTTTACTGGAGACCCATACCCTGAACGGGAAGGTAACCGGCCTGGATCACTTTGCGTACAAGGATCGGCCCGATGTCTGGGTGCCTTTCTATGCCTTCCGGGCCATGGTAGCCATTGGGTTCTTCCTGTTCTTCATGGCTCTTTGGGGCAACTGGTTGCGGCTGCAGGGACAATTGAACGCTGCGGGTCTACGCCGCCATCCCTGGTTCTTGCGCTTGCTGGTATTGAGCGGCTTTCTTCCCTACCTGGCTGTCTGGACGGGCTGGTGGACGCGGGAAATCGGTCGTCAACCCTGGGTCGTTTATGGACTCATGCGCACTTGGCAAGGGGTCAGTCACATGGGAGTCACTGCTGAGTCGGCCTGGTTTATCGGGTATATCACTTTCGAGCTGATGGTCTGGGGGGGAGCCTGGTATTTCTTCTCCCGTATCATTCAGAAAGGACCGGATTTGACAAGCCCTGTTATTGGCAGCGCGCCCAGTGAAAATGCTGGCGGTGGTCTTGCCCAGGCAAGCTTTGCCAAGCCAACCTTTGGCAAACCAACCCTGGAAAAAAATCGATAAGAATCGTCTGGGTCGGTATCCGCTACTGCGGAGCCGGCCCTGCAAGGAGGTGTACTCAATGGATCATATAGATCAAATACTGCGTATTCATAGTGCCCTGAGCACTTTTTGGTGGATTTTGCTGGGTCTTTTCTTTGTCATTTACATCGTTCTGGACGGGGCAGATCTGGGAGCAGGAGTTTTTTCTCTGCTGCTGAAAAACGAGAACGATCGCGCTGCCATAATGGCGTCCATGGCTGGTACCTGGGACGCCAACGAGACGTGGCTCGTGGTTGCTGGTGGGGTCATCTTTGGTGCTTTCCCACTCGTCTACGGCTCGACCTTCAATTACCTCATGATTCCTCTCATGTTTGCATTGTGGGGGATCATTTCCCGGGCAGTAGCCTTTGAGTTTCATGTCCATGCCAAAGGCTCCCGAAAGTTCTGGGGATTGATGTTTGGACTGGGAAGTCTGATAGCCGCTTTCTTTGCCGGTATTGCGCTGGGCGCCACCCTCCTGGGTTTCCCCATGAGCACAAAAAACGCTCAGGGAATCACCAGTAGCGCCGATCCCTTCGCCAATACCGTTCCGCATTTTTCTGGTAATGCATTGAGCTTTCTCAGTCCTTTCAGTATTTGGACCGGTATTGGCGCCGTCATTGCCGGTGGCTTGGCGGGTACCTTGTATCTTTGTGCACGATTCAAGCAGGAGGATCCGATCTATCAAAAGGCCCATGCCTGGGCAACCGGTTTTTCCTATCTGGCCCTGCTTGCCGTAGTCATCACCCTGGTCTGGTCCTATGCCATCATGCCGGATGCTGCCAAATGGACGGGCAGTGGCTGGTTCGGCTGGCTGGTACTCCTTCTGGCCATTCTTTTTTCCGCCTACAAAATGATGACTGCCCATGCCGCACACCGGGATTTTCCTGCTTTGCTCTGGTGCGGTCTGATTGTTGTGCTGATGTGGGGTGGGATGTGGGCAACCAATTACCCCTATATCGTACCCCAAACCTGGACCATCGATGCCGGCGGCAATCCTGCCAATGATCTGGCCATCCTGACCTTGTTCATGACCGGCTTCGTCCCGGTAATGATCATGTACAATGCCTATCAGCTCTGGGTATTCCGTCATCGGATCACCCATTTGGCAGGCTACGAAAGCCACTGATCAAAATCTCGCTGTGGTAACAAAGGGGAGCTACGGCTCCCCTTTGCGCTGCGCTTGTTACACCGGCTGCAGTAAAAGCATAGGTAACAGGGAGGGCCAACTCTGTACCAACCGCCAGGATAGGTAATTTCTGGGTTTGGAATAGCTCCGGTTATTCCCTTGTTTCCCACCATTTCACCGCGATGCAAGCTGGGCTTTCCCATTGTGGATTCCATTTCCAGGAAGCAAGCTTGGTGTCCACAAGCCATCCATTGGATCATCTGGAATTCAGTACTCTTTACCACACCATGTTGGCTCTGCAAGCCGAGCGAGTCAACGCCCCATAGAGCACGGGGCGAGGCCCTCCTATGACCGAAAGTGCAAGAGGCTGCAGCAGATCGCTACCATTTCCTATCCCAGACGACATTTTTGGAAAAAAACCAGTATTGTCTCCTGGTTACGCGTAATTAATTGTTCGGATGGTGAGCCAGAAAGCTACCTTTACTTGGTGTGCATGATGGTTCCCAGATATTTGCCGGAGCGCAAGATAGTGGGTTTGGCAGCACATACGGCAATATTTTGGGTGGATTCCTCCATGCCGGGTTCAGATCTCCTTTCTTTTTGCTACTGCCGGACTTAGGTGTTGTAGGAGTGGTACCTTGATTTGATCCAGTAGCAAGGTAAAGACCAGGGTACTTCCCAACAAAATCAATGTTTCTTGTAGAGAGATGGCGGTCATGAGCCAACCTTGGGTGGCGAGAACGCTTACCACCACCACATCGGCAAGGCTCGCCAGGAGTAAAAAAGTTCCGGGCATGGAGTTCCAAAGATGTCCCCGTTCACGCACCAGAAACACATTGGCCAGACCAGAAAATACCAGGCCCAGAAAATCCAGGGTCTGTATCTTTCCCAAAGAAAGGCCCAGGCCTCGACCGATGAGATAGACCGCAACGATATACAGCAACCAGGCCATGGCAATGGCCAGAGAGGAAAGCACCAGGGTCCGGATAGCCCAGCGATCGGGGTGAGGTGAGGGGCGAACATGATCATCGGCAATGGACATGGTAACGAAATCATTGGCAAAAAGTAGGAGCAGCACCAGCAGGGGAGTGACGACAAATTGCTGAAAAACAAGAATGCCCAGGCTCAAAAATAGCGCTACCTGGAAGACTTTTACGATCTTGTTCAGGGTGTAGGTCAGCATCCGTTGATAGACTTTTCGGCCGATGAGAACGGCATCCAGGACCCCTTGCAATCCGGGCGTCGTGAGCACGAGGCTTGCCGCTGCCTTGGCGACGTCGGTGGCGCTCTGCACGGCGACCCCCATTTCTGCCTGCTTGAGGGCAGGGGCATCATTTACCCCATCGCCGGTCATGCCAACGATGCGTCCCCGCTTCTGGAGTCGTTGGACCAAGTGAAACTTGTCGGCAGGAAAGACGCCGGCATATACCCCGCAGTCTTTGTCGAGCTGTTTGGGATCGCAAATGGGTCCCTTGATCTGCAATTGTGAGGCAACGAAGGCAGCGGTTTGCTGGCTGTCGCCCGTGACCATCCGCACCTCTATCCCCAGATTTTGCAAAGCGTGTACGACCTCTGCTGCGTCGGGGCGAAGGGGATCGGATAACGCTAGAAATCCATAAAACTGCGGCTGACCATCGGGACCGGCGGCCACTGCCAATACCCGGGCACCGGTGCTGGCTAGGGCATTGGCTGTCTCCTCCCACCCTTGGATCTGGCAGAGCTCGGCAAGGATCTGTGGTGCTCCCTTGAGCGCCCGCCAGGTGGTGCCTTCCTGACGAAAGAGGGCTTCGGATCGTTTGGTGCTGGGATCAAAGGGAATAAATTGGGTGCGCTCGGGCAAGGGGTTGTTGGCGGCCTGTGCCTGGAGAATGGCTAGATCAATAGGATCCTGGGTGGAGGGGTCGCTTGCTAACGCAGCCATTGCTACTACGTCTGTATCGCTATGGGCAGACCAGGGCTGGATTTTGCCAAGGCGCAAGGTGTTTTGTGTCAATGTCCCGGTTTTATCGCTGCACAAATCGCTCATGGCTGCGGCTTCTTCAATGGCGGCCAGTCTGGTGACCAGCACTCCTTTTTTGACCAGGGTCATGGAGGCGATGGCCGTTGCCACGGTAAAGGTGGCCGGGAGGGCAACGGGCACCGATGCCACCAGTAAAATGAGGGCAAAGGGGAGAATCTGGGTAAGGGACAGGTTTGCTACCGTGGCATAAATCAAAATGGCTGCCACCAAAAAGAGATCCATGGCCACGAGATAACGAACAATGTGGAGGACGACTCCCTCGAGGTGGCTTTTGGCCCCCGCTCCCCGCACGAGTTCAGCCGTTTTGCCAAAATAGCTTTGGGCCCCCGTTGCCGTTACCAGCCCGCTGGCTTCTCCTCGCCGGATGACGGAGCCCGAGTAGAGTGCGCTCCCTTTGTTGCGATCTACGGGCATGGATTCGCCAGTGAGGGCGGATTCATCCACGAGAACACTGCCGTCGCTTATTTGGAGATCGGCTGGGACAATGTCGCCGACCCGGATGTGGACCAGATCCTGGGGTACCAATTCGGCAGCCGGAATGGTCTGCCAATGACCATCCCGATAGACACGTGCTTGGATATGGAGTTTTTCCCGCAATAAGGCCAGGGCCTTTTGTGCTTTTTGTTCCTGACTAAAACTCAGTAACGCATTGAAAACCAACAAGATGGCAATGATGATGGCCTCGGGCCATCTGGCCAGGGCGATCTCCAGGATGAGGGTAATTTCCAACATCCAGGGTACGGGTGCCCAAAACTTTCTGAGCAAGAGCAGCCACAGGTGTGCTTGCTCCTCGCGAATTTCATTGCGACCATATTGCTGGAGCTTGGCTTGGGCCTCGGCAGTCGTTAATCCTTGGGGAGTACTCGGAGTGGACGACATGGATTCTCCTCGCTGCTTGTGTAGTTGGTCCGTTTGTTATCCGCCGGTGGCTGCTGGTCGACAAAAGCCCTCACGACCGGCAAAGGTGGCGGCAGTCCCGAGGCTTTCCTCGATTCGCAGGAGTTGATTGTACTTGGCGAGTCGCTCTCCCCGGGCCGGTGCCCCGGACTTGATATGGCCACTATCCAGAGCTACGGCCAAGTCCGCAATGAAATCATCGGTGGTTTCTCCGGAACGATGGGAGACAAAGGCACCCCAGCCATGGTGTATGGCCAGATGGGCGGCGGCGAAGGTCTCGGTAACCGAGCCGATCTGATTGGGTTTGATGAGGGCGGCGTTGGCAATGTTCTCTTCTATGCCCTTGCGGATGATGTGGGGGTTGGTACAAAAAATATCGTCTCCTACCAATTCGATTTTGTCACCAAGCCGGGCGTTGAGAATTTTCCAACCCTCCCAATCTTCTTCGGAAAGACCATCTTCCAGCAGGATGATGGGATAGTTGCGGAGCAATTCTTCGTAATAGGCGATCATCTCCGAGCTGCTCAATTCGCGATTCTCGCTTCGCAGCCGGTATTTTCCGTTGTGGAAAAACTCCGAGGACGCTGGATCAATGGCAATGCCACAGTCTTTCCCCGGGAGAAAGCCCGCCCGCTGGATGGCCGCCAAGAGCAAGTCATAGGACTCTGCATTGGCGCGGACGGCTGGGGCAAATCCCCCTTCGTCGCCTACGCCTACGGATAGGTGTTTGTCGAGCAGTTCGGCCTGCAGGGCGTGGTAGATCTCGCTCCCCCAGCGCAGGGCTTCCCGAAAGCTTGGTGCGCCATAGGGTACGAGCATGCATTCCTGGAAATCCGCGCCTTGCCAATGGGCATGAACTCCACCATTGAGGACATTAAAACAGGGAACGGGCAAGCGAGTAGCGCTGGGTCCACCCAGATAGGCATAGAGGGGGAGATTGCTGGCGTCCGCTGCCGCACGGGCGCAGGCCATGGAGACCCCGAGGATGGCGTTGGCTCCCAGACGACTTTTGTTCTCCGTTCCATCCAGGCCGATCAGTAGCTCGTCTATGGCCTTTTGATCCCGTACATCCAGGTCCAGAAGGTCGGGGGCGATCACTTCTTCAATATTTTCCACCACCTTTTGCACCCCTTTGCCAGCAAAACGTTGCGGATCGCCATCACGCAACTCGATGGCTTCCTTGCTACCCGTCGAGGCACCGGAGGGAACGGCTGCACGGGTGCGTCGGCCATTGCCTAACCGGATTTCTACTTCGACAGTAGGATTTCCTCGGGAATCCAGAATTTCTCTGGCGATAATTTCCTTGATCTCTGCGTTCATATTGACTCCTTTTGCGCTTTCGTGGAGTTTTCAAGACAAAGAATCTCCAGGCGATTGGTCCCGCCTGGGTGTCCTTTGCTTGGACCTTGGGTCAGGATAAATTGCCCGCTCTGGATGCCTTGTGCCTGGAACCAACGGCGCACGGCCAGGGACCAGGAGTCCTCAGGACTTGGCATTTCAATGGGGTGGACACCGTAGTGCAGGCACAGGCGCTGGCAGGTGGATGGATGGGGACTGAAGGCCAGAATCCAGGTCTCAAGGCGATAGTGCGCAATGCGGGCGGCCGTCGCCCCGGTTTCGGTAGGGGTGACGATCCATTGGGGGTGGAGTTGTTCGGCACTTTGCCAAACATTATGGGCAATGAGGGACTCGACGCTGGGCGGTTCGGTGGTGGATTGGAGCAAGGGTTGCAAGTCATTCCGATTGGCTTCAGTGGTACGGGCAATTTCGGCCAACATCTGGACCGCCTCCACGGGAAAATCTCCCATGGCTGATTCCTCCGACAACATGACCGCATCGGTTCCGTCCAGGATAGCGTTGGCGACATCGGTTACCTCGGCTCGGGTCGGGCGACGATTGTGGACCATGGATTCCAACATCTGGGTGGCGACGATCACCGGTTTACATCGGTTTCGGGTCTTCTGGATCAGGCGCTTCTGAATGCCGGCAATTTCGGCAATGGGTACCTCTACACCCAAATCGCCACGGGCCACCATGATGCCATCACAAGCCCCAATGATTTCGTCAATCTGTTTCCACGCCTGGGCACGTTCGATTTTGGCAATGAGGAAAGGGGAGTAACCCAATGCCGTAGCTTCTTTCCTTGCCTTCTGGAGATCTTCGGCGTTTTCCACAAAGGAAACGCTCAAGCCATCGACCCCTGCTTGCAGGGCAAAGGCCAGCAATTCCCGATCGGCAGGGGTCAGCGCCCCGCCCTCGAGGGAGACGTCGGGCAGGTTCACCCCTTTGTGGGAGAGCAGCGGTCCACCCACGATGACCTTGCAGTGCAGGCCCTCGGCATCCTCCCGCACAAAACGTAATTCAATGAAGCCGTCATTGAGGAAAATGCGATCCCCTGGCTGGAGGGCCCGGGAAAGCCGCGGTAACTCGAGTGGGATCTTGCCATCGACGCCTGCAGCATTGGGTGCCAGGATCACTGGCTCACCGGCCTGGAGATGGATGGGAGCCGGGAGCACGCCAATGCGGATCTTGGGCCCTGGCAAATCCGCCAAAATGGCGACCCGCCGTTTACTTTTTTGTGCTGCCTCCCGGATCCGGCCGATGCGAGCTCGGTGTTCTGCGGGCGTGCCGTGGGCGAGGTTGATTCGCGCCACATTCATCCCCGCGTGCATCATGGCTTCCAAAGTCGAGATCGCATCGGAGGCCGGCCCGATAGTGCAGACGATTTTGGTACGATGGGTTGGCAGCATGGGGATCATGGGTTGGGTTCCAAAAATTTCAGGGCTTCGTCCACATCCTGATGTTTGACGACAATGGCATGAATGGCCTTGCAGAACTGTACTGCATCGGGTTGGCTACGCTGGTGGACATTACGTCCGGTGGCACAGCCATGGGTCCCACCGATATGAATCTGGTCATAGAGTCGCTGTAAAAAATCGGTTGCACTGGTTTCCGCACCACCAGCACAGATGACCTGGGTACGGCCTGCCGCCGCTACGGCCTCGCCCAGTAGTCGACTGTCTAGACTGCCATCGGCGCCCCGAGGCGGATTGATCTTGACGAAATCGGCACCCAAACAGGCAGCCAGGCCCGCGGCTCCAGCAATCAAATGGGGATCATCCTCCCGTCCCGTAATTGCCTTTCCGCGGGGGTAGGCCCAAATAATGGTCAAGAGGCCCATGGCGTGGGCATCGGCAATCATGCGTGCTGCTTCGCTGAGCATGGCCGGTTCAAATTCCGATCCTGGATAGATGGTGTAACCGACGCCAACGATCTTGAGTCCGGAATAGCGGATAAAGTCCCGGACCTGGGTCATGCTTTGCCATTGCAAGCTCACGGGATCGCGTTGTTCGGTTTTGACGAGGTGGGTTTTGCTATTGAGTTTGAGGACATAGGGAACCTCCCGATAGTCCATACCATAGCGGGCGATGAGCCCCATTTGGGCGGCAAAACAACCGATGGGGGCAGTGCTGGCAATATGAAACAGATGCTCGGGATCTGCATCATCGGCGGCTACCTGGCCGCCAATAAAATCGTCGTTGAGGTGTTCCACTTTCTGATCACCAGCCATAAGAAAAAGGTGGCCACTCTCCTGGGTGGCAAGTCGATAATTTTCCATCCAGAGGTGAGCGCTTTCGGCAGGAATTCCCAGGGGGGCTTGCGGTGTAATAGACATATCAGCTCCAGTGTTAGTCAACGCAGGGGTGAAGAGAGGCATAATGACGACGTAGGGCATCGCCGGTGGCAGCCACCAGGGGATGCAAGGACGGCGTGAGGCGTGGTTGACTGCCAAATTGCATGCTTGCCAGGGCCGGGGCGGTGGCGTGCATTTGGATGGCAAGACCGATGGTATTGACGAGTTCCCCGGTAGTGGCCCCGCCTAACACCTGGCCACCCAGGAGTTGCAGGCTATGACTGGAAAAGATGACCCGGCAATAGATCTCCGTGGTATGGGGCATGCTGGCGGGATGATGGTCGGGCATGCGGGCCTCGCCTATGAGGATGGGAAAACCCTCTTTTTCTGCTTGGGCTTGGGTAAGACCCGCAACCCCAAAAGCAAGGCCGTCGATCTGGCTGGCGTAGACACTGACCGAGCCGGCATTGAAGCGCTGCTCTTGCAGACCATAGAGATTCATGCCGGCAATGCGTCCTTCGGCGGCGGCCTGGGAGGCGATCAGGGCGTGACTGGCCTTGCGGGTGAAGAAATCCTGCTTGTGGGCACAATCTCCCACCGCAAAGATATGCGGATCTTCCCTGCTGCGCTGAAAGTTATCTACCCAAACGCCCCCGGAGCGACTCAGGGTGAGTCCCATCTCCTGGGCGAGGGCCACATTGGGACGCGTACCAATGGCAATGAGGACGCCATCGACGCTGAGTGGCTCCTGGTCGGCAATCTGCACTTGTCCGACGCGGACGCCACTGGCATCGGGTAGCAAGGCTTCTACCCGGGCTCCTGTGTGGATCTGGACGCCATGGGTCTGTAATTGCTTCTCTACTGCCGTACAGGCATCGAGATCGAAGGCCGCTTGGAGCAGGTGGGGCAGCATCTCGACGATGTGGACCTCGATCCCTCGTTTGCGGATTTCATCGGCAAACTCCACCCCAATGAACCCGCCACCGATAATGGCCAATTTTTGTAGTTTTGGGATCAACGTAGAGAACAAGCGATCCAGATAGTCATAATCTTTCTGGATACTGAAGACTCCTTCCAGCTGGGTGCCGGGAATGGGAGGGATGAAGTTCTCGGCACCGGTAGCCAAGACCAAACGCTCCCAGTGCACTACGTCTCCTGATTGCAATAGGGCGGTCCGTTGCTTTCGATCCACCGATTGCACCCGATCGGTCCGGATTTTGCCGCCTGCGGTCAGGAGTGGGGCGCGGCCCGCCATATCTTCGTCGGTACCTCCCAATGTTCCAAAAATATAGGGGATTCCACAAGGAATGACCGCATCTTTTTCCGGTCGTACCAGTAACACGGATTTGTGGGGAGAAAACTGGGCGGCGGTAATTCCGGTCATCATTCCGGCGGGTCCGCCGCCAATGATGAGTATGTCGGTTTGCTGTTCGGCCATGGTACTTTCCTCCTTGGGTTTACTACCTAGATGTCCAGGGGTTGGACATCGATTTGTTGCAACAACTGAATCACCTTTTCCCGGGTAAAGAGAGCAGTTCCTGGTTGGGTCGCTGTGGCACTACCACAGGCTACCCCCAGGCGTAGGGCCTCGGCTGGGTGCTTGTGTTGGGCGAAAGCCGCCATTAGGCCCGCGACCATGGAGTCCCCGGCACCCACCGTAGAACGCACGGTAATGGGCGGGGCTTTGGCCAGATGGCTGCCGTCGGGACCGACCAGCAGGGCTCCCTGGGCACCCAGGGAAACACAGACAAAGGTAACTCCCTGTTGTTGTATCTTGCGGGCTTCTGCGGCGACGGCCTCGAGACTGGATAGTTCCTGCCCGCTGAGGAGAGCAAGCTCATACTGATTGGGTTTGATGAGAAAGGGCCGCTGCGGCAAGGCATGTTGGAGGAGAGGGCCATGGGCATCGACGATGGCCTTGCCACCACTGGCCTGGACTTTGTCCGTCAGGGCGGCATAGATGTCGTCGTCCACACCGGGGGGTACCGAGCCCGTCAGGACCCCAAAGCCACCCGTACAGAGATCGAGAAAGGTCGCGGTAATGCTCTGCAGGGCAATGGCGGATACCCGGGGTCCGGTAGCGGTGACTTCCAGTTGCTGGCGAGGCTCCCGCTCGACGATGGTGGTATTGATCCTGGTTTCGCCTTCCACGGAGGTACAATGAGGATTATCCAGACCGTGCGCGAGTAAACGCTGTAAGAGCTCACCGACGAGGCCGGCGACGATGCAGCAACTGTGGGCACAGACCAAGAGTTCTTTGAGGGCACGGGCAACATTGATACCGTTGCCGCCGGGATCGAAGCGGGTGTTGCGGGCCGGGGTTTTTTGGTCGGGGATGAGCTGGTCTACCTCGTAGGAGATATCCACAGAGGGATTCAGGGTGAGGGTGGCGATGGGCAAACACTGGGCTGTGGCACTGTTCATGGCTTGACTTCCTGATGCTGGATGAGGGCGACCAGGGCGGCCGAAACCAGGCGCGCCCGTGCGGGATCGGCGCGGGAATTGAGGATGATGGGGACTTGGGCCCCGAGGACGATACCGGCAAGGCTTGCCCCGGCCAGGTATTCCAGATCCTTGGCCAGAATATTGCCGGAAACCAGGTCGGGGACCAGCAAGATATCGGCATCCCCGGCCACGCTACTGCGGATCCCTTTGATCCTGGCGGCCTCTTTGGAAATAGCGTTGTCAAAGGCCAGTGGGCCATCCACCAAGGCGCCCTCGATCTGTCCGCGATCGGCCATTTTGGAGAGACAAGCCGCATCGATGGTGGAGGGAATGGCGGGATTGATGACCTCCACCGCCGAGAGAATGGCGGCTTTGGGCTCGTCCACCCCGAGAATCCTTGCCAACTGGATGGCATTTTGGAGAATGGCCGCTTTGGTGGCCAAATCCGGACTGATGTTGATGGCGGCATCGCTGATCAATAACAGCTTGGGATAGGTGTCGATGTCCGTTACGAAGACGTGGGACAGACGTTGTTTGGTACGCAGTTTGGCCAGGATGGGATGGAGAAAGGTATCGCTGTGCAGGTGCCCTTTCATGAGGGCCTGGGCGCGGCCCTTTTCCACCAGTTCCACCCCTAGTTCGGCGGCTTCTTCGGCAGAAGCGGCGGCGACAATCTGGGCGTTGCGCGCAGCGGGACAGTCCTGCTCCAGCCGGCGCAGCAGGGGCTCCAGGATCGTCGGATCCCCGATCAGGATGGGCTCCAGAAAGCCCTGGGCCTGGGCGTCGCAGGCCCCACGCAGGACGTGCTCTTCGGTGGCATCTACGACGGCCACGCTTACTGGGGGGAGCCTGGCGGCTTCCGCAAGCAAGGCATCAAAATGGGGATAGGGCATGGTCAACTCCTTGGGGCAGTGGTGGCCGGATCGGTGAGGGTTGGAAAAGCCAGACCATAGGCATGGCGGGCGATCATGCGGTCTTCGTCGGTGGGGATCACCAGCACTTCGACCGGGCTCTCCGGCCGCGAGATGCGCTGCGTTGCCTTGCTACTGTGGGCATTGGCGATGGGGTCCAGAGCGATTCCCAAGCCCTCCAGGGGGCGGCAGATTGCCCAGCGGACGGCGCTGGCGTGTTCGCCGATGCCACCCGTAAAGACCAGGCGTTGCAGACCGCCCAGTACCCCCATCAGACTCGCCAAGTGCTTGCGGGCACTGTAGGCAAAGAGGGCGATGGCCTCTTTGGCATGGGGGTTGGTCTCCTGGGCGTGCAAGAGCTTTTCCATGTCGCCCGTACACGCGGAAACCCCCAGCAAACCCGACTGGTGATTGAGGAGATGCTCGAGCCGTTGGGCGTTGTAGCCCTTTTCCGCGAGGAGATAGAGCAGTACCCCTGGATCCAGATCGCCGCTGCGGGTCCCCATCACCAATCCCCCCGTGGGGGTCAGCCCCATGGTGGTATCCTGACAGCAACCATGGGAAAGGGCGGCCATGCTGGCACCATTACCCAAATGGGCAATGATGGTGGGGGCCTCACCCCGATCGGGGAGTTGGCTTTGGATGAATTCGTAGGAAAGACCATGAAATCCATACTTGCGCACACCTTCATGCCAAAAATGGCGGGGTAGGGGGAGGCGGGCGGCAAGCTCTGGGATGCTGCGATGGAAAGCCGTATCGAAACAGGCCACCTGGGGCTGATCGGGCCACAGCGCTTGGCAGGCGTCAATGCCGGCAATGGCTGCTGGCAGATGCAAGGGGGCAAAGGGCAGGGCTTGCCGAAGATCCTGCAGGACGGCGCGATCCACCAGGCAATGCTGGGTGTGCCGGGGCCCGCCGGCGACGATGCGATGACCAATGGCATCGGGGGGATCGATCCTGCGGGCGCGCAGTTCCTCGAAAAGGGCTGCCAGGGCCTCCTTGGGACTGGCAATAGGGCGGATTTCGTCATAGAAGCGCCGCCCCTCGCTCTCTACCCACAACCGTCCTGTACTTTCGCCAATGCGTTCGGCAGCCCCCATAAGGAGAGCTTCCTCGCCTTGGTCGCCGCAGCGAAAGAGGGCGAACTTGAGGGAGGAAGAGCCGCTGTTGAGGGCGAGGATGTGTTTTACTGCAGCCATGCCAGATTCCGTAAGCGTTGTGCCAGGCGTTGGAGGAAGCGCGCGGCGTCCGCGCCAAAAATGACTCGATGGTCACAACTGAGCGTGAGATCGGTACAGCCGTCCGTTCCGGGAGCCGATACCGCCAGGATGGCTGATGCCCCAACCGGGACGATGGCGTCAAATTGGGTAATCTCCGGGAAAATACCCAGATTGGAAAGATAAAAGCTGGCACCCTGATAATCTTCTGGTACGAGCCTGCCGCTTTTGCTTTTGTTCAGCAAAATACGCCAGTCTTCGGCCAAATCGGGGAGAGGGCGCGTGGCCATATCACGAAGTACCGGCGTGACCAGCCCGCCATTGGTATCTACCGCAATGCCTACATCCACGCGTTTGCGGATGGCTAGGCCCTGTGGGGTCCAGCAATGGTTGAACCAGGGATCTTCTGCAACCGTCAACGCACAAGCTCGCGCCAGGGCCAGGGTCAAGCTCACCCCCTGGTTTTTGCTTTGCTGGTGTAAGGGAGAGAGGTCAAAACGACCACTGATACGGAAGGTGGGGGTTTGCAGTGTCGCCACCATATTCCTTGCAACGGCTGCGCGCATGCTGCTTGCTTTGTGGATCTCATAGGGTGGACTGAAACGAAGATCGACATGCTGTGGTGCCAACGCAGCAGCCAGTACTTGACTCGCGTGAATGGAACCATCGGGACCCGGCGCAACCTGGCGGATATCCATATCCAGGTCCTGGGCAAGGGCCCGGGCATAAGGGGTGGCACCGACCACACCGGCTGGGTGAGGGTTGGCGACCCTGGGACTTGCTTCGGCAGAGACTTGGGCAGAAAGCGACCCTGCAGAGGTTTCGACATGGGTTTTTGTAGCGGACTGGGTGATGGGTGCGACGGTAACAGGTTGGCTTGACGGGGCTTCGGATGCAGCCGGATGGGGGCGGTCTAGAGTTTCTGGAACGGCAGATTTGCTGGCTGGTTTTTCCTGCTGGGGAGCCGAGTCTGCACGTTGGGCTGCCGGTGGGGTATCTACCAGATAGCCGATGACTTGGCGCACGGGAATGTCCTCGTCCAGGGGGGCCAAGGGGCCGGCGAGATAGCCATCGGCAAAGGCTTCTACATCCAAAATCGCCTTGTCGGTTTCGACTTCGGCAATGGCGTCGCCTTTGTGGACTGGATCGCCAACAGATTTGTTCCAACGTGTTAATCGACCGGTTTGCATGGTATCCGAGAGAACCGGCATCAGAATCGGTTCTTTTTTCATCGAGAAACTCCTTTGCTTTGACCAAGCTGCTTCCGGGCGGCCTGGACGATGTCTTCGACGCGCGGGATGCTTGCCGCTTCCAGGTCGCCATTGAAGGGAGTAGGGATTGGCAGACCCGCCACTCTGCCGATTGGGGCGTCCAAAAGATAAAAACACTGTTCCTGCAAGGTAGCAGCCAGTTCGGCACCGGCACCGGCAAATTGGCAATCCTCCTCGACGATCAAACAGCGATGGGTGCTGTTGACCGAGTCTGCGCAAGTCTTCCAGTCGATGGGCGAGAGACTGCGCAGGTCGATGACGGCCATCTCGATTCCCTCCTTGGCTAGTTCTTCGGCGGCAAGGAGGGTAAGCTGAACCATGCGGGAGTAGGCAATGCAGGTGAGATCCCTGCCTTCCCGGCGGAGCAGGGCTTGGTGGATGGGAGGTGCGCTCGCTCCTTCGTCCACTTCCCCTTTACTGAAATAGAGCAGTTCGTGTTCGAGGACAATCACCGGGTCATCGCTGCGGATGGCTTGGCGCAGCTGCCAATAGGCATCCTGGGGTGTGCTGGGGACGACCATGCGCAGGCCCGGTACCCCCATGAACATGGCCTCCAGACGTTGGGAATGCTGGGCTCCCAACTGCTTGGCAACCCCGCCTGGCATGCGCAGGGTCAGGCCCATGGGAAACTGACCGCCCGACATGAACGGGATTTTGGCCGCCATGTTGACGATGGCATCCATGGCCAGCAAGGCAAAATTCACGGTCATGATTTCCACTACTGGGCGCAAGCCGAGCATCGCGGCGCCTACCCCAAGTCCCGTAAAACTATTTTCGGAGATAGGGGTATCGCGCACCCGCCATTCGCCATATTTGGCAAGGAGGCCTTCGGTCACTCGATAGGTACCGCCATAGAGACCGACATCCTCCCCGAGGGTAAAAACGCTATCATCGGCTGCGAGCTCGGCATCGAGGGCTCGGTTCAATGCCTGCCAATAGAGCCATTCACTCATGCGCCCACTCCTTCCATCAAAATTTCCAGACGGTGATTACGGGTCAATGCCGCCCAAGCATCTTCCAGGCTTGGGGCCGGGCTTTCCTTGGCAAATTGGCGGGCATCGTCCATTTCGGCCTGTACTTCCTGGCGAAGGCGCGCAATGGCAGCTTCGTCCACCTGGCCTGCGGTGCAGCAATGCTCGGTAAAGCGTTGGAGGCAGTCCTGGGGCAGTTGGCCAGAGGGATATTGGAACGAAAATTCGTGGATGGCAGCGGCAATGGGATCGGCTGCTTCATAGGCCTTGAGTTCCGCCGCCGGCCGATAGGTGCCGGGATCGGCCATGGAATGTCCGCGATAGCGATAGGTGGTGAGCTCCAGAAATTGCGGGCCATCGCCGCTGCGGACCCGATCGAGGGCCCGTTGGGCCGCCCCATGGACGGCGAGTACGTCCATGCCGTCCACTTGTTCGGCGGGGATCCCATAGGCACAGGCCCGTTTATAGACATCGGTCAGGGCCGAGTGGCGATGGATTTCGGTGCCAATCTGATAGTGATTGTTTTCGCAAACGAAAAAAATGGGGAGTTTCCATAATGCTGCCATGTTCAGGGATTCGTGGAAGGTTCCTTGATTGACGGCGCCATCGCCAAAAAAGCAAATTACGGCTTCCGGTAAGCGACGATAAGCAACGGCATAGGCGGCCCCAAGGGCGATGGGAAAGGTTTCTCCGACAATGGCGTAGCCGCCCAGAAAACGGCGTTCCCGATCGAAAAGATGCATGGAGCCCCCGAGCCCGGAACTCACCCCGGTTTTTTTGCCAAAGAGTTCGGCCATGAGGGCACGGGCGGGAATGCCGCGGACCAGGGCATGGACATGTTCTCGATAAGTACTGACGATGTAATCCCCCGGTTCACTGGCATGAAGGACGCCGACAGCGACGGCCTCTTCGCCTGGATACAGGTGCAAGAAACCGGCAATGTCCCCTTGGGCATAGCTTTGGGCGGCGGCTTCCTCAAAGGCCCGCGCCCGCAGCATGTCCCGGAGCATGGCCAGCAGGTGGTTCCTATCCATGTTGTTCCTCCGCAAGAAATTCATCGATGGCTTTGGTGAGTGGGACGAGATACATCAGGGCGGGACCCCCATGCATCAAAACTGCCTGAAACCCGGCGCTCATGATTTCATCGCGACTGGCGCCGGCCTTGATCGCACTTCTCACATGCAGGGCAATACACCACTCGCATTGGGCCGCTACAGATAAGGCAACATTGATCAGTTCCTTTTGGGCCTTGCTCAACGCGGGATTCCCTTCGGCTTTTCCCATGAATCCCAAAAAGGAATTGATCTCGGCGGGATATTGACCCTTCAACCCCTCGGTGAGTTGCTCGACTTCTTGTATCTGTTCTTTTGCAGACATGTACCTGATCTCCTTTGCAAGATTTTCCTTTGCTTACGCCAACAACAAACTCCGTCCGGTCATTTCGGTGGGCTGGGGGATGCCCAGTAGTTCCAGCACCGTCGGGGCCACATCGGCAATGCCTCGCCCGATCCCCAGTCGCCGATGGCCCGCACCTAAGAGCAGAAAAGGCACGGGATAGACCGTGTGTTGGGTATGGGGAGCGCCGGTGAGGGGGTCCACCATCTCGTCACAGTTGCCATGGTCTGCCGTCAAGATCACCTGAAATCCAGCCTGTAAGGCCGCTTGGGCAACCCGATGAAATTGTAGATCCAAGGTTTCCACGGCGCGGAGAATGGCGGGGATCTTGGCCGTATGGCCGACCATGTCGCCATTGGCAAAGTTGACCAGGATGAAAGCATATTGGCCGCTTTCCACGGCAGCGATAATGCGATCGGCCACCTGGGGAGCGCTCATTTCCGGTTGTAGATCATAGGTCGCTACCTGGGGCGAGGGGATGATGGTCCGATCTTCTCCGGGGAAGGGCTCTTCCCGCCCTCCATTGAAAAAGTAGGTGACATGGGCGTACTTCTCGGTTTCGGCACAATGGAACTGCTGCAAGCCCGCCTCACTCACGACTTCTGCCAGGACCTGGTGGGGAATTTCCGGTGGAAAGAGTACCGGAAAGGAATATTCATCATTGTAGGAGGTCATGCAGAGCACGGGTCGGGCCTGTTCTGGACCACGGTCAAAGCCCTGGAAGTCGGGCATACCGAGGGCGGCGCTCAATTGCCGCATGCGATCGGAGCGGAAATTGAAAAAGAACACGGCTTCCCCTGGGGCAATGCGATCTTGCCTGGGGTCCCCAAGCAGGGTGGGTTGGATGAACTCATCCTTTTCCCCCCGCTGCCAGGCAGCGTGAATGGCCGTGACCGCATCACTGGCAAGCTGACCCTTACCCAAGACCAATGCCTCCCATGCTTGCTGGGTGCGGTCCCAGTGACCGGCGCGGTCCATGGCAGTGTAGCGCCCACAGATGGTGGCAATGCGACCTTTGCCCAATTGTTGCAGGCGCTCTTCCACTGTTGTTGCGAACTGGTCGGCGCATTGGGGAGCGGTATCACGGCCATCGGTGATCATATGCACGATGGGCTCCACCCCGGCCGCCACCACCAGGGGGAGGATCCCGAGCAGGTGATCGATGTGGGAGTGCACACCACCGTTGGAGATCATTCCCACCAGGTGGAGTCGGTGGCGCCCTTGCAGGAACTCTTGCCAGGCCGGGATCCTGGCAAATTCTCCAGCAGCCAGACTTTCGGAAATCCGTACCAGGTCCTGGAGCAAGACCCGACCGGCACCCAGGGTCAGGTGGCCCACTTCGGAGTTGCCAAACTGGCCATCGGGCAGGCCTGCGGCCCGTCCGGACGCCTGCAGGGCCGAATGCGGGCAGCTCGCAAAGTAATGGTCCAGATGGGGGGTGCGAGCTTGGGCCCAGCCGTTGAAGGCACGATTGGGATTGAGGCCAAAGCCATCAAAGATCACCAACAATACCGGGCGCAATGGGGGAGTTTTCCGGGTGAGAGCATTCATTTTTGCTTGGCTCCTTGCTGCCAGTTTCGAAAGGCTTGCCGAACGACGCGGTGCAAGGCCATGTCTTCCTTCATTCGGGAAAGAGACAGTGTCCCCAAAACCATGGTGACCGAGAGAACGACCGGCATGGCCACAGGAATGGAGGTCACCAACACCAGCAATAGGAAGGTGAGCGGGATGAGGAAGGGGAGTCCGCGCGAAAAAACGATGCCACCATGGATGAGTAGCATGGCAAAAATGACGCCAAAACTTTTCCAGTCGCTGTTGATGGCAAAGAGAAGGGCAGCGGCTTCAATCATCCAGGGTATAGGTCCCCAGAAATAGCTGATCAGCCTTTTCCAGAGGGGGATGTCGTGTTCTTCCAGCGCATTTAGACCGAAGGTTTCAAGACGCTTGCTGGCCTCGGCAGTAGTCAAGCCTTGGGAGCTGCTCTCCAACGCCTGGAAGGATTCTTCTACCGTCTGTTGTTCCCATTTTTTGGGATCGATGGATGTATCCATGCCTCAATAGCTCCGTATGGTGGCGAGGATTCTTTGGCGGCGAATCCAGTTGAAAAAAGTCTTGGTTATGCCTCCAGAAATCCCAGGATTACGGATCGCACCTGGGGACCCGTGATGGGATCGGCCAACAATTGGTGGGCATGCAAGTTCCCAGGCCAAGTGTGAACTTCGAGCGGAAAGGGAAGACCCTGCCGCACCCGCTCGCAATTTTCTGCGTAGGCTTCCTTTTCACTATAGAGCAGCAAACCCTTTCTTGCCTTTCCCCCAAGAAGAGCCAGATCCTTGGGTTGTCCGGCGGGGGAGAGCAAGATGACCCCATCGAGTATTGCTTCCATGCAGGTCATTGCCTGCAATAGAGCCGTTCCTCCCATGGAGGCCCCCAAGGCAGTCACCGTGCTTGCTCCCTTTGCCCAAGCATAATGCAGTGCTGCTAGGACATCTTGATCATAATCTGGGGCACCCGCCTGGGACTGACCATAGCCCCGAAAGTTGACTGCCAGCATGGTAAGGTCGGCACTGGACAATCCAGCGAGGAGCTGATCTTTCCAGATTTCTTTATGGTAGGCTTTACCATGAAAGAGAAGGAGCCAATGGGACTGCCCTGGATAGAGATCGGCTTCGAGTTGAAGCCCGTCACTGCTGGGAAATTGGACGGTTGTCGGAGGACAAGAGGGGTTGATCGGTGCGGTCATTGGGCACGCACCTCATTGCCGTTGGCACGGCCCTCACTGTAGTCGCTAAGATTCTGGATGGTGGTGGCCGCGATGGTTTGCAGAGCCTCTCGGGTAAAGAAACCTTGGTGCCCGGTGACGATCACATTGGGAAAAGTCAGCAAACGCACAAAAGTGTCGTCGCAAATCACATCATCGCAGTGATCCCGAAAATATAGATCTGCTTCTTCCTCATAGACATCCAGGCCGACGGCACCCAGATGACGACTCTTGAGGGCGGCAATGAGGGCAGTGGTATCGATCAAGCCCCCCCGGCTGGTATTGATAAGGATGGCACCGGGTTGCAGCAAGGCAAGCCGCTCGGCGTTGATGAGGTGCTGCGTCTCGGGGAACAGGGGGAGATGCAGGCTCACGATTTGGCTTTTTTGCAGCAGTTCTTCGAGGGGCACATAGTCCAGGCCCAAGGCCTTGCATTGGGGGTTTTGTACGACATCGTAGCCCAAGAGCTGGCAGCCCATACCCTGCAAAATCCTGGCAAGGGCGGTACCGATCTTGCCGGTGCCGACAATACCCACGGTTTTGCCGTGCATATCAAAACCCAGCAAGCCATCGAGGAGGAGATTTCCTTCCCGAACGCGATTGTAGGCCCGATGCACCTTCCGATTGAGACTCAACATTAGGGCCATGGCGAATTCCGCAACCGCATAGGGGGAATATTCCCGCACGCGCATGACTTCGATCCCCAAACGCTCGGCGGCACGAATATCCACATGGTTGTAGCCGGTACTGCGCAGGACCACGAGCCGGGTACCCAGCCGCGCCAGGGTTTGCAGGGTAGCTTCATCCAGACGGTCATCCACAAATGGGCAGACCGCTCGAAAGTCTTGGGCCATGAAAGCCGTACGGGCCTGGAGTGGGCTTTCGGTAAAGACCAGTTCGTGGCGGCCTTGATTGGCCGCCTCCAAAAATTCCCGATCATAGGGACGGGCACTGGTGACCAGGCAACGCATAGGAACCTCCAAAGGGGACTTAGGGCTGTTGCTGTTCGGAACTTCCTTTTTTCTTCAGGCGGGCCTCCACGTCGAGCACATGCCGGGTGGTGGCGATGACGGTGTCCGGGTTCAGGCTCATGCTGTCGATGCCCAGTTCGACCAGATATTGCGCCATCTCCGGGTAGTCTGACGGGGCCTGGCCGCACAAACCGGAGTGGATGCCATTGCGACGGCAGCCCTGCACCGCCAGGCGGATCATTTCCTTGACCCCATCGTCGCGCTCGTCGTAGTCGAAGGCCACGATTTCGCTGTCGCGGTCCACGCCCAGGGTGAGCTGGGTGAGATCGTTGGAACCAATGGAGAAGCCATCGAAACGCCGCGCAAACTGGTCGATGAGTATGACGTTGTTGGGGATCTCGCACATGGCGTAAATCTGTAGCCCCGCTTCGCCGCGCGCCAGGCCGTATTCGGCCATTTTCGCCAGTACCGCGTCGGCCTCCTGCACGCGGCGCACGAAGGGCAGCATGAGGATCACATTGCTCAGCCCCATGTCTTCGCGCACCCGCTTCATCGCCAGGCATTCCAGGCGGAAGCCTTCGGCATACGCTGGATGGGCGTAGCGCGAGGCGCCGCGGAAGCCGAGCATGGGGTTGTCCTCGTCGGGCTCGAAGTCGGCGCCGCCGATGAGGCTGGCGTATTCGTTGGACTTGAAGTCGGACATGCGCACCACCACCGGCTTGGGCCAGAACGCCGCGGCGATGGTGCCGATGCCTTCGGACAGCTTCTGCACAAAAAAGCTTGCCCCATCGGCGTCGCCGCTTAGCAGCCGCGCGATGGCCGCACGCGCCGCAGGGTCCTTGACCTTCTCCGGGTGCAGCAGCGCCAAGGGATGCGCGCGGATGGATTCATTGATGACGAATTCCATGCGCGCCAGGCCGACCCCGTCATTGGGCAGGAACGCGGTTTTGAAGGCAACGTCCGGGTTGCCGAGATTGATCATGATTTGCGTGGCCGGGCGCGGGATGTCGCCGACCTCGACCTTGTCGACGTGAAACGGCACGGCGCCCCGGTAGACCTTGCCCGCGTCGCCCTCGGCGCAGGAGACGGTGACCGTCTCGCCACTGGGCACGACGCTGGTGGCGTTGCCGGCGCCGACCACTGCCGGGATTCCCAGCTCGCGAGCAATGATGGCCGCATGGCAGGTTCGGCCGCCGCGGTTGGTGACGATGGCCGCGGCGGTTTTCATTACCGGCTCCCAGTCGGGGGTGGTGGTGTCGGCCACCAGCACTTCGCCGGGCTGGAAGTCGCTCAGGTGCGCCACGTCGGGAATCACCCGGGCGCGGCCGCTGGCAATTTTTTCCCCGACCGAGCGGCCGCTGGCCAAAGGTTCGCCCTGGCCGTCGAGCACATAGCTTTCAATTTGGGTGGCGCGGCGCTGGGAGGCAACGGTCTCGGGCCGCGCCTGGACGATGTAGATTTTGCCTTCCAGCCCGTCCTTGGCCCATTCCATGTCCATGGGGTGACCGTAGTGTTGCTCGAT
>JAEPKX010000010.1:0-3547 GCA_021375695.1 Candidatus Igneacidithiobacillus taupoensis | reverse complement strand
TTTCAATTTGGGTGGCGCGGCGCTGGGAGGCAACGGTCTCGGGCCGCGCCTGGACGATGTAGATTTTGCCTTCCAGCCCGTCCTTGGCCCATTCCATGTCCATGGGGTGACCGTAGTGTTGCTCGATTTTGATCGCCGCGTCGGCCAGCTCGAGCACATCGGCATCCTCCAGGCAAAACCGTTCTCGGTCGTCTTTGGGGGTGGGGATGTTGCGCGTGGTCTGCCGGGCATCGCCTTCGACGAAGACCATTTTGACCGCCTTGTCGCCCAGGCTGCGGCGCAGCACGGCGCGATGCCCGCGGGCGAAGGTGGGTTTGTGCACGAAAAACTCATCGGGATCGACCGCGCCTTGCACCACGTTTTCGCCCAGGCCATAGGCGCCGGTGATGAAGACGACGTCGCGAAAGCCGGATTCGGTGTCCAGCGAAAACATCACGCCTGAGGCCGCCAGGTCGGAGCGCACCATTTTCATCACGCCGATGGACAGTGCCACCTTGAAGTGGTCGAAGCCCTGGTCGATGCGGTAGTGGATGGCGCGGTCGGTGAACAGGCTGGCAAAGTCGCGGCGGCAGGCGTCGAGCAGGCTTTGTTCGCCGTGGATGTTGAGGTAGGTGTCCTGCTGTCCGGCAAAGCTGGCGGTGGGCAGGTCTTCGGCGGTGGCGGAGCTGCGCACGGCCAGGCGCAGATCTTGGCCGTATTGCGCCTGCAGGGTGCGATAGGCGGCGAGGATTTCAGCGGCCAGGTCTGCTGGCAGCCCGGCGCCGTAGACGATCTCGCGGGCGCGTTTGCCACGGCGCGCCAGGTCTTGCACATTGGAGGGATCAAGGCCATCGAGCGCCTCGTGCAGCGCGCCCCAGGCGCCCGCCGCATCGAGCATGTAGCGGTACGCCTCGGCGGTGATGGCAAAGCCGTTGGGGATGCGAATGCCTTGGCTGCTGAGCTTTTGGTACATCTCGCCCAACGAGGCGTTTTTGCCCCCGACCAAGGGCACGTCGGCCATGCCGATTTGATCGAAAAAACGAATGAAACGATGGGTACTCATAGGAATCCTCTCCTTCAACCCGCCAGTGTTTGATTCATGGAACCCCATTTCAGGGTAGACTACGATCTAGGATTACGCAAAAAATATTTCTATATATATTGATCCTGTCATTGTGCTACTTTCGGGAACGCGCGTCGTTCGAAATGAAAATGGCCTTTGGGCTGACCGCGAACCGATAGGTTCCTATACTGATGGTGTCTCTCTCGCCATGGGGTAAGTATTAATGATTGCTGGGCAACGGACCTTTCGCTTGCAAATTGTCGACTTGGAAGGGGTAATTTTCGAAGGACCCGTTCGCTTTGTGGTGATCCCGGGGGTGTTGGGGGAGTTAGGCGTGCTGGCCGGCCATGCCCCCCTCTTGACCCCCATCAATGGCGGTGAAATGCGCTATGTCCAGCAAGATGGTCAGGAAACCCGACTCTTCCTGGAGGGAGGCATAGCCGAGGTGCAACCCGATCTTTGCACGATTCTTGCCGATCATGGGATGCGCATTCCCGATATCGATCCCATGCGGGCCCAACAGAAAATTCAAACCCTGGAACAAGAGCTCGCTGCAAAACGCCAAAGCACCATGGATTTTCTGGCGGCAGAGACCGAACTGCGTCGCGAATTGGCTCGCTTGCAAGCCTTTCAGCGCTATAAACAAAGTGCGCCAAGGGTAGGGCAGGAATACCAGTGGGAGCGGCCTAGCCCCCCCGCGGTCCCCAAGATCCACCCCGAAGCCCTGGAAGACTAGAACAAGCTCCGCGCAGCCTTGCCAATCCCTTCGGCACTCATGGGATGCTGATCGGCAAACTGGGCAAGATCATAAGCAGTCAAGCCCTTGCTCAGCGCCAGTCCAATCTCGCCAATGAGTGAGCCGGCATCGATGCCGACCACCCAGCCGCCTACCAGCCGCAGACTCTCCTTGGCAAAAAAGAGACGGATGCCTCCGCCCATGGCCTCGAGGATCTGGGCCCGGGAATCTTCCTGGAAATCGTAGCTGCCCGTACGCACCGCAAGTCCTTGCTGGGCTGCCTGGCTGGCCGATAAGCCAATATAGGCAGCGCCCGGCAAGGTAAAAATGGTGGTGGGAACGCTTTGGAAATCGGCATAATCCAGGGGTTGATCTCCGCCCAGAATGTTATGGGCGGCAACGAGGGACTGCCGCACCGCGGCGTGAAAGAGGGGGACTTGCCCGTTGACATCGCCCGCCGCGTAGATATGGGGATAACGGGTCTGCAGTGAAGGCCCAACCACAATGCCGCGCTTGCCAATCTCGATACCAATATCGGCCGTCCCTGCGGGGATTGCCGGGCGACGACCCACGGCCATGAGCACGACGTCGGCTTCCAGTTGCTGGGTAGTGCCAGCTTGTTGGTAGAACAGTCTGCGTCCGGTAGCGGTTGCTTCCACCCGCTCGACCTCGGCATTGAGTATGAAATGGATATTGGGCGAAAGCAGTGGCAGCAACATCTCCACCATTTCCCGATCCATGCCCGTTAGCAGTTGTGGTCCTTTCTGGAGCAGGGTGATCTGGGTACCAAAAGCCGCAAAGAAGGAGGCGGTTTCCAGGCCGATATAGCCTCCCCCAATGATCAGCATCCGCTTGGGGAGGGTACGCAGGACGGGTTCTGGTTTGTACAAATCGTGACTGGTCAGACAGAGTTCGGCACCGGGAATGGGTGGGACAAAGACATCGGCACCGCTGGCGATGATGATATGTGCACAATGAAAGTTGCGTTGCCCGGTTTCTGTATCTATCGCAACCGTATGGGGATCGAGAAACCGTGCAGTACCCTGAATCAGCTGGAGATTGGGAGTATTGGCCAGTTCTTGGGCATGTTGGGCATAGCGACGGGACTGTATGGCGTCTTTGTGGGCGACCACCTGCCCATAGTCCACCTGGAGTGAGCCAGTGAGCCCGAAATGCGCAAAGCGGCGCTGGGTTTCCAGAATTTCGGCCGTCTCTCGGATCGCCTTGGAGGGAACGCAACCCTCGTAGAGACAGTTACCACTCATGACTCCTTTGGGATCGACCATGACTACCGAGAGTCCTGCACGGGCCAGGCGAAAGGCCGCAGGATAAGCGCCACCACCGGCACCAATGGTCAGTACATCTACAGATTCACTGCCAAGGGTCATATTTCCTCCATATCTATTGGATAGTTGTACCGAGCGTTTATGGGTTCCTCAGTGGGCAAAATGCTGCAGGTGAGGCGGACGGTTGACGCAGGGGGTTACCTCGACCCTGGGTAGATCCAAGGGTTCGCGCTGGCCCTTGGCTCGTTCTGCAGTCGGCAGTTGCTGGCGAATCATCAGGTTCAGATAGTGGGTTACCGCCTCTGGCGACAGGCTGGCTACTTCCATGATTCTGGCCTGTAACCAGGCGGCAGCCTTGTAGCTATTCCCGCGCCAGGCGCAGAGAAGCTGGAATACCTCTAGCGGAATCTGCACTGTGAGGTTGCAATCCTCCCCTACGCTAACCTTGGCTGCGATGTGCGTTGGGCTTTTCCCCGCCCCTAA